>NZ_MULI01000070.1 GCF_002939385.1 Streptomyces sp. MH60 | reverse complement strand
CGGTGATCTCGCCTCCACGACCCCGCGCAAGCCGGGGCCCGGCGGCGAGGATGGCGGCGGCGAGGGCGGGGCGCCGGGCGGGACGCTGCCCCGCACGGGCGCCGCCGAGACGCTGGCCACGATGCAGGCGGCGGTCCTGACCGGTGAGGCGCTGTGGATCGGCTACGTGAACGCCGAGGGTGCCGCCAGCCAGCGCGTGATCGCGCCGATCCGGGTCGAGGGCGGCTTCGTCACGGCGTACGACCACACGGCGGACGAGGTGCGCACCTACCCGCTGCACCGGATCACCGGCGTGGCCGAGCTGGCCGACGACGCGGGCTGAACCGGCGTACGACGCGCGGCACACTTTCGGGTGTACGCCGTGGTTCATGCACGCCACGCCGGGTGAGTCGCACCTGCGAGGGAGCTTTTTTCATATTCCGCATCGGGTCACGGGCGGTCGGGCAGCCACCGGGTGCCCGCAAACCAACCGAAAGGAAGAACCCGATGCGTACTGCCGTTCGCCGTGTCGCCACCGTCCTGACCTCCACCGCGGCCCTGCTCGCGGCGTTCGCCGCCGAGGCCGCCGCGGTCGGCATCGACCTCGGCGGGGGCCTCACCCTCTGACCGTTCCGCTACCGCGTTCCCTCCGGCGGGCCGGACCCCCGCCCTTCCGGGTCCGGCCCGCCGTCCTCACCCTCGGCTCCTCGAAAGGCCTCCCGTGCGCGACACGACCACCGAGCCCGCCCGTTCCGCCGCCCACGCCACCGCCCGTTCCGCCGTCGCCGTCTCCGTCGCCGCCCTGATCACCGCCGCGGCGCTGTTCGGGGCCCTCGCGCCCAAGGCCGCCGCGCTGGAGGGGCCGCTCATCAACAACATCACCATCGGTCTCCGGTAGGCCCGGCCCCGCGATCAGGCACACTGGACGTTTGGCCGAGCCGTCGTCCGGCCGTACGCACGCGAAAGGGTGCCGCCCGTGAATGGTCCGCTGATCGTCCAGTCCGACAAGACCCTGCTCCTCGAAGTCGACCACGAGCAGGCCGCCGACTGCCGTCGGGCCATCGCTCCGTTCGCGGAGCTGGAGCGGGCGCCGGAGCACATCCACACCTACCGGGTGACCCCGCTGGGCCTGTGGAACGCGCGGGCGGCGGGCCACGACGCCGAGCAGGTCGTGGACGCGCTCGTCGAGTACAGCCGCTACCCGGTGCCGCACGCGCTGCTGGTCGACATCGCCGAGACGATGGACCGCTACGGCCGGCTCACCCTCTCCAAGCACCCGGCGCACGGCCTGGTCCTGACGACCACCGACCGGCCGGTGCTGGAAGAGGTGCTGAAGTCGAAGCGGATCGCGCCGCTGGTCGGCGCCCGCATCGACGCCGACACGGTGGCCGTGCACCCCTCCGAGCGCGGGCAGATCAAGCAGACGCTGCTGAAGCTGGGCTGGCCGGCCGAGGACCTCGCCGGGTACGTCGACGGCGAGGCGCATGCGATCGAGCTGGCCGAGGACGGCTGGGCGCTGCGCCCGTACCAGAAACAGGCGGTGGAGAACTTCTGGCACGGCGGCAGCGGCGTCGTCGTGCTCCCCTGCGGCGCGGGCAAGACGCTGGTCGGGGCGGGTGCGATGGCGCAGGCCAAGTCGACGACGCTGATCCTGGTCACCAACACCGTCTCCGCCCGGCAGTGGAAGCACGAGCTGGTCAAGCGCACGTCGCTGACCGAGGAGGAGATCGGCGAGTACAGCGGTACCCGCAAGGAGATCCGGCCGGTCACCATCGCCACGTACCAGGTGCTGACGACCCGGCGGAAGGGCGTCTACCCGCACCTGGAGCTGTTCGACTCCCGGGACTGGGGGCTCATCGTCTACGACGAGGTGCACCTGCTGCCCGCGCCGGTCTTCAAGTTCACCGCCGACCTCCAGGCCCGGCGGCGGCTCGGCCTGACCGCGACCCTGGTGCGGGAGGACGGCCGTGAGTCGGACGTGTTCTCCCTGATCGGCCCGAAGCGGTTCGACGCGCCGTGGAAGGAGATCGAGGCGCAGGGCTACATCGCACCCGCCGACTGCGTGGAGGTCCGGGTCAACCTCACCGATTCCGAGCGGCTCGCGTACGCCACCGCCGAGACGGAGGAGAAGTACCGCTTCTGCGCGACGACCGACACCAAGCGGAAGGTGACGGAGGCGATCGTGCGGCGGTTCGCCGGGCAGCAGATCCTCGTCATCGGCCAGTACATCGACCAGCTCGACGAGCTGGGCGAGCACCTGGGCGCGCCGGTCATCAAGGGCGAGACGTCCAACGCCCAGCGGGAGAAGCTCTTCGAGTCCTTCCGGCAGGGCGAGATCAGCGTGCTGGTCGTGTCGAAGGTCGCGAACTTCTCGATCGACCTGCCGGAGGCGACGGTCGCCATCCAGGTGTCGGGCACCTTCGGCTCGCGGCAGGAGGAGGCCCAGCGCCTGGGCCGGGTGCTGCGGCCGAAGGCCGACGGCCACCAGGCGCACTTCTACTCGGTCGTCGCCCGCGACACCCTCGACCAGGACTTCGCCGCCCACCGCCAGCGCTTCCTGGCGGAACAGGGCTACGCCTACCGGATCATGGACGCGGACGAGGTCCTCGGCTGACGCTCAGTGGCGGCGGACGCCGGCCTCCTCGCCGTACTCACCGAGGACGACCACGTCGAAGGCGGCGCCCGCGAACACCCTGACGGCGCGCAGGGTGTCACCGAGCCGGTGCCGGTGGCTGCCGGCCACGGGCGTGGCACCGGACACGCGGCCCGGTGCCGGGGCGGGGGAGATGGTTGCTGCGCTCATGTCTCCATGGTGCGACCGCCACCCCCCGACCGGCATCGGTCTACGGACCCAACCCTCCTCCGCCTCCGCTACGACCCTGGAGGGAGCGCATCCCCCGGAGCGGATGACGTGATCCCCTAGGGGTCGGCCGCGGGGCGGAGGAAAACGGTTGGCCCGCGCCGCGTCCGCTCCCCTAGAATCTCCGCTCTTGCCCGCCTCCCCACGGAGTGCTGCCGTCCGGACGGAAACCGGTCGGCCCACCGCGCGCGCCCCGCGCCCACCGCACCGCAGGTCATCCGGAGGCATCCCCTTGTCCACGCCCGTCCACGACGACCCCCTCTCCAAAGAGCGCTCCCACCTCGCCGCTTCCCGTTCCGCGCTGCGCGCCATGCGCGAGGACGTCGAGTCCCTGGACATCACCGACGTCACCGCGAACTGGGTCAACGCCGCCGTCCTGGAGAGCCAGATCGAGCAGCGCATCAAGGCGCTCGCCGACCTCAGCGAGACCCCTCTGTTCTTCGGCCGGCTCGACTACCTGTACGCCCCGGGCGCCGAGCAGGCGGAGGGCGGGGAAGGGGAACGCTTCTACGTCGGTCGTCGGCACGTGCACGACGCGGACGGCGACCCGATGGTGATCGACTGGCGGGCGCCGGTCTCCCAGCCGTTCTACCGGGCGTCGAAGAAGGACCCGCAGGACGTCTCGCTGCGCCGCCGCTTCGGCTACACCGGCGGCGACCTGACCGCGTACGAGGACGAGCACCTGCTCGACCCGGCCGAGGCGGCGACCACCAGCAGGCTGCTCCAGCAGGAGATCGAGCGGCCCCGCGTCGGACCGATGCGGGACATCGTGGCGACGATCCAGCCCGAGCAGGACGAGATCGTGCGCGCCGGACTGTCCGGCTCGGTCTGTGTGCAGGGCGGCCCCGGCACCGGAAAGACCGCCGTCGGCCTGCACCGGGTGGCCTACCTCCTGTACGCGCACCGCGAGCGCCTGGCCCGCACGGGCACGCTGGTCATCGGCCCGAACCGGTCCTTCCTGCACTACATCGAGCAGGTGCTGCCGGCCCTCGGCGAGCTGACGGTCCGCCAGGCCACCGTGGACGACCTGGTCGCCCACGTCGAGGTGCGCGGCACGGACGAGGCGGCGACGGCGGTGATCAAGGGCGACGCGCGGATGGCCGAGGTGCTGCGCCGGGCCCTGTACTCCCACGTCACGCCGCCCACCGAGGGTGTCGTCGTGGTGCGCGGCTCGCGCCGCTGGCGGGTGCCGGTGTACGAGCTGGAGGAGATCGTCCGCGAGCTGCTCGCCCGGGACATCCGCTACGGCGCCGCCCGCGAGGCGCTGCCGCAGCGGATCGCGCACGCGGTGCTGGTGCAGATGGAGCGGGCGGGCGAGGCGCCGGACGACCGGGTGCAGAACGCGGTGGCACGCAACGCGGCCGTGAAGGCGCTGGTGAAGTCGGTCTGGCCGCAGGTCGACCCGGCCAAGCTGGTGCTGCGGCTGCTCGCCGACGCGGACTTCCTCGCCGAGCACGCCGAGGGGATCCTCACCGGGGACGAGCAGAAGGCGGTGCTGTGGGTGAAGCCGGCCCGCTCGGTGAAGTCCGCCAAGTGGTCACCGGCCGACGCCGTGCTGATCGACGAGGCGACCGACCTGATCGAGCGCACCCACTCCCTCGGCCACGTGGTCCTCGACGAGGCGCAGGACCTGTCCCCGATGCAGTACCGCGCGGTGGGCCGGCGCTGCACCACCGGTTCGGCGACCGTCCTGGGCGACCTGGCGCAGGGCACCACGCCGTGGGCGACCCGGAGCTGGGCTCAGGCGCTGGGGCACCTGGGCAAGGGCGACGCGGT
Source organism: Streptomyces sp. MH60 (assembly GCF_002939385.1). Classification (GTDB taxonomy): domain Bacteria; phylum Actinomycetota; class Actinomycetes; order Streptomycetales; family Streptomycetaceae; genus Streptomyces. The sequence goes on along the minus strand of NZ_MULI01000070.1, from coordinate 32,903 downwards.
GGTCGAGGAGCTGACGGCCGGTTTCCGCGTGCCGACGGACGTCATCGCGTACGCCTCCCGGCTGCTGCCGCACATCGCGCCGGGGCTGACGCCGGTGGCGTCGATCCGCGAGAACCCGGGCTTCTTCGACATCCGTACGGCTCCGGGCGGGGCGGCCGACGTGGTGGCGGCCTGCCGTGAGCTGCTGGAGCGGGAGGGCTCGGTCGGCCTCATCGCCGCCGACGCGAGGGTGCCGGAGCTGGCCGCGGCCCTGGCGGCGGCCGGGATCGGCCACGTGGGCCCCGGCGAGGAGACCACCCGCGCCACCCGCCTGACCCTGGTCCCGGCCTCACTGGCCAAGGGCCTGGAGTACGACTACGTGGTCCTGGACGAGCCGCAGGCCGTGGTCGACGGCGAGCCGGACGAACGGACGGGGCTGCGGCGCCTGTACGTGGCGCTGACCCGTGCGGTGTCGGGGCTGATCGTGACCCACGCGACGGGGCTGCCGCCGCAGCTCACCTAGCTGCGGGGGCTCCTACTCCCCCAACACCCGCCGCCACTGCGAAACCGCGTCCGCCGACACCGGCCCCGCCCACCCGGCGGGCCGTGCCGCGCCGCCGATGTGGAAGCCGTCGATCCCCGCGTCCATCAGCCCCGGCACGTGGTCGAGCCGCAGACCGCCGCCGACCAGCAGCTGCTGCTCGTACCCCGGCTCCCCCCGCCGCCGCGCCTCCGCGAGCAGCACGGTCAGGCCGTCGTCCACGCCCCCGGCCGCCCCGGCCGTCAGATAGGTGTCCAGGCCCGGGAAGTCCGCGAGCTGCTTGCGCAGCGCGTCCCGGTTCGCGGCGCGGTCGATCGCGCGGTGGAAGGTCCACCGGCAGCCGTCCAGCACCTCGGCGATCCGCTCCACCGCGCCGAGGTCCACGTCGCCCGCCGCGTCGAGGAACCCCAGCACGAACTGCGTGGCCCCGGCCTCCCGCAGCTCACCGGCGACGCGTGTCAGCCGCTCGACGTCACCGGCGGCGAACCCGTCCGCGAGCCGCAGCATCACCCGTACGTCGATGTCGACGGCGGCGCGGATCGCGGCGACGGTCGGGGCCGACGGGGTGAGTCCGTCGGCCGCCATGTCGGTGACCAGTTCGAGGCGATCCGCGCCTCCGGCCTGGGCGGCGACCGCGTCCTCGACGTCGAGGGCGATCACCTCCAGGACTGCACGCTTGCTCATGGGACCCCATTCGTCGGCCTGCTACAGGTCTAGTCCAATCCAAGACTACGCGTCCGACGGCAGGCCCGGGTCCCCGCGTCGCCGCTCAGCCGCCGAAGATGTTCAGTTCCTTCGCCTCCACCCCGGCCAGCTCGTACCCCGCCGCTCCGTCCAGGGGACGGCCCGCGTAGAGCCGTACGAGGGTGGGGCCGTCGCCGATGAACCGGCCCGGCGGCCGCTCACCGCTCGTCTCGCCCAGCTTCAGGGGCTCGTCCAGGTCGTCCAGGTCGGCGTGGAGCGGCACGTGACCGCGCGCCCGGGTGACCGTGCCGAGCAGCGCGAGCGCCTCCGGGAGCCCGCGCCCCGCGTACGCCCCCGGCTCGCCGAAGGTCACCCGTACGTCACCGGCGTGCACCCACTCGCCCAGCGCCACCGCGTCCAGCCTGCCGTCCGAGCGCGCGATCACCGGGCCGGCCTCGGTCATGCCGCGTTCCAGTTCGTCGACGACCCGGGCGTTGCTCCAGTCGGCGCGTTCGGCGATGTCGCGGTCGTTGCACTCGGGTGAGAAGACGCCTTCCTCGAAGCGTTTCTCCACCACCCGGATCAGCGCGCTGGAGCAGTGCGCCAGCACGTCGCGCACGGTCCAGCCCGGACACGCGGCCACCGGCAGCGTGAAGTCGGCGTCCGGGCGGGAGCGCAGCAGCGGCACCAGTTCGTCGCGTTCGAGGGTGAGCAGCCGGCCGGGCAGCTCGGGGTCGCGTACGTCGTGCAGGTCTGCGGGAGTCGTCATGGACTCCACGTTAGGGGCCCAGCAGGTCCTTCAGTTCGGCCTCGAAGAGAAGAGCGGGGTCGAAGCCCATGCCGGTGAACTGCCCGGCGAGTTCCAGGGACAGCACACCGTGCAGCCGGGACCAGAAGGACAGGGCGCGGTGGAGGACCGGGGCGGGCGCCGGATGGTCCCCCGCCCACTGCCGGTGGGTGTCGAGGTGGGCGTCGAACGCCCCGCCGGTGCCGCCGCCCGGCGACGGCGGTGCGGCGGCGGCGTCGACGATGACCGCCATGGTCTCGGCGGCGATCTCGGTGATGTCGTCGGGCGCGTGGTAACCGGGGACGGGGGTGCCGAAGATGAGGAAGTAGCGCTGCGGGTCGTCCAGGGCCCAGGCGCGCAGGGCGTGCGCGAGTCCGGCCAGGTCGGCGCCGGCCTCGGCGGCGGCGCGGAGGGTGTCGGCCTGGCTGCGGTAGGCGTCCCGGATGAGTTCGGTGATCAGCTCGTCGCGGCCGTCGAAGTACCGGTAGAGCGCGGGCCCGCTCATGCCCATCCGCTTGGCGATCGCGTTGAGGGAGAGCGCGGAGGCCCCCGCCGTGGCGATCTGCTCCCAGGCGTGCTCCTTGATCTCCGCGCGCACCTGGGTGCGGTACCGCTCGCGCGGGGTGCTGGTGCGCGCCTGAGGCATGGTCCGCCCGCCGCCTCTCGAGTTCCGCCCGGCCACCCGGCCGGGCACGCAGACACTTCGGTTAGAAGCTATCACGAACATTATCTGGAAGAATGCACCCATGGCCGACCTCGACGCCCTGCGCACCCGCTTCGCCCACGCCCTGGCGGGAGCCGCCGCCCACGGCCCCGACCCCGCGCCGTACGCCGACGATCTGCTCGCCCGCTGGCAGGAGCCCCAGCGGCGCTACCACACCCTGGCGCACCTCACGGCGGTCCTGGACCACGTCGACGTACTGGCCCAGCACGCCGACGACGTGGACGTGGTGCGGCTCGCCGCGTGGTTCCACGACGCCGTCTACCGGCCCGACCGGTCCGAGAACGAGGAGCGCTCCGCCCGCCTCGCCGAGCGCGCGCTGCCCGAGGCCGGGGTGTCCGCGGCGAAGACCGCCGAGGTGGCCCGGCTGGTGCGGCTCACCGTGACGCACGCCCCGGCCGCCGACGACCGCGACGGGCAGGTCCTGTGCGACGCGGACCTGGCGGTCCTCGCCTCCCCGCCGTCGGCGTACGCGGCGTACACGGCGGCCGTGCGCGAGGAGTACCACTTCGTGCCGAACGACGCCTTCCGCGAGGGCCGGGCCGCGATCCTGCGCCAACTCCTCGGCCTGCCCGGCCTGTTCCACACCCCGCACGGACGGCGGGAGTGGGAGGCGACCGCCCGCCACAACCTCACCGGCGAGCTGGAAATGCTGTCGCTCCCGGACACCCCCGGCGCCTAGCCTGCCCCGCATGCGGACACTGGGCGGGGAACAGGTGGAAGAGGCCGTCGCGGGCGCCGTCGCGCTGCTGCGCACGGCGACGGACCGGGACTGGCGCGCGACACGGGCCGGACGGCTCGACTGGGACTGCCGGTACACGGCGAAGCACGTCGCGAGCGATCTCATCGCCTACGCCGGGCAGCTCGCCGGACGCGCCACCGAGGCGTACGTGCCGTTCGAGATCACCCTGGACGGCAGCGACGACGGCTTGGACCCGGCCGACAACGAGGGCGTCCTCCAGGTCATCGAGACGACCGGTGCGCTGCTCGCCGCCGCCGTCCGCACCACCCCGCGCGAGGTCCGGGCCTTCCACCCGTACCCCTTCCGCAGCGCGGACCGCGAGGGCTTCGCCGCGATGGGGATCACCGAGGTGTTCCTGCACACGCACGACATCGCCGAAGGTCTCGGGCTGGCCTACGAACCGCCCGCCGAGCGGTGTGCGGACCTCCTCGCCCGGCTCTTCCCGCACGTCCGGCCCGACACCGACCCCTGGCGCACCCTGCTGTGGGCCACCGGCCGCGGCGACCTGCCCGGCCGGGCCCCGGTCACCGAGTGGCGCTGGCGCAACAACCTGGTGATCCCGGCCGAGCGGCTCACCCTCCAGGGCCTCACGCCCGCCGCCGCCACCGACCTCGCCGCGGGCGGCGACGGCGGCTTCGCGTGGATCGACGGCGGGCCCTTCCAGGGCACCCGGGACGCCGCCGGAATGCTGGTGAAGGCGTACGAGACGGGGGTCCACCGCCCGGTGTGGGGAGTCTTCGTCCTGGTCCGGCGCGAGGACGGGCGCGCGGTCGGCGGCATCGGCTTCCACGGGGCGCCGGACGAGAAGGGCCAAGTGGAGATCGGCTACGACCTCGTCGAGGCGGCCCGGGGCAACGGCTACGCGACCGAGGGGCTGCGCGCGCTGTCCGCGTGGGCGCTGGCGCGGGAGACGGTGACGTCCGTGCTCGCGACGACCGAGCCGGAGAACACCGCGTCGCAGGCCGTCATCGCCCGCGCCGGGTTCGTCCGGATCGCCGGGGACGGCGCGGAGGACGGGGAGGGCGGCGAGGACGCCGGGCAGTTCGCCTACGAGCTGCGCGGCTGAGCACCCGGGGCGCCGCGGGAGGCGGCCCCCTTGCGGCGGCGCAGTCCCGCGCCGTGCAGCAGCCGCACCACCTCGCGGCTGCTGACCTCCAGCGCCCCGGCGGACACCGCGTCGGCGTACCGGTGGGCGGGCAGGTCGTAGTGGTCGCGTTCGAAGGCGCGCCGCGGCACGCCCAGGACCTCGGCGAAGGCGTGCAGTTCGGCGTAGGAGACGTCGCTGACCAGGTGGGACCAGAGCCGGCCGTGGCCCGGCCAGGTCGGCGGGTCGATGTAGAGGGTCACCGGAGCGTCCTCACGAGGAGGCACCGCCGGTGGCCGCGCCCAGCGAGCCGACGGCCGCGACCTTCACGCCCGCCTTGCCGCACACCCAGTGCGGGTCCGGACCCAGTTCCGGCTCGACGTCCAGCGCGTGCGGGTCGCCGGAGCCGCACACCGGGCACAGCGGCCAGCGGCCGTACCGCTCCAGTAGCGCGTCCTGCACGTCCTGGGCGATCAGTCCGGCCACGAACTCCGCGCCCTCGGGCCACTGCTCGACCCACCAGCGCCGCTGTACGACCGACTCCTCGACCAGCGAGACGACGTCCGGTTCGGCGACCTCGCCCGCCACCAGGTCGGCGAGCACGAGGGCGCGCGCGGCGTGCAGCGCCTGCTCCAGGGGGCTGATGGGGTTCATGCACCCATTGTGCGCACTCTTGACCCGCGGACCGAAACGAAAATATCTTTCATGAGTGACCGATGAAGTGAAGGAAACTTTCGCGACCGCCTCCGGGGGCCGCCGTGCCACCGGCGGCGGGAGCGCACCGCCCGCGCCCGCCGCCCTCGCGGCCAAGGTCCGCACCCTGGCGCCGTCGATGACCCGGTCCATGCAGCGGGTCGCCGAGGCCGTCGCGGGCGACCCGGCCGGCTGCGCGGCCCTCACGGTCACCGGCCTGGCCGAGCTGACCGGCACCAGCGAGGCGACCGTCGTACGCACCGCCCGGCTGCTCGGCTACCCCGGCTACCGCGACCTGCGCCTCGCGCTCGCCGGGCTGGCCGCCCAGCAGCAGTCCGGCCGCGCCCCCGCCATCACCACGGACATCGCGGTCGACGACCCGATCGCCGACGTGGTCGCCAAGCTGGCCTACGACGAGCAGCAGACCCTCGCGGACACCGCCGCCGGACTGGACACCGTCCAGCTCGGCGCGGCCGTCGCCGCACTGGCCGCCGCCCGGCGCACCGACGTGTACGGCATCGGCGCCTCCAACCTGGTCGCCCAGGATCTCACCCAGAAGATGCTGCGCATAGGGCTCATAGCCCACGCCCCGGGCGACCCGCACCTCGCCGTCACCAACGCGGTGCAGCTGCGCGCGGGGGACGTGGCCCTGGCGATCACGCACTCCGGCTCGACGGGGGACGTCATCGAACCGCTCCGGGTCGCCTTCGAGCGGGGCGCGACGACCATCGCCATCACCGGCCGCCCCGACAGTTCCGTCACCCAGTACGCCGACCACGTGCTGACCACGTCCACCGCCCGGGAGAGCGAGCTGCGGCCGGCCGCGATGTCGTCGCGGACCAGCCAGCTGCTGGTGGTGGACTGCCTGTTCGTGGGGGTGGCGCAGCGGATCTACGAATCGGCTGCGCCGGCTCTGGCGGCGTCCTATGAGGCGTTGGCGCATCGGCACGGGGCGCTCCGCGCGGGGGCGGGGGACCGTAGGGCTTGATCTTCGCGGGTGGCTGCGGGTTCGTTGTGGGTGGTCGCGCCCACGCGGCGGAGCCGCACCTCGAAACAGACCCGCGCCCCTGGGTTAGTACAGGCATCGCACGTTGAAAAGGGCCGCATCTTATGACCTCCACCCCCCATCACCCCGATCTCCGTTCCCAGTTGGAGTCGTTGACCACCGAGGCGTTCCGGCCGGAGCTGGCCGAGATCGATCAGTTGCCGACGCTCGACATCGCGCGGCTGATGAACGGTGAGGACGCCACCGTGCCCGCCGCCGTCGCCGCGCGGCTGCCCGAGATCGCCGCCGCCATCGACGCCGTGGCCGCCCGGATGGCGCGCGGCGGGCGGCTGGTCTACGCGGGCGCCGGTACGGCCGGCCGGCTGGGCGTGCTGGACGCCTCGGAGTGCCCGCCCACCTTCAACACCACCCCCGGGCAGGTCGTCGGCCTGATCGCGGGCGGCCCGGACGCCATGGTCACCTCCGTCGAGGGCGCCGAGGACTCCCCCGGGCTGGCCCGCGCCGACCTGGACGCCCTCGCGCTGACCGCCGACGACACGGTGGTCGGCGTCTCCGCCTCGGGCCGCACCCCGTACGCCGTCGGCGCCGTCGAGTACGCCCGCTCGCTCGGTGCCCTGACCGTCGGCCTCGCCTGCAACGGGGGCAGTGCCCTGGCCGCCGCCGCCGAGCACGGCATCGAGGTGGTCACCGGGCCCGAGCTGCTCACCGGCTCGACGCGGCTGAAGGCGGGCACGGCGCAGAAGCTGGTCCTGAACATGCTGTCGACGATCGCGATGATCCGGCTCGGCAAGACGTACGGGAACCTGATGGTGGACGTCCGCGCCTCCAACGAGAAGCTGCGGGCCCGCTCGCGCCGCATCGTCGCGCTCGCCACCGGTGCCGCCGACGACGACATCGAGCGTGCCCTGACGGCGACCGACGGCGAGGTCAAGCACGCGATCCTGGTCCTGCTGGCCGACGTGGACGGTCCGACGGCCACCCGGCTGCTGGCGGAGTCCGGCGGTCACCTGCGGGCGGCGCTGGCGGCGGCGCTCGGCTGACCGGCCCGCCGCCTTCGGTCCGGCCGGGGGCCCGGGGCCGTCCGCGCCGTGTGCGATTCTGAAGGACATGAACCACGCGCAGCTGACCGCCCTGGGCCGCGCCCTGCGCCTCCTCGGTGAGCACGGCGAGGCCCTGACCGCCGACACTCCGGAGGCCAAGCTGCACGAGGTCCGCGCGGACCTGAAGCGTGCGCTGGACCAGCTGGAGGAGAGCGTCACGACGGCGGCCCCCAGCACCCGCTGCCCGGAGCACCCGAACGGGCCGGTCGACAAGGCCGCCCCGGACCTGTGCCTGCTGTGCGAGACCCGCCGCCGCACGGCCCGCCGCGCCGAGTACAACGGCGGACCGCTGCCGGCCCGCGCCGCCGAGCCGGTCCAGTCCCGCTACGGCGTACGGGGTGACCGGCCGCAGCCCCAGCAGCGCTGGCTGCCCGAGCAGTGGACCGGCCAGGCGTGGCAGCTGTGCGGCACCCCGCGCCGCGACCGCCGCGAGGCCGAGCTGTACATCGCGGCCCAACTGCGCGGCCCGCACGCGGCGATGGCGTACCGCCTCGTCCACGAGTTCACGGACTACGAGGTGCTGCGGGTGTGGGGCACGCCGGTTCGGGTGGACATCGAGCCGATGGGCGGCCTGTGACATGGTCAGACGCAACGACCAGCGCCGCGCCGCCCTCGTCGACGCCGCGATCGAGGTGCTGGCCGCGCAGGGTGCCCGGGGGCTGACCTTCCGGGCGGTGGACACGGAGGCCGCCGTCCCGGCCGGCACCGCGTCCAACTACTTCGCCAACCGCGACGACCTGCTCACCCAGGCGGGCGCCCGGGTCTACGAGCGGCTGCGCCCCGACGAGGCCACCCTCGCCCGCCAGCGCACGGCCGGGCGCGACCGGGACACCTACGTACAGCTGATGCGGGAACTGGTCGACCGGGTCGCCTCCTTCCGCACCGGCTATCTCGCCCTGCTGGAGCTGCGCCTGGAGGCAACCCGCCGCCCCGAGCTGCGCGCGGTGCTGACCGAGCGCGTCCGCGAGGACGTCGCCGCCAACGTCGCCTACCACGAGGCGTCCGGCCTCCCCGGCGACGCCACGGCCGTCAAGCTGCTCATCCTCACCCTGAACTGGCTGATCGTCGAGCAGCTCACCCTGCCGGACGTATTCACCCCGGCCGAGCGCAACGAACTGGTGGCGGCGGCGGTCGAACGCATCGTGGCACCCCAGGGCGCGCTTGACTATCCGTGACCAAATAGCCCGTAGCACCCTTTCCCCCCCTTAAACGACCCATACTCGGCAGTGCCGTGGACATCGGACGTACTCGATGGGACCACCGGCCGGGGCGGTCTGCAGTCATGCGGCAGTTCCTCGCTCACCCAACGGTCAGCAGCAACCAGAGGAACGGAGACCGCACACTCATGCCCTCAGAACGGTCAGAGACGACACACGACGTGGACGGTGCCGTTGCCGTCTTCGTCCAGTACCGGCCACGACTCCTCGGTATCGCCCGCCGCGTGCTCGGCAGCACGGTCGAGGCGGAGGACGTGCTTCAGGACGTCTGGCTGCGCTGGGAGAGGGCCGACCGCTCGACGGTGGTCAACCCGTGCGCCTTCCTCTCCACGATCACGACCCGGCTGGCCCTCAACGTCGCGCAGTCCGCTCGGGTGCGCCGGGAGACCTCGATGGGACCGTGGCTGTCCGAACCCGTCGACACCGGACCTGATCCGGAGCAGCGGGCGCAGCGGGCGGAGGCCGTGGAGACGGCCCTGTTGCTGGTGCTGAAGCGGCTGACCCCCGCCGAGCGCGCCGCGTACCTCCTGCGTGAGGCTTTCGACTACGGCTATCCCGAGATAGCCGGGACCCTCCGGCTCAGTCCGGGCAACGCGCGGAAGCTCGTGAGCCGGGCCCGCATGCACCTGGCACAGGAACGGGAGCGGCGGGTGCGCGGGAACACCACGGGGCACAGACGCCTGCTGACCGCGTTCGTCACGGCGGCCCGGACGGGGGACGTGGCCTCCCTGGAAGCGGTGCTCACCGCCCCGGTGAAATGACTCCCCCGGGCCCCTGATTGTCCCGTTAGTATGCGCTTCAATCACCCCGGTCTCGCCGCGAGCGAAGGGTGGCGACGGGAGGGGGCCCGCGTGGCCGGTGAACTGGTGACGTTCGGCACCCTGCTGCGGGAGTTGCGGCAGGCCGCGTCGTTGACGATCGAGGGTCTGGCGGAGACGTCCGGTGTGAGCGTGCGCGGCATCGGGGACCTGGAGCGGGGGCGGCGGGCGGCTCCGCAGCAGCGGACCGTGGCGGCCCTGGCGGACGGCCTGGGACTGGGCGAGGCGGAACGCGACCGGTTGCTGGCCGCGGCGCGGGCCGGGCGGACTCCGGGCTACTCACCGACGGGCGTGCGTTCCTTCCCCCGGGGCATCGACGACTTCACCGGCCGGGAGAAGGAGATCGCACAGCTCACCGACCTGGCGCAACGGACCGTCGGCGAAGGGCGCGACGACAGCGCGCGGAGTCCCGCGAGGCCGACGGTCGTCGTCATCTCGGGGCCGCCCGGTGCCGGGAAGACCACACTCGCGCTCCAAGCGGCGCATGAGGTGGCCGACGCGTTCCCTCACGGCCAGCTGCTGGTGGACCTGCGAGGCATGGACGACGCTCCACCCGGTCCGGCCGAACTCCTCCTCGGGGTGCTCAAGGCCTTGCAGGTGGCCGACCGGGACCTCGTACGCGTCGGCCCGGAGGGCCACCCCGAGCTGTACCGCCAGTCGCTGGCCGACCGGCGCTGCCTCCTGGTCCTCGACAACGCCCGTGACGAGGCACAGGTCCGCCCGCTGCTGCCGAGCGCGGGGGAGTGCATGGTCCTGGTGACCAGCCGGCGCATGCTGACCGGCCTGGACAGCGTGCGCCGCCTCCCCCTCGGCGAACTCGAACCTCAGGAGTCCACCGCCCTCCTGAGCGGCCTGGTGGGCGCCGACCGCGCCGAGGCCGACCCGGCGGCCGTCGCCGAGGTCGCCGAACGGTGCGCTCATCTTCCGCTCGCCCTGCGGGTGGCCGGCAACTGGCTGGCCACCCGGACCGGCCGGTCCGTACGGCACCTGGCCGACCGCCTCGCCCAGGAGGACCGCCGGCTGAACGTGCTCGCCGCCGGAGATGTGCACGTGTCGGCGGCCTTCGAACTGTCGTACCAGCAGCTCACGCCCACGGCGGCCCGTCTCTTCCGGCGTCTCGCCCTCGTGCCCGGCCCCGACACCTCAGCGGCCGCGGCCGCGCAGTTGGTCGGACAGGACGTCTTCGACACCGAGGACACCCTGGAGGAACTGGTCGAGACCGGGCTGCTGGACACCGACGACACCCGTTACCGTCTGCACGACCTGCTGCGCCTGTACGCCCGCACCCGCCTGACGTCCGAGGAGAGCGCGGCCGACGCGGACGCGGCCCGCACGGCGCTGCACACCTGGCTGCTGGAGACGGCCACGGTGGCCGGACGCTGGTACGAACCGGACTACGGCGCCCCGCCCCCCGACTGGCGCGGGACGGTCGACCTGTCCAGCGCCGACCTGGCCCGCGCGTGGCTTCAGGCCGAAGGCGCCAACTGGCTCGCCGCATACCGGGCGACCGCCGCGGCCGGGGACCACACCACCGTCGTCGAGGTCGCCGAGGCCCTGCACTGGTTCTCCGACCAGTGGATCTTCTGGGGTCACTGGACGGAGATCTTCGACACCGCCGCCCGCAGCGCCCGGGTCCTCGGCGATCCGCTCGTCGAGGCGGCACAGCTCAACTACCACGCCTGGGCACTGACGCTGATCGAGGGCCGCCATGACGACAGCCTCCGCCGGTCGGCGCAGGCCCTCGCCGCCGCCGAACGCGCGGGAGACCTCAACCAGCAGGCCTGGGCGCATGACTACCAGTCCACCGCGTACCGGCGGCTCGAGGACTTCGACCGGTCCATGGCCAGCACCCTGCGGGCGGCCGAGCTGTTCGAGGCCGGAGGCGATCTGAACGGCGCCCTGCAGGCCCGGTTCGGTATCTGCATTCTCCTGGTGGAGACCGAGCGCCCTGCCGAGGCGCTGGCGTTCCTCGCGGAGACGTTCGCCTTCATCGACGCGGCCGGCGACCGTATCGCGCCCCACATCGCTCACTTCACCATGGTCCAGATGCACTCGGTCTCCGGCAGGGCCCACCATCTTCTCGGCGCCTGGGACGCGGCCGTCCACCATCTGCGTACCGCTCTCGACCTGGACCGGGACAACCCCGGAATGACCAGTCGACTCCTCAATCAACTGGGCCACGTCCTCCGAGAAGCGGGGCGCACCGAGCCCGCCCGGAAAGCCTTCCACTCCTGCGTCGCCATCGGTGCCGACGCCGACCCCGCGAAGGTCGCCGACGCGCGCGAGCAACTCGCCCTCCTCGGGAAGGTGCCCGGGCCGCCGGCACCGGGACACTCCTCACCGTAGGCCCCGAGGGCACCGCCCGTCCTTCCCCCTCAGCGCACATCCCGCTCTCCACGCGCCTCTGCGCGCACCGTGCCCGCCGGCCTCCGTCGCCGCGGGTTTCTGCCTGCTTCCTGCCTGGAGCACCGAACGGCCCGCTGCTTGGCTTATGGCAGGCAGAACAAGGTTCCCGCCGCATGGACGTGGAGAAGGAGAGCCCGATGGGCCAGGTGCTGACGACCGCTTCGGTTCCCGACCGGGACAAGCTCGCCTTCTGGCACGACGCGCTGGGCCGGGCGTTGCTGCCGATGACCGTCGTCCCGCTGAGGGACGGTCCGTTCGCCGGCCGCATCGCCGCCGGCCGGGTGGGACACCTCCGGGTCTGCGACATCAGCGCCGACGCCCAGCGCGTCACCCGGACCGCCGAACCCTGCTCCCGCACCCCGGAGGGGTTCATCGGCTTCTCGGTCCCGAAGTCGGGCACCACCACGCTCGTCCAGGACGGACGGACGGTCACCGCCGCACCGGGCGATCTGCTCGTGTACGACACGACGCGCCCGTACTCCCTGGACTGCCCCGAGCCGTTCTCCGCCCGGGTGGTGCACGTCCCCCGGACCGTACTGAGGCTGCCCGAACGGGAGATCGGGCTGGTCACGGGAACGGTGATCGACGCCACGGAGGGCCTCGGCGCGGCCGTGGTGTCCCTGCTGACGACGCTGGTCACGCCGGAGCAGCCCTACTCCCGGGAGATCGCCGGCCGGCTGGCCGCCGGAGTCGCCCACCTGTTCGCGACGCTGGTCGCCGAACGGGCCCAGCAGGCCGAGGCGGAACCGGCGCCCCAGCGGGACCGGATGCTACTGCGCGTCCGCGACCACATCGAACGCCACCTGGAGGACCCGTCGCTGTCCCCGGAGACCGTGGCGAAGGCCCAGCACATCTCCGTCCGCTATCTGCACCGCCTCTTCGAGGGCGAGGACACCACCGTCGCCCGGCACATCCAGCGCCGCCGGCTGGAGCAGTGCGCGCGTGAGCTGTCCCGCGGCGACGAGACGGTCCCGACCGTGGCCGCGGTGGCCCAGCGGTGGGGCTTCGTCAGCCCCGCCCACTTCAGCCGGGTGTTCCGCGGCGTCTACGGCGTCCCCCCGCGCGACTGGCGCGACGCCCGCCTCGTCGTCCGGTGAGCGGTTCCGTCCGTCCCATGAGCAGGCAGTCCCATGCATCAGCCGGTCGAGGAGGAAGACCCCATGAGAGACAAGAGTGAGCACGCCACAACGGTCGCGTCCCCGGTGACGGTGGCCGTCGGCCTCCCAGGAGATCCCCCCGTGCCGCTGTGCGCGCAGTTGATCTACGACGCGGCCGACCCCTATGCCGTACGGCTCTCCCTGGGCGCGCCCGAGACGCCGGAGCCGGTCGACTGGTTCTTCGCCCGTTCCCTGCTGGAGGAGGGCATGCGCCGACCGGCCGGTGTCGGGAACGTGCTGGTGAGTCCGCCGCACCGGTGCCACCGTGACGCCGTCTCCATCGTCCTGAGGTCGGCCACGGGGTCCGCGCGGATCGAGGTCCCGGCCCTGGACACCGCCGAGTTCCTGCGGCGGTCGCACGAGCTGGTGCCGATGGGGCAGGAAGGCGGGCACACGGACATCGACCACGCCCTCGCCGCTCTCATGAACAGCTGCGAGTGACATGCGACGGCGCCTTGTGCACGCGGAATCAAGCACGGTGCGTCGACAGGCAATTCGCCCCTGCCCACGCCCACTAGCGTGCCAGGGACGAGGTGGGCCGAGCCGGGTCCGCCGTGGAGGCGATACGCCGGAGACCCCGGCATGGCCCAGGTCACTCAGGAGTACGTCATGTCCCACCCTGCCGAGCCGGTACGGCCGGTGCTGGAGCCGCCGGCGGCGGCGTTCGCCGAGGCGACGGCCCATCGGCCGTTTCTCCACGAGTTGCCGCCCGCCGAGGCACGCGGGGTCGTCGACGAGGCGCAGTCGGGCCCGGTGACGATGCCCGCCGTGGCCGAGGAGTGGATCACCGTCCCGAACGGGCCCACCGGCGGCGTCCGCACCCGGATCGTCAGGCCCGCCGGGGCTGCCGGGCTCCTGCCGGTGATCCTCTATCTGCACGGCTCCGGCTGGGCGTACGGCAACGCCCGCACCCACGACCGGCTGGTCCGCGAACTCGCGGTCGGCGCCGGGGCCGCGGTGGTCTTCCCCGAGTACGACCTCTCACCCGAGGAGCGCTATCCGGTGGCTCTCGAACAGAGCTACACCGTCGCCCGGTGGATCGCCGCGAAGGGGACGGCGAGGGACCTCGACAGCCGTCGGCTGGCGGTGGCCGGTGACTCGGCGGGCGGCAACATGGCCGCCGCCCTGACCCTGATGGCCAAGGAGTACGGCGATGTGCCGCTGGTGCAGCAGGTGTTGTTCTACCCCGTGACCGACGCGGCGTTCGACACACGCTCGTACCACCAGTTCGCCGAGGGGTACTTCCTGCGCCGCGACGGCATGCAGTGGTACTGGGACCAGTACACGACCAACCAGGCCGAACGCGCCCAGATCACCGCCTCCCCCCTGCGGGCCACGACGGAGCAGCTGGCGGGGCTGCCACCGGCCCTGGTCGTCACCGGTGAGGCGGACGTGCTGCGCGACGAGGGCGAGGCCTACGCGAACAAGCTCCGCGAGGCGGGCGTCCCCGTCACCGGGGTCCGCTTCCAGGGCATCATCCACGACTTCCTGATGCTCGACGCCCTGCGCGAGACCCGCGCCGCCCGGGCCGCGATCTCCCTGGCCGTCGCCACCCTGCGCACCGCCCTGCACCCGGCCTGACCTCGGGCCGGGAGGGGCAGCCGGCCGGGTCAGATCTGGTTCTCGCCGCCGTCGACGTACCAGTTGGCGCCGAGGACGAAGCTGCTCTGGTCCGAGGCGAGGAACGCCACCACCGCGGCGACCTCCTCGGGGCGCCCCATCCGGCCGATCGCCGTGTCCCCGGCGAGCTTCGTGTGGACGGCGGGCAGGTCCGACCCGTTGAAGAGGTTGGTGATCCCCGGGGTGTCGACCGGGCCCGGCGAGATCGCGTTGACCCGGACGCCACGGCCCTTGAGTTCGTTGGCCCAGCCCCGCGCGAAGGTCCGGACGGCGGCCTTGGAGGCGGCGTACAGACTGAACGCCGCCGCGCCGTTGTCCGCGGCGGTGGACGCGTTGAGGATCACCGAGGCACCGTCGTTGAGCAGCGGCAGCGCCTTCTGCACGGTGAAGAGGGTGCCCCGCACGTTGACGCCGAAGATCTCCTCGTACCGCTCCTCGGTGATCTCCTCCAGCGGCACGAGCGAGGCGGTCGCCGCGTTGGCGAAGACCACGTCGAGACCCCGGCCGCGGGCGCGGACCGCTTCGTAGAGCCGGTCCACGTCGGCCGGGTCCGAGACGTCACCGGCCACCGCCGTGACCCGCTCCGCGCCGATGATCTCCACGGCCTCGTCCAGCGCGTCCTTGCGCCGCCCGGTGATGAACACGTGCGCACCCTCGTCCGCCAGCCGCACCGCGCTGGCCAGACCGATCCCCGTGCCGCCGCCGGTGACGACGGCGGTCCTGCCTTCGAGCTGTCCCATGGTGAATGACCTCCGATGACATTCAGTACCGCTCGGTACTGAAAGCGACCGTAACACATCCGTACCGATCGATACGGAAGGCGTAGACTGGGGTCCATGGAGACGCGACAGAAGGGTGCGGTCGGCCGGCCGAGGGGCTTCGACGCCGACGAGGCCCTGGAAAGAGCCATGCGGGTCTTCTGGGAGCAGGGTTACGAGGGCGCCAGCCTCACCGACCTGACCGGCGCCATGGGCATCACCCGCACCAGCATGTACGCGGCCTTCGGCAACAAGGAGGACCTGTTCCGCAAGGCGCTCGAACGCTACGAGGAAGGCCCCGCCTCCTACGTCGCCCGCGCCCTGCGCAAGCCCACCGCCCGCGAGGTGGCCACGGCGTTCCTCAACGGCGCCGTGGAGGTCAGCACCCGCCCCGACTGCCCGGCCGGATGCCTCGGCGTCCAGGGCTCCCTCGCCGCCGGGGAGACGGGACGCTCCGCGCGGGACCTGCTCGCCGACTGGCGCGAAGGGGGCGTCGCCCAGCTCCGCGACCGGTTCCGGCAGGCCGTCGACGAGGGGGACCTGCCGCCCGGCACCGACCCGCTGCACGTCGCCCGGTACCTCATGACGTTCGCCAACGGCATCTCCGTACAGGCCACCGGGGGCGCCACCCGGGAAGACCTCCGGCGGGTGGCCGAGACGGCCCTGCGCAACTGGCCGCCCGCGTGATCCGTCAGGGGCTGGCGGGGCCGGCCGCCGCCAGGGCCTCCCCCACCGCTTGCCGCAGCGAACGGCTGGTGATCCGGCGGTTCTCCCCGCCGGCCAGGTGCGCCGCGGCACGACCCACCCATTCCGGGTCGCCGAGGAGCTGGAGTCTTCCCTCATCGGTGAGCTGCCGCAGCAGGGCCTCGAGGCGGAGCGCGTCAACCGCCCGGTACGGGCGCGGGTGCTGGTCGAAGCGCAGTTGGTGGTCCTCGTAGGGGTGGCGCAGTGTCATGTGCAGCCAGCCGCCGTCACGCGTGGCGACCATGCCCCTCAGCGTGTACCGGCCCCTGTCGTTCGTGTTCCAGGGGTGCTTGCCCCAGGTGATCCTGACGCCGTTCATGATCCTCGACCAGGGGACCAAGCGCCCTTCGGTGTCCGGCTCGTGCTGGTGGAGCCCTTCCGGGCGAAGCTCCACCCAGTGGGTGTCCGGCCGTGTGGCGTCCCCGACTCGCCAGCGCCCGTCGGTCAGTTCCAGTGGTCCCAGAGACACATGGTCCTCCCCCATGCGGCCATTGAACCACTCGGACGGCCACGCCCTCAGGGGCGCCGACGTGTCCCATCACCTCCCCCACCCGCCCGTCCCGCGCGTCCACGGCATGCGTGCCGACGGCCGGCCGCTCACCCCGCACCACCGACGCCAGCCGCTCCGCGACCCGGACTCACGCCTCCGGAGCCGCCAGCGGCAGCGCCGTGAACGCGTGGTCCTCCCACAGGCGCCGGGACGTCTCCTCCGGGTAGGGCGCGACGGTCGGCTCCGCGTCGAACACCCGCACGAGGCGCCGCTGCGCGTCGTACGCGGGCCAGCCCGGGTCGCCGGAGCGGGCGAACGCCGTCCAGGAGGCGCGGAAGCCGGACGACAGGGCCAGTGCCTCCTCGGACGGCTCCTCGCCGCCGAACTGGAGCTGCGCCAGGTCCGCCTGGAAGGTGCCGAAGAGGAGCGGGACGTCCAGGGCGTGACAGGCGCCCAGTGCGCCGCCGAAGGCCGGGGCGGGCCAGGTGAGTTCGTAGACGTGGGCCCGGCCGCCGCCCGCGAGCTGGGCCTCGGCCAGGTGGAGGGACGGCATGGCGAACAGCCAGTCGGTCTGGACGTGTTCGTAGAGGTCGTTCGCGGACGCGTCCGGGAACGCCGCGCGGTAGGCGGCCTCGCCGCCCGGGGCGTACAGGCGCAGGGCGGCGCTCGCGCGGTCCTCGCCGATCTCGCCCAGCTTGCCCGCCATCATCGTGAACAGGCGGTTCTCGTCACGGTTGTGACCGGTCATCAGCTCGATGCCGCGGGCCGCGCCGGATGCCAGCGCCTGCCACGGCGTGGCCGGCAGGAACTCGCCGTCCACGACGGGCGCGTACGGGGTGACCGTGGGCGCCGCCTGGCCCCAGCGGGCGACCTTGCCCGGCATTTTGGGGGCGAGGGCCTGGCCCGCCTTGACGAGCTGGTCCGGGGCGACGCCCGAGAGGTCGGCGACGGTCGGGCTCAGACCCACCTCGGCGGCCAGGGCGGTACCTATGTCGGCGGCGAGCTCGGCGGAGAAGAACGTACCCGGCACGCTCTGGGCGACGGCCCGCCGGAAGAGTCCGGCCGCGCGGGGCATCGCCAGCAGGGACGCCACGGAACCGGCCCCGGCCGACTCGCCGAAGATCGTGACCTGGTCGGGGTCGCCGCCGAACGCGGCGATGTTCTCCTGCACCCAGACCAGCGCGGCCACCTGGTCGAGCAGGCCCCGGTTGGCGGGGGCGTCCTCGATGTGGGCGAAACCCTCCATGCCGACGCGGTAGTTGAGGGTGACGACGACGAGGTCCCCTTCGGCGGCGATACGGCGGGCGTCGTAGGCGGGGTTGCCGGAGTGGCCGAGTTTGTAGGCGCCGCCGTAGATCCAGACCATGACCGGGCGGTGGGCGGCCGGGTCGGGGGCGGGCGTCCAGACGTTGACCGTCAGCCAGTCGTCGCCCCCGGGGACGTCCGGAGGGCCGGCGGTGCCCGCGGCGCCGAGGTCCTGCGGGGGCGGCGGGCCGAAGGCGGACGCGTCGCGGGTGCCGTCCCAGGGGCGGGGGCGGCGCGGGGCGGCGAACCGGGCGTCGCCCACCGGGGGTTGGGCGAAGGGGATGCCGCGGAAGACGGCCAGCCCGTTCTCCGTCCGGCCGCGCACCGCGCCACAGGCGGTGCGCACCACGGGTTCCACTGACTCGGCAGGTCCAGGGATCGTCATCCCACGGACCCTACGCCGCGGTGCGCACCGCGCCCGGACGAGGGTCCGGTCAGCTCAGGGTCTTGATCGCCGCCGCGTCGTACGGGGCGAGCGCGTCGAAGCGGCCGGTGAGGACCTTCTCGGCCCACTGCGGGTCCTGGAGCAGCGCGCGGCCGACGGCGACGAGGTCGAACTCGTCGCGCTCCATGCGGTCGAGGAGGTTGTCGAGGCTGCCGATCGGGGCGCCCTGGCCCTGGAAGGACTTGGTGAAGTCGCCGTCGAGGCCGACCGAACCGACGGTGATGGCGGTCTTGCCGGTGAGCTTCTTGGTCCAGCCGGCCAGGTTGAGGTCCGAGTCCTCGAACTCGGGCAGCCAGTAGCGGCGGGTGGAGGCGTGGAAGGCGTCGACACCGGCCGAGGCGAGCGGGGCGAGGATGGCCTCCAGCTCCTCCGGGGTCTCGGCGAGGCGGGCGTCGTAGGCGTCCTGCTTCCACTGGGAGTAGCGGAAGATCACGGGGAAGTCGGCGGAGACGGTCTCCCGTACGGCGGCCACGATCTCGGCGGCGAACCTGGTCCGGGCCACCGGGTCGCCGCCGTAGGCGTCGGTGCGGCGGTTGGTGCCGGACCACAGGAACTGGTCGACGAGGTAGCCGTGGGCGCCGTGGATCTCCACGCCGTCGAAGCCGATGCGCTCGGCGGCCGCGGCGGACTCGGCGAAGGCGCCGATGACGTCGTCCAGGTCGCGCTGGGTCATCGCGGTGCCGGTGGGCTCGTCCTCGCCGATGCGCAGGCCCGACGGGCCGACGGCGGGGGCCTCCGGGAAGGGCTGCTCCCCCGCCTTGCGGACCATGCCGATGTGCCACAGCTGCGGCACGATCGTGCCGCCCGCCGCGTGCACCGCCTCGGCGACCTTCGCCCATCCGGCGAGCTGCTCCTCGCCGTGGAAGCGCGGGACGCGGTCGCTCTGGCCGGCCGAGTCGTGGCCGACGTAGGTGCCCTCGGTGACGATCAGTCCGACTCCGGCGGCGGCGCGGCGGGAGTAGTACGAGATGACGTCCTCGCCGGGGACGCCGCCCGGGGAGAACATCCGGGTCATCGGCGCCATCGCGATGCGGTTGGGCACGGTGAGGCCGTTGATCGTGGCCGGGCGGGCGAGGAGCTGAGCGGCGCGGGTGGCGGCCTCGGCGGGGGTGACGGTCACGTGGGGGCTCCTGAGGTGGGTACCGGTCAGTATGTGCGCGCGCATGCATCGCACTCCAACGGGAACCGACCCACCCCGCCGGACCATTCCGCCCGGCGTCCCGATGTGACCCGGGCCATAGCGGAAGGGGCGAGGGTGAGTGCGGGAGGCCGGACACGCCCGAGGGCGGCACCCCCCTCTCGGGGAGTGCCGCCCTCGGTCCGTGCTGGACGGTCGATCAACCGGAACCGGTCGATCAGAAGTCCATGTCACCGCCCGGCATGCCACCCGGGGCACCGCCCGCAGCGGCCTTCTCGGGCTTGTCGGCGATGACGGCCTCGGTGGTGAGGAACAGCGCGGCGATGGAGGCGGCGTTCTGCAGGGCAGAGCGGGTCACCTTCGCCGGGTCGATGATGCCCTCGGCGATCATGTCGACGTACTCACCGGTCGCGGCGTTCAGGCCGTGGCCGACGGTCAGGTTGCGGACCTTCTCCACGACGACGCCGCCCTCGAGACCACCGTTGACGGCGATCTGCTTGAGCGGGGCCTCCAGGGCGAGCTTCACGGCGTTGGCGCCGGTCGCCTCGTCACCCGTCAGCTCGAGCTTCTCGAAGACCTGGGAGGCCTGGAGCAGGGCCACGCCACCACCGGCGACGATGCCCTCCTCGACGGCCGCCTTCGCGTTGCGAACGGCGTCCTCGATGCGGTGCTTGCGCTCCTTGAGCTCGACCTCGGTGGCGGCACCGGCCTTGATGACGGCCACGCCGCCGGCCAGCTTCGCCAGGCGCTCCTGGAGCTTCTCGCGGTCGTAGTCCGAGTCGCTGTTCTCGATCTCGGCGCGGATCTGGTTGACGCGGCCCTGGACCTGGTCGGCCGAGCCGGCGCCGTCCACGATCGTGGTCTCGTCCTTGGTGATGACGACCTTGCGCGCGCTGCCCAGCAGGTCCAGCGTGGCGTTCTCGAGCTTGAGGCCGACCTCCTCGGAGATGACCTCGCCGCCC
The DNA here is from genome assembly GCF_002939385.1 of Streptomyces sp. MH60. Taxonomy (GTDB): domain Bacteria; phylum Actinomycetota; class Actinomycetes; order Streptomycetales; family Streptomycetaceae; genus Streptomyces. The sequence continues at coordinate 12,506 of NZ_MULI01000070.1, read as the reverse complement.
GTGAGGATGGCGATGTCGCCGAGCATGGCCTTGCGGCGGTCGCCGAAGCCCGGGGCCTTGACGGCGACGGACTTGAAGGTGCCGCGGATCTTGTTGACGACCAGGGTCGACAGGGCCTCGCCCTCGACGTCCTCGGCGATGATCAGCAGCGGCTTGCCCGACTGCATGACCTTCTCCAGGAGCGGCAGCAGGTCCTTGACGTTGCCGATCTTGGAGTTGGCGATCAGGATGTACGGGTCGTCGAGCGACGCCTCCATACGCTCCATGTCGGTGGCGAAGTACGCCGAGATGTAGCCCTTGTCGAAGCGCATACCCTCGGTGAGCTCCAGCTCCAGACCGAAGGTCTGGGACTCCTCGACGGTGATGACGCCTTCCTTGCCGACCTTGTCCATGGCCTCGGCGATCAGCTCGCCGATCTGGGTGTCGGCGGCGGAGATGGAGGCCGTGGAAGCGATCTGCTCCTTGGTCTCGACGTCCTTGGCCTGCTCCAGCAGCGCGGCGGAGACGGCCTCGACGGCCTTCTCGATGCCGCGCTTCAGGGCCATCGGGTTGGCGCCGGCCGCGACGTTGCGCAGGCCTTCCTTGACCAGGGCCTGGGCGAGAACGGTCGCGGTGGTCGTACCGTCACCGGCGACGTCGTCCGTCTTCTTGGCGACTTCCTTGACCAGCTCGGCGCCGATCTTCTCGTACGGGTCCTCGAGCTCGATCTCCTTGGCGATGGAGACACCATCGTTGGTGATCGTGGGGGCGCCCCACTTCTTCTCGAGGACGACGTTGCGGCCCTTGGGGCCGAGCGTCACCTTGACGGCGTCCGCGAGCTGGTTCATGCCGCGCTCGAGGCCGCGCCGTGCCTCCTCGTCGAACGCGATGATCTTGGCCATGTGAAGTGGTCCCTCCAGGACTGGGGGTGATTCCTTCGGACCGCGCCCGCGCCCGCGACGGACGGCTCGCCTGCCGTGTGGTTCCTTCCCCACCCGGCCTGCGGGCCTCACCGACCCGGTCCTTCGTTGTCACTCTCACCTTCAGAGTGCTAACGCCAATGATTAGCACTCGGCATGGTCGAGTGCAAGCGCCTCTCGGGGATCGGGCGCGGCCGTCAGCCACCCGCGAACACGGGTCCGGCGGGCGTCCGGGCAGGCCGAAGGGCCCGTACCCAGTGGGTACGGGCCCTTCGGATGAAGACCGGGTGCTGCGGTGGCCGCGCGTCTCAGGCGCTGAGGCGAACCATGTCGGCCTGCGGGCCCTTCTGACCCTGCGAGATCTCGAACTCGACCCGCTGGCCTTCTTCGAGGGTGCGGTAGCCGTCCATCTGAATCGCGCTGTAGTGGACGAAAACATCCGCACCACCGTCGACCGCGATGAAGCCGTACCCCTTCTCCGCGTTGAACCACTTGACGGTGCCCTGAGCCATGCCTAACTCCCCTATTACTGGCCCTTGCACAGATCCGCACTTCGCGAACCCGGGTCAGACCTCGCCCCCTCACGACTGGGGGCGTGCGCCGGAACGCGTCGACCGCGGCTGAATGTATCTGTCCAACTGCCGTCTGCAACAGGTCAATCGGACGAGAAATCTGGACGCGCCCGGTCCGGAATGTGGCGAGAATTCGCCTGAATTCGGGTCAAGTCGGGTCACGCAAAGGGAACAAAAGCCGCAGAATACGCTCGCACTTTGGCTGCTTCTTGTCGGGCGGGCGGCAGGAATTAACGGTTCCCGTTGTGCTGATCGGGAGCGCGTTCCCCAACTCTACCGCGCTCAATCACATGGAATTGCCCCCTCCGTTTCTCTTACGGAGAGGGCAATACGCACTACAAGGTGTATCTGCGTCCGCTTCAGCCGCCGGCGACCGCCGGGATGATCGAGACGCCCGCGCCGTCCGGCGTCGCGGTCTCCAGGCCCTGCTCGAAACGGACGTCGTCGTCGTTGACGTAGACGTTGACGAAGCGGCGCAGCTTGCCCTGGTCGTCCAGCACGCGGGCGGCGATGCCGGTGTGGTTCTTCTCCAGGTCGGAGATGATCTCCCCGAGGTTGGCGCCGTCGGCACTCACCTCGGCCTTGCCGCCGGTGTAGGTACGCAGGATGGTCGGGATACGAACGGTCACGCTCATGCGAGGCCAGCCTCTCGGAAGGAGTCCAGGTTGGGACGGATCGTGGCGGTGACGCCGGTGCCGGCCACCGCGTCGAGGGTCTTCAGGCCGTCGCCGGTGTTCAGGACGACCGTGGTGAGCGACGGGTCCAGGAGGCCGTCCTCGATCAGCTTCTTCGTCACGCCGACCGTCACACCGCCCGCGGTCTCCGCGAAGATGCCCTCGGTACGGGCGAGCAGCTTGATGGCGTCCACGACCTGCTCGTCGGTCACGTCCTCCACGGCGCCGCCGGTGCGGCGGGCGATGTCGAGGACGTAGGGGCCGTCGGCCGGGTTCCCGATGGCCAGCGACTTGGCGATGGTGTTCGGCTTCTGCGGGCGGACCACGTCGTGCCCGGCCTTGTACGCGGCGGAGACCGGCGAGCAGCCCTCGGCCTGCGCGCCGAAGATCTTGTACGGCCTGTCCTCGACCAGGCCGAGCCCGATCAGCTCCTTCAGCCCCTTGTCGATCTTCGTCAGCTGGGAGCCGGACGCGATCGGCACCACGATCTGGTCGGGCAGCCGCCAGCCGAGCTGCTCGCAGATCTCGTACGCGAGGGTCTTGGAACCCTCGGCGTAGTACGGCCGCAGGTTGACGTTGACGAAGCCCCAGCCCTCGCCGGCCGGGTCGCCGATCAGCTCGGAGCAGAAGCGGTTCACGTCGTCGTAGTTGCCCTCGATGCCGACCAGCTCACCGCCGTAGACGGCGGCCATGACGACCTTGCCCTGCTCCAGGTCGTGCGGGATGAACACGCAGGAGCGGAAACCGGCCCGCGCGGCGGCGGCGCCGACGGCACCGGCGAGGTTGCCGGTGGAGGAGCAGGAGAGCGTGGTGAAGCCGAAGGCGCGGGCGGCCTCGATGGCCTGGGCGACGACGCGGTCCTTGAAGGAGTGCGTCGGGTTGCCGGAGTCGTCCTTGACGTACAGCCCGCCGGTGACGCCCAGCTCGCGGGCGAGGTTGTCGGCCTTGACGAGCTTGGTCCAGCCCGGGTTGATGTTCGGCTTGGTGGCGACGTCGGCCGGGACGGGCAGCAGGGGGGCGTAGCGCCAGATGTTCGCGGGGCCCGCCTCGATCCGCCCCCGCAGCTCTTCGGTGTCGTAGGCGGAGAAGTCGTAGGCGATCTCGAGGGGGCCGAAACACTCCTCGCAGGCGAAGACCGGTCCGAGCGGGACCTGGTGGCCGCACTCCCGGCAGCTCAGGGCTGCGGCGGGGCCGAGGTCGACCGCGGGGCTCGTGGAGTTCGTGGGGGATTCGGCAGTCTGCACAGCCATGGAGGCGAGGCCCTTTCTCCTCATCTTCCTCACGACGCATCTCGCCGTGAGACGGATTTGGCACCTTCCCTAGCCGGGAGCCTCGCCACGTCTGTGTGACAAGAGCCGGCTGGAGGGTTGCCGGGGCTTCATCGGGCCGTATCCCTCTGCCCCTCTGGATGAGCGGTATGAAGTTGTTCTTCGCTGGTACGCGCGGCGACCCCGGCATGCGGTGGTCCCACGCGTTGTTCAAGACTGTAACCGACGGCCAGGACGGTTGAGATAGTCGTCCGTACCGCGAGATGGATCACAAAGGAGCCCCGGGACGTGCTGGAAGAAGTCGAGCGCTGGCTGGACGCACGCTCCTGGTCGGCCGGTGACCGGCCCGTCCAGCACCTTCTGTCCGCCAAGCACGCCACCGGGCAGTCGGTCAGCGTGGTGCTCCCCGCGCTGGACGAGGAGGCCACGGTCGGCGACATCGTCTCGGTGATCCGGCGGGAGCTGGTGGAGCGGGTCCCGCTCGTCGACGAGATCGTGGTCGTGGACTCCGGGTCGAGCGACCGTACGGCGGAGGTGGCCGCGGCGGCCGGCGCGCGCGTCGTGCACCGCGACGCGATCCTCCCCCGTATCCCCGCCGTGCCGGGCAAGGGCGAGGTGCTGTGGCGCTCGCTGCTGGTCACCGGCGGTGACATCGTCTGCTTCGTCGACGCGGACCTGCGCGAGTTCTCCGCCGACTTCGTCTCCGGGATCGTGGGCCCGCTGCTCACCGACCCGGACGTGCACCTCGTCAAGGCCATGTACGACCGGCCGCTCGGTGCCGCCCCCGGCCAGGGCGGCCGGGTCACGGAGCTGATGGCCCGCCCGCTGCTCAACATGCACTGGCCGCAGCTGGCCGGTTTCGTCCAGCCGCTCGGCGGCGAGTACGCGGCCCGCCGCTCCCTGCTGGAACGGCTCCCCTTCCCGGTCGGCTACGGCGTCGAGCTGGGCATGCTGGTCGACGCTCTGCACCTGGTGGGCCTGGACGCGCTCGCGCAGGTCGACGTGGGGGTCCGCGTCCACCGCCACCAGGACGGGCGGGCGCTGGGCCGGATGGCCGCCGCGATCTACCGCACCGCCCAGCTCCGGCTGGCCCGCGGCCACCTGGTCCGCCCGGCCCTCACCCAGTTCGAACGCGGCGTCGACGGCTTCGAGCCGCACACCTACGCCGTGGACACCGAGGAACGGCCCCCGATGACGGAGATCGCGGAGTACGCGGCCCGGCGGGTGGCCTGACGGCCGGCGGTGTGACCGAATCGTCGCCGGGTGGCACGGGGTGACGTTTGAGGCGGGAGGGGCCGGGCTAGGTTGAGGCGTATGGCTTCAAGGTTCGGTGCTGCTCAGGTGCTGGTCGCCTCCAACCGGGGGCCCGTCTCGTACGAGGTGCGGGAGGACGGGTCGCTGCACGCCAAACGGGGCGGTGGCGGGCTCGTCTCGGGGCTGTCGGCCATCGGGCCCGACGCCGGTGCGCTGTGGGTGTGCTCGGCGCTGGGCGACGGCGACCGCGAGGCGGTGCGGCGCGGGGTCGGCGAGGACGGCGTACGGATGCTGGACGTGCCGGCCGACGTGCACGCGGACGCGTACAACGGGATCGCCAACTCGGTGCTGTGGTTCGTGCACCACATGCTGTACCAGACACCGCTGGAGCCGGTCTTCGACGCGGAGTTCCGGCGGCAGTGGGCCTCCTACGAGGCGTACAACCGGGCCTTCGCCGAGGCGCTGGCCGAGGAGGCGGCCGAGGGCGCGGTCGCGATCGTGCAGGACTACCACCTGACACTGGTGCCGGGGATGCTGCGCGAGCTGCGTCCCGACCTCAGGATCGGCCACTTCTCGCACACTCCCTGGGCCCCGGTCGACTACTTCCGGCTGCTGCCCGACGACATCGCCGAGCAGGTGCTGCGCGGGATGCTGGGCGCCGACCGGCTCGGGTTCCTCACCCGGCGCTGGGCCGACGCGTTCACCGCGTGCTGCGAGGCCGTGGTGGGCGGGCTCGGCGGCACGGAGATCGGCGTGCACGGGCTGGGCGCCGACGGGGACTTCCTGCGCGCGCGGTCGCACGAGGCCGACGTCGAGGAACGGATGGCGGACCTGCGCGAGGAGATCGGGGAGGGCCGCCGCACGATCGTGCGGGTGGACCGGACCGAGCTGTCCAAGAACATCGTGCGGGGGCTGCTGGCCTACCGGGAACTGCTGGCGGGCCGGCCCGAGTGGCGCGAGCGGGTCGTGCACGTCGCGTTCGCCTACCCCTCGCGGCAGGACCTCGCCGTGTACCGGGACTACACGGCCGAGGTGCGGCGGGTCGCTCAGGCGGTGAACGAGGAGTTCGGCACGCCGGGGTGGACGCCGGTGGTGCTGAACCTGAAGGACGACTTCGCACGGTCGCTGGCGGCGTACCGGCTCGCCGACGTGGCGCTCGTCAACCCCGTCCGGGACGGGATGAACCTGGTCGCGAAGGAGGTGCCGGTCGTCTCCGACACGGGGTGCGCGCTGGTGCTGTCGCGGGAGGCCGGAGCGTACGAGGAGCTGGGCGAGGACGCGGTGGTGGTGAACCCGTACGACGTCGTCGGGACGGCGGACGCCTTGCACGAGGCGCTCTCCCTGCCCGCCGGGGAACGGGCCGAGCGGTCGAAGCGGCTCGCGGCCGCCGGCACCGCGCTGCCCCCGGCGCGGTGGTTCCTGGAGCAGTTGGACGCGCTGCGGGGCTGAGCGGGGGCTACTTGTCCTGGACCGGCGGGCAGGTGCCGGTCTCCTCGCCGATGGAGTTGATCTCGGCGTTCGACCGCGGGTCACCGGCGTAGTTCACCTGGTCGGTGCACTTCACCCCGTCCTCCTTCGGGGTGCCGGACCGCGTGCCGCCCGACTGGACCGGCGGGCAGGTGCCGGTGTCCGCGCCGATGGAGTTGATCTCGGCGTTCGACCGCGGGTCACCGGCGTAGTTCACCTGGTCGGTGCACTTCACCCCGTCCTCGTTCGGGGTACCGGACGAGGCGCCGCCGCCCGGCCGGGGCGCGGGGCAGGTGCCGGTGTCCGCGCCGATCGAGTTGATCTCGGCGTTCGACCGCGGGTCACCCGCGTAGTCCAGCTGGTCCGTGCACTTCCCGTCCTTCCCCTGGCCCGCCTGTGTGCCCTGGGAGGTGTCCGAGGACGTGCCGCCGGTGGTGGGGTTGGCGGTGGTGGTGGACTGCGCGGTGCTCGTCGCGGTGGCGGCGGCGTCGCTGGTACCGCCGTTGCCGCCGCTGCCCCCGTTGCCGCAGGCGGTCAGGGTCAGGCCGAGGGCCAGGGCGGCGAGGGCGAGCATCGGCGTCTTCCGAGCGGACATGAGGTGTTCCTCCACGGTTCTGGGCCCCTGAACAGGCTTTACGCCCCCCAAGACCGTGCGGACGGAAGATCGGGTTCCCCCGCTCGCGGCGTCAGGACACGCCTGTGACACACGGGGGAACCGGCCGTGACGTTGTCTCAGGCCAGCCGGTGTGCGAGGGCCGCCAGCAGGGCCACCACTCCGGCCGGGCCGTCCACCTCGACGTCCGCGCGCCGACGCAGTTCCGTCACCTCGTCGCTGCCGCTGCACACCAGGAGGCCCGGGGTGCCCTCGGCGCGGAGGGTGTCGACGGCCGCGTAGGCCGGGAGGTCGCCGAGGTCGTCTCCGGCGAAGAGGACGGAGGCGGCGTCGAGGGAGTGGACGTACGACCGCAGGGCCGCGCCCTTGTCCATGCCGGGCGGGCGCAGCTCCAGGACCATGCGGCCGGGTTCGACGATCAGGCCGTGCCGGGCGGCGAGGTCGGTGAGGGGGGCGCGCAGGGCGTCGAAGGCGGCCTGCGGGTCGGGGGCGCGGCGGGTGTGGACGGCGACCGCGTGCCCCTTGTCCTCCGTCCAGGTGCCCTCCGCCGCCCCGGACCGCTCCAGCAGCTCGGGCAGCTCGCGCCGGACGGCGGCGACGCCGGGGTGCGGTTCGGGCGTGGTGAGGGTGCCGGTGGCGGCGTCCCAGCGCTCGGCGCCGTAGTGGCCGAGGACGACGAGGCGGTCGAGGCCGGGGACGTCCGCGAAGCCGCCGTGGTGCACGGCGACCTCGGCCGGGCGGCCGGTGATCACGGCGATCGAGGCGACCTTCGGGGCCAGGGCCGCGAGCGCCGGTACGGCCTCGGGGTGGGCGCGGGCCCGGTCGGGGTCGGGCACGATCGGGGCGAGCGTGCCGTCGAAGTCGAGCGCGACCACCGCGCGGCCGGGATGCGCGAGGATCGCGTCGAGCCCCTCGCGTCCGGCCGCCGTCGCGGGCGTCGGCAGGGGGGGTGGGGAGTCGTCTCGGGTGGAGTCCAGGTGGCTGCCCATACCGCGAACCTATCCCGCCGGGGCCGGAGGCACTCCTCGCCCACGAACCGCGCCACGGCACCCGGGCGCCGACGCGCTCGCGCCACCGAGTCCGTAGCCCGGGACGGCCCTCCCGGTCCAGAGCCCTCGGACCCGCCCACCACCGGCGTTCCGCCGGAACCGGCGGGCGGCTCGTCCGGCGCGGAAGCCCGCCCCGGCGGGGCGGTCTCAGCGTTCCGTGCGGCGGGACTCGCGTACTCGGCGCAGGCGGTTGACCGTCACCGGGTCGGCGGCCAGGGCCCGGGGGTCGTCGAGGAGGGCGTTGAGGAGCTGGTAGTAGCGGACGGGGGCCAGGCCCAGCTCCTCGCGGATGGCGCGCTCCTTGGCGCCGGGGCCGGCGAAGCCACGGCGTTCCAGTGCGAGGATGCTCCGCTCCCGCTCGGCCAGCTCTCCCGGGTCCATGTACGGCACCGTAGCGCCCGCCACCGACAACGCGGCCGCTACTCCGCGCTGCCCGCCCGCATCGCCGTCGCCTGGATCTCGCCGAGGACCTCCTTGGGGCTGCGGCCGGGGACCACCGCCTCGCCGATGTGCTTCTTGACGTCCGCGCTGACCGAGGCCCAGGAGGTCTTGCCGACCGGGTACAGCTCGGAGAGCAGCAGCTCGTCCAGGAACGGCTTGAGGTTCTCGTCCTCGGCCGCGGCGCTCATGGTCCGGGAGGCCGAGGTGGTGACCGGCAGCAGGTCGTATTCGCGGGAGAAGTCGAGGACGTTCTCCTCGCTGTAGACGAAGTCGAGGAAGTCGCCGACCTCCTTCTGGTGGCCGTTCTTCTTGAAGGCCGTCATCCAGTCGGAGACGCCGAGGGTGTTCTGGCTCTCGCCGTCGATGCCCGGGGTGGTCACCATGCCGTACTTCACGCCCTGGTCGGACGCCATCTTCATCAGCGAGGGGTGGCCGTTGAGCATGCCCACGTCGCCCTTGGCGAACGCGGCGAAGGCGTCGGCGCGGTCGAGCTTGCCGGGGGCGACCGGGCCGGTGAGGCCCTTGGCGACCAGTTCGTCCCGCAGCCAGGTGAAGGTGGTGACGTTCTGCGGGGAGTCGACGGAGTAGGTGCCGACGTCGTCGGTGTAGCCGCCCCCGCCGCTGAGCATCCACTGCATCGTCTCGGCCTGCGCCTCCTCGGCGCCCAGCGGCAGGGCGTACGGGTACTTCACGCCCTTCTCCTTGAGCGCCTCGGCGGCCTCGGCGAGGTCGTCCCAGGACTTGGGCGGCTGGACCCCGGCCTTGTCGAAGAGGGTCTTGTTGTAGAAGAGCACCCGGGTGGAGGCCGCGAAGGGCAGGCCGTACTGCACGCCGTTGACCTGGCCCGCGCCGGCCAGCTGGGAGACGAAGTCGGCCTGGACCGGGATGGAGAGCACGTCGTCGGCGCGGTAGAGCAGGTCCTTGTCCGCGTAGTCGGAGTAGGCGCCGATCTGTGCCATGTCGGGCGCCTTGCCCGCCTCGACCAGCTCGCGGACCTTGCGGTCGACGTCGTTCCAGGAGTAGACGGTGACGTCCACCCGCACGTCGGGGTTCTTGGCCTCGTAGGACTCGACCAGCTCGTCCCAGTACTTCTGGGAGCTGTTGTCCCTGCTGTCGCCGTAGTCGGCGGCGACGAGCTTCAGGGTCACCCCGTCGGAGTCGCCGGTGAGACCGCAGCCGCCGAGGACCGCCGTCATGCCCAGTGCGGACACCACCGCGATCGTTCCTGTCCTACGCCGCTGCACCCTGTTCCCCAACCCTGACTGCTCGTTCGCGCGTTCGCTTACCGAATTAAGGTCTACACCACCGCAGTGGACTAGACCTCTCCCGGGTGTACGGGCCACACTGTCCCCGTGAGACATGTCATCGCCCTCGATGTGGGCGGCACCGGGATGAAGGCCGCCCTGGCGGGGCCTGGGGGCGAACTGCTGCACCAGGCGCGCCGGGCCACCGGCCGCGAGCGGGGACCCGAGGCGGTCGTCGCGGGCATCCTGGACTTCGCCGCCGAGCTGCGGGCCTACGGTGCCGACCGGTTCGGCGAGCCGGCCCGCGCCGCCGGTGTCGCCGTCCCCGGCATCGTCGACGCCGAGCAGGGCGTCGCCGTGTACGCGGCCAACCTCGGCTGGCGCGACGTACCGCTGCGGACGCTGCTCGGCGAGCGGCTCGGCGGCATCCCGGTCGCCCTCGGCCACGACGTGCGCACCGGCGGGCTCGCCGAGGGCCGGATCGGTGCCGGTCAGGGCGCCGACCGGTTCCTGTTCGTGCCGCTGGGCACCGGCATCGCGGGCGCCATCGGCATCGACGGCCGGGTCGAGGCGGGCGCCCACGGCTTCGCGGGCGAGATCGGCCACGTCGTCGTGCGCCCCGGCGGCATCCCCTGTCCGTGCGGCCAGCGCGGCTGCCTGGAGCGGTTCGCGTCCGCGTCGGCGGTCAGCCAGGCGTGGGCCGAGGCCTCGGGCGACCCGGCGGCGGACGCCGCCGACTGCGCCAAGGCCGTCGAGTCCGGGGACGCCCGCGCGCTCGCCGTGTGGCGGGACGCCGTGGACGCGCTCGCCGACGGGCTGGTCACCGCGCTCACCCTGCTGGACCCACGCGTCCTGATCATCGGTGGCGGCCTCGCCGAGGCGGGGGAAACCTTGTTCACACCGCTGCGGGACGCCGTCCGGCGGCGCGTCACCTTCCAGAGACTGCCGGAGATCGTCCCCGCCGCACTCGGGGACACCGCCGGCTGCCTGGGTGCCGGGCTGATGGCCTGGGACCTGCTCGGCACCGCCGCTCCGACCGCTACCGCTTCCCCGGCCCCTACAGCTTCCCCGGCCGCCACGGCCGCGACTCCCCCGGAGGTAACCACCTGATGGCCCCAAGCAAGGTTCTCGCCGGTGCCCGGGTGGTACTGCCCACCGGGACCGTGGACGACGGCCGCGTGATCGTCGACGGCACGCGGATCGCGGACACGGCTCCCCCGCAGGCCGAAGTCGTCGACGTGTCGGGCCACTGGGTGGTCCCCGGCTTCGTCGACATCCACAACCACGGCGGCGGCGGGGCCTCCTTCGCCGGCGGCACCGCCGAGGAGATCCTGGGCGGCGTCGAGACGCACCGCAGGCACGGCACCACCACGGTGGTCGCCTCCGCCGTCACCGGTGACCTGGACTTCCTCGCCCGGCACGCCGGGATGCTGGCCGAACTGGCCCAGCAGGGCGACATCGTTGGCATCCACTTCGAGGGGCCGTTCATCTCCCCGTGCCGCAAGGGCGCGCACGACGAGCAGCTGCTGCGCGACCCGGACCCGGCCGAGGTGCGCAAGCTGGTCGACGCGGCGCACGGCCACGCGAAGATGATGACGCTGGCGACCGAGCTGCCGGGCGGCCTGGACTCCGTACGGCTGCTCGTCGAGCACGGCGTGATCGCGGCCGTCGGGCACACCGACGCCACGTACGAGCAGACCGTGCAGGCCATCGACGCGGGCGCCAGCGTCGCCACGCACCTGTTCAACGCGATGCCCCCGGTCGGCCACCGCGCCCCGGGGCCGATCACGGCGCTGCTGGAGGACGAGCGGATCACCGTCGAGCTGATCAACGACGGCACGCACCTGCACCCGGCCGCGCTCCAGCTGGCCTTCCACCACGCCGGTGCCGCCCGGGTCGCCTTCATCACCGACGCGATGGACGCGGCGGGCTTCGGCGACGGCCGCTATCTGCTCGGCCCGCTGGAGGTCGAGGTCGCGGACGGCGTGGCCCGGCTGGTGGAGGGCGGCTCGATCGCGGGCTCCACGCTCACCCTGGACCGCGCCTTCAAGCGGGCGGTGACGGTGGACCGGCTGCCCGTCGGGGACGTCGTCGCCGCGATCTCCGCCAACCCGGCGCGGCTGCTCGGCCTGGCCGACCGGATCGGCTCCCTGGAGCCCGGCAAGGACGCCGACCTGGTGGTCCTGGACGACGCCTTCGACCTGGTGGGCGTGATGCGCAAGGGCGCCTGGGTGGTCGATCCCCAACTGGGCTGATCCGTCCCCCGGTCCGCTCCGGGCCGACCGGTGACGGCCGCTCCGGGGGCTGGGCCGACCGCCCGCCTTTTGGCATGATCGTGTCGTGGAGCACGGCTCCGCGGGCACAGCCAGCCGCACACGATCGGGGGAGGTCGGCACGGTGATCCTCACCGTCACTCTCAACACCGCGCTCGACATCACCTACCGCGTCCAGGGCCTCAGGCCGCACGCCTCCCACCGGGTGACCGACGTGACCGAGCGGCCCGGCGGCAAGGGGCTGAACGTGGCCCGGGTGCTGGCGGCCCTCGGGCACGAGGTGACGGTCACCGGCTTCGCGGGCGGCACCACCGGGTCCGTCGTGCGCGAGGGGCTGACCGGCGTGCCCGGGGTGACCGACGCGCTCGTGCCGGTCGCGGGGGCGACACGGCGCACCATCGCCGTCGTCGACGAGCGCAGCGGCGACACCACCCAGCTCAACGAGCCGGGCCCGGCCGTCGCGCCCGCCGAGTGGAACGCCTTCCAGGAGGCGTACGAGGACCTGCTGACCGGCGCCGCCGCGGTGGCCCTGTGCGGCAGCCTGCCGCCGGGCGTCCCGGTGGGCGCGTATGCCGGACTGGTGCGGGCCGCGCGCACCGCGGGTGTGCCGGTGCTGCTCGACACCAGCGGGGAGCCGCTGCGGCGGGGGCTCGCCGCCCGCCCCGACCTGATCAAGCCGAACGCCGACGAGCTGGCCGAGCTGACCGGCTCGCACGAGCCGCAGCGTGCCGCGCAGGCCGCCCGGCGCCGGG
>NZ_MULI01000007.1 GCF_002939385.1 Streptomyces sp. MH60 | reverse complement strand
GCCCTGGCTGCCGTACCCGATGACCGCGACCTTGCGGCCCTGGATGATGGACAGGTCGGCGTCGGCGTCGTAGAACAACTCAGCCATGAGACTCACCTTTCGTGGACGACTCCCCGGGCGACATGACGGTCCCGTTCGGGCGCGCATCCGTGAACAGGTGGCGGGTCCACGTCGGCCGAGAGGGCGTAACACTATCTCACACGCTCTCCGCGTCGACGGGTGCTACAGCGCAGTCCTCATGTGCCACACATGTTTTGTTCTCCCTGGCAAAAGGGTGGCCGCGAGGAGCTGGCGCCGGGCCGGCGCTACCAGCCCGGCGACACTCCCGAGTCCGGCCCCGCCGGAGAGGCGGTGACCGGACAGGCGCAGCGTCTGACGGCCATGCGGGACGGAGAGGCACTGGCCGCGGGCCCGACCTTCGACTACGTCGCAGCCGAGGAGCCCCTCGTGCCGGGCGGGGAACAGGTGCGCAGGAACGAACAAGCCTGGCCCCGCCGCGCCGACCGGAGCCTCTCCCCGCGACGTGGCCGCGGCCTGGTCGGTGAGGGCCGCATGGCCGGTGGCACGGCGACGCTGACCGCCAGTGCCGCTCCCACCGCGGCCGCGGAGGCGGACACCACGTAGTGCCCGTAGCCCCACAGTCCGGCCGTGGACTGGGCTCTCAGGCGGCGCGGGCCTCCTGGCCGACGTTCTCGGACACGCCCTAGCGCTGCCCTGCGGCCCACTCGTCGAAGCGGGTCTCCGCGATGCGGGCGTCGGCGCCGGGGAGCAGATCCGACTCCTGAAGTGCGGCACCCCAGTAAAGACCGTTCGGGTCCGTCACGACCGTTCGGGTGTCGTCCCGCACGGCGAGGCCCTTGCGGATGAAGTCCTCCAGCCGGAACACGTCGGGACCCGCGACCTCGACCGTGCCGTTGACGGGCGCACCGACGGCCGTACGACCCACGGCCGCGGCCACGTCACCCGAGGAGATGGGCTGGATCTTGATGGGGGCGACACTCACGGTGTCACCCTCCGTCGCCGAGTCCGCCAGGGTCTTCGCGAACTCGAAGAACTGCGTGGCGTGCACGATCGAGTACGGAATCCCGGAGTCCTTGATCATGTCCTCCTGGGCCTGCTTGGCCTGGAAGTAGCCGCTCGCCTGGAGACGGTCGGTCCCCACGACGGAGAGCGCCACGTGGTGGGCGACACCGGCCTCCGCCTCGGCCTTCAGGAGGTTGGACGTCGAGACGCGGAAGAACTCCTTGACCGCGTCGTCCGCGAACGACGGAGAGTTCGACACGTCGACGACGACCGAGGCGCCGCGCAGCACCTCTGCCAGGCCCTCGCCCGTCATCGTGTTGACGCCGGTGTTCGGGGAGGCCGGGACCGCCTCGTGCCCGTGCTCGCCGAGCCTGGCGACGACCTGCGAACCGATGAGTCCGGTGCCGCCGATTACTACAACCTTCATCGAATGCCTTTCGGAGGTCTCTCCCGGAGCGGCGTCCAACGCCGCGACCGAGCTGTCTTCACGTAACCAATGACCGGGCAGGAGCGCCACCTGTGACAGGAGGACGGAGCAGGCGTCCGTTCCCCGCAGCCTCTCCGTCATTTCTCCGTGTGTGGGTTCCCCCACCCGAGAAATGACTGCGGAATGACTGTCGACCCGTTCAGTGGGTCCGATCGCCTCCGGCGGCGGCGTAGGTTCGGCCCATAAGTACCACGACGTCTGAATGAGGCCCTTGTTTCGGCTACTCGTCTCGGGAAGGAAACGTGGAGTGATGGGCGCCAAGAGGGTTGAGGAACACGGTAGTCGGGACGAGCGGGGACATGCGCGGCCCTCGGTGTCAGACCATGAGCCGCCCGCCGGACCACCCGGTCGGGACGAGGAGGTCTTCGCACGGCAAGGACGACGACTGTTCGCGCTCGCGTACGGCATGCTCGGCAGCGCCACGCAGGCCGAGGACGTCGTGCGGGGCGTCCGGCTGCGCTGGCAGGCCACCGACCGTGCGGCGGTGGCTGACCCACAGGCGTACCTGACCACGGTCACGACCCGGTTGTCGATCAACGTCGCGCACTCCGCGCGGCTGCGGCGCGCGTCTTACGTCGGCCCCTGGCTGCCCGAGCCCCTGGACACCGGCAACGATGCCGGGACCGGTGTCGCGGGCACGGGGCCGGTCGAGTTCGACGTCCTGCTCATGCTCGAGCAGCTGGACCTCGCGGAACGGGCGGCCTTCGTGCTGCGGGAGACGCTGGCCTCCCCCTACTCCGAGATCGCTGCCGTCCTCTGCGTCGACGAGGCCCAGGCCCGGCACCTGGTGCGCCGAGCGCGACGGCACCTCGCCACGGACCTCGCCACGGACCGCGTCGCGGACCGGCAAGGCCGCGAGGACACCGCCGGCCGGACGCGCGCGGGCGACGATGCCGAGGATTACGAGGCCGCATGACCGGGTCGACGCTTCCTCAGCGAACCACTCGACCGCTGCTCGGAGCTGTGCTGCTGCCTACGCGACCCCGACGGGTACCTGATCGAGCGGGGACAGCCGACGGGCCTGCTCCACGGAGTCCGGTCCTTCCGTGTGCGGGGGTGCGGAGCACGGTGGACGCGCCGGCCCGGGTGCCGCCGTGGACCGGTGCGCACCAGTAGGTGGGTGATGCCCGGCATCACCTGTCCACACTGATGTGACATGGTGTGTGGAGGTGCGAGTCGTGGGAGGGTGTTCGTTCATGGGCGGAGAAGTCGAGGAGCCGGAGCCCCAGATGGTTCTGTCCCCGCTGACCAGTGCGGCGATCTTCCTCGTCGTCACGATCGACAGCGGCGGGGAGGACACCGTCCGGGAGCTGCTGTCGGACGTCTCCTCGCTGGAACGGGCCGTCGGGTTCCGCGCGCAGCCCGACGGCAGGCTGAGCTGCGTCACCGGCATCGGTTCCGACGCCTGGGACCGGCTGTTCTCAGGAGCGCGTCCGGCCGGGCTGCATCCCTTCCGGGAGCTGGACGGGCCGGTGCACCGGGCGATCGCCACCCCGGGCGACCTGCTCTTCCACATCCGTGCCGCACGGCTGGACCTGTGCTTCGCACTCGCCACCGAGATCATGGGCCGGCTGCGCGGAGCGGTCACCCCTCAGGACGAGGTGCATGGCTTCAAGTACTTCGACGAACGCGACATGCTCGGTTTCGTCGACGGCACGGAGAACCCGACGGGAGCCGCGGCGCGCCGGGCCGTCCTCGTCGGTGACGAGGACCCGGCCTTCGCGGGCGGGAGTTACGTCGTCGTGCAGAAGTACCTGCACGACCTCGACGTGTGGGAGGGGCTCTCCGTCGAGGCCCAGGAGCGGGTGATCGGCCGCCGCAAGATGACCGACGTGGAGCTGTCCGACGCCGTCAAGCCGGCCGACTCGCACGTCGCCCTCACCAGTGTCACCGGTCCGGACGGCAGCGATCTGGAGATCCTGCGGGACAACATGCCCTTCGGGTCGGTGGGCCGCGAGGAGTTCGGCACGTACTTCATCGGCTACGCCCGCACCCCCGAGGTGACGGAGACGATGCTGGAGCGGATGTTCCTGGGCACCGCGTCGGCACCGCACGACCGCATCCTGGACTTCTCCACCCCCGTCACCGGCTCGCTGTTCTTCACACCGGCGGCGGACTTCCTGGAGGACCTTCCCGCTCGGCCCTGAGCACCGAGCGGCCCGGCCCGCGCCTGCCGGCCATGACGGAGCGGCTGGGAACTCGACGCCGCACTGTCGCCAGGCGTTCATGGCGCCGGCGGACGCGGGCCGGGCCGCCGTCGTCGTCGAGGTGGAACACCGGCCGATCCCGGACGCCGTACGACGCCACGGTCGGCAAGACCCCGGCCGAGCAGGCGCCGGCCCGCGCCCGGGCCGGTACCCGAGCCCTGGCTGTCCAGCGAGGTCATGCCCTGACACCACCATCGGGTGACGCGGCTCAACCAGGCGAGTGACGGCGGCCGTCACAGGCCGCTGCCGGGCGGACCGGCCCTCCAGGATCGGAGGCGCCGTCGTCCCCGGCGGATTGTGCATCGACCACGTCTGTGCCGTGCGATCGGTTCTCGACCACGGCTGTTCGAGGAGTCACCGCCATGCGTCCACGCTTCCTGTCCGTCCTGGCCGCCGTCGCGGCCGTCGCGGCACTCACGCAACCCGCCCACGCCGCCCCGCTCGTCGACGGCGTCTACCGCTTCGCGGCTCTCCAGGACGGCAAGTGCCTCGTGTGGCCCAAGACGCACGCCAACATCGGCGTGGTGTCCCTGGGCGCCTGCACGGACAACGCGTCGACCTCGGCGAACTGGCAGGTACGGCAACGCCCCAACGGAACCATGGAAGTCTCCACACCGGGCTCGGACCCGCGCACCTGCCTGATGGTGACGTCGCAGCACACCGTGTCGGTGAGCAACTGCGGCGACAAGTACGCCGAATGGACCGTCTCCTACGGCTCCGCCGGACCTGGCAGCGTGGTGTGGGCCGACATCGAGCACACGCCCGCCGACCGGTCGGCCTCCTACGGGAAGCTGGTGGACGATCCCGGTGTGACCGCCCGGCTCGTGGTGCGGCAGGCCCCCATCGAGCCCCACTACTGGGAACTGCAGCCGGCCGGTTAGAGCCCGGCCGACTCCTCGTACGACGCCGGCAGCCACCCGGATCGCTCGGGTGGCTGCCGACTCCCGTCCCCGGCCTCGATGCCGGCGGGCCCGCGACCGGAACCGTCCGCTGGGTCGCCCCTGCCGAACGCGACCGGGCCGAGTACCTCGGCGCCCGAGCCCAGCAAGGCGGATATCCGGACGGATTCAGCCCGGCGCGTCAGTGTCTGGTGGGGCCCCATAGTCTCGGGCGGGGGAGTGCGCGCCCACACCATCGGTGGCGCCACGGAGCCCGGCGAGGCAGCCTCCGTGGCCGCAGGTGCCGGAGCGTCAGCCGACCAGGTCGGCGGCGCGCTGTCGCAGGGCGTGTACCAGTGACGCGGTCGGTGCCGCGGCCCGGTCCGGCAGCGACACCAGGTCGACGCGTCGTACCTCCTCGGCGACGCCCGTGACATCGACGAAGCGTACGCCGTGCGGGACGACGGGCAGCAGCGCCGGTGAAGCCGTGGTGATGCCCGCCCCCGCCGCCACCAGGTGGAGCTTGGTCAGCCAGTCGCGGGCGGTGTGGGCGATCCGGGGCCTGCCGGGCAGCCCCGGCCAGACACCGAGCAGCGGATCGCCCGTCCCGCCGGGACCGGCGATCCAGGACTCGGAGGCGAGGTCCCCGACATCGGCGGTGCCGCGTTCGGCGAAGCGGCTGTCCGCCGGAACCGCCAGGGCCAGGCGGGTTTCCAGCAGGGGCTCGACGTGCAGGGGCGGGGCGTCCGTGTCGGGCGAGCGGTGCGGGGGCCGGGAGGTCAGCAGCGCCAGGTCGAGGGTGCCGCTGCGCAGCGCGCGCACCAGCGCGGGCGTGCTCCCCTCCCGGGTCGTCACCCGCACGCGCGAGCCTTCCCGGCGCAGCGCCGTGAGCGCGTCGGCCACGATCACCGCTCCCGCCGCGGGGAAGTACCCCAGCCGGACCCGGCTCGTGGCGTCCTGGACCCCGCGCAGTTCCCGGTCGGCCGCCTCCAGCGCGTCCAGTGCGGCGACGGCGTGGCGCAGCAGGGCGCGGCCCTCGCCGGTCGGCCGTACGCCGCCGGGGAAGCGGTCGAAGAGCCGGGCGCCCGCCGCCTGTTCCAGCGCGGCCACCTGCCGGGAGACCGCCGACTGCGTGTACCCGAGGCTGCGCGCGGCCGCCGTGAAGGTGCCCCGCTCCGCCACCTCGCGCAGCACCCGCAACCCGACCAGCGTCACATCGGCCATACCCATGAGGCCGCAGCATATCCGGCATGCCGAACATTCGCTGTCGGAATGACTCGCGGGCTCCTAGCGTCGGCGTCATGCCTCTGATCAGCATCTCCCTGCGCAAGGGAACCACGCCCGAGTACCGTCGTCTCGTCTCCGAGGCGCTCCACGCGTCCATGGTCGACGTCCTGAAGATCCCGCGGGACGACCAGTTCCACGTCTTTCACGAGGTCACGGACGACAACTTCGTCATGCAGCCGGTGGTGTTCGGCATACCGCGCAGCCGGCGCACCCTGTTCATCCAGCTGTCCTTCAACCGGCGCGGTGCCGGACAGAAGGCGGAACTCTTCCGGACGATCGTCGACAACCTCCGGCAGCGCGCGGGCGTCCCCGAGGAGGACGTCATGCTGGTGGCCTTCGAGACGGCGCGGGAGAACTGGTGGGCCGCCGGCCGCGTCGTCGATCCCGCCACGGGCTACGACGAGCGCATGACCGACGTGCCCGACCTGCCCGACGTGCCCGCCGATCCGGGCCGATAGGCGCCGCGGCAGGTCCTTGTCCGGTTCTCGTCCGGTTCTCGTCCTGTCCTCGGCTGTCCTCGTCGCCCTCGTCAGGAACGTGCGCCGCCGGGCGCCTGTGCCGCCCCGCCCGGTGGCGCCGTGCTCTGCCGTACGACGAGATGGGTCGCCAGTTCGATGCGGCGGCCGGCCCGGCCGGGATCGTCCGGGCGGAACAGCATGCGGGTGGCCTCCTCGGCCATGTGCCGCAGCGGCTGGTGGACGGTGGTCAGCGGCGGGCTCGACCACTGGGCCAGCGGCACGTCGTCGTAGCCCACGACCGAGAGGTCCTGAGGGACCCTCAGGCCGCTGACGCGGGCGGCCTCCAGCACGCCCAGCGCCTGGAGGTCGCTGCCCGCGAAGATCGCCGTCGGCCGCCCGGGACCGGCGAGCAGGTCCCTGCCGTGCTCGAAGCCGCTCTCCATGCTGTAGTCGCCGTAGCGGACGAGGGCCGGGTCGATCGGCAGGCCCGCCATGGTCATCGCCGAGCGGTAACCGTCGAGCCGGGCCAGTGAGCACAGCATGTCCTCGAACCCGGTGATGATCGCGACGCGTTCGTGCCCGTGGTCGGTGAGGTGACGGGTCGCCGCCAGCCCTCCGGCCCAGTTGGCGGAGCCGACCGACGGGACGTCGGGGTCGGGGTCGCCGGCCGGGTCGACGATGACGAAGGGGATGTCCCAGGACCGGAGCCGGTGCTTGACCTCCGCGGGGAGCGAGGAGAAGACCAGCACCACACCCAGCGGCCTGCGCTGGAGCACGCCGTCGATCCAGTCCGGCGCGGGCGCGTGCCGGGTGCCGCTGCGGGTGAGCACGACCTCGGTCCGGTTGGCCTTGGCGACGTCCTCCACGCCCCGGACGAGCTCCATCGCCCAGACGCTGTCCAACTCGTGGAAGACCAGTTCGACCAGCGGCGAGCGCGGCGGGCTCGCGGTGCGGCGGCGGTAGCCGTGCACTTCGAGGAGCCGCTCCACGCGGGCCCGGGTGGCGCTGGAGACATCCGAACGACCGTTGAGGACCTTCGAAACTGTCGGGGGCGAGACCCCCGCCTCTTTCGCCACCTCGGCCAGGGTCACCCTGGCGCTCACCTCAACTTCCTCGTGCATGCAGGAAGGATAGGCCATGCGGTCGATAACGTTTTGAGTCGGCAGCCGCACGGCCATTGACCAGAATTCCGGTCTCACTTTACTGTCCGACCAGCATGGACTTTCGGTGATGGCGCCGAAACTTTCGAAAGGCGAACGATGAAGACACGTGCGCGCTTGCCCAGACTGGTCGCCACCGGTGCGACGCTCGCCCTGGCGCTGAGCCTGTCGGCCTGCGGTGACGGGGACGGCGGGGCGTCGTCGGACGACGGCAAGATCCATGTCCTGGTCTACGGGGACGCCAGCAACAAGGTCGAACAGCAGATCGTCGACACCTTCAACAAGACGTCCGACGTCAAGGCGGTGCTCGACACCATCCCCGGTGCCGACTACCAGACGAAGCTCCAGACGATCATCAACACCCCGCAGGCCCCGGACGTCTTCTTCAACTGGGGCGGCGGCAGCATCAAGCCGTTCGTCAAGGCGGACCTGCTGCTGCCGCTCGACGACTTCATCAAGAAGAACCCGGACCTGGAGAAGAAGTTCCTGCCGTCCGTCTTCGAGAGCGCCGTCGTCGACGGCAAGCCGTACGGCGTCCCGATGCGCGGCACCCAGCCGGTCCTGCTCTTCCACAACAAGAAGGTCCTCGACGACGCGGGCGTCCAGCCGCCCAAGACCTGGGACGAGCTGCTCGCCGCGGTGGACAAGCTCAAGGACGCGGGCGTCACCCCGATCGCGCTCGGCGGCGGCGACGTCTGGCCCACCCAGATGTGGTTCCAGTACCTGTACGACCGCATAGCCGGCCCGGAGCTGTTCGCCAAGGCCGTCGGGGGCGACAAGAGCGCCTGGGAGAGCCCGGACAGCAAGAAGGCCCTGGACATGATCAAGGAGCTCGTCGACACCGGCGCCTTCGGCAAGAACTACGACTCCGTCAAGTACACCAACGGCGGCTCGGTCCAGCTCGTGGCCTCCGGCAAGGCCGGCTTCGAGCTGATGGGCTCCTGGTACTACTCCCAGCAGCTCACGGACCACAAGGAGTTCGCCGAGAAGGACCTCGGCTACTCCGCCTTCCCGACCGTCGAGGGCGGCAAGGGCGACCCGGCCGACGTGGCCGGCAACACCAACAACTACTACTCGGTGATGAAGAAGACCAAGCACCCCGAGGCGGTCGCCGAGTTCCTGAAGCTCATGTACTCCGACGAGTTCGTCAAGGCGCAGCTGGACATCGGCAACCTGCCGACCACGACCAACACCGACAAGTTCATCGACGGCTCCGGCACCCCCGAGTACTCGCGCTTCCAGTACGACCTCGTGTCCAAGGCCCCGTCCTTCCAGCTGTCCTGGGACCAGGCGTACCCGCAGAAGGCCAGCTCGGACATGCACAAGGCCATCCAGCAGTTCTTCAACGGACAGCTCGACACGGACGGCTTCATCAAGGCCATGCAGGCCCTCCCGACCGAGTGACGAACGGCTCATGACCACACACCTCACGAGCGCTCGGCCCGCCGCCGGACCCCGCAAGGAGTCCCGGCGGCGGCCGCCCGCCTCGTCCGCGACGACGGTGGGCCGCCCCGGCTTCGGCTGGGCGGTTCCCGCCGCACTGTTCTTCTTCCTCTTCGCGATCGTCCCGCTGATCATGGTGGCGGTGCTGTCCTTCATGAGCTGGGACGGCATCAGCTCGCCCGAGTTCGTCGGCACGGACAACTGGTCGCGCCTCATCGACGACCCGGTCATGCTCAAGAGCATCTGGCTGACCCTGCTGCTGACCGCGCTCGGCGTGGTCCTCCAGACCCCCCTGAGCATCCTGCTCGGCGTCTGGGCCGCGGGTCACCAGCGCAACCGCGCCGTCCTGTCCGTCATCTACTTCATCCCGCTGCTGCTGTCCGCGACGGCCGTGTCCGTGCTGTGGCGGGCGCTGCTCGACCCGAACTTCGGCATCCCGGCCGAGGCGAGCTGGCTCTTCGGCGACGGCAACCTCTTCGGTGAACAGAGCACCGCCATCGGGGTGCTGGCCTTCGTCAGCACCTGGCAGTTCACCCCGTTCCACACGCTGATCTACCAGGGCGCCGCCCGCGCGGTCCCACCGGTGCTCTACCAGGCGGCGGAGATCGACGGGGCGGGCCGCTACCGGCAGTTCTTCCACATCACCCTGCCGCAGCTGCGCACCTCCATGATCACCTCGATGATCCTGATGATCGTCGGCGGTCTGACCACCTTCGAGACGGTCCTGATCCTGACCCAGGGCGGCCCCGGCACCGACACCACCATCAGCGCCTACTACATGTACGACAAGGCGTTCAAGGGCTTCGACTACGGCATCGGCTCCGCGATCGCCCTGGCGCTGGTCGTGGCGGCCACGATCATCTCGCTGATCGTCGTCCGGGTCTCCGGCTACGACAAGATGCGCAGCTCCATGGAGGGTGTGTCATGAGGCGCCGACCCAACTATGTGGCCGGCGTCGGCTCGCTCGTCTGGCTCGTCCTGGTCGGGCTTCCGCTGTACGTGATGCTCGCCGCCACCCTGCGCACCCGCCAGGACTACGCCGAGAACGGCCCGGTCTCGCTCCCGGACAGCTTCACGCTGGACAACTTCACCGGCGCCTTCGACTCGGGCTTCGGCCAGTACTTCTTCAACACACTGGTCGTCACCGCCTGCGTGATCGGTATCGTGCTGCTGCTGGTCCCGCCGCTCGCCTACGCGATCGTCCGCAGCCGCGGCAGGGCCACCTCGGCGATCTTCCGGCTGTTCCTGCTCGGCCTCGCCATCCCGGCCCAGGCCGTCATCGTGCCGATGTTCTACCTGATCAGCGAAGCCGGGCTGTACGACAACCTGCTCGGCGTCATCCTGCCCACGGCCGCGTTCTGCCTGCCGATGTCCGCGCTCATCCTCAGCGGCGCGATGCGCGACATCTCCCCGGAGCTGTACGAGGCCATGGCGATGGACGGCGCCAGCCCGCGGCGCATGTTCTTCCAGCTCGTCGTGCCGCTGTCCCGCGGGGGACTGTCCACGATCGTGGTGTTCTCCGCGCTCCAGGCGTGGAACGGCTTCCTGTTCCCGCTCGTGCTGACCCAGTCCGAGTCCACCAAGGTGGTCACCCTGGGTCTGTACAACTTCCAGACCGCGCACGGCATCGACATCCCCGGTCTGCTGGGAGCCGTGGTGCTGTCCATGGTGCCCATCCTGCTCGTCTACCTGTTCGCCCGTCGTGCCCTGGTCCAGGGGCTGATGGGTGTCGGAGGAAAGTGACTGCCGACGTGGCCGTAGAGACCACCCCCGAAATCCCCCTCTGGAACGACCCCACCCACCCCGTCGCCGCCAGGGTCGACGCGCTCGTCGCCGCGATGACCCTCGAGGAGAAGATCGCCCAGCTGTACGGCGTGTGGGTCGGCGCCTCCGACCAGGGCGGCGAAGTCGCCCCCCACCAGCACGACATGGAGGAGGCCGTCGATCTCGACGCGCTCGTGCCCGCCGGCCTCGGTCAGCTGACCCGCCCCTTCGGCACCGTGCCCGTCGACCCCGCGCTCGGCGCGCTCTCCCTCATGCGCACCCAGGCCCGCATCACCTCGGCGAACCGCTTCGGCCTCCCCGCCGTGGCGCACGAGGAGTGCCTGGCCGGATTCGCCGCCTGGGGCGCCACGGCCTACCCCGTCCCGCTGTCCTGGGGCGCCACCTTCGACCCGGACGCGGTGCGCCGGATGGCCGCCGCCATCGGCCGCGACATGCGCTCCCTCGGCATCCACCAGGGCCTCGCCCCCGTCCTCGACGTGGTCCGCGACGCCCGCTGGGGCCGGGTGGAGGAGACCATCGGAGAGGACCCCTACCTCGTCGGCACCATCGGTACCGCCTACGTGCGGGGCCTCGAATCGTCCGGGATCGTCGCCACCCTCAAGCACTTCGTCGGCTACTCCGCCTCCCGCGCCGGCCGCAACCTCGCCCCCTCCTCCGTGGGCGCCCGCGAGCGGGCCGACGTCCTGCTGCCGCCGTTCGAGATGGCCGTCCGCGAGGGCGGCACCCGCTCGGTCATGCACGCCTACACCGATATGGACGGCGTGCCGGCCGCGGCCGACGAGACGCTGCTGACCGGACTGCTGCGCGACACCTGGGGCTTCGAAGGAACCGTCGTCGCCGACTACTTCGGCATCGCCTTCCTCAAGACCCTGCACGGCATCGCCGCCGACTGGGCCGACGCCGCGGGCGCCGCGCTGAAGGCGGGCGTCGACGTCGAACTGCCCACCGTCAAGACCTTCGGCGCCCCGCTCGTCGAGGCGGTCACCGAGGGCCGGGTCCCCGAGGCGCTCATCGACCGGGCGCTGCGCCGCGTCCTCGGGCAGAAGGCGGAGCTCGGACTGCTCGACCCGGACTGGAGCCCGCTCCCGCCCGCGCTCCACGGGGTGGACCTCGCGGACCCGGAGGCGCTGCGCGGAAGCATCGACCTGGACCGGCCCGAGAACCGGGAACTGGCCCGCGAGATCGCCGAGAAGGCGGTCGTCCTGCTCACCAACGACGGCACCCTGCCGCTGGCCCGGCCCCGCCGCATCGCCCTGGTCGGTCCCAACGCCACCGAGGCGACGGCCGTGCTCGGCTGCTACTCCTTCCCGCGGCACGTCGGGGTGCAGCACCCTCAGGTGCCGGTCGGCATCGACCTGCCCACCCTGCGCGACACCCTGACCGCCGAGTTCCCCGACGCGGACATCACCGTCGTCCGCGGCACCGGCGTCGACGACGGCGACCTGTCCGGCATCGGCGCGGCGGCGGACGCGGCCCGCGAGGCGGACGTCGTCGTCGCCGTCCTCGGCGACCGTGCGGGCCTGTTCGGCCGCGGCACCAGCGGCGAGGGCTGCGACGCCGAGTCCCTCGCGCTGCCCGGCGCCCAGCAGCAGCTCCTCGACGCGCTGCTCGACTCCGGCACCCCGGTGGTCACGGTCCTGCTCGCCGGACGGCCGTACGCGCTGGGCCGGGCCGTCGCCGAGTCCGCCGCGATCGTGCAGTCGTTCTTCCCCGGCGAGGAGGGCACCGCGGCGATCGCCGGTGTGCTGAGCGGGCGCACCAGCCCCTCGGGGAGGCTGCCGGTCAGCGTGCCCGGCGGGGCGGGTGCCCAGCCGACCACCTACCTGGGGGCGCGGCTCGCCCACGCCAGCGAGGTGTCCAACATCGACCCGACACCGGCCTTCGGCTTCGGGCACGGGCTCACCTACACCACGTTCGCCTGGAGCGACCTCGTGGCGCACACCGAGGAGGCGCCGACCGACGGCGGGTTCTCGCTGGAACTGACCGTCCGCAACACCGGCGAACGGCACGGCACCGAGGTGGTGCAGCTCTACCTGCACGACCCGGTCGCCTCCGTCGTCCAGCCGGTGCAGCGCCTCGTCGGCTACACGCGGGTGCCGCTGGCCCCCGGTGCGGCCCGCAGGGTGCGCGTCGAGGTCCCGGCCGACCTCGCCTCCTTCACCGGCCGCGACGGCCGCCGCGTCGTCGAACCGGGCGACCTGGAGCTGCGGTTCGCCGCGTCCAGCACCGAACCGCGGCTGACGGCGACGGTCGCGCTCACCGGACCGGAACGGCCGGTCGACCACACGCGGCGGCTGCACGCGGTGTTCACGCAGGAAGCGCACGAAGCGCAGGAAGCCGTCGAGGGCGCCTGAGCCGTCGGCACAGGACGAGCGGTGGTCCCGGGTCCGTGGTCCCGGCACCACCGCTCGCCGCGCGGCTCAGCGCACGACGTCGAAGACGTTCTTCTGGATGCCGTTGGCGTAGACCTCGTGCTCGACGAGCCTCAGCTGCTGCGCGTCCTTGTCGGTGTCGCTGAACAGCCGCTTGCCCGCACCGAGGAGGAGCGGGAAGACCAGCAGGTGGTAGCGGTCGATCAGGCCGGCGTCCGACAGGCTCCGGTTCAGGGCGGCGCTGCCGTGGACGATGATCGGGCCGCCCCCGGTCTCCTTCAGCGCGGCGACCTCGTCGAGCGAGCGCAGGATCGTCGTCTCGCCCCAGTTCGTCACCAGGTCGTCCTCGGTGAGGGTGGTGGAGACGACGTACTTCGGCATCGTCCGGTACTCCGGGAACTCCGCCATGCCGGGCCACACCGGGCTGAACGCCTCGTAGCTGGCCCGGCCGAGGAGCAGTGCCGTGGCCTCTCCCTGCTCCCGGCCCTTGATCTCGTACGCCTCCGGGAGGAAGTCCACGAGCTTGACGGTCCACCCGGAGTTCCGGTAGCCGGGCTCACCGCCCGGGGCCTCCACGACACCGTCGAGCGAGACGAAGGCGGTGCTGATCAGAGTACGCATGATGGGGTTCCTCAACGTTTCGTGTCCGGTCCGTGCACCCCTACGACCCGGGGCGGGGGGAAAACTCATCGGTCGCCGGTCCGGGGCGAGTGACCGGGTGTGCCCGCAGCGCGTCGACGGCGTGCAGGGCCACGTGCAGCTCGGTGCGCTGCTCGCCGGACTCCAGGTCGCGGCCGAGCAGCCGCTCGATGGTGCGCAGCCGTTGGTAGACGGTCTCCCGGGACAGACCGGCCGACCGGGCGGCCACCGTCTTGTTGCCCGCGGCGTCCAGATAACCGCGCAGGGTGGCCACGAGGTCGGTGCCGTGCCGGGCGTCGTGGTCGAGCAGCGGGCCCAGCCGCCGTTCCGCGTACTCCTGGACGCGCGGGTCGTCGCCTAGCGCGTACAGCAGGCGACGCAGCCCGATGTCGCCTCGCTCGTGGAAGGAACGGCCGGACGGGAGGGCCCGGCCGGGTTCGGTGGCCTCGGCCACCCGGGCCGCCTCGCGGAACGAGCGCGTCACGTCGGCGAGGTCCTCGGCGGGCGCGCCCGCGCTCACCGTCGCGCCCGGGGCCGCGTCCAGGGCGGTGCGGCTCAGCCGCTCGACGGCCTCGCGCCACGGCCGGGACGGGCGCAGCGCCAGCAGTACGCCAAGGCGGGTGGGGGACAGGAGCCCGACGAGGGCCCGCGCCCCCGTCGCGGTCAGCTCCTCGGAGAGCCGGGTCTCGGCCGCCCCGCTGTCCTGCTCGGACGGCAGGTCGGCGAGGACGGCGATGAACCGGGCGTGCTCGACGGGCAGTCCCAGGGCCGCGACGCGGGCCCGGGCGTCTGCGGGGGAGCGGTGCCGCTGCTCGACCAGGTCGCGCAGGGCGTCGCGGTGGGCGGTGCGCTCCCAGGGCGTGGGGTGGGTGAGCCGGGCGATGGTGAGCGCCATCGCGGTCCGCTCCAGCACCGTGACGTCCTCGGGCCCGAGGGACCGGCCGCGGAATGCGGCGGGGAGCATGACCACCCGGCCCCATCGCTCGCCCTGGTACTCCACCGGGGCCGCCAGCCAGCCCTCGGGACCGGACAGCCCCGCGCGGTCGGTGGCCGGTGTGGTGCGCGAGCGCCGTTCCCAGTCCGTGAGCGCGGCCCGGACCGAGGTCCCGGAGGGCGCGCAGAGCAGCGCCAGGTGGACCAGGTTCTCCAGCACGACCGTACGGCCGCTCATCTCCGCCGCGGCCCGCAGCACCTCCTCCGGGCCCGCACCGCGCAGGGTGAGCGCGGTGAACGCCTCGTGGACGCGCTGGGTCCGGTGGATCGCGTCCGCCTGGTGGCCGACGATCAGGGTGTGGACCACCTGGGTGACCTCCAGGAAGTTGACGTCCCTGGCGAGCGTGACGAGCGGCAGCCCGTGCGCACGGCAGGCGCGGACCAGGGCGTCGGGCGGCCGGTGATAGCGGCGTACCAGCTCGATGACGAGGGCGGCGGCACCGACGGCGGCGAGTTCGTCGACGTAGCGGCGGACACCGGCGGGGTCGTCGGGCAGGGGCATGCCGGTGGTGAGGAGGAGTTCGCCGCCCTTCAGGAAGGAAGCGGGGTCCGTCAGTTCGGTGACGTGGACCCAGCGGACCGGACGGTCGAGATGCTCCGCACCGGTCACCACCCGCGGATCACCGGTGGCCAGGACCGGCAGCGCCAGCACGTCGGCCACGGTGGGCGACCGGTCCGCCGGGCCCGGCTGCCGGTGCTCGCTCACGGTGCCTCCCTGTGCACCCAGGTTACGCCGAACGCCTGACACATCGTCCGGACACGCTGCCCCGTCCGGACAGATCACGCGTTGCCGCGCCCGGCGGGGCGGGAAGGCTCCCGGGACCGCAGGAGACCGACGAACAGGCCGGGAGACGAGCATGACCGCACTGTCGCCGCACCTTCGCCAGGCCACCCCCGTGGTGGCGGTCCGGGGCGAGGGGGTCCATATCGAGGGCGAGGACGGCCGCCGCTATCTGGACTTCACCGCCGGCATCGGCGTCACCAGCACCGGCCACTGCCACCCCAGGGTCGTGGCCGCCGCCCAGGAGCAGGTGGCCACCCTGGTCCACGGCCAGTACACGACCGTCCTGCACCCGCCGCTGCGGCGCCTGGTCGACAAGCTCGGCGAGGTGCTGCCGGACGGCCTGGACAGTCTGTTCTTCACCAACTCCGGCAGCGAGGCGGTCGAGGCCGCGCTGCGCCTGGCCCGTCAGGCCACCGGACGGCCCAACGTGCTGGTCTGCCACGGCGGCTTCCACGGCCGCACGGTGGCCGCCGCCGCCATGACCACCTCCGGCACCCGCTTCCGGTCCGGGTTCTCGCCGCTGATGAGCGGCGTGGTCGTCACCCCGTTCCCGACGGCCTTCCGCTACGGCTGGGACGAGGAGACGGCCACCCGCTTCGCCCTGAGGGAGCTCGACTACACCCTCCAGACGATCTCCTCGCCCGCCGACACCGCCGCCGTGATCGTCGAACCGGTCCTCGGCGAGGGCGGGTACGTCCCCGCGAACCGCGCCTTCGTCCAGGGTCTGCGCGAGCGCGCCGACCGGCACGGCTTCCTGCTGATCCTCGACGAGGTGCAGACCGGCGTGGGCCGCACCGGGCGGTTCTGGGGTCACGAGCACTTCGGCGTCACCCCCGACATCCTCGTCACCGCCAAGGGACTGGCCAGCGGCTTCCCGCTGTCCGGCATCGCCGCCCCCGAGGAGCTGATGCGCAAGGCCTGGGCCGGCTCGCAGGGCGGGACGTACGGCGCCAACGCGGTCGCGTGCGCGGCGGCCTGCGCCACGCTGGACGTCGTACGCGAGGAGAAGCTGGTCGAGAACGCCGAGACGATGGGCGCCCGGCTCCGCCACGGCCTGGAGGCGGTGGCGTCCCGGACCCCGGCCATCGGCGACGTGCGCGGCATGGGGCTGATGCTGGCCAGCGAGTTCGTCACCGAGGACGGCGAGCCGGACCCCGAGACCGCCGCCCGGGTGCAGCGGGCCGCCGTCGACGAAGGTCTGCTCCTGCTGCTCTGCGGGGCCTGGAACCAGGTGGTCCGGATGATCCCGGCCCTGGTGATCGACGAGACGGCCGTGGACGAGGGGCTCCGGGCGTGGGCCGCCGCCGTCCGGGCCGGGACGGCGGGGGCGGCGCGATGACGACGGCCGCCGCGCACCGCCGCACGACCCGCCCCGTACCCGCGACCCGCCCCGTACGCAGGACGCACCGGTGATCAGGAGGGACCCCATGACCGACACCCCCACGCAGCTGTTCCTCGGCGGTGCCTGGGTGGACGCCGCGGACGGCGCCGTCATGCCCGTGGACGACCCCGCGACCGGTGAGATCCTCGCCCACGTCGCCGACGCGGGCCCCAAGGACGCCCGGCTCGCCGAGGAGGCGGCGGTCCAGGCGCAGCGGGAGTGGGCCCGGACGGCGCCGAGGGCGCGCAGCGAGATCCTGCGCCGCGCCCACGAGATCGTGCTGGCGCGCACGGACGCACTGGCCCGCCTGATGACCTCCGAGATGGGCAAGCCGCTCGCCGAGGCCCGGGGCGAGGTCGCCTACGCCGCGGAGTTCTTCCGCTGGTTCTCCGAGGAGGCCGTCCGGATCGACGGCGGGCACGGCGTCCTGCCCGACGGACGCCACCGCATGCTGCTCTCCCGGCGCCCGGTCGGCCCCTGCCTGCTGATCACCCCGTGGAACTTCCCGCTCGCCATGGGCGCCCGCAAGATCGGTCCCGCGATCGCGGCCGGCTGCACGATGGTGCTCAAACCGGCCCCGCAGACCCCGCTCTCCAGCCTGGCGCTCGCCGCGATCCTCAAGGAGGCGGGACTGCCGGACGGGGTGCTGAACGTCGTCACCACCTCCAGGGCGGGTGAGGTGTGCGAGCCGCTGCTGCGCGGCGGGCGGATCCGCAAGCTGTCCTTCACCGGTTCGACGGACGTCGGCCGGCTGCTCCTCGCACAGTGCGCGGACACCGTCGTGCGGACCTCGATGGAGCTGGGCGGCAACGCGCCGTTCGTCGTCTTCGACGACGCGGACCTGGACGCCGCCGTGGACGGCGCGATGGTCGCCAAGATGCGCAACATGGGCGAGGCCTGCACCGCCGCCAACCGCTTCTTCGCGCACCGTTCGGTGGCCCAGGAGTTCGCCGACCGGCTGGCCCGGCGGATGGGTGCGCTCGTCGTGGGCCCCGGGACCGACGACGGCGTGGACGTCGGCCCGCTCATCGACGCCGCCGGACGCGCCAAGGTCGAGGAGCTGGTCGCCGACGCGGTGGAGCGCGGTGCCCGGGTGCTGGTCGGTGGCCGCACGCCCGAGGGGCCCGGCTGCTTCTACCCGCCCACGGTGCTCACCGACGTCGCGCCGGACAGCCGCCTGATGGGCACGGAGATCTTCGGCCCCGTCGCGGCGATCCTCACCTTCGACGAGGAGGACGAGGTGGTCCGCCGCGCCAACGACACCCCGTGGGGACTCGTCGGCTACGTCTTCACCGAAGGCCTGGACCGCGCGCTGCGGGTCAGCGAGCGCCTGGAGGTCGGCATGGTCGGACTCAACACCGGCCTGGTCTCCAACCCGGCCGCGCCCTTCGGCGGCGTCAAGCAGTCGGGCCTCGGAAGGGAGGGCGGCCGGGTCGGCATCGAGGAGTTCCTGGAGTACCAGTACGTGGCGCTGCCGACCCGGTGACGAAGAGGGTCCCGGCTCCCGGGGGGAGGGAGGCTCCGCAGGGTCGGCTTTGCATGGTCATGCGTAATCATGCATACTCTTCCTATGTCCAAGGTCCTCACCTCCCTCCCCACCGGCGAGCGCGTCGGTATCGCCTTCTCGGGCGGCCTCGACACCTCGGTCGCGGTCGCGTGGATGCGTGACAAGGGCGCCGTCCCCTGCACGTACACCGCCGACATCGGCCAGTACGACGAGCCCGACATCGCTTCGGTGCCCGACCGTGCCAGGACGTACGGCGCCGAGGTCGCGCGCCTGGTCGACTGCCGCGAGGCGCTGGTCGAGGAGGGGCTGGCCGCGCTCACCTGCGGGGCGTTCCACATCCGCTCGGGCGGGCGTGCCTACTTCAACACCACGCCGCTCGGCCGTGCCGTCACGGGCACCCTCCTCGTCCGGGCGATGCTCGAGGACGACGTCCAGATCTGGGGCGACGGCTCCACGTTCAAGGGCAACGACATCGAGCGGTTCTACCGGTACGGCCTGCTCGCCAACCCGCAGCTCAGGATCTACAAGCCGTGGCTCGACGCGGACTTCGTGACCGAGCTGGGCGGGCGCAAGGAGATGTCGGAGTGGCTGGTCGCCCACGACCTGCCCTACCGGGACTCCACGGAGAAGGCCTACTCCACCGACGCCAACATCTGGGGCGCCACGCACGAGGCCAAGACGCTGGAGCACCTCGACACCGGCGTGGAGACCGTGGAGCCCATCATGGGCGTGCGGTTCTGGGACCCGTCGGTCGAGATCGCGCCCGAGGACGTGACCATCGGCTTCGACCAGGGCCGCCCGGTGACGATCAACGGCAAGGAGTTCGCCTCCGCCGTCGACCTGGTCATGGAGGCCAACGCCATCGGCGGCCGGCACGGCCTGGGCATGTCCGACCAGATCGAGAACCGGATCATCGAGGCCAAGAGCCGCGGCATCTACGAGGCGCCCGGCATGGCCCTGCTGCACGCCGCCTACGAGCGCCTGGTCAACGCCATCCACAACGAGGACACCCTCGCCCAGTACCACACCGAGGGCCGGCGGCTCGGCCGGCTGATGTACGAGGGCCGCTGGCTGGACCCGCAGTCCCTGATGATCCGCGAGTCGCTGCAGCGCTGGGTCGGCTCGGCGGTCACCGGCGAGGTCACCCTCAGGCTGCGGCGCGGCGAGGACTACTCGATCCTCGACACCACGGGTCCGGCGTTCAGCTACCACCCGGACAAGCTCTCCATGGAGCGCACCGAGGACTCCGCGTTCGGCCCGGTGGACCGGATCGGCCAGCTGACCATGCGCAACCTGGACATCGCCGACTCCCGCGCCAAGCTGGAGCAGTACGCCGGCCTCGGCCTCATCGGCACCGCCAACCCGGCCATCGGCGCCGCCCAGGCCGCGGCGACCGGGCTGATCGGCGCCATGCCGGAGGGCGGCGCGCAGGCCATCGCCTCCCGCGGCGAGGTCTCCGCCGACGACGAGCTGCTGGACCGCGCCGCGATGGAGTCCGGCACGGACTGATCCCCGTCGCCCCCCACGACCGGGGACCACACACCGGCGAGGGCCGGCTCGACGCCTCAGGGCGTCGGGCCGGCCCTTGTTGTTTTGTCACGTCTGTTGCTCCACCTCGTGCACGACTTGCGCGCCTTGCGGGCTTCCAGCAGTCCGTCCGGCCTTCGTCGGCCCTCCGTTGCCAGTTCACATGCCACGCAAGAGCGTCGCAAGCAACGCAAGCCGTTTACGTGCCAACTCCCGTGTCAACCGCGACCGTTGACAAACCGGTGACGCGCTAGAAACCTGATGACGCACTTTCCGCAAAGAATCGACTGTCCTGCTCAATTGGCGCGCAGAGTCGGTGCTTCCCCCCAACTGCCGGACCGTCGCGCCCTCCCCGACTCCCCACGGAACAGAGGACCCCATGAGACGGAGATCTCTCGGCCGACGGACGCTCACGGGCGCCGCCGTCGCCGGGCTGATGACGGTCGGGCTGCTGCCACTGCCCCTCGCCGCCACCGCGCAGGCGGCGTCGGCGCCGGTGACGGCCGCCGCCGACGTCAATCTGGCCCTCGGCCGCCCCGCCGAGGCGGGCGGCTCGCACGGTGCCTACCCGGCCGGCAACGCCACCGACGGACAGCAGGCCACCTACTGGGAGGGACCGGCCGGTTCCTTCCCGCAGTGGCTGCAGGTCGACCTCGGCACCGCCCGCGAGGTGGACCGGGTGGTGCTCAAACTCCCCGCGGGCTGGGAGAGCCGGACCCAGACGCTCTCCCTGCGGGGCAGCACCGACGGTTCCACGTTCCGCAGCCTCGACGCCTCGGACGGACGGGCGTTCGGCCCCGCGCAGGCGGGCACCGTCGCCATCGACCTCGACTCACCCTCCGAAGCCCGTTACGTCCGCGTCGACATCACCGCCAACACCGGCTGGAACGCCGCCCAACTGGCCGAGGTCGAGGTGTACGGCGACGACGTCGACACCGGCCCGCCGCCCACCGGCACCAACCTCGCCCGCAACAAGCCGGCCGAGGCCACCTCCACGACCCAGAACTACGTCGCCGCCCACGCCACCGACGACTCCACCTCCACGTACTGGGAGGCCGCCGGCCACCCGGCCGACCTCACCGTCAAGCTCGGCGCCGACGCCGACGTCAGCGGTGTCGTGGTCAAGCTCAACCCGGACCCGGTGTGGTCCGCCCGCACCCAGAGCATCCAGGTGTTCGGACGGGCCCAGGGCGCGAGCGACTTCACCTCGCTGCGCGACCGCGCCGACTACGCCTTCAGCCCCGGCCAGGACAACGCGGTGGCCATCCCGGTCAGCGGCCGGGTCTCCGACGTACGGCTCCGGTTCTTCTCCAACACCGGCGCCCCCGGCGGCCAGGTCGCCGAGTTCCAGGTCCTCGGCAGCGCCGCACCCGCGCCCGACCTCACGGTCACCGGCCTCGACTGGTCGCCCGCCGCGCCGAACGAGCGCGACGAGGTCACCGTGAACACCACGGTCCGCAACGCCGGCACCGCGGCCTCGGCCGCGACCACCACCGAGGTCACCGTGGAGGGCAGGGCGGCCGGCAGCGCCGCGGTCCCCGCACTCGACCCCGGCGAGTCCGCCGAGGTCGCCGTCGCCACCGGCACCCACGCGGCCGGCAGCTACGCGGTCGCCGCCGTGGCCGACCCGCGTGACACCGTCGCCGAACTGGACGACACCAACAACAGCCGCTCCGCCACCGACCGCCTCGTCGTCGACCGGGCGCCCGGGCCCGACCTCGAGGTGCGCTCCCTCACCACCGACCCGGCCAACCCGGCGGTGGGCGCCGAGGTCTCCTTCACCGTCGCCGTGCACAACCGCGGCACCGGCGCCGTCGAGGCGGGCTCCGTGACCCGCGTCCAGGCCGGCTCCACCACCCTGGACGGCACGACCGGGCCGATCGCGGCGGGCGCCACGGTGAACGTCCCGGTCAACGGCACCTGGAAGGCGACCGGCGGCGGTGTCACGCTCACCGCCACCGCCGACGCCACCGCACGGGTCGCCGAGACCAACGAGAACAACAACGTGCTCACCAAGTCCCTCGTCGTCGGACGCGGCGCCGCCGTGCCGTACACCGAGTACGAGGCGGAGGACGGCCGGTACGACGGCACCCTGCTCACCACCGACGCCGAGCGGACCTTCGGGCACACCAACTTCGGCACCGAGTCCTCGGGACGCGAGTCCGTCCGGCTCGACTCGACCGGCGAGTACGTCGAGTTCACGTCCACCACGCCCACCAACTCCATCGTGGTGCGCAACTCCATCCCCGACGCCCCCGGCGGCGGCGGAGCCGAGGCCACCATCAGCCTGTACGCCGACGGCCGGTTCGTGCAGAAGCTGAACCTGTCGTCCAAGCACAGCTGGCTCTACGGCAGCACCGACGACCCCGAGGGCCTCACCAACCGGCCCGGCGGCGACGCCCGGCGCCTCTTCGACGAGTCCCACGCGCTCCTCGACCGGACCTTCCCGCAGGGCACCGAGTTCCGCCTCCAGCGCGACTCCGGTGACTCGGCCGCCTTCTACGTCATCGACCTGATCGACCTGGAACAGGTCGCGCCCGCCAAGACCAAGCCCGCCGAGTGCACCTCCATCACCGAGTACGGGGCCGTCCCCGGCGACGGACTCGACGACACCGACGCCATCCAGCGCGCCGTCACCGACGACCAGAACGGCAGGATCGACTGCGTCTGGATCCCCGCCGGGCAGTGGCGCCAGGAACAGAAGATCCTCACCGACGACCCGCTCAACCGCGGCCAGTACAACCAGGTCGGCATCAGCAATGTCACCATCCGCGGCGCCGGCATGTGGCACTCCCAGCTCTACACCCTGACCCCGCCGCACGAGGCCGGCGGCATCAACCACCCGCACGAGGGCAACTTCGGCTTCGACATCGACGGCAACACCCGGATCTCCGACCTCGCCATCTTCGGCTCGGGCACCCTCCGCGGCGGCGACGGCAACCAGGAGGGCGGCGTCGGGCTCAACGGCCGCTTCGGCAAGGACACCAAGATCAGCAACGTGTGGATCGAGCACGCCAACGTCGGCGTCTGGGTCGGCCGCGACTACTCGAACATCCCCGAACTGTGGGGCCCCGGCGACGGCCTGGAGTTCACGGGCATGCGCATCCGGGACACCTACGCCGACGGCATCAACTTCTCCAACGGCACCCGCAACTCCACCGTCTACAACTCCTCCTTCCGCACCACCGGCGACGACTCGCTCGCGGTCTGGGCCAACAAGTACGTGAAGGACACCTCCGTGGACGTCGGCCACGACAACCACTTCCGCAACAACACGATCCAGCTGCCTTGGCGGGCCAACGGCATCGCGGTGTACGGCGGTTACGGCAACACCATCGAGAACAACGTCGTCTCCGACACCATGAACTACCCCGGCATCATGCTCGCCACCGACCACGACCCGCTGCCCTTCTCCGGGCAGACGCTCATCGCGGGCAACGCCCTGCACCGCACGGGCGGCGCGTTCTGGGGCGAGGCGCAGGAGTTCGGCGCCATCACCCTCTTCGCCCAGGGCCAGGACATCCCGGGCGTGACCATCCGGGACACCGAGATCCTCGACTCGACCTACGACGGGATCCAGTTCAAGACGGGAGGCGGCGCGATGCCGGACGTGAAGATCCAGAACGTCCGCATCGACAAGTCGAACAACGGCGCCGGCATCCTCGCGATGGGCGGCGCCCGCGGCAGCGCCACCCTGACCGACGTCACGATCACCAACTCGGCGAAGGAGGACATACGGATCGAACCCGGCTCCCAGTTCAAGATCAACCGGTAGGCGCCGACCGATAGGAGCCGACCAGAAGGAACCGACCAGAAGGAACCGGTCGGCAGCAGCCGACCAGGCAGCAGCCGGTCAGCGGAGGACCGTCCGGCGGCGCGGAGCACCGCCGCGCCGCCGGGCTTCCGCCGCGCCCGGGAGCCGGCCGGGTGTGCGCTCGACGGGGACCCTGGTGCCGTCCTTCACGCGCTCGGCGTTGAGTTCGTTCACCGCCCCGATCGCGTCGCCGATCGTCGCGTAGTCCACCGCGATGAAGTTGACCGGCCGGCCGCGCTGCCGTTCACAGGTGTGCGCCCGCTCCAGCACCCGCTGCCGGGAGTTGACGATCCCGGCGTCGAGCCGCAGCCCGCCGCCCGCGGTGACGAAGTGGTTCAGCAGGAACAGCCGCTTGTCCGAGCCGCCCCGGTTGGGCAGGCAGGACATCTCGTCCGGGCTGCGGAAGGCGAACGGCGTCTCCATGCCGTACCGGTAGAGGTTCCAGTACCAGGGCGCGGGCCCGTCCGCCTTCTCCGCGAAGACGACCAGCCGCCGACCGCTGTCGATCATCTCGCCGAGCTTCGGCCACGGACGGTCCGGGTCCCGGTCCGGCTCGTAGAGCAGGTCCGAAAGACCGGCCCGGACGAAGGCGTCCTGGGTCGTCACCGCGTCCACGCCGTCCTGGAGGATCAGCGTGACGATCTCCGTGGGGTTGTCGCGCAGCCACTCACCGATCTGCCGCAGCGTCGGCTCCAGTTCGAGGGCTCCGGCGCCGCACACCGAGTGGCACAGCCACAGACCCGGGTGGGGCGGGTTCACCCGCTTGAGGATCGTGGTCAGCCGGCGGCGCTCGGCGGGGGAGAAGTCCGAGGTGCTCAACCGCTCCGCGACCTCCTCGGGCCGCTCCCAGCGGTGGGTGTCGAGCAGCAGGACCCGCGATCCCGCACCCAGCTGGCCGACGATGTCCGGGTCCTGGAGCGGGCCGATGAACCGGTCGGCCGTCGTCGCCATCGCGTTGTGCGACGCCAGCTGGGCGATCTCGTCGTAACGGGCCTCGCACAGCTCGGCGCTGCCCTGGCAGATGCGCGGGGAGGAGCCGGTGATCGCCACCGGCGCCAGCATCGTCCCGACGAGGGCGACGGCGGTGACGGTGAACGTCAGCGCCGGAACGTGCCGCGGATCGGTGAGGACCGGCACGCTGGGCCGGGTCTGCCAGACCCAGCCGACGGTGATCAGCAGGGCGCCCGCGGCGAGCAGGATCACCGCGACGACGACGGCGGTGGTCAGCAGCCGGTCGAGCGCGGCGGCCTGGACGTCGGCGAGCAGACCCGAGGCCGCGGGCGGCCACGACCTCGGCGTGCCGAACAGCGTGTCGCCCAGCGTGAGCCGCAGCACGAGCACGGTGAGGGCCATGAGGGCGGCCGCGGCGGCCGGCACCCAGCCCAGCGGAATCAGCCGGCGCTTGGCGGGCGACGGCGTCAGGAACCACAGCAGGGTGAGCGCGGCGGCGCACAGCACGGCCGCCGCCGGTTCCACCACGTCCTGGAAGAGCCGGGTCACGTTCCGGGCGCGGTCCAGCGGGGCCAGCGCCTCGGTTCCGGGCTCGACGTCGACGGTGACGACCCAGGTGCCCTGCCTCGCCTCCCGCAACAGCTCCTCGGCGGCGTCCCGGACCTGGTCGGTCAGGGCGACCGGGGCGATCGCGGCCAGGGCCGAGGCCACGTCGCCCCGGTCCAGCGCCGTCAGCACGGTGGATCTGACCCCGTCGCGCGCCGTGCCGTCCGGCACCAGACGCATCAGCGCGTCGGTGGCCGCGACCGCCTGGCCGTGCGAGAGCGGCAGCGTCGGCAGCTCGTCCAGCGGCGCCTCACCGGCCACCACCCGCGCCACCAGTTCCGACACGCGTTGCACGAAGGCCTGGAAGTCGGGTTCGGACCGCTTCTGGAGCGCGGCGACGGCGTCGCCGAAGTACGCCTGGCTGAGCCGCTCGACGTTCGCGACGACGGGCTCCAGGTCGACCGTGATCCGCAGCCGGTCGCGGTCGCCCTCCAGGTAGTGGACCATTTCCGCGATCTGCCCGTCGCCCATGGTCCGCAGCGTCTCCGGCGGGATCACCACCTTGAGGTTCGAGGTGATGGTCGACTGCGGCACGGGCAGCCGGTCCAGCAGGTCGCTGGTGAACGGCGTACTGCCCGGGTCCACCAGCACCTCGTCGTAGAAGCGCTGGTAGGCGCGCTCGTCCTCCAGCACCTTGCCGTAGAACCCGGGGTCCAGCACCGTGCTGCGGACGACGGCCGCCGCGGCGAGGACGGTCAGGCTCAGCACCGCCACGCACCAGACCAGCACCTCGACCCAGGGCGGGCGCCGGAACAGTGCGTTCATGGAACCATTCTCATGTCAGCCGGCCGTCGTGCCGCACGGCGGCCGGACGGGGGAGTGCCATCACACGCATGCCCCGCCCCGTGCACCGGCACGCGTGAGGGGCGGTGGGGACCGTCGTCCCACCGCCCCTCACGTGGCCGTGGCGCGGATCAGACCGCCGGAGCCGGGTACGTCGGATACTCCACCCCGGAGACGTGCTGCACGACGCGGACGACCTGGCAGGAGTAGCCGAACTCGTTGTCGTACCAGAGGTAGAGGATCGCGTTGTCGCCCTCGACCTTCAGCGCGCCGGCGTCCACGATCGAGGCGTGGCGCGAGCCGATGAAGTCGCTGGAGACGGCGTCGGGCGCGCTGATGAAGTCGATCTGGCGCTTGAGCGGCGAGGTCAGCGACACCTCGCGCAGGTGGTCCACGACCTCTTCGCGGCTGGCCTCCCGGGCCAGCTGGAGGTTGAGGATCGCGATCGACACGTCCGGCACCGGCACCCGGATCGAGCTGCCGGTGATCCGCGCCTTCAGGTCGGGCAGCGCTTTGGCGACGGCGGAGGCGGCGCCGGTCTCGGTGATGACCATGTTCAGCGGCGCGCTGCGGCCTCGGCGGTCCGACTTGTGGTAATTGTCCAGCAGGTTCTGGTCGTTGGTGAAGGAGTGCACCGTCTCCACGTGACCGCGCAGCACCCCGTACTCGTCCTCCATCGCCTTCAGCGGCGGGACGATCGCGTTGGTGGTGCAGGACGCGCAGGACAGGATCCGCTCGTCCGGCTTGATGGTGTCGTGGTTGACGCCATGGACGATGTTCGGGACGTCGCCCTTGCCCGGCGCGGTCAGCACGACCTTGTCGATGCCCGGGCGCAGATGCTTCGACAGGCCCTCGCGGTCGCGCCACTTGCCGGTGTTGTCGATGAGGATGGCGTCCTTGATGCCGTACGCCGTGTAGTCGACCTGGGTCGGGTCGTCCGCGTAGATCACCTTGATGGCGTTGCCGTTGGCGAGGATCGTGCTGTTGTCCTCGTCGACGGTGATCGTGCCCTGGAACTGGCCGTGCACGGAGTCGCGGCGCAGCAGCGAGGCGCGCTTGACGAGATCCTGCTCGCCGCCGCCCCGGACGACGACGGCGCGCAGCCGCAGCCCGTTGCCCGAGCCCGCCTTCTCGATGAGCAGCCGGGCGACGAGGCGGCCGATGCGGCCGAAGCCGTACAGGACGACGTCGCGGCCCGCACGCCGGTCGATCTTGTTGGCGCCGGTGGCCCCGGCGACGGCCTCGGCCGTGAACTCCTCGACCGACAGACCCCGGTCGTCGGTCCGGTAGGTCGCGGCGAGCATGCCGAGGTCGATCTGCGAGGGCCCGAGGTCGAGCGTGGTGAGCGCCCGCAGGAAGGGCATCGTCTCGGTGACCGACAGCTCCGCCCCGGCGATCTGGCGGGCGAAGCGGTGGGTCTTGAGGATGCTGACCACCGACTTGTTCACCAGGGAACGGCTGTGCAGCAGGATCGTGACGTCCTGCTCCCGGTGCAGCTTCCCGATCATCGGGATCATCGATTCCGCGGTCTCTTCGCGGTGCTTCCAGTTGGTGAACGAGTCGTCGTTGACAGTCACGTCTCTATCTTTCGAGCTAGGCGGCGCTCATATGCTAACCCCACCATGTCGATGATCGATCAAGTGGGCCCCCGGTCGATCAGATGAGTACGGCACCGGGTGCGTGTCCCGAACAGGATTGCGCCGTGGACGTACCGGGTACGCGAGGCTGGACCGTGTCCGCGCCGATCACCCGCGTGGGCCGCAACACCGCCGCTACCAGGGAATCAGCCATGGAGACACCCGCGAACGACCACCCCGTGACGCCCGCCCAGCGGGCACTGGACACGCTCGCCGAGACCCCCGAGG
Organism: Streptomyces sp. MH60; assembly: GCF_002939385.1. Taxonomy (GTDB): domain Bacteria; phylum Actinomycetota; class Actinomycetes; order Streptomycetales; family Streptomycetaceae; genus Streptomyces. The sequence continues at coordinate 144,843 of NZ_MULI01000007.1, read as the reverse complement.
CCGCCGACAACACGGCGGCGCTCGACACGCTCGCGAGCAGCGACGTCCTCGTGCCGGTGCCCGACGACGCGAACGACCAGGACGCCGCCGACCCGGGCATGCTGGCGCTGCCGGTACTGGAACAGCAGGGCGGCCGCCAGGTGGTGCCCGTGTTCACCTCGGAGCTGGAGATGGCGGACCTGCTGCCGTACGTCTCCCGCTACCGCATGGTGCCGCTGGGTGCCCTCGCCGCGCAGTGGCCGGCCGACGACCTGTCGCTGTCCATCGACGCCGGCTCGGAGCACCGCCTCACCCTCACGTCGGACGGCGTGCGCACCCTGCTGGCCCGTCCTTAGGGGGCGGGACCGATGGCGAGGGCCTCCGCTCCCCTCAGGGGCGGGGGCCCTCGTCGTCGTCGCCGAGCGTGCGGGCCAGCGCGGCCCGCTGCAGCGGCAGTATCTCGGCGTGCAGGTCCCGGCCCCTGGGGGTCAGCGTGACGTACACGCCGCGCCGGTCCTCCGCGCACATGGAGCGCTGCACCAGCCCGTCCTTCTCCAGCCGGGCGATCAGCCGGGACAGCGCGCTCTGGCTCAGGTGGACCCGGCCGACCAGGTTCTGCACCCGGCACCGGTCACCGGCCCCGGGCCCCTCGGTCACGAGGAGGTCGAGCACCTCGAAGTCGCTCGCGCCCAGGCCGTGCGGGTGCAGTGCCCGGTCGATCTCGCACATCGTGCGCGCGTGCACCGACAGGATGTCCCGCCACCGTTCCTCGAGCCGCGCACCGGCCGTCCTGGCTCCCATGGGTGAACGGTAGCACCGGAACCGATATTGGTTGAATGTGCAAATGGCCCGGTTGCCGGACAACGGGATCCCGGCTGCGGGAAGGTGGAGGGACACGGCAGGGGCGGGCTCGCGCGGAGGGAGGACGAGATGCTCAGGACCCCCGTCCACGGCACGCGTCTCGACATCCTGGAGTGGCTGAAGGACCCGGCCGCGCACTTCCCGTCGCAACGCCGCGTCGACCCCGTCGAGCACGGTGTCCACGCGGGCCCCGTCGCCGCGAAACTGGGGGTGTCCCGTCGGGTGGCCGAGACCCACCTGGGCCTCCTCGCCGGTCTCGGCCTGCTCCGCGCCCGGAGGATCCGCCGTCGCACGTACTACCGGCGCGACGAGGTGCGGATCGCCGAGGTGGCGCGGATGTTCGAGAAGGGCTGGTAGGCACGGGCACCCTCCCGGCGTGACCGGGCACCTTCCCGGCGTGACCGGGCACCTCCCGGAGTGACCCGGGCGCCGTACCCGAACCGCGGCTCAGGCGCCGCCAACGGTCCCTACTTGACTTGCGCACGGGGGCGTCCCCCTGCCCGGCGAGTAGGAGACGTACGGACATGACAGTCCCGAAGACCTGGCGTCCCGGCGGGGTCCGGGCCGCCGCCCCGAGCCGGTCCGGGTGGCGCGCCCAGGCGCCGGTCGTCGCGGCCGTGGCCCTCGGCGGCGGCACCGGCGCCGCCGCCCGCTACGCGGCCCTTCTGGGGTGGCCGACGCAGAGCGGGGGCTTCCCCTGGACGACCTTCGTGGTCAATGTCGCGGGCTGCGCCGTGATCGGCGTGTTCATGGTGGTCGTCACCGAGGTACGTCCGGCCCACCGCCTGGTCCGGCCCTTCTTCGGCACCGGCGTGCTCGGCGGCTTCACCACGTTCTCCACCTACGCGGTCGACACCCGGTCCCTGTTCGCCGACGGCCGGGTCCCCACCGGCCTGGCCTACCTCGCCGCGACCCCGCTCGCGGCGCTCACGGCGGTGTGGCTCGCCGCATGGGCGGCCCGCCGGGTCCTGAAGTGGAGGCAGTCATGACGAGGCTGACCGGCAGTGCCCTGCGCCTGACCGTCTACGTCGGCGAGAACGACACCTGGCACCACCGCCCCCTGTACTCGGAGATCGTCCACCGCGCCCACGCGGCGGGCCTCGCGGGCGCCAGCGTCTTCCGCGGCGTCGAGGGCTTCGGTGCCTCCTCGCTGGTCCACACCACCAGGCTGCTGTCCCTGAGCGAGGACCTCCCGGTGGCCGTCGTCATCGTCGACACCGAGGAGCGGGTCCGTGACTTCCTGCCGCTGCTCGACGAACTCGTCACCGAGGGCCTGGTCACCCTCGACCCGTGCGAGGTCGTCAGGTACGAGGGCGGGAGGCCGTCGTGAACTGGCTGCTGGTCGTCGCCGGCGGCATGGTCGGCGCGCCGCTGCGCTACCTCACCGACCGGGCCGTGCAGTCCCGGCACGACTCCGTCTTCCCCTGGGGCACCTTCACGGTGAACGTGATCGGCAGCCTGGTCCTCGGCCTGCTGACCGGCGCCGCCCTGGCCGGCGCCGCCGGCTCCGAGGTGCGGCTGCTGCTGGGAACCGGGCTGTGCGGCGCCCTCACCACCTACTCGACCTTCTCCTACGAGACGCTCCGGCTGACCGAGACCGGTGCGCGCCTGCAGGCCGCCGTGAACGTGGTGGGGAGCGTGGCGGCCGGCCTCGCGGCGGCGTTCGCGGGGGTGACGCTGGCCGACGCGCTCTGGACCTGACGCCGGGCTCACAGGCTGGTGTAGTAGGAACTGGATGCCATGAGCGCCATCAGCATCGGTCAGGCCATCGTTCTCGGAGCCGTCGAGGGGGTGACCGAGTTCCTGCCCGTCTCCTCCACCGGACATCTCAAGATCGTCGAGGGTCTGATGGGCATCCCCGTCGACGACGACGCCGTCATCGGCTTCTCCGCGGTCATCCAGGTCGGCGCGATCGCCGCCGTGCTCGTCTACTTCTCCAAGGACATCGCGCGGATCGTCTCCGCCTGGGCGCGCGGGCTGCGCGACCGCGACGAGCGGTACCACCACGACTACAAGTTCGCCTGGTGGGTCATCTTCGCCACCGTCCCCATCGTCCTCGTCGGCCTGGCCGCCAAGCCTCTGATCAAGGGCCCGCTCGCCTCGCTGTGGGTGGTCGCGGGCTCGCTGATCGTCGGCAGCGGCGTGATGTGGTGGGCCGACCGCACCGGCCGGCACAAGCGCGGCGAGGACGACACGTCGTTCAAGGACGCGATGCTGGTCGGCGGCTCGCAGATCCTCGCCCTGCTCTTCCCCGGCTTCTCCCGCTCCGGCGCCACCATGTCCACCGCCCTGATGCTCGACCTCGACCGGGTCGCCGCCACCCGGCTGTCCTTCTTCCTCGGCATCCCGGCCCTGACCGGAGCGGGCCTGTACGAGCTGAAGGACGCCCTGGGCACCGGAGCGGGTGCCGCGCCCCTGGCGGCCGGCACCCTCGTCTCCTTCGTGGTGGCCTACGCCTCCATCGCCTGGCTGCTGAAGTTCGTCGCCAAGCACTCCTTCAACGCGTTCGTCGTCTACCGGATCGCGGTCGGCGTCCTGCTGTTCGGGCTGCTCGGCGCGGGCGTGCTGCACAGCTGACCGCGGGGCGCCGGGCGCCGCCCGTTCAGCGGGCCGCGCGCAGCGGCTCCCCGACGCTCCTCATGTGCCGCAGGGCCTCGCGGTGCGAGGCCAGCAGCCCCGTCTGGTGGTACGGCACGCCCAGCTCGGCGCAGTACGCCTCGGTGATGGCCTGGGCCCGGCCGAGTGCGGGGGTCGGCATGCTGGGGAAGAGGTGGTGTTCGATCTGGTAGTTCAGGCCGCCCATGAAGGCGTCGACGAGCACGCCGCCCCGCACGTTGCGGGAGGTGAGGACCTGACGGCGCAGGAAGTCCAGCCGCATGCCCTCCTCGATCATCGGCATGCCCTTGTGGTTGGGCGCGAAGACCGAGCCCAGGTAGATCCCGAACAGACCCTGGTGCACGGCGAGGAAGACGAGCGCCCTGCCCGGCGAGAGGACCGTGAACAGGCCGCCGAAGTACAGCGCGAAGTGGGCGACGAGCAGCGTGCCCTCCAGCACCGGCCGCTTCACGGCCCGGCTGCCGAGCGCCTTGAAGCTGTTGAAGCTCAGATTGAGGCCCTCCAGCGTCAGCAGCGGGAAGAACAGGGCGGCCTGGTGCTTGCCGACGAACCGCGGCAGCCCGGTCGCCCTGTCGGCCTGGCCTCGCGACCACACCAGGATGTCGGGGGAGACGTCCGGGTCCTTCTCCTCGTGGTTCGGGTTCGCGTGGTGGCGGGTGTGCTTGTTCATCCACCAGCCGTAGCTCATGCCGAGCAGCAGGTTGGCCACCAGCAGACCGCCCGCCTCGCTGGGGCGCCGGCGTGTGAAGACCTGCCGGTGGGCGAGGTCGTGGGCCGCCAGTCCGAGCTGGCCGAAGACGACGGCGAGCGCGACCGCGACGAACAGCTGGCTCCAGCTGTCCCCCAGGGAGACGAACGCGGCGACACCGCCGGCGAGCGCGAGGGCGACGGCGCCGAAACGGACCGTGTAGTACAGCGGGCGGCGCCGGAGCAGATCCGCGTCGGCTATGCGCCGTGAGAGTTCGGAGAAGTCGCTCCCCTTTTCGCGTCCCTTTTCCCGTGCGGGCTTGGGCAGGCTCTCGACGAGCACCGTTGATTCGACCATGCACCTGAGTATGTGGACGATCTCCCCGCCGCAGAATGGCGTCCGCCCCCGAAACGGGGGTGAGGCCAGCACCACCCCGGTCCGGGGGTCCACCCACCGTCGGCCTCCCGCCGCCCGGACCGGCCCGGAGGGAGAATGGCGATCATGAGCACACCGACGACCTTCCGGCCGGTCCTGGAGCGCATCGCCGAGGAGATCGAGCGGACCCCGGGCAGCGGCCGGCCCGCCGACTACATCCCCGCCCTCGCCGCCCGCGACCCGCGCCGTTTCGGCATGGCCGTCGCCGAACTCGACGGCACGGTGTACGGAGTGGGGGACTGGCGGGAGCCGTTCTCCGCGCAGTCCCTCACCAAGGTCTTCACCCTCGCCCTCGACCTGGCCAGGGAGGGCGACGCCCTGTGGGAGCACGTGGGCCGCGAGCCGTCCGGCAACCCGTTCAACTCCCTGGTGCAGCTGGAGTACGAGAACGGCATCCCGCGCAACCCGTTCATCAACGCGGGCGCCCTCGTCGTCACCGACCGGCTGCACACCCGCACCGGCGACGCGGCCGGTGAACTGCTCGCCTTCCTGCGCGCGGAGAGCGGCAACCCGGACCTCACCCACGACGAGGAGGTCGCCGCCTCCGAGGCCGCGCACGGCGACCGGAACGCCGCGCTGGCGCACTTCATGGCGTCGTACGGGAACATCGACAACCCCGTGCCGGTGCTCCTCGAACAGTACTTCCGCCAGTGCTCCGTCAGCGCCTCCTGCGCCGACCTCGCCCTGGCGACCGGATTCCTGGCCCGGCACGGCATCCGCGCCGACGGCAGCCGGCTGCTCAGCCGCAGCCGGGCCAAACAGGTCAACGCGGTGATGCTGACCTGCGGGACCTACGACGCGGCCGGCGACTTCGCCCACCGGGTGGGACTGCCGGGCAAGAGCGGGGTGGGCGGCGGCATCATCGCGGTCGTACCGGGGCACTGCACGCTGTGCGTGTGGAGTCCCGGCCTGGACGAGCGGGGCAACTCGGTGGCCGGGGTGGCGGCCCTGGACCGCTTCACGACGCTCACGGGGCTGTCGGTGTTCTGAACCACGACGCTCGCGTCAACTGCCGTCGTCCCGTACGAGCCTGAGCCGCAGGGCGAGCGCCATGACGCCCGCGCCGAGCGCCGCCACGCCCAGGATCGCGCCGGTCTCCGGCCAGCCCGGCTCGTCCTCGGCCGGCTTCGCCGCGGTCGCCGCCGCGGGGACGGCCTGCGGTCCCTGCCGGGGCCGGACGCCCCCGTGGGCCAGCGAGCCCACCGGGTCGACCTCGCCGGCCGCCTCGAAACCCCAGTCGAGCAGCGAACGGGCCTCCTCGTACACGGCGTGGCCGCCGCCCTCCTGAGGGTTCATCACCGTGACGACCAGGGTGCGTCCGCCGCGGCGGGCGGCGGCGACGAGGGTGTTGCCGGCGTTGCTGGTGTAGCCGTTCTTGACGCCGATCAGCCCCGGGTACGGTGCCACGCCGTCGGCCCCGGTCAGCAGCCGGTTGGTGTTCATGATCCCGTACGAGCCGCCGTCGCGGCCGGGGAACAGCGCGTCGACCCTGGCGCAGTACCGCGCGAAGTCGGGGCGCCGCAGTCCCTCCCGGCCGAACACCGCCAGGTCGTACGCCGACGAGACCTGGCCCGGGGCGTCGTACCCGTCGGGCGAGCGGACGTGGGTGTCGAGGGCGCCGAGCGCGCGGGCCTCGGCCTGCATCCGGGCCGCGGTGGCGCTCCAGCCGCCGGCGAGCGAGGCGAGGACGTGCACGGCGTCGTTCCCGGAGTTGAGGAAGACGCCGTTCCACAGGTCGGAGACGCGGTACGTCTGGCCCTCGACGACACCGACCAGGCTGCTGCCCGGACCGATGCCGGACAGGTCCTCGGTGCTGACCTCGTGCCGGATGCCGCCCGGCAGGGCGGGCAGCACGGTGAGGGCGAACAGCGTCTTGAGAGTGCTGGCCGGCGGCAGCCCGCGGTGCGCGTCGTTCGCCGCCAGCACATCGCCCGTACCGGCGTCGGCCACGACCCAGGACAGGGCGGAGACATCGGGAACCCGGGGCGCTCCGGGGTGCGGCCGGACGTGGGTGCCGGAGCGGTACAGCAGCGACGGCGGGGCCGCCGTGACGCCGCCGGGCGGGCCGGGGTCCGGCCGCTCCGCGGGGGCGGCCGCGGCGGCCGGCACGAGCGTCAGCAGCCCTGCCACGCAGAGCATGCAGCTGGATCGAGCCGCCCGGGATGAGAATCCGATAGTCATACCGCAAACGTAGGAACGGCCCCTCGCACCGCCACGCTGACCGGGCCGGGTCCGCTCCGCAACCACCCGGATGCCGTAGCCGGGCCCGGCGGGCGGTGCCCGTCGGCGCCGCGGGCGCAGGCGTCAGTCGGCGGGCAGCGTCGGCTGCACCTGCCGCAGGAACGTGGCGTTGTCCGGCGTCCGGCGCAGCCGCTCCAGCAGGGTCTCCAGGCCGGACTGCCCGTCCCGGGTTCCCAGCGCCCGCCGCAGCCCGCGCACGGCGGTGGCCTCGGTGGCGGAGAGCAGCAGCTCCTCGCGCCGGGTGCCCGAGCCGACCAGTTCGACGGCCGGGAAGACCCGGTGGGAGGCCAGCTCCCGGCTCAGCCGCAGTTCCATGTTGCCGGTGCCCTTCAGCTCCTCGAAGTAGAAGTCGTCGGCCCGCGAGCCGGTCTCCACCAGGGCGGTGGCGAGGACGGTGAGGGAGCCGCCCTCCTCCGCCTTGCGGGCCGCGCCGAAGAAGCGCTTGGGCCCGAGCAGCGCGCCGGCGTCGACGCCGCCGCTGAGCGTGCGGCCACCGGAGGCGGCGGCGTTGTTGTGCGCCCGGCACAGCCGGGTGAGGGAGTCGAGGAGGATGACGACGTCCTCCCCGGCCTCGACGAGCCGCTTGGCCCGCTCGATCACCAGCTCGGCGAGCGCGATGTGCTGCTTGGCGCTCTGGTCGAAGGTCGAGGAGTACACCTCGCCGCGCACCGAGCGCCGCATGTCGGTGACCTCCTCGGGGCGTTCGTCGAGCAGCACCACCATCAGCCGGGACTCCGGGTGGTTGCCCGCCACCGCGGCGGCGATCTGCTGGAGGAGGACGGTCTTGCCGGTCTTCGGCGGAGCCACGATCAGGCCGCGCTGGCCCTTGCCGACGGGGGCGATCAGATCGGTGACGCGTCCGGTGAGGCCGGCCGCCGGGTGTTCGAGCCGCAGCCGCTCGTGCGGGTGCAGCGGGGTCAGGTCGGCGAAGTGCCGCCGCGCGCTCCGCCGGTCGGGCGTGCGGCCGTTGACGCGGACGACGTCGGTCAGGGTGCGCCGGTCGCCGCACACCCCCTCGACGAGGTCGCCCTTGCGCAGCCCGTGCCGTCGGATCAGCGCGGGGGAGAGGGTGAGGTCGGAGGGCTCGGGATGCAGGCTCCTGCCCCGAAGGCGCCCCTTCCCGCCCGCCTCGATGTCGAGGACACCGCTCGCGATCTCGGTCGGGGACTGCTGTACAGGGGGGTGTTCGAGTGTGGTGGTCATGGTGGTCGGTCCTTTCGAGGACACGGGCATGGGACATGCGGAAGGAAGGGGAAGCCGCGCGAGGGGTCGGACGACACGCCTCCGGACGGCGGGAACAGCACCTCGGACACGGCGGGGCGAAGCCCCTGCTCACGAGGTTGGGCTGAGAAGCGGACGCACCAGGACAGGAGGATCCGCGAACCGAAGGGAAACTGGCACCGGCGCCCCGATCGTCGGGGCGTACACAAGTGCTGAGTGCACTGTAACACGGGACTGTGTGCCGTGGCGGCGGGGTGGGACAGGTGATGTCCCACCCTGCAACGCGGCCGGTGCGAAAGCTGTTCCGTCTTCCGCGATGTGCCGGGCCGGGCTCAGCCGGCCGAACTCGCCCGAGTCTCCTGAGCCTCCTCCGCGATCCGCTCGAACTGCGCGGCCATGGCCGTCTGAAGGGCCTGCGCGCCCGAGAGCGGGCGCACCATCACCGTGAGTTCGGCGATGCGGCCGGACGCGTCGAGGCGCAGGAAGTCGCAGCCGCTGATCTCCCGGTCGCCCACCCGCGCCGCGAAGAGCAGCGCGTGGTCGCGGCCGTCCGCCTCCCCGATGACGCGTTCGTAGCGGAAGTCCTCGAAGACGCGCTCGACCGCGCGCAGGATCGCCGCGGTGATCGCCTTGCCGTGGTAGGGCTTGAAGACGACGGGGCTGGAGAACACCACGTCGTCGGCCAGCAGTGCTTCGACGGCGTCCATGTCGTGTGCCTCGACCGCCGCGCGGAACGCCCGCATCGCCACTCCTTCATACTGAACTATTTGAATAGGTGTCGAGTAGAGTAGTCGTCGTGGGCCGTGCTTGCTAGCGTGTCGACATGTCTCTCAAGTACGCCGTCCTGGCCGCCCTGCTGGAGGGCGAGGCCTCGGGCTACGAGCTGTCCAAGGTGTTCGACGTGTCGCTCGCCAACTTCTGGCCCGCCACGCCGCAGCAGCTCTACCGGGAGCTGGAGCGCCTCGCGGGCGACGGACTCATCGAGGCCCGGACCGTGCCGCAGGAACGCAGGCCCACCAAGCGGCTGTTCTCGCTCACCGAAGCGGGCCGGGAGCAACTGGGCGTCTTCGCGGCCGAGCCGACCCGGCGGCCCACCGCCATCCGCGACGAGTTCCTGATCAAGATGCAGGCCATGGACGGCGTCGACCCGGCGGCGGTCCGCGCGCTGGTCGAGGAGCGCAGGGCCTGGGCGCTGGGCAAGCTCGCCCGCTACGAGCGGGTGCGTGAACGCCTCCTGGACGGCCGCACCGAGGAGGAGCACCTCCGGGAGGCCGACCGCGTCGGGCCCTACCTCACGCTGGCCGCCGGGATCGCGTTCGAGCGGGAGAACGCCCGCTGGTGCGCGTACGCGCTCACCGTGCTCGACGGGCGCCGCGCTCCCGCGGGGCCCGCCGGACAGCCCCTAGGCTGACCGGATGTTCAGCCCCGAGGGCCCCACCCTGCGCGAACTCGCCGTCCAGGCACTGTCGTCGGTCGAGCGCGGTTACGACCTGCTCGCCCCGAAGTTCGACCGGACCCCGTACCGGACTCCGGACCGGGTGCTGGACGCCGTGGCCCGGGCGCTGGAGCCGCTGGGACCCTTCGCCGCCGGTCTCGACCTGTGCTGCGGCACCGGCGCCGGCCTGGACGTGCTGGTCCGGGTGTGCCGACGGAGCGTGACCGGGGTGGACTTCAGCGCCGGGATGCTGGAGGTCGCGCGCGGGCGCACCCTGCCGCGGGGCCCGGCGGCCTCCTGGGTGCGCGCGGACGCCCGCGCCCTGCCGTTCGGCCCCGCCTTCGACCTCGTGGTGAGCTTCGGGGCCTTCGGGCACTTCCTGCCCCGCGAACTGCCGGGCCTGTTCGGCCAGGTGCGCTCCGTGCTGCGGCCGGACGGCTGCTTCGCCTTCCCCGTCGTCGCCCCGCCCCGCCCCGGCTCACCGGGGTACTGGACGCTGCTCGGCTTCGACGCCGCGATGCGGGTGCGCAACGCGCTGTGGCGGCCGCCGTTCGTCATGTACTACCGGACCTTCCGGCTCGGGGACGTGGGGCGCGAGCTGTCGCGGGCCGGCTTCCGGACGGACCTGTACGCCCTGCCGGAGTTCGGGCGCCGCCCCGACGGCAGCCCGCGGGTCCGGCTGGTCGTGGCCCGGCGACTCCCGTAGCGCGCCGGGTCAGCCCGCCGCCGGCAGGGTGAACTCGTAGACCAGGGCGTCCTGCCGGGTGTCCACCAGGAGGTCGGTGATCTCCAGCGGTCGCGCGTACTGGTCGTGCACCCGCCGTACGACCCGGACCGACGCGGTGTCGGGCTGGAGCGTGATGGTGTCCCGGTGATGCAGCGTCAGGCCCGCCCGGCGCATCCAGTCGTAGGCCCGCCGCAGCTGCGCGCGGGCGACCCCGTCGGCGCGGTCGCGATAGCGGGCCAGTTCCTCGACCTCGGCGAGCGCCACCGCGGAAAACGATGTCACGGCCGTCCGCCGGCCGTCGCCCCCGGCCGCCGCCGACGTGTAGTGGTGCATCAGGGTCGGCCGGCCCGGCGCCAGCCCCAGCGCCGCGGCGTGCTCCGGCGGCGGAGTCCCCCAGACCACGGTGGCACGGTCACCGGTGCGCGGCTCCGCCGCCCGGGCGCCGACCGGGAAGACCAGGGGTGCCGCACTCCCGGCCGGCGGCCCCGGCAGCGCGACGTGACTGCCCCGCCGGTCGGTGGTGAGCAGACCGTCCCTGCGCAGCACGTCCAGCGCCTGCCGTACGGTCTCCCGGCTGACGCCGAAGTGCTCCGCCAGCCGGCGCTCACCGGGCAGGCGTTCACCCGGTGGGGCGGTCCCGTCGCGCAACTCGCCCAGCAGCTGGTCCGCCACCCGTCGGTACAGGGGCGCCCGGGCGTCGGCGGTCGGCGGGTCGGCGGGGGACGGGACGTGCGGGGTGGTGCGGGCCATGCCGCGCCTCCTGTTGATGACGTACGGTAGCCGCGCGGGCTCGGTGCGCCACCAGGAGTACCATTGGTCTAAACCAGCTGGGAAGACCGGTCCGCCGGTTCGGCCGAAACACCACCCACGGACCTCAGGCGTGGCGGCTCAGCCAGCGCAGCTTGGCGGCCTCCTGGTACGGCCCGCCGCCCTCGTGATCGTTGAAGTCGTACACCTCGATCGTCTTGTCCTCGTGCGTCCAGGCGTTGAACGCGGCGAAAACGGTCGACGGCGGGCAGGTCTGGTCCTCCAGGGCGGCCGAGAACAGCGCCGGAGCCCGGCCCCGCGCCGCGAAGTGCACACCGTCGAAATAGGACAGCGTGCGCAGCGCGTCCCCGGTCCGGCCGCGGTGCGTCTTCAGGTACAGGCCGACCTCGCGGTAGGGGTGCCGGTCGGTGAGCGTGGTCGCGCGCGGGAAGTCGCACAGGAACGGCACGTCCGGCGCGACGGCGACCAGGTCCGGCACGAGTCCGCCCACCGCGATCGATATGCCGCCGCCCTGGCTCGCGCCCAGCGCGATCGTGCGGGACGGGTCGGTCAGCGGGTGGGAGCGGGCCGCCTCGACGGCGCGCACGGCGTCGGTGAAGACCCGGCGGTAGTAGTAGTTCTCCGGAGCGTCCAGGCCGCGGGTCATGAAGCCCGGGTACGCGGGCGTGCCGCCGACGGGGTCGGGGGTCCCGCCACCGCCGCCCCAGGCGCTGCCCTGGCCGCGGGTGTCCATCACGAAGTGGGCCCGGCCGGTGGACGCCCACAGCAGGTGCTCGTGCGGCAGCCCGCGTCCGCCGCCGTACCCGACGAACTCCACGACCAGCGGCAACGGCTCGGACGCCGCGGCCGGCAGGGTCAGCCAGCCCTTCACCGGGTGACCGCCGAACCCGGCGAACGTCACGTCGTACACCCGCACCGTGGACAGCCCCGTGTCGACCGGTTCGAAGCGGGCGTCCAGGTCGTGCTCGCGGGCCTCGGCGAGCGTCTTGCTCCAGAACGCGTCGAAGTCCTCGGGCTCGGCCGACGCGCTGCGGTAGGCGTGGAGTTCGTCGAGCGGAAGGTCGAACAGGGCCATCGAGAACCGCCTTTGCGGGGAGACGCGTCAGACCGTACGGATGATCACACGGTACGTGAGCGGTTCGTGAAAAGGCCAGGTCCGGCCGTACTCGGGAAGCGCGCGGGCGGGGGTGCGGTCAGGCCCGGCGATGGGTCCACCGAGGCTCGGTGAGGGCCCAGTCGCGGTCCCATTCCGCCATGCGCCGGCGCAGCGCCACCGCTCGTACGGCGCGGTGCGCGAGCAGCACCGTGAGCGCCGTCCCGATGGTGGTGAACGAGCCGATGGTGGCGCTGTGCTGCCAGATCTCGGCACCGTCCGACGGCGGGGGCACGCTCTGGCCGTGGGAGTCCAGCCACACGTCGACGGCGTCCCCGTGCCGGGTGCCGGCCGGCACCCGGGCCGTGGTGCTCTTCTCCGCGCCGTCCGCCGCCCTCCAGTGGACGGTCGCACGGTAGGTGTGCTGTCCGCCGAGCTGTCCCGTCGACAGGGCGTCGGGGGTCCGGTCCACGACCGTGGCACGGACGTGGTGCCGCTCGGCCCGTTGCTCGGCGACGATGGCCCGGGCCTGTCCGTAGCCCCACCACGCGGTGGCGGCACCGAGCAGCGGAGCGGCCACGAACAGCAGGAGGGCGACGACCACCGTGGTCCACGCCTCGACGACGTCCGACCGGCGCCGCAGACGATTGCGCCGCCAGCGCCAGCCGCGTACCCGGGTTCGCATGTCGACCTCCCCGCGATCACCGCGACCGGAGGGGCGGGCGGACGGCCGTCGGGTGCGGGGGCCGCCGTGCCTTCGTGTCGCGCCACGTGTGCGAGTGCCCGCACTAGGACTGGTACCCAGTCCTGCGGGCCTCGCTCACGAACCGGGCGGGATCAGCCGAAGCGTTCGATCCGGATCCGCTCCACCGGCTGTCCGGCCGCCACCAGCAGCCGCGAGGCGTGCTCCGCGAACGCGTTCGACCCGCACACGTACGCCTCCCAGCCGCCGGCGGGCGGCTCGGACAGGAGCGGCGCCAGGTGCGCGGACGTCAGCCGGCCCACGGGCGTCCCGGCCGGCGCGGTGCGGGTGAACACCGGCGTCGTCTCCGCGCCGAACTCACGGGCGTAGATCAGCTCCTCGGGGCCGCGCGCCGACACGAGGAGACGCAGCGGCACCGTCAGGCCCCGCGCCCGGTGGTGCCGCACCATCGACATCAGCGGTACGACGCCGGAACCGGCGCCGAGCAGCAGCGCGGGCCGGTCGCCCGGCCAGGCGAAGAAGCCGCTGAGCGGGCCGCGCACCTCGATCCGGTCGCCGGGCCGCGCCACCGTGTGGAACCAGCCGGACACCTCCCCGTCCGGCACCCGGTCGAGGGTCAGCTCGATGTGCCCCGACTCGTCCGGCGCGGACGCCAGCGAGTAGTGGCGCTGGGCCCGGTAGCCGTCCTCGGCGGTGAGCCGCAGCATCAGGTGCTGGCCGGGCAGGTGGCCCGCCCAGCCGGGCACGGCGAAGCGGAAGGTCGACGCGCCGGGCGTCTCGCGGTGGATCTCGGTGAGCGTGGCCGTCTGCCACGTCCCGGCCACCCGGCCGTTCACCTCGATGCGCCCGGGCACGGCGAACCGCGCCGGGGGTGTGAAGGCCCCTGCCGTGTGCGTGGCTGTCTCAGTCACCGGAGTACCGCTGCTCCTTCCAGGGATTGCCCCGCGCGTGGTAGCCGTTCTGCTCCCAGAAGCCCGGCTCGTCGTGGTCGAGGAGTTCGAGCCCCGCGATCCACTTCACGCTCTTCCAGAAGTACAGGTGCGGCACCACCAGCCGGGCCGGGCCGCCGTGCTCGGGGGCGAGCGGCTCCCCGTCGTACTCCCACACGATCCAGGCCCGTCCGCCGGTGAGGTCGGCGAGCGGCAGGTTCGCCGTGTAGCCGGTGTGCGCGTGGGCGACCGCGTGCGTGGCCGACGGCAGGGGGCCCGCCGCGTCCAGGAAGGCGTCCAGGGACACGCCCCCGAACCGCACCCCGAACTTCGACCAGCCGGTGACGCAGTGGATGTCGCCCGCGTACCCGGACGCCGGCAGCAGGCGGGCCTGTGCCAGGTCCCAGGTGCGGGGCTCGGCCACCAGGCCGCCCACACGGAAGGTCCAGTCGGCCGGCGCGATCTCTGGCGTGACCTCGGCGGACAGCACGGGCCAGTCGTCGCCCGCGTCGTACTGGCCGGGCGGCAGCCCCGGCCGGGCGGCGCGCGGGCGCCCGGTGAAGCCTCGGGTGGTGTTCATGCGGTGGAGCCTTTCGGGCCGCCGGGGCGGGCTGCCCGCGGCCGGCGTGATCAGTGCGTACCCGTCAACGGTACGTGTCCCCGGCGCCGCTCAGACCGGGTCCCCGCCGGGGGCCGCGCCCGGCCACGCGTTGTACCGCTCCAGATACGCGGCGAAGCGGAGCAGGTCCTCCTCGGGCCAGTCGGCCAGCCGCTCCCGGAAGGCGGTCCTGCGGCGCTCGGTGACCCGGTCCAGGGCGTGCCGTCCGGACTCCGTCAGGTGCAGGACCTGGACGCGGTGGTCGTCCGGGTCGACGCGCCGCTCGATCAGCCCGGCGCGCTCCAGCGCGGACACCTGGCGGCTGACGGTGGACTTGTCCAGGGCGTAGTGGGCGGCCAGGTCCGTGGCCCGGCGGCCGTCCCGCTCCTCCAGGTGACCGAGCAGCGTGTACGACACCAGCGACAGTTCCGGATGCATGCGTCCCGCGGAGGCGCGGGCCCGGCGGGCGAAGACCGTCATCTCGCGCTGGATGGTCTCCACGGCCGCGTCCGCGGGGCGTCCGCCGGGAGCGACGGTCGTCTCGTCCGGTGTCTCGGCAGCCGTCACGGTTCCTCCTCCGCTTCTCCTCCGCAGCGCTGGTTGCACAGTACAACTTTGACCAGGAGGTGGCACTGGTCAACCACGTGCGGGAGGCCCTCGGCGTCTGATCATTGGGGTAATGTGACCGTCGGCCGCGGACCGCCCCGGCCGCCGGACGACTGGGAGGTGAGACCGATTACCGCTGTGTCGGCCCGGGTGCTCTCACCTCACGGCAGTGCGGTCACCGGAAACGAGTGACCGGGAGAGCGCCCTTCGGTTCCCGAAAGGCTCTCGGCTTCCATGCCTCCCACCTTCCCCGCTTCGCCCACCCCCGCGTCCTCCCCGGACCTCGTCGCCCCGTTCTCGGCGGCTCTCCCGTCGCGTGACGCCGTCGTGGCCGCGCTGCGTGCCGCAGGATGCGTCTTCGCCGAGGACGAGGCCGCGCTCCTGCTGACCGCCGCCCGCACCGCCGCGGAACTCACCGCGCTGGTCGACCGCCGGGTCACCGGCCTGCCCCTCGAACTGGTCCTGGGCTGGGCCGAGTTCCGCGGCCTGCGCATCGCGGTCGCCCCCGGCGTCTTCGTGCCCCGCCGCCGGACCGAGTTCCTGGTGTCCCAGGCCCTGGCCCACGCACCGCGCGCGAAGGTCGTCGTGGACCTGTGCTGCGGCTCCGGGGCCGTCGGCGCGGCCCTGGCGGCCGCCCTCGACCGTCCCGAGGTGCACGCCGCCGACGTCGATCCCGCCGCGGTGCGCTGCGCCCGCGGCAACCTCGCGGACGCGGGCGGCCGGGTGTACGCCGGTGACCTGTTCGACGCGCTGCCCGACGCGCTGCGCGGCCGGGTGGACATCCTCGCGGCCAACGTGCCGTACGTCCCCACGGACGAGGTCGCCCTGCTGCCCGCCGAGGCCCGCGACCACGAACCGCTGGTCGCCCTGGACGGCGGCACCGACGGCCTCGACGTGCTGCGCAGGGTCGCGGCCGCGGCGCCCGGCTGGCTCGCCCCGGGCGGCTGCCTGCTGGCCGAGACGAGCGAACGCCAGGCGCCCGACGCCGTCGCCGCCTTCACCCGGGCCGGCCTGACCACCCGTCTCGCGGTCTGCGAGGAGCGGTACGCCCACGTGGTGATCGGCGTCAGGGGCTGACCGTCCGCGCCCCGTACCGCGAGCCCGGCGGCGTGGCCCGGGCGATCAGCAGGGCCACGTCGTCGGAGTTCTCCGGCTCGTGCAGGGTGCGCAGCAGCAGGTCGCAGACCTCCTCCAGAGGGCGGTCCGGACCCTCCAGGAGGGCGAGCAGCGCGTCCAGCCGCTCGTCCAGCGGATGTCTGCGCGTCTCGACCAGGCCGTCCGTGTAGAAGACCAGCCGGTCGCCCGGCTCCAGGCCGACCTCGGTGGTGGTGAAGGCGACGCCGCCCACCCCGAGCGGTACCCCGGTGGGCAGGTCCAGCAGCTCGGCCGGCCGGCCGGCCCGCAGGCGGACCGGGGGCAGATGCCCGGCGTTGGCGATCAGGCACCGCCGCCGGTGCGGGTCGTGGACGGCGTACAGACAGGTGGCGATGGCCTGGTCGAGACCCGCCGTGGTCCGCTCCAGGTGCCCGAGCAGCTGCGCGGGGTCCAGTTCGAGGGCGGCCAGGGTGTTCGTCGCGGTGCGCAGCCGCCCCATGGAGGCCGCCGCCGCGATGCCGCTGCCCATCACGTCGCCCACCACCAGCGCGGTCCTGCCGCCCGCCAGCTCGATCACGTCGAACCAGTCGCCGCCGACCTCGCTGGTGCCCCCGGCCGGCTGGTAGCGGGAGGCGACCTCGAGCCCGCCGGTCACCGGCGGATGGCTGGGCAGCAGGCTGCGCTGGAGGGTGAGGGCGGTGTCGCGGGCGTTCTGGTACCAGCGGGCGTTGTCGATCTGCAGCGCCGCCCGCGCGGCCAGCTCCCGGGCCAGCAGCAGGTCGTCCTCGTCGAACGGCACGGGGTTGGCGATCCGCTTCAGGTCCAGGGCGCCGAGCACCTCGCCCCGCGCGATCAGCGGCACGGCCAGGTACGAGTGGACGCCCGCCCGGCGCAGCAGCTCGGCCGCCTCCGGCGAGCGGGCGACGCGTTCCAGGTCCTCCAGCGTCACCCGCGCCACCATCACCGGCCGGCCGGTGCGCACGCACTCGGTGACCAGGCGGTCCGGTCCGTACCGGGCGACCCGGCCGGGCGGGTCGGCCGCCCGCAGCGCGTCCCCGGCGCAGTCGTCGGCGCGCACGGCCAGCGCCCTGATCACCGCGGGTTCGGCCGGCCCCAGCGTGCTGCGCCGGCCCTCGACCACGGCGTCCAGCAGGTCGACGGCGGCGATGTCGGCGAGGCCGGGCACGGCCACGTCGGCCAGCTCGTACGCGGTGCGGTCCAGTTGCAGCGTGGTGCCGATCCGGGCGGAGGCGTCCGCGACGGCGGCCAGCCGGCGCCGCGCGCGCTCGGCCTCGGCCGCCGTCCGGTACTGCTCGGTGACGTCGACGACCGAGACGGCCACACCCAGTACGGCGCCCAGGGCGTCCTCCAGCCGGTACAGCGAGACCGACCAGGTGTGCTCCTCGGCCGGGTCGGAGGGGGTCCGCCCGGTCGCGGTCCGGTCGACGACCGGCCGTCCGGTCTCCAGCACCTCGCGTGCCGCCGCCTCCAGCGGGTCGGCGTCCACCTGCGGCAGCAGCTCACGGATGGTCCGGCCGAGGTGGTCCTCGGCGGGGACGCCGTTCATCCGTTCCAGGGCCGGGTTGACCGAGACGTACCGCAACTCGGAGTCCAGAACGGCCAGACCGATCGGGGACTGCATGATCACCCTCGTGGAGAGGGCGACGTCCCGCTCCAGGCGGCGGACCATCGACTGGTCGGCCGCGAGTCCGAGGGCGTAGACGTCCCCCCGGTCGTCCAGGAGGCGCATGTTGCGGAACTCCACCAGCCGGGTGCCGCCGTCCTTGTGCCGGACGGGGAAGGCGCCGGCCCAGCTCCGGCCGGTCCTCATGACGTCCTCGAACAGCTTCACGACCAGGTCGAGATGGCGTTCGTGGACCATGATGCGGGCGGCGTACCGCCCCAGCGCCTCCCGCGCGGAGTAGCCGAACAGCTCCTCGGCCTGCGGGCTCCACAGGACGATCCGGCCCTCGGCGTCCAGCACGATCGAGGCCACGTTCAGCAGGTCGAGCAGCCCGCTGGGCCGCACCGGGCCACGCGGCGACGGCTCGCCCTCGAACCCGGCAGACCCCGCTGCACTCATCCCACGCCCCGCCTTCGCCGTTCGACGCGGCACGCCCCGCGATGCCGACCTCCTTGTCCCACCGCGTTCCACCGCGCCGAGGACCGGTTCGTCACGGCTCCGCCGTCTCCCCCCAGCATCTCCCCGCAGGCCGGGGAGCGCCGCACGAAGCACGTCCGAAGTTGGTCTGTACATGACTCCGTGGCCGGGTCAGACTGTGCGCCGAGTGCCCCACGCCCGTCCCGTGCCGCCCGGCCACCCCCACCAAGGAGCCCCCGATGCCCCTGCGTGCCCGGCAACGTTGTCACGCCGCCCTGACCGGACTCGCCGTCCTCACCCTCTCCGCCGTCCTCGCGGGCCCGGCCCGGGCGGACGCCGCCGCAGAGGGCGCCCGGGCCGCCGACACCTGGACCGAGGTGGGCTCCGACCGGGCCGACCCGCTGACCGAGAGCCAGGGCCTGGCCTCGGTGGAGGTCCCGGCGGGCAGCCCCAACCGCTACACCGGGATCGGCACCATTCCGCTCGGCCTCAGTGCCCGCGGCTGGAACCACGTCGGCGACCCGGACGCCTCCTACGACGGCCACTACGTCGAGCCGTACCAGCGAGACGACGGCAACACGAAGATGTTCCGCGTGCAGGCACCGGACGGGACCTGGTCGGAGTACGTGCACACGCTGAGCCCCGGCGAGGCGCCGAACAACTCGTGGTCCGCCGTCTCGCCCGACGGGCAGTGGATGCTGGCGGGCGAGTGGGGCACCATGAACCGGCTGCTGGTCTTCCCGACCCCGGGCGTCAACCCCGCCACCTCGCCCTCGGCGAACCTCCCGCAGGCGGCCACCGTCCACCTGGACCACGCCGTGCGCGACGTCCAGGGCTGCGACTTCCTGGACGCCACCACGCTGCTGTGCTCCTCCGACGACCCGGAAGGCACCCTCTTCGGCATCACCAAGCCGCTGCTGAGGATCGACCTGTCGGCGGCGCCGAACGGCACCGCCGACGTCACCGGGCACGTCACCGCGCTGCGGCAGCTGCCCCTGCGCAGCGCCTGCTCCGGGGGCTTCGAGGCGGAGGGCGTCGACTACGACCGGCGTACCGGCACCCTGCGCGTGATCGTCGTGTCGCCCGGGTTCTGCGTGCTCACCGACAGCAAGACGTACCGGTTCACCCGGGGCTGACCCGGCCCCTTCGCGCCGGGCCGCCGGTGGTGCTTTTCTGGTGGTACGGCGAGAGCGGTATCTGCCATGACCACGAGAGGGAGCGATCACGATGGACGGTGAGCGACTGCATCCGGAGTCCGTCTCGGTGGAGCTGAGCGGGTGCAGCAAGGAGGACGCCCGGACCGTGTTCGACACCCTGTGCGCGTGCTTCTCCTCCGACCGGCACACGGGCGACGTGACCCGGGAGTACGACGAGGTGCGCCCGACCGTGTGGCTCGGCACCTTCGACGTGGCCGACGAGCAGCGGGGCGAGTGCGGCCCCGCCCGGCTCGGGGCGTCCGTGGAGGCCGACGCGCAGGGCGGCTACTGGGCGGTCGAGAGGCTCCGCACCACCCTGGACTCCCTGTTCACCGTGCACGACCTGAGTCAGGCCTCCGGGGACCAGGAGCGGGAACTGCACGTACGGCTCGAGAGCCGCTGAGCCGGTCCCGCCGGGTGCGGTGAGGTGTGCGCCACCCCATTGTGCAACTAGTTGCACAATGGGGTGGCCGTCCTCTACAACAGAGGCACGTCACCGCGCACGGAGGGCCCGATGAGCCGTTACCCGCACCTGCTGAGCCCGCTCGACCTGGGCTTCACCACGCTCCCCAACCGGGTCCTGATGGGCTCCATGCATGTCGGCCTGGAGGAGGCCGAGCGCGGGTTCGAGCGGATGGCCGCCTTCTACGCCGCCCGGGCCCGCGGCGGAGTGGGCCTGATCGTCACCGGCGGCATCGCCCCCAACGACGAGGGCCGCCCGTACGAGGGCGGCGCCAAGCTCACCACCGAGGCGGAGGCGGACCGCCACCGTGTGGTCACCGACGCCGTGCACCGCGAGGGCGGCCGCATCGCCCTGCAGATCCTGCACTTCGGCCGCTACGCCTACCACGCCGACCTGGTCGCCCCGAGCCCGCTCCAGGCCCCGATCAGCCCGCACGTGCCGCGCGAGCTGACCGACGCCGAGATCGAGCGCACCATCGACGACTACGTCCGCACCGCCCGCCTCGCCCGCGAGGCCGGGTACGACGGCGTCGAGATCATGGGTTCCGAGGGCTACCTGATCAACGAGTTCATCGCCGCGCGGACCAACCACCGCACCGACCGCTGGGGCGGCTCCTACGAGAACCGCACGCGCTTCCCCGTCGAGATCGTCCGCCGGGTGCGCGAGGCGGTCGGCGAGGACTTCATCGTGATCTACCGCCTCTCCATGCTCGACCTGGTGCCCGGCGGCTCCACCCTCGACGAGGTGATCACCCTCGCCCAGGCCGTCGAGACCGCCGGAGCCACGATCATCAACACCGGCATCGGCTGGCACGAGGCCCGCATCCCCACCATCGCCACCTCCGTGCCCCGCGGCGCCTACACCTGGGTCACCAGGAAGCTGATGGGCCAGGTGGCCGTGCCGCTCGTCACCACCAACCGCATCAACACCCCCGAAGTGGCCGAGGCACTGCTCGCCGAGGGCACGGCCGACATGGTCTCGATGGCCCGCCCGATGCTCGCCGACCCCGACTTCGTCGCCAAGGCCGCGGCCGGCCGCCCCGAGGCCATCAACACCTGCATCGGCTGCAACCAGGCCTGCCTGGATCACACGTTCAGCGGCCGGATCACCTCCTGCCTGGTCAACCCGCGCGCCTGCCACGAGACCGAGCTGGTCCTGTCCCCGACCCGGCGGCGCAAGCGCGTCGCCGTCGTCGGCGCCGGACCGGCCGGCCTCGCCTGCGCGGTGAGCGCCGCCGAACGCGGCCACGAGGTCACCCTGTTCGACGCCGCGAGCGAGATCGGCGGGCAGCTGAACGTCGCCCGCAAGGTCCCCGGCAAGCAGGAGTTCGACGAGACGCTGCGCTACTTCCGTACCCAGCTCGCGGCACACGGCGTCGACGTGCGCCTGAACACCCGCGTCGGCGTCGACGACCTCACCGGCCACGACGAGGTCGTCGTCGCCACCGGCGTCACCCCCCGCACGCCCGACATCCCCGGCGTCGACCACCCCTCCGTCGTCGGTTACCTCGACGTCCTGCGCGAGGGCGCCCCCGTCGGCGAGCGCGTCGCGATCCTCGGCGCGGGCGGCATCGGCTTCGACGTCGCCGAGTACCTCACCGACGGCGGCGACAAGGCGCACGAGGACCCGGAGACGTACTTCCGCCTCTGGGGCGTCGACACCGGCTACCGAGCCCCCGGCGGCCTCGCCGCGCCCGAACGCCCCGCACCGCCGCGCACCGTCCACCTGCTCCAGCGCAAGACGTCCAAGGTCGGGGCGGGACTGGGCCGGACCACCGGCTGGATCCACCGCACTGAGCTCAAGCACCGCGGCGTCACCATGGTCCCGGGCGTCCGCTACGACCGGATCGACGACGCCGGGCTGCACATCACCGTCGGCGACGAGTCCACCGTGCTGGAGGTCGACACGGTCGTCCTGTGCACCGGCCAGGAGCCGAGCCGGGGCCTGTACGACGACCTGGTCGCCGCCGGACACAGCGCACACCTCATCGGCGGCGCCGACGTGGCCGCCGAACTGGACGCCAAGCGCGCCGTCAAGCAGGGCACCGAGCTGGCGGCGGCACTGTAGGGCAGGGCGCGGGCGGAGAGCGGACGGCGGGCGGCCCGTCCCTAGGATGAGGCCATGTCACTCCCGCACGCGATCCTCACCGCCCTGGTCGAAAAGCCGTCCTCGGGGCTGGAGCTGACCCGCCGGTTCGACCGGTCGATCGGCTACTTCTGGTCGGCGACGCACCAGCAGATCTATCGCGAGCTGGGAAAACTGGAGGCGCAGGGCCTGATCCGGGCCCTGCCCGATCGGCAGCCGGCCCGCGGGCAGAAGAAGTCGTACGAGGTCCTGCCCGCGGGCCGCGCCGAACTGTCCCGCTGGACCGCGACCCCGCAGGACCCCAAGCCCCTGCGGGACACGATGCTGCTGCGCCTGCGCGCCGCCGCCGTGGTCGGCACCGACGGGGTCGAGTCGGACCTGAGACGCCACCTGGAGCTGCACGAGCGGCAGTTGGCCGAGTACGAGGAGATCGAGCGGCGCGACTTCCCGCCCGGCCGGGACAGCACCGAGGACCGGCTGCGCCACCTGGTGCTGCGGGCCGGCATCGACCTGGAGACGTTCTGGACCCAGTGGCTCAGGCACGCCCTGGCCCAGTTCGCCGAGCTGCCCGGCGACGAACCGGCCTGACCGGCCCGGCGGCCCCGTGGGCCCCCGCTCAGAACCGGTACGGCTTCGAGCGGCGGCGCAGGAACCAGGCCGCGGCGATGACGCCGGCCCCCACCAGCGCGCCGCCCGCCACCAGGGTGGCCGTGCCGTAGTCCTGGACGGCTCCGCCCAGACCGCCCATGACGCCGCCCGGCGACGCGGACGGGGCGGGGGTGGCGGAGCGGCTCGGCGAGGGCCTGGGGGAGGGGGCCGAGGAGACGATGACCGTCTGGGTGCCCGCGGTGCTGTTGTTGGAGCACATGACGATCACCGTGTACGTGCCCGGCGAGATTCCCGACCAGGCCGCGGACTGGCCCGAACCGCTGCCGGACAGCGCCACCTGGCGTCCCTGGGCGAAGTCCCGCTGACTGCTGGTGAGCAGCGAGGCGGTGCCCCAACTGCCGTTGAGCTGGGCGCAGGCCGTGGTCGTGACCGACACCGTGGTCCCGGTGGTGCTCACGGAGATCCCCGGTCCCGCCGCAGCCGGTCCGGCGGCCAGGGCGACGGGCAGCGCGGCGGCGGCCGCCACCGTGGCACCGGAGCGGAGAAGTGGCGATGAGATGCGCATGTGGACTGCCCTCCGGCGGCACGGTCGGCGGTACATCCTTGCGCCGCCGGGATCGGGAACGCCCGTGCCCCCTCTGGCAGCCAACAGGGCGCCGGCCGGGCCCGCATGCGGAGCGCGACCGGCCAGGTGACGCGTCCGCCGGACCGGACCGCGCCGGACACCTGAGCCGACCGGGCGTCAGGTCACCGGCCCGCTCCCGTGGTCACCTTCCGCTCCGCCGAGAAGCCGCCCCAGGTTCCGTCGGCCAGCCTCGCCCGGACCTTCACCCGGTGCGTGACGCCGGCCTCGCGTCCGGCGTAGAAGCTGTACTCGGCGCGGTCGCGCGGCGCGTCGGCGCCGTAGACCAGCGAGGTCGCCGCCCGGCCGTCCAGGTGGATCTGGTACTCGGTCACCGGGGTCTCCGCGTGCGGCGGGACCCAGGAGAGGTCGAGGTAGTAGGCGCCGTCGGCCCGGTGCGAGGCGGCGCGCAGCCGCGTGGGCGCGGTGGCGTGTCCGTCGTCGGTGCCCGGGGTGGTGAGCCGGACGGCGGCGCCCGCGGGGGAGACGTTGTCGGCGGCGTCCCGCGCCCGCACGGTGAACGAGTAGCGGGTGCCCGCCCGCAGCCCCGTGACCACGGCCGCCGTCTGATGGCCACCGACGCTGTGGACCTTCGTGCCGCCCTGGTAGACGTCGTACGACACCACACCCTGGTTGTCCTTCGCGGCCGACCAGGTGAGCTGGACCGCACGGCCGCCCGCCGCCCGGCCGTGGACGTCCCCCGGGCGGGTCGGAGCGGAGTCGTCGGCGACCGCGCCGGGAGTGGTCGCCCGCACCTCCCGGCTGCGCGGACCGAGCCTCCCGTCGGCGTCCCGCGCCCGCACGGTGAAGACGTACGCCGTCGAGGGGCGCAGCCGGACGACGTCCACCATCCGCTCGGCCGCCGGCACCTCCTTCACCAGGGTGCCCCCGCGGTAGACCTCGTAGGTCTCGACGTCCTCGACCGCGTTCCACATCACGTGCACGGTGGTCGCGCTGCCGGCCTTCGCGGTGACGCCCGTGGGTACCGCGGGCAGACCGCCGCCCTCACCGCCACCGTCCCCGGCCGAGCCCCAGCCGCAGGACGTGAGCAGGAGGAGCGCCCCGCAGAACAGGGCGCAGCGGCGCGGGAGAGCGGGAACGGAAACCTCGCGCACGGCTCTGCCTCCCCGGTGGCGCCGGCTTCGACGGCGACGGCTGTAAAGGTCCGGACCAATATGCCGCCGTGGCGCGATCACATCAAGAGGGCCGCGGGTGAACCGCACCCGGGCGGGTTACGTATGCTGAGTCACCTCACGGCCGAACTCCCGGGAAACCCGGGGAAGTTCGCGCCGACGGCGCGCGGACCGCTGTCGTCGCCGACCCGCGCCGGCATGAGCGGCCGGGTGGGCCGGAGCCGGACCAGGCCCGGCCCGCCCGCCCCCGGTCGCGCGTCCCCGGGACGCGGGGCGCACGGCGGGCGTGCACCGTCTGGCCCTGTGAAAGGTGGCCGCGCGAGCGTTTGGGGGACACATGGGGCCGAGTGCCCGCCCATGTCCCCGAGGAGAGGTCCCATCGTGCGTGTCCAGTCGCTGACACTGGTCGCGGCCAGCGCCGCCCTGCTCGCCCCCACGACGTTCCCCGACGCTCCGCCCCCGCCGCGCCCCCACCCGCCGGCGCGGGTCCTGCTGCCCGGCGTCCTGGACCGGACCGGGAGCCTGCGCGCGGACCGGTCCGGAGTCCGAACGGGCCCCGTTCCGCACGTCCCGGCCGGGCCGTCCGAACCCCGCTCGCGGGCCGGGGCCCGTCCGCAGCGGGACGGGAGCGGGGAACCCGTCCGCGCCGCCGACCTGCTGGCCAAGGTGCGGGACTGCGCACCCGTCTCGCGCGGGCGCTACCGCAGCGACGCCGGAGCACCGGCGGACATCCCGGTGTGCGGCACGCGGGACGCCGTGTACTGGAAGGCCGACCTGGACGTCGACTGCGACGGCCGGCCCGGCGACCGGTGCAACGCCCGCACCGACCCGCAGTTCAGCCCCGCCACCGCGTTCACGGAGTCCGACGGCCGCCCGCTGGACGCCGAACGCCTGCCCTACGTCGTCGTGCCCGGACCCAGCGACACCTGGGACCACCGCGAGGACGACGTCCGCGGCGGATCGCTCGCGGCCCTCGTCCACGGGGACCGGGTGCGGTACGCGGTCGTCGGCGACGTCGGCCCGAGCGAGCTGATCGGCGAGGCCTCCTACGCCGCCGCACGCTCCCTCGGCATCCCGGCGGACCCCGCGGGCGGCGGCGTGGCCTCCGACGTCACGTACATCGTCTTCAAGGGCAGTGAGGCCGAGCCCATCGAGGACACGGCCGCGGCCGAGAAGGCGGGGGAGCGGCTGGCGCGGCGGTTCGTGGCCGGGGACTGAGCGGACCGGGCGGGGCCCTGCGCCCGGACCTCCCGGCCGGACCCTTCGATCAGACCTTCCGGTAGGAGTACGCCTCCGCGGCCGCCGCCTCCACGGCCGCGAGGTCGGCGCCCGTCGAGGCCGTGACGACCGCCGCCACCGCGCCCTCCACGAAGGGCGCGTCCACCAGCCGGGTGTTCTCCGGGAGTTCGTCGCCCTCGGCGAGCAGCGCCTTGACGGTGAGCACCGCACTGCCCAGGTCGGTGAGGACGGCGACGCCCGCGCCCCGGTCCACGGACGCGGCGGCGGCCGCGACCAGTTCCGAACTGGTCCCGAACTCCCCGGACGCGGTACCGCCCGCGGGGGCGACCGCCACGGCCCCGGCGCCGCCCGACAGGGCCTTCGCCAGCTCCGCCACCGACGCGGCGACCTCGGCGCTGTGGGACACCAGCACGACGCCCACCAGTTTCTCGTCACTCACCGGCCGCCTCCTTCAGCGCCTCGAAGAGCAGGGCGGCCGAGGTCGCCCCCGGGTCCTGGTGTCCGATGCTGCGCTCACCCAGATAGCTCGCCCTGCCCTTGCGGGCCTGCATCGGCGTGGTCGCCTCGGCCCCGTCCGCGGCCGCCGTACGGGCCGCCGCGAAGGAGTCGCCCAGGGCGTCCACGGCGGGCACCAGGGCGTCCACCATCGTCTTGTCCCCCGGGGCGGCACCGCCGAGCGTCCGGACGGCGTCCACGCCCGCCCGCAACGCCTCGGCCAGCTGCTCCGCGCTCACCTCGGGGGAGTCCCCGAGGGCCTTGCCGGTACGGCGCAGCAGCGTCCCGTACAGGGGCCCCGAGGCACCGCCGACCGTGGAGATGAGCTGCCGCCCGGCGAGGATCAGGACGGCGCCGGGAGTGTCGGGCGCCTCCTTCTCCAGCGTGGCGGCCACGGCGGTGAACCCGCGCTGGAGATTGCTGCCGTGGTCGGCGTCGCCGATGGGTGAGTCGAGGGCGGTGAGCCGCTCCGCCTCGCGGTCGACCAGCGCGGTGGCCGCCGTCATCCAACGGCGGAAGAAGTCGGCGTCGAGCACAGGATCTCCTTGCCTGGTAGGTACGTGGCGATTCTTCCCCGGCTCGCCGTCACATGCCCCATCGCAGACCCGGGGTGCTGACCGGCGCGTCCCACAGTCCGAGCAGCTCCTCGTCGATCTCGCACAGGGTGACCGAGGCGCCGGCCATGTCGAGGGAGGTGACGTAGTTGCCGACGAGGGTGCGGGCGACGGCCACACCGCGTTCGCCGAGCACCCGCTGCACCTCGGCGTTGAAGCCGTACAGCTCCAGCAGCGGCGTCGCGCCCATGCCGTTGACCAGGACCAGGACGGGGTTGCGCGGGCCGAGGTCGGTCAGCACCGCGTCCACGGCCGCCTCGGCGATCTCGCCCGAGGTCATCATCGGGCGGCGCTCCCGGCCGGGCTCCCCGTGGATGCCGATGCCCAGTTCCAGCTCACCGGCGGGGAGGTCGAAGGTGGGGCTGCCCTTGGCCGGCGTGGTGACGGCGCTGAGCGCCACTCCGAAACTGCGGGAGCTGTCGTTGACCCGGCGGGCGATCGCCTCCACCTGCTCCAGCGGCCGGCCCTCCCGCGCCGCGGCCCCCGCGATCTTCTCGACGAACAGTGTCGCCCCGGTGCCGCGCCGGCCCGCGGTGTAGAGGCTGTCCGTGACCGCCACGTCGTCGTTGACCAGCACCTTCGCGACCCGGATGCCCTCGTCCTCGGCCAGTTCGGCGGCCATGTCGAAGTTGAGCACGTCGCCGGTGTAGTTCTTGACGACGAAGAGCACCCCGGCCCCGCTGTCCACGGCCGCCGCGGCCCGCACCATCTGGTCCGGCACCGGCGAGGTGAACACCTCACCCGGACAGGCGGCCGACAGCATCCCCGGGCCCACGAACCCGCCGTGCAGCGGCTCGTGCCCGGAACCGCCTCCGGACACCAGGGCGACCTGTCCGGACACCGGGGCGTCCCGCCGCACGATCACCCTGTTCTCGACGTCCACGGCCAACTCGGGATGGGCGGCAGCCATACCGCGCAACGCGTCCGCGACGACGGTCTCGGGTACGTTGATGAGCATCCTCAAGGGTCTCTCCTAGGCAGATTGGCGGACGGGCCGGTGACCCGTGTTTGACCTCGGTGACATACCGTCAGGTCTTCGCGGCAAGTCGACTGCAGACCGACAGGAGTCCTCCAGGGGCAGTATCGACCTTGCGCCCGCGAAGGTCACGCGAGGCGACGTCCGCGGAGGCCAGGGAGTACCGGTCTGGCAGACACGACCAGAACACAGGCTCCCGCCGTACGCCGGCCCCCGCCCCCGGGGCTGCCGTCCAGCGTCACAAACGTGCGCACCCCGCCCCACCGAAATTTCAGGACGCAACGGTGATAAAACGGGCGAATGCCCAAGGGGATGAGTGGCGTATCAGCGGCACCGCGTAAGCCATGGCCGCAGAGCGTTGCGGCGCAGGTCTTCGTTCTGCAGTTGCTGGTCATGCTGCTCCTCGCCGTGCTGAGCGACGTCACCCTGGTGTACGAAACGCGGAGCCAGACGGTGCGTGGAGCGCGACACCAAGCGCTCGCGGTGGCGGCGGGCTTCGCCAGTTCCCCCGGCGTCGCGGCAGCCGTGAACGGCACGAACCCGACGGCTGTGCTGCAGCCGCTGGCCGAAGAGGCTCGACGGACCTCGGGCGTGGACTTCATCGCCGCCCTGAATCGGCACGGTGTCCGCTACACCGACGCCCGGCCTGATCTGATCGGCAAGCGTGCGAGCGGAAACTTCGGCCGGGCGCTCGCCGGCGAGTCCTACACCGAACTGTTCAGGGGAGAGCCGACGGACGCCGTTCGCGCGGTCGTGCCGGTCACTGGCACGGACGGGACCGTCGTGGGCATCGTGACGGCCGGCCTGGAGATCAGCACGGTGAGCAGCACCTTCTACCGGCAACTTCCGCTGCTGGCAGCCGGTGCCGCAGGATCCCTGGCGTTGGCCACCGGCGCGGCGTGGCTGGTGAGCCGGCGGTTGCGCCGGCAGACGCACGGGCTCGGACCGACCGAGGTGACGCGCATGTACGAGCACCATGACGCGGTGCTGCATGCGGCACGCGAAGGGGTCCTGGTGATCGGGACAGACGGCCGGTTGTCGCTGGTCAATGACGAGGCGCGCAGGCTGTTGCACCTGCCTGCGGATGCGGAGCACCGGCCGCTGCGCGACCTCGGCCTGCCCGTCTCGATGGTGCGGCTCCTGACGTCCGACCGGAGTGTGGACGACGCCGTTCAGCCGGTAGGCGGCCGCCTGCTCGCCGTCAACGTGCGACGGACCGGCCGCGGCGGCCACGGCCCGGCCGGAGGCGTCGCCACCCTGCGTGACACCACCGAGCTGCGCTCCCTCGCCGGGCGAGCGGAAGTGGCACACGAACGCCTGGAACTGCTGTACCGGGCGAGCACGGAGATCGGCAGCACCCTGGACGTGGCGCGTACCGCCGAAGAGCTCGCGGACCTCGTCGTCCCCCAGTTCGCAGACGTGGTCACCGTCGATCTCTTCGACGCGGTGCTGCGCGGAGACGAACCCGTACCGGGCGTGACGTCGTCAGTGCGGCGCGTAGCGCTGCGCGGAGCGGTCGACGCCTGGCCCTTCCACGAGGCGAGCAGCAGTCTGGAGTACGGGCCGGCCGCGCAGCAGCGTCGGGCCATCGACGGTGAGGACGCCCTCCTGGTACCCGATCTGACACGGTCGCAGGACTGGCGCGTACCGGATCCGGAAGGCGCGCGGCATGTTCTGCGACTGGGCTTCCACTCGCTCCTCGCGGTGCCCCTGCGTGCCCGGGGGGTCGTACTGGGACTCGTCATGTTCTGGCGCGGGAGCCAACCTCCGTTCCAGCCGGACGACGTGTCGCCCGCGGAGGAACTGACGGCCCGCGCGGCGGTGTGCATCGACAACGCGCGCCGCTACACACGGGAGCACGCCACCGCGGTCTCCCTCCAGCGCAGCCTGCTGCCGCCGGACCTGCCCCGGCAAGACGCCCTGGAAGTGGCCCACCACTACCTGCCGGCCCGAGCAGGCGTCGGCGGGGACTGGTTCGACGTCATCCCCCTTTCGGGCGCCCGGGTCGCTCTGGTGGTGGGCGACGTGGTCGGGCACGGACTCCAGGCCGCCGCCACCATGGGCAGACTGAGAACCGCGGTCCTCACCTTCTCGGCCCTCGATCTGCCTCCGGAAGACCTCCTCTTCCACCTGGACCAGCTCGTCACGCGCTTGGACGCCGCATACCGGGCAGGCGGCGAAGACCACACCGTCACCGGCGCGACCCTCGTGTACGCGGTCTACGACCCGACCAGCGGTCGGTGTGTTCTCGCCGGCGCCGGACACCCACCGCCCGCGCTGGTCCTGCCCGACGGCTCGGTCGAGTTCGTCGACGTGCCGGCCAATCTGCCGCTCGGCCTGGGGAGCGTTCCGTTTCAGACCACCGACATCGGCGTTCCGCCCGGAAGCCGCCTCGTTCTCTACACCGACGGGCTTGTGGAGTGTCGGGGCAGGACCATCGACGCCGGACTGGAGTTGCTGCGGTCGGTACTCACCGACACGGAACCAGGCTGTGAGAGCACGTGCCGTACCGTCATCGAGACGATGGTGCCGACCGGATCGCACGACGACGTCGCCCTGCTCGTGGCCGGCGCCCGCCGCCTCCCGGCCGAGCACATCGCTCAATGGGACGTTCCCGCCGACTTCGAGGCAGTCGGAGCTGTCCGGGCCCAGTGCATGCGACAACTGGAAGAGTGGGGGCTCGACACGGGTTTCACCACGGAACTCATCCTCAGCGAACTGATCACGAACGCCGTACGGTACGGCGCGCCGCCGATCACCGTCCGGCTGCTTCGGCACCGGGTCCTGATCTGCGAGGTGTACGACGCGAGCAGCACCGCGCCGCGCGTGATCCAGGCAGCCGACTTCGACGAGGGCGGGCGTGGCCTGTTCCTCGTGGCCCAGCTCGCCGATCGGTGGGGTGTGCGCTATTCGGGACACGGCAAAGTCATCTGGGCCGAACAGTCACTTGCTCAGGACCACGGCATGACCCGCTGAGGATCAGCTCTCAGACGTGCAGTTCGGGGGGAAAGCCCGTCCAGCGCAGCTCGGCGGGCAGGTGCCGCATGTCGTTGGAGAGGAGGACGGAGGCCGCTCGGCCGGGCGCGTACCGGATGACGGTGAGCGCCGCGTTGCCGTGGTTGAGGCCGAGCCACCGCCACTTCGGCGCGTGCAGGGCGTCGCGGACGAGCCAGGCGATGAGGAAGTTGTGGGTGACGACCAGTTCGTGCCGGTCCTGAGCGCCGTCCGTCACCGCCCCCGTGAAACGACGCAGCGCCTGACGGGCGAGCTCGGGTCCGCGCCTGCGTTCCTCGTCCGTGGCACCGGCGAGGAAGTCGAGGTAGAAGTCCGCCGACTCGGCCGGGAGTTCGCCGCGTTCCGGGATGTGGGGCACGTAGTCGCCGGCGCTCTCCGCGACGCGCGGGGTGACACCCTCCAGTTCGTCCGTGATCAGGCGCGCGGTCTCTTCCGCCCGTGGCAGGGGGCCGTGGTGGACGGCGGTCAGGGGAAGGTCGCGGAGGCGGCGGCCGAGCAGGGTGGCCTGTCGCCGGCCGGCGTCCGTCAGCCCGCTCCCGTCCGGTGCGGCCTCGCCGTGCCGCGCGAGACAGAGGTAGCGGGTGGCCGTGCCGGTCATCTCGAATTCCTCGGGGCGCTGGGGGATCTCGTGCTTCCACGGACGTCGGCTCCGGCGCCCCGGTTCCCTTCACGCCGGGAACGTCGCCAACGACGTACGGTCCCGCGGGCGCGTCAGCGCACGACCTCGGCCCAGACCACCTTGCCGGTGTCCGTCCACCGCACCCCCCACCGGCTGGTGAGCCGGTGCACCACGTGCAGGCCGCGGCCCGCGTCGTCGAGGAGCCCGCCCCGGCCCAGCCGGGGTCGGCCGTTGCCGGTGTCGCCGACCTCGCACAGCAGGCCGGGCCCGGCCCTGATCAGCCGTACCGTGATGGGGCCGCCGGCGAACCGGACCGCGTTGGTGACCAGCTCGCTGACCAGGAGCAGCACACTGTCCCGGGTGCCGTCCCTGATGCGCCACTGCCGCAGCAGCGCGGAGACCAGCGCGCGGGCCCGGGCGGCCGCGTCGTCGCGGGCGGGCAGCCGCCAGGTCGCGGTGTCCCCCTTGCGGTAGCCGATCAGGCGGGCGAGCAGCAGGGTCACGTCGTCGCGCTGGCGCGCCGGCATCACCTCGGAGACCACCCGCCGCGCCGCCTGCTGCAGCGTGTCCCAGGGGTGCACCGCGGCCACGGCCTCCGCCAGCCTGCCGATGCCCTCGTCGATCGGCACGGCCGGGTCCTCGACCAGGCCGTCGGTGTAGAGGGCGAGCAGGGAGCCCGGGGGTGCGACGAACGTGTGCACGCCGAACGGCTCCCGCAGCGCGAACTCGGCGCCCAGGCCGGGGTGCGGGTGGACCGGCAGCGGACCGGCGCGTCCGTCCGGCGACACCAGGATCGGAGGCAGGTGGCCCGCGCTGGACAGCGCCACCCGCTGGCTGACGGGGTCGTAGACGGCGATGCAGCAGGTCGAGCCCAGGGCGCTGTAACCGGCCGCCAGTCCGGACTCCGAGTCGTCCAGCAGCGTCACGGTCTCGTCCAGGTGCTCCAGCACCTCGTCGGGCGCCAGGCCGGCGGACAGCAGCGCGCGGGCCTCCATGCTCAGCTGGCCCATGGTCGCCGCGGCCCCCAGGCCGTGCCCGACGACATCGCCGACGACCAGCGCGGTACGGCCGTCCGGCAGCGGAAA
The DNA here is from genome assembly GCF_002939385.1 of Streptomyces sp. MH60. Classification (GTDB taxonomy): domain Bacteria; phylum Actinomycetota; class Actinomycetes; order Streptomycetales; family Streptomycetaceae; genus Streptomyces. The sequence goes on along the minus strand of NZ_MULI01000007.1, from coordinate 112,596 downwards.
GCTGTTCACCCAGTCACCGCCGACGCCCGCGCTGTCGGGAGTGGTGGGCTGGTAGACGCTGGCGGTCTGGACGGTCTTGCCGCCGGAGCGCGGCAGCAGCCGCCGTTGCAGGGCCAGCACCTGGGTGTGCTCGCGCTGGTGCTGGCGGGCCAGGTCCACGTGGTGGGAGGTCCTGGCCACCAGTTCCTGGAGGTCGAACAGCTCGCTGTCGGCGAAGGGGCGGTCCGCCCGCCGCCAGACCTCCACCACGCCCAGTACGACGGGCGGATCGCCCTCCAGGACCAGCGGCACGCACGCCACCCCCGCCGACCGGTCCCCGGGGACCAGGGCACGCACCAGCCGCGGGCTGCCGAGCACCCGCTCGATCGCCTCGCGGTCGGGCAGGACGATGGACTGCGGGGCGTCGGCGCGCCGTATCGCCTGCGACAGCAGGCGGCTCGCGTCGCTGGGAAGATCCTCGCCGAGGGTCACATAGCCCTCGGGCCACGCCCGGTCCGGCACCAGGGCCGCCCGGCGCAGCCGGATGCGGCCCTGTGCCCGCTCGGTGACTCCCTCGCCCGTCCACACGGCGAAGTCGAGATCGACGGCCGCCACGTCCCCCCACGCCAGCAGGGACTCCGCCAGCGACTGCGCCGTCTCGCCGATGTCCAGCGACGTGCCGATCGCGGTCTCGGCGGCGTACAGGTGCAGCCTCCTGGCCATGGCGATCACGGAGACGGTCAGGCCCTCCTGGGGCGCCGCCGCGGGCAGGATGCTCATCGAGACCACCAGCTCCGACCCGTCGCGGCGGCGCAGGCGCTGGACCCGGGCCACATGTGCCTCGCCGGTCTCGAGGACCTGGCGCAACCGCCGGGTGACCGTCGGCACGTCACCCTGGGGCAGGAGATCGACGAACGGGCTCCCGATCACGGCGTCCAGTCCCGCGAAGACGGGGGCTTCGAGATTGCGGTGGGTGACTCTCAGCTCCCGGTCCAGATTGACCGCGCCGAGAATCTGCTCCGGCCGGCCCACTGCCGGGTGATCGTGCTCCGGTTGCTGCCCGGTGGGGTCGTCCTGCGACTCGGCAGGACCGGCCGCCGCCGCTCCGCCACGCGGAATGTACCGTCCCAGAGCACTGCTGACCAGGTCGAACGGCGACGAGGACGACGGGGAGGGTGTGGAGTCCATGCGGCTCCCTCAGCTCGCTCGCCAACCCCGGCACACTGCCGGGGCCGTACTCGAACCCGTGCGGAGGGGCCCCCGAGGATCCCGACCGCACACCCCATTCAATAACACCGGCGGACGCTTCGCCCACACCAGCGGACCGCGCGACGACCACGGAAGGTGACCGCGGGGCCTAGAGCCACTCCCCTTCCAGGGCGGTGGCCGTGAGGCCGGGGGCGGCCGCGTAGAGGACGGCACGGCTGCCCGCCTTCTGCCCGGCGTCGTGCGCCCGGCGCAGGATGTCGAACACGGCGGCGCCCCCGCGGTTGCCGCTGGTGTAGCTGTCCCGGCTGTACTCCAGGAGCCCCGACGGCCACGCGTCGGGCATCGTCTGCTCCATGTACTCCAGCACCCGGGTCCCGCCGGGGTGCGCGAGCAGGACGTCGGGGTGCCAGGACGCGGGGTCGTCCTCGTAGCGGACGCGGAGCCACTCCCACATCGCGGTGACCGTCTCCTGCACCGCTCGCGGCCCGCGCCGGTCCATCACGAAGTGGGTGCCGTCCGCCCGCGTCTCCAGGCGGTGCAGGTCCTGTGTGCCCGGCAGGGTGTGGTGCCAGGCGGCGTCCAGGCGGAGCACCGACTCGGGCCTCGGGCGGCCGGTGACCACCGCGGCGACCGCGGTGTCCGCGAACAGCAGCCGGACGATCAGGGACTCCAGGGTGTCGTCCGCGGGCTGGTAGGTCGTACTCAGCGCCTCGGAGATCACCACCAGGACCACCCGGTCGGGGTCCGCCGCCACCAGGTCCGCCGCCAGTGCCAGGGAACGGGTCCCGGCCACGCAGGCCCACTGGGTGGCCGGCAGCAGCGTGGCGTCGCCGCGCAGCGGCAGCCGGTTGGCCAGGGCCACGTCCAGACCGGGCAGCGCCGGGGTGGTGGAGTTGCTGGTGATCAGGCAGTCGACGTCCGCGGCGTCCAGCCCGGCGATCTGCAGGGCCCCGCGCGCCGCACGTTCCCCGTAGGACTGGACGGCCTCCCAGGCCGGGGCGGTGCGTTCCTGGACGGTCTGCGGCGCGGGTACCGCCCCGAGGGCGGCGATCACGCGGTCCGCGTCCTGCTCGGTGAACCCGTCGCGGGCCAGCGCCGCCCGGGCGGCCCCGAGGTCGGCGGTTCCCAGGGCGCCGCCGTTGCCGGGCGCGACGGCGGCCTCCAGCGGAAGCATCCAGCCGCGGGTCTCGATGCCCGTGCTGGCCGCTATGCCGTCGATCCGCGGCGCCCACGCCGCGTCCGGGTGCCGGTCGCGCACTTCCGCCACGATCTCGCTGGTCTTCACGGAGTGCTCGCCGTGTATCACGGCGGGAGCGCACAGGTAAGCGGCCACGATCGGCACCTTTCTACGGGGTCTGCGGTGAGCGGGGGGCGCAGGTGGATAAGGGGAACGGCGGGGGAGGAGGGGGCTGCGTCACGAGCGCTGTGGCATGGCTCACTTGACTGCGACGCGACCAAGTCGACGGCGGTGCGCGCGACTTCGCGCGGTACCTCTCCCGTCGAGCATGGCTGCGAAAAGGGCATTTCCGCAGTGACCCACGCAACTTGGGCGGGCGTGGGATGCGTGAGACGGCGCACACGCCGAAGGCCGCCCGTGCGGCGGACGGTCGTGCCCGGTGCTACCGGCCGGGCCGGTGAAGTGCCGTGATGCCGGCCAGGACGAGGGCGATCCCGGAGAGGAACTGCTCGCGGTCGTCATGACCGCGTACCTGGTCCGCCACGGCCCGGGTGAACGGGTACTCGTCCGGGTCGAGCCTTTCCCATGCCGTCGACACGGTGTCCAGGAACTCGTCCCGGTCCACGTCGTGCCCCGACGGGCCGGCGCTCGCGGAGTTCGCCGCGTTCTGGCCGGCGGCGCCGAGGATGTAGTGCATCAGCGCCGAGGACGCCGTGAACCAGTCGGTCTCGGGGACGCCCATCGCCCGGACCTGGCGGCCGAGGCTCTCGAAGATCCGCGGCGCCACCGTCCCCCAGGGGGTGCGGGAGAGCTGCGTCGCGAGCTGCGTGGCCAGCCACGGGTGTGCTTCGGTCGCGTCGAACAGGCCGAGCGCGACGGCGCGGACCGCGTCCTCGGGCGAGTCGGCGGTGCCGGCGGGGTCGACGGTCACGGCGGCGGCGACGACCGCGTCCGTGGCGGCGGCGAGCAGTTCGGCCTTGCCCGTGATGTGCCAGTAGATCGCCCCGGGTCCGGTCGAGAGGCGCTCGGCCAGCGCGCGGAAGGTGAGGCCGCGCTCGCCCACGGTGTCGAGGAGTTCGACGGCGGCCCCGACGATGCGCTCCCGCGAGAGGGGTTCCTGCCGCCGTTCCGGACGACGCGACCTGGTTGCCATGCCCCACATCCTAGACCGTCTGGAACGCCGTTCCAGCTTGACAGGCAATGGAACGTCGTTCCACTCTGGACTCGCTGGAACGCCGTTCCAGTCCGGTCCGACTCCTCGGCTCCCCGGCCCCCCCGGGGACCGTGATCAGGAGGTATGCAGCATGACCACGCACGTCACGATCGTCGGCGCCGGACTCGGCGGCCTCACGCTCGCCCGCGTTCTGCACGTCCACGGAATCCCGGCCACCGTCCACGAGGCCGAGACCTCCCCGACGGCCCGCGCCCAGGGCGGGATGCTCGACATCCACGACGACAACGGCCAGCCCGCCCTGCGGACCGCGGGGCTGTTCGAGGAGTTCCGCGGTCTCGTCCTGGAGGGCCGTCAGGCGAGCCGGGCCCTCGCCCCGGACGGGACGGTCCTGTACGAGGAGGGCGACGACGGCACGGGCGGCCGCCCCGAGGTGATGCGCGGCGAACTGCGGCGCATGCTGCTCGACTCACTCCCGGCCGGCACCGTCCGCTGGGGCCACAAGGTCCGTGCCGCCCGCCCCCTCGGCGACGGCCGCCACGAGGTGGCGTTCGCCGACGGCACCTGTGTCGTCACGAGCCTGCTGGTCGGCGCGGACGGCGCGTGGTCCCGGGTGCGACCGCTGCTGTCCGACGCCGCACCCGAGTACGTCGGCATGTCGTTCGTCGAGACCTACCTGTTCGACGCCGACGTCAGGCACCCGGCCACCGCGAAGGCGGTCGGCGACGGTGCGATGTTCGCCCTCGCACCCGGGAAGGCGATCCAGGCCCACCGGGAGAGCGGCGGGACCCTGCACGCCTATGTGGCCCTGCGTAAGCCGCGGGAGTGGTTCGACGGCGTCGATCTCGCCGGGGCGGCGGGCGCGGCGCGGGTGGCGCGGGAGTTCGCCGGATGGGCACCGGAGCTGACCGCGCTGATCACCGACGCCGACGCCGCACCGGTCCTGCGTCCGCTCCACACCCTTCCCGCCGCGCACCGGTGGGAACGGGTGCCGGGAGTGACCCTGCTCGGTGACGCGGCCCATCTCATGCCCCCGTCCGGCGAAGGCGCCAACCTGGCCATGTACGACGGCGCCGAACTCGGCAGGGCGCTGGCCGCGCACCCCGGTGACGCGGAGGCCGCGCTCGCCGCGTACGAACGGGACCTGTTCCCGCGCGGTGCGGCGGAGGCCGCCGACGCGTCCCGGCTGCACGCGCTGATGTACGGCGACGACGCACCGTACGCCCTGATCGACATGTTCGCCGGATCGGAGTAGCCGGGGGGCGCGGCGGTACCGGGCGGCTGACCACCGCCCGGTACCGGTCGGGTCGGACTCAGGCGGACGTCGGCGTGTCCGTGGGCAGCGTCCGGGTGGCCCGTCCGCCGTCGTCACCCCGCCGTGGGCGGAGGCGGGAGGCCAGACTCCAGCGGCCCGGACCGACGGCGGCGACCAGGAGGAAGGACCAGCAGAACATGGCCGCCGACTCCCCACCGTTCTGGATGGGGAAGAGCCCGTCCGGCTGGTGCTCCACGAAGTAGGCGTACGCCATGGACCCGGAGCACAGGATGGCCGCGGTGCGGGTGGCGAGGCCGCACATAACCAGTGTGCCGCCGACGAGTTGCACCACGGCGGCCCACCAGCCGGGCCATGCGGCGAAGCCGGGCGCTGCTCCGTGCGGTCCGCCCAGGACGTCGAACAGGGTGGCCGCTCCGTGGCAGGCGAACAGCAGGCCTACGACGATGCGGAACAGTGCGATCACGTGCTCCCTGCGTTTTTCCAGCGCTTCCAACGGTGGTGCTCCTCTCTTGCGCAGCGGCCGCGGGTCGGGACCGGGCGGCCGGTGGGGATGGTGCGCAGCACGGGGGCTGGGTCCGAGGGCGTCCCGAGGGAGGGGGAGACGCACGACCCATTCGACCTTTAACCATCGCGGGCACGCTTGTCTAGACCAATAGCGCAACGAGTTGCGCGCCGGGGTCGCCGCGCCAAATGGGCGCTGCCTCTTGGTGGTTGATGTTGCACAGGCCCTTGACCGGACCGGCTTCGCCGCTATGGTCTAGACCTGAATTCGACGGCCACGGCGCACAGCCCGCCCCGGACGTGAGCCACCAGGTGAACTTCGGCGGCTTCACCGGCCGTCAGAAGGTACTGGCCGTCTGGAACGTGGCGGACACCGGAAACGCCTTCTACTCCTGCATCGACGTCAACATCGGCGGCAGCGGTGGGGGCGACGGCGACGGCGAGGGCGACCCGGGAGCCTGTGACGGGCCGGCGTGGAACGCCGGCAGCGTCTACAGCGGCGGCGACACCGTCTCCCACGGCGGACACGACTGGCGCGCCAAGTGGTGGGTGACCGGCGAGGAACCCGGCACCACCGGCGAATGGGGCGTCTGGGAGGACCTCGGAGCTTGCGCGGCCGCCTGACCGCGCGGGCGCCGGCGCGCACCGACCGCGGCGCGCGCCGCTCCCCGCCGCCCCCGTCGGCCCCCGGCGCTCGCCGGTGACGAACAGGTCCCCTTTTCCGGAAAGCCGGTAAAATAATTGAAACGCGGAAAGGGGGCCGTGATGGATCCGTGGCTGATCTGGCTGATCGTTTCGGCGGTCCTGATCGTGGCGGAGATCTTCACCCTGACCGCCGCGCTCGGAATGCTGGGAGTGGCCGCACTGATCACGTCCGCATCCGCGGCGGCCGGCCTTTCCACGCCTTTGCAATTCCTCGTGTTCACGGTCGTCTCCGCGGTCACCCTTCTCTTCCTCCGCCCCGTTGCGCTGCGCCACCTCGTCCAGCCCCAGACCCAGCGGTTCGGAGTGGACGCCCTGATCGGCCAGGCCGCCTACGTCGTCTCCGACGTGACCGGAAGGGACGGCCGGGTCCGCATCGGCGGAGAGGAATGGACGGCCCGTTCCTACGACGAGACGCTGGTGATTCCCCGGGGTGCGACCGTCGACGTCCTGGAGATCAGCGGCACCACCGCATTCGTCTATCCCCGGGAGTGACCATGGAAGCCACGGCTTTCCTCATCGCCGGTGTGATCGTCGCGCTTCTCGCCGTCTTCACCGTGGTGCGGGCGGTGCGCATCGTGCCGCAGGCCCGCGCCCGCAACGTCGAACGACTCGGCCGCTATCACCGCACGCTGAAGCCCGGACTCAGCGTGGTCATCCCGTACATCGACCGCGTCTATCCGGTGATCGACCTTCGCGAACAGGTGGTCTCCTTCAAGCCTCAGCCGGTCATCACCGAGGACAACCTGGTCGTCGAGATCGACACCGTGCTGTATTTCCAGGTCACGGACCCGCGCGCGGCCTTCTACGAGATCGCCAACTTCCTCCAGGCGGTCGAGCAGCTCACCGTCACCACCCTGCGCAACGTCGTGGGCTCCATGGACCTGGAGAAGACCCTCACCTCGCGCGACACCATCAACAGCCAATTGCGCGGGGTGCTCGACGAGGCCACCGGAAAATGGGGGCTGCGGGTGAACCGGGTGGAGATCAAGGCGATCGACCCGCCGCAGTCCATCAAGGACGCCATGCAGAAGCAGATGCGGGCCGAGCGGGACAAGCGGGCCGCGATCCTCGGCGCGGAGGGCCAGCGCCAGTCGCAGATCCTCACCGCCGAGGGCGACAAGCAGGCCGCTGTCCTGCGCGCCGAGGGCAACCGCACCGCCGAGATCCTCAAGGCGGAGGGGCAGTCCCGGGCCATCGACGAGGTCTTCCAGGCCGTGCACCGCAACGACCCCGACCCCAAGCTCCTCGCCTACCAGTACCTCCAGGTGCTGCCCCAGCTGGCGCAGGGCTCGGGCAGCACGTTCTGGGTCATCCCCAGCGAGGTCACCTCCGCGCTCCAGGGAGTGTCCCGCGCCTTCACCGAAGCGCTGCCGCAGTCGCCGGCCACCCGGGAGAACCCGTCGACGGACGAGGGAGCCGCCCAGGCGGCCAACGACACGGCGCAGGCCGCGGAGGCCGCCGCCCAGGCACTCGCCGACGCGGCCAGGGCCAACGGCGTGCCCACCGAGGGGATGCGGCCCGCCCCGGTGACCGAGGACCGCTGAGCCCCCATCCGTCGTGAGCGGCAGGGTACGGGGCGCCGTAAGGTGGAGGTACAGGCATGCGGAAGCTCTCACGAGCGTGGGTGTGGGCGTCATGAACGGTCAGACGCAGAAGACGACAACGACGCGGACCGCCACACGGCAGGTCGACGCGATGTACGAGGACACCTGCCCGGTCTGCGGCCACCGTGTCCCCGCCGAGATCCACCGGCACAAGACGCTGGGGATCTACGTACCGGCCTGGGGCCCCGGCACCTGCCGCAACCCGGACTGCGGAAAGCCCGACGGCGACACCGTCAGCCGAGCGCCGGGCCGGTGACGGCACGGCCCTCGGCGTCGTAGGGCCAGACGTTGGTGCGGCAGCCGTGCAGGCCCTTGATCTGCTGCATCATCACGGGCGCCGGACGCCCCGCCCCGGGGCAGCTCTCGTGGCCGTGGCCGAGGAAGTGCCCCACCTCGTGGTTGATGATCAGCGCCCGGTACGACGTCACGTCGTCCGCGTAGTACTGCGTGGCCAGCAGCCACCGTTTGAGATTGACCATGACGTCCTGGCCCACGTTGCAGTTGACCTCGCCACCGGTGTCCAGGCCGTACCGACCGCATATGTCGTCCACCGTCCCCGCCGTGGCGAGCCGTACCCGGAAGTCGGACGCGCCCCCGGACACCCGGCGGAACCCGACCTTCCCGTCGGCCGTCCAGCCCCGCTCGTCGGCCAGGACGCGCTCCACCTCGGCCGCGACGTCCTGCGCCGGGATCCCGATGCCGTCCTCGACCTGCACCACGTACGTCAGCGTCCGCTCGCTCCCGCCGACCCGGTCACCGCCGCCGCCCGCGGTGGCGAAGGTCCCGGGTCCGGACGCCGGAATCGAGTCGGGATCCGGCTTCTCCTCCTTCCCCTTCTCGTCCCCCTCCTCCTCCCTTTCCTTCTGCCTCTCCTTCTCCTTCTCCTTCGCCGGCGCGGCCGTGGGCCCGTCCTTCGGCGCCTCCTCCGTCCCGCCGGCCGTGGGCGACTCGGGCGCCCGGGTCGCCGCACCGGCCGTGTCGGTGGAGCCGCCGGAGGGCTCCGTGGCCCCCTTGAAGGCCAGACCACCGGCGAGCACCAGGACGGCCCCGGCCGCGAGCCCCGGCCACAGCAGGCGGGGGCGGTTACGGCCTCGGCGGCGGGAGCGGCTGCCGCCTCGGCGGCGGCCCGTGGCGGAGGACGGCGGGGGAGTCGGTCGACGGCGCTCGTTCATGATCACAAAGGGTGCCCGGAGCGTGTGATCGTCCGTGGACGGCTTTTGGACCGCTGTGTAACAGCCGTCACCCGCGCGTGGTCTCCCCTCCGTACGCACGCATACTGAGCTGCATGCCACGGGTCCTGATCATCGAAGACGACCGCGCCGTCCGGGACGGCGTGCGACTGGCCCTGCGCCGACAGGGGCACGAGGTCGCCGCGGCCGCGACCGGCGAGGACGGACTGGAGCAGCTCCGGTCGTTCCGTCCCGACGCGGTGGTCCTCGACCTGATGCTGCCGGGCATGTCCGGCCTGGAGGTGTGCCGTCGCATACGCGCCCACGACCAGGTGCCGATCATCATGGCCACCGCCCGCGGCGACGACACCGACATCGTCGTCGGACTGGAGTCCGGAGCCGACGACTACGTGGTCAAACCGGTCCGCGCCCGCGTACTGGACGCACGTATACGCGCCGTGCTGCGCCGCGTGGGCGGCACGGCGGACGACCAGGGCCCCGCGTGCACCGAACACCACGGCGACCTGGTCATCGACCGGGCCGGACTGACCGTCACCCACCAGGGACGGCCCGTCGCACTCGGCCCCTCCGAACTGCGGCTGCTGCTCACCCTGTCCGCCTCGGCCGGGCAGGTGTTCAGCCGCCAGCAGCTCCTGGAGGCCGTGTGGGAGCACAACTACCACGGGGACGCGCGGCTCGTGGACGCCTGCGTCAAGCGACTGCGAGCCAAGATCGGTGAACCGCCGGGCAGCCCGCGTTACGTCCACACCGTGCGCGGCTTCGGCTACCGGTTCGGGCCCCGGTGAGAGTTCCCCGGGTGCTGCGGGCGCTGATGGGGCTGCGCCTGCGGCTGGTGGTGACCTTCACCCTCGTCGCGGTCGTGGCCACGGTGACGACCGGCGCGCTGACCTTCCGTGAGGCGCGGACCGGGATCCTGCAGCAGAGCCAGGACACGGTGATCGAGGAGTTCCGGCACCGCGTCAACGCGCTGGTCCCCAACTACCGGTTCCCGCCCGACGCGGCCGGCCTGGAGTCGTTCGCCGGCGACGTGTCCAGGGGCGGGCGGTCACAGCCGTGGCGGGTGCTGGTCGCCTACCGGGAGGCGAGCGCGACGTCCGTCCCCGGGGACGCCTTCGGGGAACTGTCCCCGGCCATGCGCGAGTCGGTGCGCTCCCGCCGGGCCACCGTGTTCCAGCGGGTCTCGCACGACGGCCACTCCTCGCTGGTCGTCGGCATGCCCGTCACCTTCGCCGGCCAGTACACCACCGAGCAGCGCGCCTCCGGCCTCGAGGTCTACCTCACGGTGCCGCAGCAGGAGGAGCAGGGGTACGTCGACGCCCTGGTCACCGCCATCGAACGCGCCACCGTACCGGCCCTGGCCCTGGCTGTCCTGATCGCCCTCCTGGCCGCCCGCGGCGTGCTGCGTCCGGTGCGGGCGCTGCGCCGGGCGACCCGGAGCATCGCCGAGGGGCGGCTGGACACCCGGCTCGCGGTGCACGGCTCCGACGAACTCGCCGATCTCTCCCGCACCTTCAACGAGACCGCCGCGGCACTGGAGGGCTCGGTGGCGGAACTGCGGCGCATGGAGGCCGGCGCCCGCCGCTTCGCCGCGGACGTCTCCCACGAACTGCGCACCCCGCTGGCGGCGATGTCGGCGGTCACGGACGTGCTGGACGAGGACGCGGCCGGACTCGACGAGGACACCGCGACGGCCGTACGCCTGATCAGCGCGGAGACCACCAAGCTGGCCGCGCTGGTGGACGACCTGATGGAGATCTCCCGGTTCGACGCGGGCGCGGCCGCCCTGCATCTGGACGAGATCGATCTCGCCGAGTCCCTGCGCCGCACCCTCGCCTCCCGCGGCTGGCAGGACACCGTGGAGACCGGACTGCCGGAACCGGGCGCGCTGCGCGGCCGCGTCGACCCGCGCCGCCTCGACGTGATCGTGGCGAACCTCGTCGCCAACGCCCTGCGGCACGGCGCGCCCCCGGTCCGCCTGGACCTCCACGCCCAGGACGACCCGCACGCCGGAAGGCAGGCCGTCGTCACGGTCCGCGACGGCGGGGACGGCATACCCGAGAGCGTCCTGCCCCATGTCTTCGACCGCTTCTACAAGTCGGCCGACGCCCGCGCCCGGAGCGAGGGCAGCGGCCTCGGCCTGTCCATCACCACGGAGAACGTACGCCTGCACGGCGGTACCGTCCGGGCGGCCAACCACCCCGAGGGCGGCGCCGTCTTCACGGTCGTCCTGCCGGTGCCCCCGGACGCCACGGAGGACCCGACGCCGCCCCCGGTGAAGGAGGACCGCACATGAACCCGTCCGCGCGCGCCGTCCCGCTGCTGCTCGCGGCGCTGCTGCCGCTCTCCGGGTGCGGCATCCCCGAGACCGGAGTGGTCGAGGCGGGCGAACCCGCGACCGGCGTCCTGGACCCGGGCGCCACCTCCGTGCCGTCGCAGTCCGCGCCCGAGGCGGTGCCCCTGGTCAAGGTCCCGCTCTACTTCGTCGAGGGCGGGTCCCTGGTCGCGGTGGACCGCACGGTGCCGGGCTCGACCGACCTCGGCAGCACCCTGCTCATGCTGTTCAAGGGCCCCGACGACAAGGAGCGCAGGAGTGGGCTGACCACCGAACTGCCGCCCGCCGCCGAGGCGCCCACCATCCGCACCGACGGCACCGGCGTCAGCGTCCGGCTGCCGCGGAGCGCCGGGAGCCTCAGCGGCACCGCCGTCGACCAACTGGCCTGCACCGTCGCCGTCGCCCGGCTGCGCCAGGACCCGGCACTGGGGAGCGCGCAGGTGACCGTGGAGCAGCCCGGCGGCCGACTGGCCGGCCGCTCCAGCGACGACTGTCCGCTCGGCGCGGCCCCTCTCAGGAACGCCCCGGCCCCCGGGACCGGCGCAAGCGGCGGCGCGGCCGTCGGCGGGGGCGGCGGCTGACGGCTCGGGTCGGCTCACAGGCAACCCCAAGGATCTTCCTCCCCTCCTCCAACCGGGGGCGTCAGCAAGGACGTTGCCCCGGTCCGAGGTAGCACCGAGGTGTTGAGGAGCGGATTCTTGATACGTGCCCGAACGATATGGGCCGCCGCGACAGCGGCCCTGACACTGGTGGGCGTCGCGCCCGCCGCGGCCCAGGCCGCACCGGAACCGCCCGGCGGCGCCGCATCCCTGCGGGCGGCACCGGACGGCACCGCCGACCTGCCGCCCGGCTGGCGGATCACCGGCACCGGTAAGGCCAGATCCCTTCAGTGGCGCTCCCCGCGGCCCGTCCGGCCCGGTGACGCACGGGTGGAGTTCCACTCCGGCGGCCGCCTGCTCGGCGTACCCGAACCGGACCGCGACGGCAGGACCTTCCGCCTGCCCCTGGACGAGACCCGGCCGGCCGCACCGCACGGGCTGGCCGACCTCCAGGTCCGCGCCGCCGGCCGCCGGCTGGACCAGGAGCCGGGAGCCGCCGCCCGACAGCGCCGCCCCGCCGAAGCGCCCCCGGCGAAACTCCCGCCCCTGCTCCCCGCCGGCACCGTCGACCCGGGCCGGCCCGGCCGGTTCGCCACGACCACCGGCGAGTACACGCTCGACCCGGTCCGGCTGCCCGGCCTGTCCGCCCCGGTCGAGATGCGCGGCCTGGTCGTCGCGCCGAAGGGCACCACCGGCAAACGCCCCCTCGCGCTCTTCCTGCACGGCCGGCACGCCACCTGCTACGTCCCCGGCCAGGGTGAGGAGGCCGTCACGATCGACTGGCCCTGCGCCGACGGCGCCAAGCCCATCCCCAGCCACCGCGGCTACCTCCAGGACCAGAAACTGCTGGCCTCCCAGGGCTATGTGACCGTCTCGATCTCCGCCAACGGCATCAACGGCCAGGACGGCGACCTGGAGGACGGCGGCGCCCAGGCCCGCTCGTCACTGGTCCGCTCGCACCTGGCCCGCTGGGCCGACTGGGCCGCTGGGGCCTCCGCCGCCCCGGACGCCGTACGCCGGGGCCCGAAGGCCGACCTGTCCCGTGTCCTGCTCGTCGGCCACTCCCGCGGCGGCGAAGGCGTCGACCGGGCGGCGATGGACAGTCTGTACCCGCCGCCCGCGGCCCAGGACGGCCACCGGGGGCGGGCCCGCTGGAACATCCGCGGCACCGTGCTCATCGGCCCCACCGCCTTCGGCCAGAACCCGGTGCCCGACGTGCCGTCCCTGACGATCCTGCCGGGCTGCGACGGCGACGTCTCCGACCTCCAGGGGCAGCTCTACGTCGATGGCACCCGCGGCGTGAGCCGGGGCCGCGCACTGCACAGCGCGGTCCACATCACGGGCGCCAACCACAACTACTTCAACAGCGAATGGACGCCCGGCCAGGCCGCGGCACCCGCCTCCGACGACTTCTGGGCGGACCCCGAGGCACCCGACCCGGTCTGCTCGGTGGGCAGCCCCACCCGGCTCACCGCAGGGCAGCAGCACCGGGCCGGCGCGACCTACATCGCCGCCGCCGCCCGGCTGTTCGTCGCCGGTGACGACCGGGTGCGCGAGCTGGTCGACGGCACCGGCCGCCGCGCCCCCTCGGCCGACCCGGCCCGGGTGCTGACCCACGCGGTCGGCGCCGGACGCGGCGCCGGGTTCCTGCCGGACGGCGGCGTGAAGGTGACCGGCGGCGGACGCCTGTGCTCGGCGGTCGACCCCGACCCCGGTGTCGCCTGCCTCGGCGAGGACGCGCGCGGCTCCTCACCGCACTTCGCGTACTGGCAGCCGGAGCGCGAGACCGGCCGCGGCGCGGTCGCCCTGGACTGGTCCGCGCCCGGCACCGCGACCCGGGTCCGTCCCGGCACCCCCGTCTCCCTGAAGGGTGCCAAGAGCCTCGCCCTGCGCGTCATCGTGCCGCCGGGCAGCACCGGCACCCGGTTCGACGTGGCCGTCACCGACGCCACCGGCCGGCGTGCCACCCTCGGCGCCGTCCGCGCCGACGGACTCCCGGGCAGCGAACGCACCGCGTCCTACTGGGCGCAGGAACTGCGCGTACCGCTCACCGCCGCCACCCGCGCCGGAGTCGACCTGCGCCGCGTCACCGCGCTGGAACTGACACCCCGTTCGCGGGCGGGCAAGGCATGGCTGATGGACGCGTACGCCTGGCAGCCGGGCACGCCCCGGGTGCGCCCGGCCCCGCTGGCCCGCGTCGACGTCGGCCGGACGACGGTCGAGGAGGGCGACTCGGGCGTGCGCACCTACCACGTCCCGGTGCGGGTCTCCGGCAAGGGCACCGGCACGGTCCGGATGTACATGGAAGGCTTCGGCACAGCGGTCGAGGAGCGCCTGGTCACCGTGCGCTCCGGCAAGCCCTTCGTCGACGTGAGCGTGAAGGTGACGGGCAACCAGCGCTACGGCGGCGACGCGAACCACGACCTGTTGGTCAAGGCGGTACACGGCTCGGTCGTCGGCTCCTACGCCGGCGGCGTGACGGTGCGGGAGGACGACCCGATGCCGGAGATCAGCGTGACGCCCGTCGCCGACAAGGTCACCGAGGGGCAGCCGCTGCGCTGGCGGGTCTCGCTCTCGGAGCCCGCCGACACCGACCTGTACACGGTACTGGTACCGGTCCCCGACGACACCCGTCCCGAGCTGTCCACCAAGGACGTCGACCACGACTGGCTCCTCGAGACGGTGGGCGAGGTCCCGGCGGGGGAGGTCCCGCTGTCCCGGCTGGACTACTTCGCGCTCTGGGTCTCCGTCCCGTCCGGTGAGACGGAGACCGAGGTGGCGGTGCCCACCATCGGCGACGAGGTCGCGGAGCCCACGGAGTACATCGGATTCCAGAACACCGACGACGACGGTGAGCCGCAGGGACCGGTGCTGACCGGCACCGTGCTCGACGCCCCGTAACCCGAGCGCGCACGCGGGTGCGGGTCCGGAACCGTCCGGTCCGCACCCGCGTGCGCCAGGTGGCCCATCCGCCGGAAGCCCGGCCCCGGCCTCGGCGTGGTCGTGGGTCTGAGCCCACGGCGCCTGGGTACTCTCCGCCGCATGGCGGTGGACAGAAGGACCGAGTCGCCGCGCCGGACACCGGCCCGGCAGCGGACGAACCGCACACTGGGCCGGGCACTGGTGCGGTGGGCCACGACGACCGATCACAAGGTGATCGGCCATCTCTACCTGGCGACGTCGTTCGGCTTCTTCCTCTTCGGCGGCGTCCTGGCCATGCTGATGCGCAGTGAACTCGCCCGGCCGGGACTGCAGTTGTTCAGCAACGAGCAGTACAACCAGCTGTTCACCGTGCACGGCACCATCATGATGCTGCTGTTCGCGACCCCGCTGTTCGCCGGGTTCACCAACGTCATCATGCCCTTGCAGATCGGCGCCCCCGACCTGGCGTTCCCCCGGCTCAACGCGCTGTCGTACTGGATGTACCTGTTCGGCGGCCTGATGGTGGTGGCGGGGTTCCTGACGCCCGGGGGCGCGGCCTCGTTCGGCTGGTTCGCCTACGCACCGCTGAACAGCGCCACCTTCAGTCCGGGCCCGGGCGGTGACCTGTGGACGATGGGCCTGGTGGTGAGCGGCGTGTCGACCACGCTCAGCGCCGTCAACTTCATCAGCACCATCATCTGCCTGCGCGCCCCCGGCATGACCATGTTCCGGATGCCGATCTTCACCTGGAACATCCTGTTCACGTCGATCCTGGTGCTGCCGGCCTTCCCCGTGCTCACCGCCGCGCTGCTGATGCTGGAGGCCGACCGGAAGTTCGGCGCGCACGTCTTCGACGCGGCCAACGGCGGGGCGCTGTTGTGGCAGCACCTGTTCTGGTTCTTCGGCCATCCCGAGGTGTACATCGTCGCGCTGCCGTTCTTCGGCATCGTCACCGAGATCATCCCGGTCTTCAGCCGCAAGCCGATCTTCGGCTATGTCAGCCTCGTCGGCGCCACCATCGCCATCACGTTTCTCTCCGCGGTGGTGTGGGCCCACCACATGTTCGCCACCAGCGCCGTGCTGCTCCCGTTCTTCTCCCTCATGTCGTTCCTCATCGCCGTGCCGACCGGGGTGAAGTTCTTCAACTGGATCGGCACGATGATGCGCGGCTCGCTCTCCTTCGAGACCCCCATGCTGTGGGCGTGCGGGTTCCTGGTGACGTTCCTGCTCGGCGGCATGAGCGGCGTCCTCATCGCCTCACCGCCCCTGGACTTCCATCTGACGGACTCGTACTTCATCGTCGCCCACCTGCACTACGTGCTGTTCGGCACGGTCGTCTTCGCGATGTTCGCCGGCTTCTACTTCTGGTGGCCGAAGTTCACCGGCAAGCTGCTCGACGAACGCATCGGGAAGATCCACTTCTGGACCCTCTTCGTCGGCTTCCAGACCACCTTCCTCGTCCAGCACTGGCTCGGCGAGCAGGGCATGCCGCGCCGCTACGCCGACTACCTCGCCGCGGACGGCTTCACCACGCTGAACACCATCAGCTCCATCGGCGCCTTCCTTCTCGGGCTGTCCACCCTGCCGTTCCTCTACAACGTGTGGCGCACCCACCAGTACGGCGAGAAGGTCGAGCAGGACGACCCCTGGGGCTACGGCCGTTCCCTCGAATGGGCCACCAGCAGCCCGCCGCCGCGCCACAACTTCACGTCGCTGCCCCGGATCCGCTCCGAGTCCCCGGCGTTCGACCTGCACCACCCCGACGTCACCCGACACGATCAGAGGCATGTGCAGTGAGGACCGAATCCCGTCTGTTCACCGGTGTGGCGGTCTTCTTCGGCTCCGAGGCGGCGCTCTACGGCTGGTGGTCGCGCGAGCCCGCCGGCACGGCCGCGCTCGTCATCGCGTTCCTCATGGCCTCGCTCGTCGCGTTCTTCCTGCGCGTGCAGTACCGCAAGCGCGGTCTGCGGGCGCAGGACCGTGGTGAGGGCGAGGTCGTGGACACCGCGGGTCCGCTCGACTTCTTCCCGCCGCGCAGCGCCTGGCCGATCACGACCGCGCTGGCCGCCGTGGTGCTCGCGCTCGGCATCGTCTTCGGTCTGTGGCTGGCGCTGATCGGCTTCGGCCTGCTCGCCATGGGGGCCAGCGGGCTGGTCTTCCAGTACGCCGACCGGGGCGTTCAGCGCTCCGGCTCGCCCGAGTAGGCGTCCGGTTCCGCCGGTTCCGCCGGTGCCCCCGCCTCCGGTGCCGACCCCCGCTCCGGCTCCGTCTCCCCGACGTCGACCCGGTCGCCGTAGTACCACTCGCTGAGCGTCGCCCGCAGCCGGCCCACGTGCGGGGCGTCGCCCTCCTTCGCGGACGGCGCGAGCGGCGCGGGCAGGCTACGGGCTCGCAGCACGTAACGCTCCTCGGGGTCGAGGGGCCCGTGGCTCTCGGCGTAGCCGCCCGCGAGGGTCTGGTGCACCTCGCCCGTCTCCTCGCCCTCCGTCAGGCGCTCGTGGTCGCGCTCCTGCAGGGCCAGGCAGACCCGCTTGGCCACGACGAAGGCCAGCGGCGGCGCCAGCACCAGGGAGACGCGGAAGATCCAGGTGAGCAGGTTCAGCGAGACGTGGAAGGTGTGGGCGAGGATGTCGTTGCCGCCGGCCAGCAGCAGCACACCGTAGAAGACGATCGCGGCGACGCCCAGTCCGGTGCGTACCGGCTTGTCCCGGGGCCGGTCGCACAGGTGGTGTTCCTCGTGGTCGCCCGTCACCCACCGCTCGAAGAACGGGTAGGCGTACAGCACCGCGAACAGGGCGCCCGGCAGCAGGACCGCCGGCACCAGCACGTTCCACATGACGGTGTGGCCCGCCACCGCCGTCTCGAACGGCGGCATCAGCCGCAGCGAGCCCTCCAGGAAACCGACGTACCAGTCCGGCTGCGAGCCCGTGGAGACGATGTCGGGGCGGTAGGGGCCGTACGTCCAGATCGGGTTGATCTCGGCCACCGCCGCCAGCACCGTCAGGAGACCGAAGACCATGAAGAACAGGCCGGTGGAGTTCGTCATGAACTGCGGGAACAACGGCTTGCCCACCGCGTTGCGGTTGGTGCGCCCGCGGCCCGCCCACTGGGTGTGCTTCAGATAGAACACCAGGATCAGATGGAGCGTGACCAGCGCGACGAGCAGCGCGGGGAGCAGCAGGATGTGCACCGAGTACAGCCGCGGCACGATGTCGTGGCCGGGGTACTCGCCGCCGAACACGAACATGCTGATGTACGTCCCCACCACCGGAATGGACAGCATGATCCCCTGCGCGATGCGCAGACCCGTCCCGGACAGCAGGTCGTCCGGGAGCGAGTAGCCGGCGAAGCCCTCGGCGAGCGCCAGCACGAAGAGCGTGACGCCGATCAGCCAGTTGACCTCACGCGGTCGGCGGAACGCCCCGGTGAAGAAAATCCGCAGCAGATGCACCCCGATGGCCGACAGGAACACCAACGACGACCAGTGGTGCACCTGCCGGATCAGCAGCCCGCCGCGCACGTCGAAACTGATGTCCAGGGTCGAGCGGTACGCCTCCGACATGCTCATGCCCAACAGAGGTTCGTACGAGCCGTCGTAGACGACCTCCGTCATCGAGGGCTTGAAGAACAGCGTCAGCCAGACCCCGGTCAGCAACAGCACGACGAAGCTGTACAGGGCGATCTCGCCCAGCAGGAACGACCAGTGTTCCGGGAAGGCCTTGCGCAGCAACCCCCCGCCCTCGGAGACGGGGAGGCGCCCGTCGGCCCAGTTGACGGTGTGTTCGCCCGCGTGGCGGGCCCGCGCACCGGCGCGGGCCCTTCTCCTCTGCAACAGCACGGCGCATGGGTTCCCCACCGCCGGTGCCGGAAACTACGCTCCGACTGGATACGGTCACCCCTCGGCTTGCCCCGCTCGTCCGGAGTGCCGTGCGACACGGTCAGCGTCCGCCCGGGCCGCCGCTGCCGAACGAGCCGCTGCTGCCCTCGTCCCAGCGGGGCCGCTCCTGGTCGGAAGCGGTACGGCTGCCCTGGTGCCCCATCTCGTGCGGCAGCGTGCGTTCGTCGCTCCGCGGCATCTCGTTCGGCTCCCGACGCTCCCGCTCCTCGTGGACGGGACCGTCGTCGGGCATACGGGGCTGTTCCTCGGGACGCGGGGGCGGCGGCTCCCGGCGCTTCTGCCGGCTGCCGAAGGCGAACGCGCCGATCAGTACGGCCACCACCACCACGGCCGCGACGATCAGCCAGACGGGAAAACCGCCGGAGCCGCTCGCGGCCAGATCCATCCATGCGTTGGTCATGGAGCGCGGGTACCCCCCGGTTCGCGCGACCAACCTGCTCACCGCGACGCCGACGGCCCGGACCCCTGGGAAACACCGGGTCCGGCGGTTTGGCGCGGCAACCGGCGGCAACCCGCGCGGTGTGACATCGACGACGACTTCCCAGCAGGAGCTGTTCCGCTTCCTCGAGGACCGCTTCGCCTGCGCCCAGGCGTGCACCGAGTGCGCCCGGGCCTGCGCCCTGCGGGCGAGCCTCGTGGACCCGGACGGGACCGAGAACCAGGAACTCGTACGGCGCAGGGGCATCATGTGCGCGGAGGTCTGCGACGCGACCTGCCGGGTGCTGTCCGAACAGAACCAGGTGGACGAGTCCGCCATCCGCGCCCAGCTGGAGTGGTGCCGCCAGGTGTGCCTGGAGAGCGCGCACGTCTTCGACGACCACCCGGGCGCCGAGGAGAGCGCGCGGGCCTGCCGCGACTGCGCCCGCGCCTGCGGAGAGTTCCTCGCCACCCTGCGCTGAGGCCCTGGGAGCGCGAGGCGCGACGCGTTAGCCTGCCCGTATGGCGGCGACGGACGGCGATCCGGGGCTCTTCGGGCCGAGCTCCGTGACCTGGCAGGCGCACGGCGACCCGATGATGTGGGTGGCCGGCGTCCGCGCCCTCTACCTCCAGGCCCTGCACCCGCGTGCCGTGCGCGGCGTGATGCAGAACAGCGACTTCCGGCGCGACGCCTGGGGCCGCCTGATGCGCACCGCGGGTTTCGTCGGCACCACGACGTACGGCACCACCGAGGCCGCCGAGCGGGCCGGGGCGCGGGTACGGAAGATCCACCGCATGCTCGGCGCCACGGACCCGGAGACGGGGGAGCGCTACGGCGTCGACGAGCCCGCCCTGCTGCTGTGGGTGCACTGCGCCGAGATCGGCTCCTACCTGCACGTCCTGCGCCGCTCCGGATTCCCGCTCACCGACGCCCACGCCGACCGCTACCTCGCCGAACACCGGCACAGCGCCCGTCTCGTCGGCCTCGACCCCGCCTCCGTACCCGCGAACCGGGCCGAGCTGGCCGCCTACTTCGCGCGGGTACGGCCCGAACTCGAAGCGGGAGCGGAGGCGCACGAGGTGGACGACTTCCTGCTCCGCCCGCCCGTCCACCCCCTCCTGGTCCCCGCCCGCGAGCTGCTGTGGCGGCGGATCGCCTCTCTCGCGTACGACTCACTACCGCCTTACGCGCACGAGCTCTACGGCAGACCCGCGCCCCCGCCCGCCACCGTCACCCGCCGACTGCGGGCCGCAGGCACCCTGCTGCGCCGGGTCCCGGCACGTCTGCGCTGGCAGCTGCCGCCCAAACACATCCTGCGCGCCATGGCACGGCTCGGTCCGGCCGCGCGCCCCGCGCCATACAAAATCGGACGACAGGCGGCCATACTGGACCGGCCAGGGGAGGGCGGGGCGGACTGAACCACGGGGGCGGGGCGAAGTCATGGGGGACGACACGCTGATCCAGGGCAGGTACCGGCTGCTCGAAAGGATCGGGCGCGGTGGCATGGGCGAGGTGTGGCGGGCGCGGGACGAGTCACTGGGCCGCCGCATAGCCGTCAAGTGCCTCAAACCACTGGGCACGCGGCACGACCATTCCTTCACCCGCGTCCTGCGGGAGAGATTCCGGCGCGAGGCCCGGGTTGCCGCCGCGCTCCAGCACCGCGGGGTGACCGTCGTCCACGACTTCGGCGAGTGGGACGGCGTGCTCTTCCTCGTCATGGAATTGCTGGAGGGGAACGACCTGAGCCGGCTCCTGGAGGAGAACAAGGGCCATCCGCTGCCGGTCGCCGACGTCGTCGACATCGCCGAACAGGTCGCCTCCGCGCTCGCGTACACCCACGAGCAGGGCATCGTCCACCGCGACCTCAAGCCCGCGAACATCGTGCGGACCGCCGACGGCACCGTGAAGATCTGCGACTTCGGCATCGCCCGGCTCGGTCACGACGGGGGCTTCACCGCCCGGCTGACCGGCACCGGCATCGCCATGGGCACCCCGCACTACATGTCGCCCGAACAGATCGGCGGCGACGAGGTCGACCGGCGCAGCGACCTGTACTCCCTGGGCTGCGTGCTCTACGAGATCGCCACCGGCGTCCCGCCGTTCGACCTCGACGACGCCTGGGCGATCCTCGTCGGCCACCGCGACACCGAGCCCGCACCGCCCCGGACCCGGCGCGCCGAACTGCCCGGCTACCTGGACCGGATCATCCTGGACCTGCTGGCCAAGCGGCCCGAGCAGCGCCCGGACGACGCCCGCGAACTGGGCCGCCGGATCACCGCCGGACGCGCGGCACCGGCACCGGTGCCGGCCCTGGCGACCGCCCGGCCGCGGACGCCCCAGCCGGTCGGGGTCCGCACCGCGCTGCCGTCCTGGACCCGCGGCATGACCACCGGTCACAAGGCGACCGGCACCGCCCTGCGCGCCACGCCCCCGGACCCCGGGGCGGGCCTGTCCGGCGCGTGGCTCCCGCGGCCCGCCGGCGACCCGCCCGTCGGCGCCGGCGCCACCGGGGCCGCCCCGGGCGAGCCGCCGGACCCGGCGCCCGAGACCGTCGCCGGGCTGGCCGCGCGCCACCGGACGGGACTGAACCTGGGCCGGCTCGGCCGCTGGGAGGAGGCCGGCGAGGTGCACCGCGCGGTCGCCGCCGAGCGCGAGCGCCTGCTGGGCCCCGACCACCCCGACACGCTCGCCAGCCGCTACGAGGCCGCCTTCGCCCTCGGCCGCACCGGTCACCCCGCCGAGGCGCTGCGCGCGTACAAGGGCGTCGCCGAGGCCAGGATCAGGACGCTGGGAGCCGATCACGCCGACACCCTCGCCGTCCGTCAGGAGATGGCCTACACCCTGGGCCGACTGGGCCGCCACACCGACGCCCACAAGGTGTACACATCGGTCCTGACCGCCCGCGAGCGCACCATGGGCGCGGACCATCCCGACACCCTGCGCTGCCGGCACAACCTGGCCTTCAACCTCGGGCGGCTCGGCCGTACCGGGGACGCCCACCGGACGGCCCGCGAGGTGGCCGCGGCCCGGGCCCGCGTGCTCGGCCCCGACCACCCCGACACCCTCGTCACCCGCTACGAGGTGGCCTACGAACTCGGGCGGCTGGACCGCTGGCAGGAGGCCCTGGCGACCTATCGCGACGTCGCCGGTGCGCGCGCGCGAGCCCTCGGCCCCCATCACCCCGACACGCTCGCCGCCCGTTACGAGACGGGCGTCGCCCTGGGCCGCCTCGGCCGCTGCGCCGAAGCGCTGACCGTGTACGAGGAGCTGATCGACGACCGCGCCCGCGCCCAGGGACCCGAGCACCCCGAGACCCTGCGCGCCCGGCACGGCCTGGGCGTCAACCTCGGCAGGCTGGGCCGCTGGGAGGAGGCCCTGACCGAGGCCCGCGAGGTGTGCGCGGTCCGGGCCCGCGTCCTGGGCCCGGACCACCCGGACACCCTGGTCAGCCACCGCGAGGTCGCCGTCGCCCTGGGCTGGCTCGGCCGCTGGTCCCCGGCCCTCACCGAGTACCGCCTGGTCGCCGCCGCCCGCGAGCGGGCCCTGGGCCCCGACCACCCCGGCACCCTCGTCGCCCGCGACGACGAGGCGCACTGCCTGGAGAGGCTCGGCCGCGCCGCCGAGGCCGTGGACCTGTACCGCAGGGTCGCGGCACTGCGCGGGGCGGCACGCTGAGCGCGGACGGTGCCCGACGGCGGGCTGGCCGCCCTCGATCGGGCCGTGTTACCAAGAGCCATGACGACCCCGCCCCGCACCTCCCGCACCTTTGACGCCGTCATCGTCGGCGGCGGCCACAACGGCCTGGTCGCCGCCGCCTACCTGGCCCGGGCCGGGCGCTCCGTACTGGTCCTCGAACGGCTGGACCACACCGGCGGAGCGGCCGTGTCCACCCGGCCGTTCGCCGGGGTCGACGCACGGCTGTCGCGCTACTCGTACCTGGTCAGCCTGCTGCCCAGGAAGATCGTGCGGGACCTCGGCCTGGACTTCCGGGTGCGTGCGCGCACCGTCTCCTCGTACACGCCCGTGGAGCGCGCCGGGCGGCCCACCGGGCTCCTCGTCGGCGGGGGCGAGCGCCGCACCCGCGAGTCCTTCGCCCGGCTCACCGGTTCGGAGCGGGAGTACGCCGCGTGGCAGCGCTTCTACGCCATGACCGGCCACGTGGCCCAGCGGGTCTTCCCGACCCTCACCGAACCGCTGCCCACCCGGGACGAACTGCGCCGCCGGGTCGACGACGAGACGGCCTGGCGGGCCCTGTTCGAGGAGCCGGTCGGGGTCGCGATCGAGGAGCACTTCGCCGACGACCTGGTCCGGGGCGTGGCCCTCACCGACGCGCTGATCGGCACCTTCGCCGACGCCCACGACCCCTCGCTGGTCCAGAACCGCTGCTTCCTCTACCACGTGATCGGCGGCGGCACCGGCGCCTGGGACGTGCCGGTCGGCGGCATGGGCGCCCTCTCCGACGCGCTGGCCGGCGCGGCCCGCGCCGCCGGTGCCGTGCTCGCCACCGGTCACGAGGCGGTGCGGATCGACGCGGACGGGCACACCGCCGAGGTCACCTACCGCTCGGCCGACGGCGAGCACGTCGCCGCCGCCCGCCACGTCCTGGTCAACGCCTCCCCGCGGGAACTGGCGGCGCTCACGGGCCAGGCGCCGCCCCCGCCCGCCGAGGGCGCCCAGCTCAAGGTGAACATGCTGCTGACCCGGCTCCCGCGGCTGCGCGACCCCGAGGCCGACCCGCGCGAGGCCTTCGCCGGAACCTTCCACATCGCCGAGGGCTACGGCCAACTGGCCGCCGCGCACGCCCGGGCGGCCGCCGGTGAACTGCCCGACGCGCCGCCCTCCGAGATCTACTGCCACTCGCTGACCGACCCCACGATCCTCGCCCCCGACCTGGCCGCCAGGGGCATGCACACCCTCACCCTGTTCGGTCTGCACACACCGGCCCGCCTCTTCGCCCGGGACAACGACGCCGTACGCGAGGAACTGCTGAAGTCGACCCTCGCCCAGCTCGACGCCCACCTCGCCGAGCCCCTCGCGGACTGCCTGGCGACCGACGCCGACGGGCGGCCCTGCGTCGAGGCCAGGTCGCCGCTCGACCTGGAACGCGACCTGCGCCTGCCCGGCGGGAACATCTTCCACCGCGAGCTGTCCTGGCCCCACGCCCAGGAGGGCACCGGCCA
The DNA here is from genome assembly GCF_002939385.1 of Streptomyces sp. MH60. Classification (GTDB taxonomy): domain Bacteria; phylum Actinomycetota; class Actinomycetes; order Streptomycetales; family Streptomycetaceae; genus Streptomyces. The sequence continues at coordinate 88,435 of NZ_MULI01000007.1, read as the reverse complement.
CTGGGGAGTGGAGACCGGGCAGGCGAACGTCCTGCTGTGCGGCGCGGGCGCCGTGCGCGGGGGAGGGGTGAGCGGGGTGCCGGGACACAACGCGGCGATGGCGGTGCTGGACGGCACCGGGGGCTGAGGGCGCATGCGCGGGGCGGGGCTGGGTACCGCGACATAACGGAAATTCCGTACCCGACACCCGTACGACGAAGGAGCCCGTCATGGCGGACCTCAGCCCCATCGACCTGCAGAAGGCCCTCAACGGCATGGACTACCCGGCGGACAAGAAGTCGCTGGTCGACCGCGCCCGCAAGAACAAGGCCGACGACAAGGTCGTCAGCCGTCTCGACGGTCTGAAGGAGAACAGCTTCGACGGACCGAACGAGGTGCAGAAGGCCGTCTTCAACGGCTAGCGGACCCGCCCGGTCCCCGAGACCCGCCCGGTCCCCGGGCGCCAGGACCGGCTAGTCGGCCGACGCCGTCCACCCCACCGTGTCCACGCGCGCCGCGTCCGCCGGGCGTGCGTCGTGGAACAGGACGTCGCCGGCCGCCTCCACGCGCAGCCCGTCGACGTACGCCCCGCGTCCCACGTACAGCCGGTCGGTCGTGTACCGCCAGCGCAGGGCAAGGCCGCGCGCCGCCGGGAGTCCGGCGCTCAGCCGGTGCCAGACGCGCCCCGACCAGCCGGTGGCCGAGCCCTCCGGGTGCTCCCGGGGCGCCTCGCCGGGGCGCGTGGTGGTGAACGGCACGGGCCTCCACCCGGCGCCGCCGTCGGTCGACGCCTCCAGGACCAGGGTGTCCGACCCGGGCTCGGTGTCCCACCACAGCGCGCAGCGCAGCCGGGCCCGGCCGGCCGACGTGTCCAGGGCGGGCAGCGCGAGCGTGGCCGTGGCGGAACTCGCCGTCCCCGAGAACCACGCCGTACGCCCGTGGGCCGGACGGACCGGCACCGCCCGCGCCAGGTTGGTGCCCGCCGCCACCCGCGGAGCAGACCCGGAACGCCAACCGCGCACCGGGTGGACGGAGTTGCCGAGCACGACGAGGAACGAGTCGGTCGTCGGGTCGAGCACCAGCGAGGTGCCCGTGAAACCGGTGTGCCCGGCCGTGCGCTGTGTCGCCATCGCGCCCATGTACCAGTGCTGGTACAGCTCGAAGCCGAGGCCGTGCGCGTCGCCCGGGAAGTCGGTGTTGAAGTCGGTGAACATCAGCTCCACCGACTCCGGCCGCAGGATGCGCTCCCGGCCGTAGGAGCCGCCGTTGAGCAGCGTACGACCGAGGACCGCGAGGTCCCACGCCGAGGAGAACACCCCGGCGTGACCGGCGACGCCACCCAGGCTGAAGGCGTTCTCGTCGTGCACCTCGCCCCACACCAGACCGCGGTCCAGGCCGGACCACGGCTTGCGGGCGTCCTCGGTGGCGGCGATCCCCGGCCGCCAGGAGGCGGGCGGGTTGTAGCGGGTGCGGGTGAGACCGAGCGGCTTCGTGATCTCGTCGCGCAGCAGCACGTCCAGGGCGCGGCCCGTGACCCTCTCCAGCACCAGCTGGAGCGAGATCATGTTCAGGTCCGAGTACAGGTACGCCGTGCCGGGGGCGCTCACCGGCGCCTCGTCGTAGACGAGCTGGACCTTCTCCTCGTACGTCGGCGCGCTGTACAGGGGGATCCACGCCCGGAAGCCCGAGGTGTGCGTGAGCAGGTGGCGGACCGTCACGCCCTGCTTGCCCGCCCGGCCGAAGTCCGGCAGGTACGAGGCGACCGGCGCCTCCAGCTCCAGCGCGCCCCGCTCCAGCTGCTGCACGGCGAGGATCGAGGTGAACAGCTTGGAGATCGACGCGAGGTCGAACACCGTGTCCCGGGCCATCGGGATCTGCTCACCCGCCGGGAACTCCACGCCGGTGTCGCTCGCCTCGTCGTAGGCCCGGTAACGCACCGCCATGCCGATCGGTTCGTGCAGCGCCACCGTGCCGCCCCGCCCGGCGAGCAGCACGGCGCCCGCGTACCACGGGTGCACGGGCGACGGGCCGAGGAACGTCTCGGCGTCGGTGACGAGCTGACGCAGATGGCCCGGGAGCAGTCCGGCGCGTTCCGCCGTGCCGTGCCGCAGGGTGGGGCGGCGGCCCCGGTCGGAGGCGGCCTGTGCCGGCCCGGCCGCGAACGGGGCGATGGCCAGGGCACCTCCCAGGGCCAGGGCTCCGGCGCCCAGTTGACGCCGTGTGAATCCGTTCGTCGCCTGACCGGCCATCGAAGAGTCTCCCGCCGCCGAAGCTGAAAGTATCTTTCCCGGATCGCCGTGCGGAGTGAAACTTTCCTGTCAGTGACGGGTCGTGTCAATGGGGCGTACGGAGCGGATGCGAGGAGCCGACGGGCCGGACGCACCGCTTGACCCGCCCCCGCCACCGGCCGAGGATCAGGACATGACGCCCGGACACGGCAGCACCGGCAGCACCGGCAGCACTGTCGACGGGGTGCTGCGGCGCAGCGCCCGACGCACCCCGGCACGCGTCGCGGTGGAGTACCGCGACCGCTCCTGGACGTACGAGGAGCTGGACACCGCGGTCTCCCGCGCGGCGAGCGTCCTGCTGGCCGAGGGGCTGTCCCCCGGCGACCGGGTCGGTGCCTACGGCCACAACTCCGACGCCTACCTGATCGCGTTCCTGGCCTGCGCCCGCGCGGGCCTGGTGCACGTCCCGGTCAACCAGAACCTCACCGGCGACGACCTCGCCTACCTCGTCGGCCAGTCCGGCAGCACCCTGGTCCTCGCCGACCCCGGCCTCGCTGCCCGGCTCCCCGGCGGGACCCGCACCCTGCCGCTGCGCGACACCGACGACTCGCTCCTGGCCCGCCTCGCCGCGGCGCCCGCGTACGACGGCCCCGAACCGGGCGCCGAGGACCTGGTGCAGCTGCTCTACACCTCCGGCACCACCGCGCTGCCCAAGGGCGCGATGATGACCCACCGTGCGCTGGTGCACGAGTACCTGAGCGCCATCACCGCCCTCGACCTCGGCGCCGGAGACCGCCCCGCGCACGCGCTCCCGCTCTACCACTCGGCGCAGATCCACGTCTTCCTGCTGCCCTACCTCGCGGTCGGCGCGACCAACATCCTCCTGGACGCGCCCGACGGCGACCGGCTCTTCGACCTGATCGAAGCGGGCCGCGTGGACAGCCTCTTCGCACCGCCGACCGTGTGGATCGGCCTCGCGAACCGCGCCGACTTCGCCACCCGCGACCTCGACGGCCTGCGCAAGGCCTACTACGGCGCGTCGATCATGCCGGTGCCCGTCCTGGAGCGGCTGCGCGCCCGCCTGCCGAACCTCGCCTTCTACAACTGCTTCGGCCAGAGCGAGATCGGTCCCCTCGCCACCGTCCTCGGCCCGGACGAGCACGAGGGCCGCATGGACTCCTGCGGCCGCCCCGTCCTGTTCGTCGACGCGCGCGTGGTCGACGAGGACGGCAAGGACGTGCCCGACGGCACACCCGGCGAAGTCGTCTACCGGTCCCCGCAGTTGTGCGACGGCTACTGGGACAAGCCCGAGGAGACCGAGGCCGCCTTCCGCGACGGCTGGTTCCACTCCGGCGACCTCGCCGTACGGGACGCGGACGGCTACTACACGATCGTCGACCGCGTGAAGGACGTCATCAACTCCGGCGGCGTCCTGGTGGCCTCCCGCCAGGTCGAGGACGCCCTCTACACGCACGACGCCGTCGCCGAGGCGGCCGTGATCGGCCTGCCCGACGAGCGGTGGATCGAGGCGGTCACGGCCGTCGTCGTCCCGCGCGGCGAGGTCACCGAGGACGAACTCATCGCCCACGCCCGCGAGAAGCTCACCGCGTTCAAGGCACCCAAACGCGTGCGGTTCGTGGACGCCCTGCCGCGCAACGCCAGCGGAAAGATCCTCAAGAGGCAGCTGCGGGACCGCTTCGCCGGCTCCTGACCCGACAACTCCGTTGCGCGGCGCGGCGGCGACCGGTGAGGATCGGCGCCGTGCAGACCTTCACCGCGTACGACGGGACACGCCTCGCCTTCCACGTGCGGGGCGAGGGCAGCCCGCTGGTCGTGCTGCCGGGCGGACCGATGCGCGCCTCCGCCTACCTCGGCGGCCTCGGGGGCCTCGCCGAACACCGCCGGCTGGTCCTCCTCGACCTGCGCGGTACCGGCGACTCCGCCGTCCCCGAAGACCCGGCGACGTACCGCTGCGATCGGCTGGTGGACGACGTGGAGGCACTGCGCGAGCACCTCGGCCTCGCACGCGTGGACCTCCTCGCGCACTCGGCCGGGGGCAGCCTCGCGATGCTGTACGCCGCCCGCCACCCGGCACGGGTGTCCCGCCTCGTCCTGGTCACCACCACCCCCTGGGCCCTGGACATGCCGCCGACGGCCGAGGACCGGCTCCGGGCGGCGCTCCTGCACGCGGACGAGCCCTGGTTCGAGGAGGCCATCGGACCCTTCCGGGCCTGGCTGGCCGGGACCGGCGACTTCGATCCGGTGTTCGCCCCCTTCTTCTTCGGCCGCTGGGACGACACGGCCCGCGAACACGACGCGCGTGCTGACGAGGAGAGCAACGACGAGGCCGGCGACGTCTACCTGTCCCCGGAGGCTTTCGACCCGCCCGCCACCCGCGCCGCCCTCGCCCGCTGCCCCGCCCGGGTCCTCGTCCTCGCCGGTGAGCGCGACGGCGGCCCCGACCCGGACCTCGCCGGCCGCCTGGCCGAGGTGTTCCCGCATGCCGAGCTGGCCGTCCAGCCCGGCGGCGGGCACTACCCGTGGCTGGACGACCCGCGGTGGTTCGCCCATCGGGTCGCCGCCTTCCTCGGGCCGGACGGATCTCCCTCGCATCTCTTGGCAAAGCACTCCCCACGTGGCCTGTCGGCGGTCCGACCCGGTCGCTAGGCTGGCCGCGCACGACGCAACCGGGAGGAGCACGGACGTGGCCGAGAGCACCACCCACCAGCGCCCGCTCATGGGCTGGGACAAACCCGAGCTGGATCTCAGCAACGCGCAGTGGCAGTCCAGCAGCCGGGGCCCGGGGGATGTCCAGATCGCCTTCGTCGAGGGGTTCATCGCCATGCGGAACAGCGGCAGCCCGCAGAGCCCCTCCCTGATCTTCACCCCGGCGGAATGGGGCGCGTTCGTGTCGGGAGCGCGGGAAGGGGAGTTCGACCTCACGTAGACACATCGGGGTGCGCCGACCGGCCGAACCCGGGTGTTCGGTCCGCCGCCGGGGGGAAGTCCGTACTCCGGAGGTGAGGACCCATGAGCACCCTGCCGGTCATCGCGGCGGTCGACGGCTCCGACGACGGCCTGCGCGCCCTGGACTGGGCGCTCGACGCCGCCCACCGGCGCGAGGCACCCCTGCGGGTGGTGCACGTCCGCCAGTACGCCGCCTGGGCCCAGACCGACGTCCTCGTCGCGGGCCCGCCGGACACCGCCGAGGACCCGGCGCTCGACCAGGCACGCGCGCACCTCCAGGGGCGGGCCTTCGCCGTGCCGACGGAGTACGTGGGCATGGAAGGCGTACCGGGCGCCCTGCTGCCGGAGCTGGGCGCCGACGCCCAGCTGCTGGTCCTCGGCTCCCGCGGCCGGGGCGGCTTCACCGGCCTGCTGCTCGGCTCCAACGGCATGGCCGCCGCCCGCGACGCCGAGTGCCCCGTCGTGGTGGTGCCCCGCCCCGGGCGCGAGGGCCCCGGCGAGACACCCGCCGAACCCGGACCGCGCGTGGTGGTCGGCCTCCACGTGGACAGCCCCGACGACGCCACGCTGACCTTCGCCTTCACCGAGGCCGAGCTGCGCGGCGCCCGCCTCCAGGTGGTCGCCGCCTACCCGTGGCCGGTGCAGACCTGGGCCGCTGCGGGTCAGATGATGCCCCTGGTGATCGACGAGGTCTCCGTCGAGAGCGAGACGCGGGTCCTGGCCGACGGCCTGCTCGCCCCCTACCGCGGACGCCACCCCGGCGTCCGGGCCGACACCCACGTCGTGCCCGGCGACGCCGCCGGAAACCTGGTCGCGGCCGCCAGGGACGCCGACCTGGTCGTCGTCGGCCGTCACCGCCGGCGCCTGCTGGCTCCCGCCCGCATGATGGGCTCGGTCACCCACGCCGTGCTGCTGCACGCGGCGGCCCCGATCGCGGTGGTGCCACCGGCTCCCCCGGAGGAGTGACAGCCGGCCCGTCCGGCGTGCCTATCATCGGCCCCATGCAGGACTCGCCCGGCACGGACACCCGGATCGCGCTCGACCTCGCGCTGACCGTACGGCACGACGGACACGGCGGGATCGCCGACGACCTGGCCGACCCCGCCGGACTCACCGCCTGGGTCTCCGCGCACCCCGGCGTCCTGCCCGACACCGCGGTCTTCGCGGCCGACGCGCCCGCCCTGGCCGCCGTACGCGACGTACGGGCCGCCACCCGGGCCCTCTTCGCCCGCGCCGTGCGCCCCGGCGAGCCGAGCCCCGCGGACGCCGCCCGGCTGCTGCCCGTACCCCAGGCCCTGCGGCTCCTGAACGAGGCCGCCGCCCGTACCCCCACGGTCCCCGTCCTGGCCTGGACCGACGCCGCCGAGCCCGTCGTGCGCGCCGCGCCCGCGCAGGGCACGCGGGCCGACCTCGCCGCCGCCCTCGCGCAGGCCGTGATCGGCTTCCTCGCGGGGCCCGACCGGCAGCGGCTGCGGGCCTGCCACGCACCGCGCTGCGTGCGCTACTTCCTCAAGGAGCACCCGCGTCAGGAGTGGTGCAAGCCCTCCTGCGGCAACCGGGCCAGGGTGGCCCGCCACCAGGACCGGCACCGGCGGACCGCGTAGCCCGGCCGGGCGGCCGCCCGCACGTCGCCCGGGGTCCTCGGCCACGTACCATTGCGGCATGTCGTTCCTCCGCCGCCGCAGCGCCACACCCGCCGGGCCCGACTTCGACGTACTGGCCATGGACCCGGGCGACTGGCCCGGCAACCTCGGCGCCGGTCTGCTGCCCGCGCCCGACGGCAGCTGCCAGGGCGTCTTCCTGCGCTACGACCTGTTCGGCGGCCGCGGCCCCGCGATGATCATCGGCAACCTCCCGGACGGCTCCCCGGCCCGCGAGGTCCCCGAGGGCGAGATCCCCTTCGAGGTGGCCCAACTGCTGCTCGCGCTGGAGAACGACGAGGAGATCACGGTCGTCGGCGCCGAGGACGTCCCCGTGATGCAGGGCGACAACCTGCTCATCGTGCGCCGCCTCAAGCTCTCCGAGGGCAGGATCTCCTGCGTGCAGTTCGACCGCAGCGACGGCGTCCTGGTGACCATCGCCGCCTGGGACCGCCCCATCACCGACGACCTGTACGCCCTGCTGAAGCCGCTCCCGGCGGAGCTTTTCCAGCAGGGCTGAGACCCGGCCCCCCGTCCCGGCGCTACCGCACGGCCGAGACCGTCACGTCGGCGGCGCGCACGTACGCGACCCGGTGGCCGTACTGGATCTCGTAGTACTGGTCCTTGCCGGTCACCACCCGGTGGGAGGCCTCGTCGAAGGTGACCGCGTAGTAGTACTCGCCGGGCACCTTCTCACCGACCACGTACTTCTGCCCGGCGGACAGGGTGTACGGCAGTGGCGACACCGCCTGGGCGGGCACGTCCGCCGGGTAGGCGGCCTTCTCCGGATACGCGCGCCCGTACACCGGGACGCTCTCCAGACCCTTCCTCGGAGTGAGCACCCGTCCCGACGCGGGCACCGCCGCCGGGCTCCCGGCCGGGTTGTGGAACCACGCCTTCTGACCCAGGTACCAGATGGCCGTCCAGTCGCCCCAGCGGTCGGCCACCGCGTACTGCTGGCCCGTGGAGACCCGGGAGGACAGGTCGTTCACCCCGGTCGTGGGGGTGGTGCCGAGACCGATGTCCTTGATCAGCGGCGCGTTCGCGTCGTGGTCGGAGTACAGCCGCACCTCGCTGGAGCCGTGCTCCGGGCAGGGCACTCCCGCCGTCTCGCAGCCGGTGTACGCGGGCCGGTTGGCGTCGTAGTCGGGGCGGATCGTCACCAGGGTGGACTTCTTGCCGGCGGTCGGCTCGAAGGGGCGGCCGAGCAGCTGGAAGTAGTGCCGCCAGTCCCAGTACGGGCCCGGGTCGGTGTGCATGCCCGGGATCGTCGCCGTGGTGGTGCCGGGCACGTTGTCGTGGCCGAGGACGTGCTGCCGGTCCAGCGGGATGTCGTACTTCTTCGCCAGGTACTTCACCAGCCGCGCCGACGACCGGTACATCGCCTCGGTGTACCAGGTGTCCGGTTCCGTCAGGAAGCCCTCGTGCTCCAGGCCGATCGACCCCGCGTTGACGTACCAGTTGCCCGCGTGCCAGGCCACATCCTTGGCCTTCACATGCTGGGCGATGTGGCCGTCGGTGGAGCGCAACGTGTAGTTCCAGGACACATAGGTGGGGTCCTGGACCAGGTTGAGCACACCGTTCCAGGTGCCCTCCGTGTCGTGGACGACGATGTAGCGGATGCGCTGGGAGGCCGGCCGGCTGCCCAGGTCGTGGTTGCCGTAGTCGCCGTCGCCGAACTCCTCGTACGGCGCGGGAACCCACTCGCAGGACACCGACGTCGGGCACTCCGTGCCGGCCGCGGACGCGGCGCGCAGGCCCGCGTCGCCCAGCTGCGAGACGTCCGGCGCCACGTCGGGGCGGGCGGCCAGGGAGACCCGCTGGCCGGCGTCCGTGGTGCGCCGCTCACCCGTACGGATGATGTCGTACACGTCGTTCGCGTACGCCGCCGCCGTCGCGGAGTCCTCCGCGCCCGAGAAACGGGCCACCGCCGCGTACCAGTTGGCCGGGTCGGCACTGAGCGGCTCACCCAGTTCCCGCTGCGCGGCGGCGAGCAGCGCGGCACCGCCGGACACGTTCGCGGCCGGGTCCGTGCGCAGCGCCTCGGCGCTCAGCCCGGTCAGCTCGGCGGCCCTCGGCAGTGTGGTCAGCCGGGCCGGCAGGCCGGCGGACGGCGCGGGGGCGCCGCCCTTCGGGTGCAGTGCGGCGCGCGCGTCGTCGCCGCGCGGGTCCTCGGAGCCCCCGCCGTGGTGCGACGCCCCGGCCAGGGCGGTGCGGGCGTCGGTGAGGTGCAGCGGGCCGTAGCCGCCGGTCACACTGGGCGCGCCGCCGTGCGCGTCCCAGCGGGTCTGAAGGTAGGAGACGCCGAGCAGGACGCTCTGGGGCACGTGGTACTCGGCCGCCGCGGTGGCGAACGCCCGCTGGAGGCGGTCCGGGGCGGGTGGCGCGTCCGGGGACACGGCGGCGGACGGTGCCGCGCCGAGCAGCGGCAGCAGCAGAGCCGCGGTGGCCAGGGCGGGCACGACGGGGGATCCTCGCAAAGCGGCCTCCTGTGACGGTCGGGCATGACGGGGCGTGGCGGGGGTGCGGGGCCGGGCGTGGGTCAGTGGTACCCGGCGGTCGGACGATCCGTCAATCATGCCGTCATGGCGGCGATTTCCCACGTCAGCAAGGGGTTCGGCGAGTTTCGTGGCGGCGGCCCACCGGCCTGCACGGCGTCAGTGGCGTACACCAATGGCCTCTGCACACACCTGGGGGCGCACACGCGAAAACCGCGGTGCGCCCCACCTGGGGGCGCACCGCGGACCGTCGTCTTCCTCTCGTCCCTGCCGTCAGCGCGTGCCGACCGCCGCCCGCACGGCCCGCCGGGCCATCTGGCAGTCGTCGTGCAGTCGGCGCAGCAGCAGCCGCTGCTCCTCGCCGGTCGGCGCGGCACCGGGATGGGCCGGCGCCGACGGTGCCGCGACCGTGTCGTGCATCGAACGCTGCACGGCCGTCTCGTACGTGCGGATCTCCCTGGTCAGTACGAGCATCAGGTTCACCAGGAAGGCGTCACGCGCCGCCGTGCCCGAGGACTGGGCGATCTGGCTGATCTGACGGCGGGCCACCGGGGCGTCGCCGAGGACCGCCCACAGGGTCGCCAGGTCGTAGCCCGGCAGGTACCAGCCCGCGTGCTCCCAGTCCACCAGCACCGGACCGGCCGGTGACATGAGGACGTTGGACAGCAGCGCGTCACCGTGGCAGAACTGGCCCATGCCCTGGCGGCCGCCCGCGTGGGCGATGCCGTGCAGCAGCTTCTGCAGGTCGCCCAGGTCCCGGTCGGTGAGCAGCCCCAGCTCGTGGTAGCGGGAGATCCGGGCCGCGTAGTCCAGCGGCGCGTCGAAGGTGCCGGCCGGCGGCCGCCACGCGTTGAGTCGGCAGACCGCCCCGATGGCCGCCCTGATGTCGGCCCGGGGCGGGGCCTCCAGGGGGTGCCGCTGCAGCGCCGCCACCCGCCCGGGCATCCGCTCGATGACCAGCGTGCCGTTGTCCGGGTCCGCCGCGATCAGTCTCGGCACCCGCACCGGGGGGCGCTGCCGGACGAACGAGCGGTATGCCCCTATCTCGTGCCGGCTGCGTTCCGCCCACGCGGGGGAGTGGTCCACTAAGCACTTGGCCACCGCCGTGCTGCGTCCGGTCGTGCCGACCAGGAGCACGGACCGCCCGCTGCGCCGCAGTACCTGCACGGGGGAGAACTCGGGGCAGATCCGGTGCACGGCGGCGATCGCCGTGCGCAGTTGGGCCCCTTGGGGGCCGGACAGGTCGATTCTTCCGCTGAGCGGCTGGGTGCCGGGCCCCGCGCCGAGCCGCGCCCTGCCGGCCCCGAGCACCGGGGCCGCCGGACGCGCGGGGGCGAGATAGGGGCCGCCACCCGCCGTCGGGCGGGGGTGCAGCGAGCGCTGCGGGGCGGACACGGAGGACGATGCTGCGTACATGGGCGAGACAGATCCCTTCGTGTGCCTGCTGTGCCTGTCTGAAGAAGTACCGGTCAGGTCCGGCCCGTTCGCCGGCGGAGGGCGCTTCTCCCGAAAGCCGTCGCGCCGCCCGACCGGCCGCCCGGGGCCACCCTGGGGAGTACCCCCACGGCGACCGGGTCGGGGTGGCGCATTCCTACCTGACACCCGGCCGCCCGTGGCACACCATCTGGCGCACCCTGGCGAACGGTGGCGAATAGTCGCCCGGCAACCTGCACGGGGCTACTGTCAACTCAGCCGAGAACCTGGGGGCTTGACGTGAGCGGAGAACCCAACACCCGTCTTTCGGACCTGTTCGGCCTGGCCGGCTGGTCCAAGGGCGAACTCGCGAGGCTGGTCAACCGGCAGGCGGCGGCCATGGGCCACCCCCAGCTGGCGACCGACACCTCGCGGGTGCGGCGGTGGATCGACATGGGAGAGATCCCGCGCGATCCGGTGCCGCGGGTGCTGGCGGCCCTGTTCACCGAGCGTCTCGGCCGTGTCGTGACCATCGAGGACCTCGGTCTGGTCCGGCACGGGCGTGCGGGGAAACGGCCACCCGGCGGGAGCGAAGAACATCCCGACGGCGTGCCGTGGGCGCCCGAGCGGACTGCGGCGGTCCTCACCGAATTCACGGGAATGGACCTCATGCTCAACCGACGCGGCTTGGTGGGCGCGGGCGCCGCGCTCGCCGCGGGCTCCGCACTCAGCAGCGCCATGCACGACTGGCTGCACACCGATCCGGCCCTGGCGGCCGACGCTCCCGTCCCCCACCAACCCCTGCACGCCGACCCCGCCGGGTTCGACCGTTACGAGGCCGCCCCCATCGGGTCGCAGGAAGTGGAGGAACTGGAGCGCTCGGTCGAGGTGTTCCGCGCCTGGGACGCCGCCCGCGGCGGCGGTCTCCAGCGCAAGGCCGTGGTGGGCCAGCTCAACGAGGTGGGCGGCATGCTCGCCTACCACCACCCACCCCATCTCCAGCGGCGCCTGTGGGGCGTCGCCGCCAACCTCGCCGTCCTCGCGGGCTGGATGTCGCACGACGTCGGCCTGGAACCCACGGCCCAGAAGTACTTCGTCATCGCCGCGCACGCCGCGCGCGAGGGCGGCGACCGGCCCCGGGCGGGCGAGGCGCTCTCCCGGGCGGCCCGTCAGATGGTGCACCTGGGGCGTCCCGACGAGGCACTGGACCTCATGAAACTCGCCCAGTCCGGCTCCGGCGAACAGGTACTGCCACGTACCAAGGCCATGCTGTACACCATCGAGGCCTGGGCGCAGGCATCCATGGGCAAGGGCCAGGCGATGCGCCGCACCCTGGGACGGGCCGAGGACCTCTTCGTCTCCGACAAGGCGGACGCGCCGACCCCGGACTGGATGCAGACGTTCAAGGAGGAGGACCTGTACGGCATGCAGGCCCTGGCCTACCGGACGCTCGCCGAGTTCGAACCGGGAGCCGCCGCGCACGCCCAGCACTACGCGGACAAGGCCCTGGCCCTCAGGATCGACGGTCGGCAGCGGTCGAAGATCTTCGACTACCTGTCGATGGCCTCCGCCTGCTTCATCGCCGACGACCCCGAACAGGCGGACCGGTACGCGCGTCTGGCCCTGGTGTCGATGGGGTCCAACTCCTCCCAGCGGACCTGGGACCGGCTGCGCCAGATGTACCGGCTCACCGCCGAGTACGCCGGTTTCCCGAAGATCCAGGAGCTGCGGGAGGAGATCAAGCTGGCCCTGCCGAAGGACAAGTCACCCGGCAGGTCGCCCAAGGGGAAGGGGCCGGGCGGCAGCATCGCGCCGGCGTAGGCGACGACGCCCTTCACGCGGGACTCCCGCAGTTCTTACGGCGTCACCCGGGCCATCAGCACACAGGCGTCCCCACGACCCGGAAGCCCGCCGAGTTCCCGTGTCACGATCCGTGCGCCGTCCTGGGCGGAGCCCGCCCCGGTCAGGCGGGGGGCCAGTGAGAGGAGGAGCTCCACGGCCGCCGGTTCGAGTGCCCCGGTGTGCAGGAGCAGCAGGTCGCCCGCTTCCAGGGTCGCCTCGGCCTGCCCGGACGGCCCGTCCTGTCCGGTCAGTCCACGCCCCGTTCCGCCGCGGAAGAGCAGCGGGGCGGGGCCTGAGGCGCGGGCCCAGGTCAGGGTGCGGGTGTCCGGCCGGAAGCCGCAGTACACGGCGTCGTGCACAGGCGGCAGGGCCGTGGTCCGGAGCAGTTCGGCCAGCCGGTCCCGGAGCCGCGCGGGCCGGGTGCCGGCCAGCGCCAGGCCGCGCAGGGCGCCGATCAGCACCGCCGGGCCGTGTGCCTCGGTCTCCGGGCGACCGAAGTCGCCGACGGTGAGCAGGGTTTCGTCGCCGGCCCCGAGCGGACACGCGTCGTACCACCCGTCGTACCGGGGCCGCAGAGCAGTCGCGGACGTCGGCGGGAGGTGAGCGGCGGCCAGGTCCAGGCCGGGCCGTCCCGCCTCCGGGAACCGCAGCAGACCGTGCCAGGGCGGCGGCGGAGGGTGCCGGAGCGAATCATGGGTCTCGCTCACCGCCCGCTGGCTGCGGCGCAGTTCGCTCACGTCCCGGAGCACCGCCCACATCGAGGCGGTGCTGCCGTCGGCGTCCAGGACGGGCTCGCCCATCATGTGCACGGTGCGTACCGTTCCGTCGGGGCGCACCACGCGGAACTCGCCGTCGATGGGCCGGCCGTCGACGAGACAGTCCGTGACCATCGCGGTCAGCTTCGGGCGGTCCTCGGTGAGTACCAGGGACGGGAGTTCGTCGAGGCTGAGCGGGACGGACGCGGGGTCGCGGCCGAGGATGCCGAAGAGTTCCCCGGACCACTCGGCCTCGTCCGTCAGCAGGTTCCACTCCGCGCTGCCGACCCGGCTGAGCAGGGAACCGGCGCGGGGCGCGGGTGCGGGACCGTCCCGCAGTTGCGCCAAGTGCGCGTCAAGGTCGGTGAGTTGGTGCAGCGCCAGATCGTACAGAGCACGCTGCCAGCGGCCCCGGGAGTCCGTCGTGTCGTCCTGGCTGTCCCGCCGTACGGCGTCCACGTCGCCCCGCAGCCGCCGGGCCTGCGATATGAGCGCCTCGACCGAGCCGGGTCCCGGTGGCTGGGCGGCCGGGTGGTCCGCGGAGAGATGGGACGACATGACGCACTCCGATGTGCTGACGGTACGACCAAGGGGAACCGAGGCGGACGGAAGGACCGTTACGACTGTTGCACAGCCCGCCATGCCCCGTAAGGGATTCGGCGACACACGATACGGTGGTGCTTCCGGCATATGCCACAGTCTTCCCGGGGTGACTCGGCTACGCGCCCGGCGTACCCGTGGTCCGGGGCAAGTCGTAGGTCCGCTACGGGACTTGAATGGGTTAGGACTCCCAAGGCGTCGTCGCTCTGACGTTCGCCGGACCCTTGTTCTATGCCGGGTCGTGGAGGGCCGGACGGGGCGCCAGTTCGACCGGCACGCGGGCGCCCGTCTCCAATGCCCGCACCCCGGCCTCGGCGACCGCCGCCGCCGCGTACCCGTCCCAGGTGCCCGGCCCGGTGACCCGGCCCCGACGGGTGGCGTCCACCCAGCTCCGCACCTCGCGGTCGTAGGCGTCCGCGAACCGCACGAGGTAGTCCTGCGCCACCTCCTCCCGCGCGCCGCCCGCGGCCGTCACCACCATGGTGTGCGCCGCGCCGATCCGGGCGCTGCCCGCCTCGCAGACGGCCTCGCAGCGAACCTCGTACCCGAAGCCGCAGTTGACGAAGATTTCCACGTCCACCACGGCGCCGCCCTCGGTCTCGAAGAGCACGAACTGCGGATCGAGCAGGCCCTCGGGCGCACCGGCCGACGGCCGCGGACGCAACACGGTCACCGCGCTCAGCTCCTGGCCGAGCAGCCAGCGGGCCGCGTCGATCTCGTGCGAGACGGAGCTGTTGACCAGCATCGCCGAGGTGAAGTGGGGCGGAGACGAGACGTTGCGGTGTACGCAGTGCAGCATCAGGGGCCGACCCAGCCGCTCGCCGTCCAGCAGGGACTTCAGCCGCTGGTACTCGGCGTCGTACCGTCGCATGAACCCGATCTGCGCCAGCCTCCGGCCGAGGCGCGCCTCCGCCTCGACCACCCGCAGCGCACCCGCGGAGTCCGGCACCATGGGCTTCTCGCACAGCACCGGCAGCCCCCGCGCGAAGGCGGCCAGCAGGGCCTCCTCGTGCGCCTCGCCGGGCGAGGCGATCAAGACCGCCTCGACACCCGGCGCGTCCAGGGCGGCCTCGGCGTCCGTGTGCACGACGACCCCGGCGATGCCGCCCACGGCCTCCTTCGCCCGCTCGGCGTCGGGGTCCGCCACCGCGGCGACCCGGGCGCCACTCACCACCCGGTCGAGGCGTCGTATGTGGTCGGCACCCATGTGTCCCGCACCCAGGACCGCCACACCCAGAAGTTCACTCACGCCGCGCCCGCTCCTTCGCCGTCCGCCGCGCACCCGCGAGCAGCGGGTACGTGTACGGCGAACAGGGTTTCATGCGCGTCAAGAGCCACGGGCGGCGAGCGGTCGCCGGGCCGGGGGCGGCCGTCAGTACCGCAGCACCCCCGCGATGCCGTCCGCGTCCCCGAGCGCCCCGTCCGGCACGAAGCGGACGTCGGCGCCGGTCTCCAGGCACTGCTCCACGATCTCGTCCACGATGTCGTCGCGGGCGTCGAGGTCGCCGTCGCCCGCCGGGAGCAGGTGCTCGCCGTCGTCGCGCATCGTCACCTTGAAGCCCTCCTCGACGGCCAGCAGCCGGACGCGGCCCGTGTGGGCGCTCTCCCACAGCTCGTCCACCCCCGCCGCGAAGTCCTTGCGGCCGCGGGCCGCGTCCAGTTCCCTGGCCACGGCCTCGACCTGCCCGCGCGCCTCGTCCTCGAGCACCGGCCGCACCGCCTGCCACACCGCCTCGGCGGTGCCGTGCGCGAGCCCGCCGTGCGGGACGAGTACCGCGTCGGCGGCCAGTGCGCCCGCCTCGTCGAACAGGGACAGCGCCGGCTCGGGACCGGTGACGTACAGCGGCCGGGGATGCGCGCGCAGCACCCTGCCCATCGCGGCGTCGGCGTCGCGCAGGAACCTGCGGGTGCCCTCGTCCCGGAAGGTGCTCGGCGCGTCACCGATCCGCTCCTGGCGCTCGGGGTCGAAGTCCTCCGCCGGCCGGTCCAGCGGAAAACCGCCGAGGTGTGCCTCCACGACCCGGTCCGCGCCCCCGTTCCACAGCTTGACGCGGTCGGCGGCGACCGACAGCACCCAGAACGGCCGCTCGGCGGCCTGTGCGGCGACGAGGTTGCGGGTCAGGAAGGTGTCCGAGAGGACCACGCGTTCGGGCACGGAACGGCTGAGCGTCCAGACCTGGTGCTCACCGGGGGCGGCGAAGATCGCCAGACCGTCCTCGGCGTACGTCAGGTCGATCTCGGCCAGTGCCCGGTCGAGTTCCCGGGACACCTCCGCGCGCCGGTCGCGGCTGACCGCAGGGTCCTCCTCCAGCTGCTTCTTGGCCGCGGCGACCGCGTTGCGCAGCCGGACGCGGTCCTGGGCGTTGTCCGGCTCGCGGCGGTGCGTCGGCGTCAGGACGGACACGGCCGGATACGGGCGGGGGCGCCGCAGTTCGGCGAGGGTGGCGGGACTCAGATCGTGCTCCATGTCAGCACGATAGGCCCCACGGGCATATCAGGCATTCGGAGCAGATCGCCGCTCAGTCGGACCCGGTGCCGACGGCGGACTCGGGGCCGCAGGAGCTGCCGTCCGGCGGCAGCGAGCCGTACAGCAGGAAGTCGTCGACCTTGCGGTGCACGCACTCGGAGGACGCGTAGCCGGTGTGTCCCTCGCCCCGGTTGTCCAGGACCACGGCGGAGGGACCGAGCCGGTCGGCCGTCTCCACGGTCCAGCGGTACGGCGTGGCCGGGTCGCCGCGGGTGCCGACCAGGAGCATCTTCGCGGTGTCGAGGTCCCTCACGTCGTCCCGGACGTAGTCCGTGCCCTTGGGCCGGCCGTAACACATGAGGACCTGGGTGAGCCGGTACCGGCCGAAGACCGGTGAGGCCTCCTCGTAGCGTGCGCGCAGCCGGCCGAGGGACGCGGTGACCTGGGCGGCGGTGGGACGGTCCGGGTCGTCCGCGCAGTTGATCGCCATCAGGGCGGCCGGGAGGTTGTCCATGGGGACGTCCTCCTCGTCG
This sequence comes from Streptomyces sp. MH60, assembly GCF_002939385.1. Classification (GTDB taxonomy): domain Bacteria; phylum Actinomycetota; class Actinomycetes; order Streptomycetales; family Streptomycetaceae; genus Streptomyces. The sequence goes on along the minus strand of NZ_MULI01000007.1, from coordinate 71,513 downwards.
GTGAGGCCGGCCCCCCTGTCCCCGCGCACCGGCTCCAGGACCGGCGCACGGCCGCCCGGCTGGCGAACCGGGAAGGTGACGCCGCCCGACGAGAAGCCCTCCAGGCCGCGGGTGTCGCCGTCCTCGAGCAACTGCGCGAGTGCCCGCTCCAGCGACGGCCACAGTTCCCGGCTGTACAGCGCCTGACCGATCGCGCCGACCATGTCCTGTCCGGTGAAGGGCTCACCGAAGGCCGACGGCACCGGGTCGGAGTCGAGCGAGGCGACCAGGCGCTCGACCTGGTCGCGGGCGTTGCGGGCGTCCCGGCCGAACGGGCAGGCGATGTCCTCGACGCACCAGTCGAGGAAGTTCTCCAGCGCGGTCTGCTGCCCCCGGGCCCCGGCCAGCCCCTGCTCGGTCAGCGGTTCCGTCAGCGTGTCCACCCCGTCGAGGACCATCCGGCCGACCTGGTCCGGGAACCGGGCCGCGTACACCGCCCCGAGCCGGGTCCCGTACGAGAAGCCCAGGTAGTTGAGCCGGTCGTCGCCGAGTGCCCGGCGCATCACCTCCATGTCGCGGGCGGCGTCGACCGTGCCTATGTGGGGCAGTACGGGGCCGGAGTACTTGGCACACTCGGCAGCCGCGTCCCGCAGCCGCTTCAGCACGTCCTCGGGGTCGCTCATCCCCCCGTCCCCGTCCGTCGCCTCCATGATCTTCAGGGTGGCCGGTCCGCAGGACACGGGGGAAGAGCGGCCGACGCCGCGGGGGTCGAAGGTCACCACGTCGTAGCCGTTGGTGAGGTGCATGAACTCCTTGCCGCCCACGGCGAGTTCGCTGACGCCGGAGCCGCCGGGTCCGCCGAAGTTCAGCAGGACCGAGCCTCGCGAGTCACCAGTCGCCCGGTACCGGGCCAGGGCCACGTCGAGGGTCGGCCCCTTGGGCCGCGAGTAGTCGAGGGGGACGGTGACCTTGCCGCACTGCAAGTCCTTCGGCATGTCCATGCCCTCGCAGGCCGACCATGTGACCTTCTGGTCGTAGAACCGGGACATGCCGGGTCCGGCGTCCCGCGTGGTCGCGGTGGTCGCGGTGGTCGCGGTGGTCGCGGTGGCTGCGGCGTCGGCCGCGGGCAGTCCCGCACCCAGCAGGGCCAGCCCGAGTGCCCCGGTGACCGCGCGGCGCCGGACCGAGGGCCGAGTCTCCAGCTTGGCCTGCATCGATGCCTCCCGGGCGCCCCGTCGCGGACCGGTGGTCGGCGCCCTCGCTCACCATAAGCGGGCTTCCCGGCCGGCGCCTCCGGGCGACGGCGCACCGGACGGCGCACCGCTTGTTCGATGAAAGGCCCACTCGATGGGGTGAAAGGCCGATAAGCCATAACTCGGATGGTGCGCCCGCGTTTTAACCGGTGCGGGCGACTGCCCGCGACCATGTCTGGAAGGCAGGGAACCTCATGAGAAGGGTTACCCGAAACGGTGTGCTCGCCGCCGCCGCCTCAGGCGCGCTGGCCGTGACGATGCCGGCGTGCGCGGCGTTCGCGTCCGACGGTGCCGGCGCCGACGGGTCCGCGGCCGGTTCGCCCGGGCTGATCTCCGGCAACACCGTCCAGCTCCCGGTGGACGTGCCGGTCAACGTGTGCGGCAACACCGTGAACGTGGCGGGGCTCCTCAACCCGGCCGCGGGCAACAGCTGCGCCAACACCGGGGAGACGGGTGCGTCCGACACGGGTGCGTCCCACACGGGTGGGTCCCACACGAGGGCGCCGCACACAGGGGCGTCGCACCACGGCGCGGGCGCCTCGGGCGGTACGTCCGGCGGCGCGGTCGCCGAGGGGAGCGGAAAGGATTCCCCCGGCGTGCTCTCCGGCAACGGCGTGCAGCTGCCGGTGCACCTCCCGGTGAACGTCAGCGGCAACAGCGTCAACGTGGTCGGCATCGGCAACCCGGCCGTCGGCAACGAGTCGACGAACGACTCCGGTGACCGGCCGGAACCCGCACGGCCCCCGGCGGAGCCGGAGCCGTCCGCCCCCGAGGAGGAGCGTGCCGGGCCCGAACCGTCCCCGCACGCCGCCCCGCCCCGGGGAGAGGTGTCTCTCGCCCACACAGGGGCGGACCACACGGTGCCCGCCCTCGCCGGTGGCGCCGCACTCGTGCTGGGCGGAGCGGCCCTCTACCGGCGCTTCCGGCCGGGCACCGAGAGCTGACCGCGGCCGGGGCGCCCGCCCGCCGTCCGGACGGGAGGGCGCCCCGGCTCAGACGCGTCCCGCGTGGAAGCGCCGGTGCAACGCGTGGATCTCCTCCGTGAGGTGCGGCACCGGGCCCTCCACGGTCACGCCGGGCGCCACCTCCCGCACCGGGAGCGGCCGCACCGGTGCTGCCGGGACACCCCACTCCGTCAGCCACGCCACCAGTTGCTCCGACGAGGCGACGTACACGATGCGCCCCAGGCCCACCCACGCGTGTGCGGCGGCGCACATCGGGCAGTGCTCGCCCGACGTGTACACCGTGGCCGCGGCCCGTTCCCCGGGGGTCAGCCGGGCGGCGGCCCAGCGCGCGAGCTCGAACTCCGGGTGACGGGTCCGGTCGCCGGAGGCCACCCTGTTGTGGTCCTCGGCCAGCACCGTGCCGTCCCCGCCCACCAGCACCGACCCGAACGGCTCGTCGCCGGCCTCCAGTGCCTCGGCCGCCAGCTCCACACAACGGCGCAGGTGTGGCAGTTCGGCGTCCTTCACGGCCATGGCGCACCACCCTCCTCGTGAATCGATCATTCCGCCCAGCCTAGGTCCGTCCCCCTGTCTCCCAGGCCCGGCCACCTTGCTATCAATAATCACGGGCGTTAGAGTCTCTAACGAAAGCGAGTAACAGTAGCGCAGCGATCGAGACAAGAGGAGCGCCATGTCCACCGCCACTCCGCAGCCGCCCGCCCCGCACGTCGTCCTGGGATCCGGCCCCGCCGGCACCGCACTCGCCCGTGAGCTGGTGCGCAGGGGTCACCCCGTCCGCCTGGTGGACCGCGCGGGCACCGGCCCCGCGATCGAGGGCGTCGAGCGGGTCGCCGCCGACGTCGGCACGGCCGACGGTGCCCGTACCGCCATACGGGACGCCGCCGTCGTGTACCACTGCGTCAACGTCGCCTACCACCTCCAGGTCGAGGTGATGCCCCGGGTCCAGGAGGCCGTCCTGGCCGCCGTCGAGGCGAGCGGCGCCCGACTGGTGGTGCTCGACACGCTCTACCCGTACGGCGAGACCGGGGGAGCGGTGATGACCGAGGACAGCCCCTGGAAGGCGACCAGCCGCAAGGGGCGGATGCGCGCCGAACTGGACGAGCGGTACCTCGCCGCCCACCGGTCCGGCCGGGCCCGCGTGGTCCTCGGCCGCAGTGCCGACTTCGTCGGGCCCGGCGTCCTCAACTCGTCCCTGGGCGCCGCCGTCTTCCCCGGCGCGCTCACCGGCGGGGACGTCGTGGCGATGGGCGACATCGATCTGCCGCACAGCTACACCGGCATCCAGGACGTGGCGGCCGGTCTCGCGACCCTGGGTGAGCGTTCTGACGGCGACGGCCGCGTCTGGCACCTGCCGACCGCGCCGGCCGTCAGCACGCGCGAGATCCACGCGATGATCGAGAAGCGGGTGGGCGGTCCGCTGAACGTCGTCGTGCTGGACCGGCCCCGCCCCTTCGGCCCCTTCGACGAGCAGTTGATGGCCGAGTACGAGGAGATGTTCTACCAGCACACGGAGCCGCAGATCATGGACTCCAGTGCCTTCGAGCGATTCTTCGAGGCGGCTCCGACGCCGCTCACGGACACCGTGGACGCGACCGTCACCTGGTACGAGGCATGGCTCCGCAGCCGGTGACGGTCAGCACCTCATCGGCCCGGACGTGACCGGGACCGGTCCAGCGCGGCCACGCCGACCGCGGCCAGGCCGATCTGGATGAGCCACTCGACCCAGTCGACGCCGTCGGTGTCGGCCACGTCGAACGCCGAGGCGATCCCCGAGCCGACGAGCGCCGCCACGATGCCGACGAGGATCGTCCACAGGACGCCGATGCGCTGCCGCCCCGGAACGACCAGCCGGCCCAGCACACCGATGACGACACCGATGACGATGGCGCTGATTATGCCGTCGATCTCCATCTCCACCCCTTTTCGTCAGGATCTCCGCTGCAGTGCGTCTGCCCGCTGCGGACGGGTGCAGTCCGAAGCGGGCGGACGAGACACGGGCGACGGGCCGGCCCGCGAGTGCGGGGCCGGCCCGTGCCGTTTCCTTCCTGTGCGTCTAGGGCCTGCGTGGCGCGCTCCGCGCCGCCGTTCCGGCGCAGACCATGCCCAGAATCAAGGCCAGGGCGCCGATGACGATGTTGTTCCAGATGACACCGGCGTCCGGGCTCGTGCCGACGATCCAGGGCGAGATGATCATCCAGACTCCGATCGCGCACATGGCCCAGCTGAGGCCGTACATGCGCTCCGGGGCGCGGGTGAATCCGAGGGCCAGCAGACCGATGGCGATGCCCACGATCAGATTGTGGGCCACGAGTGAGGGCTGGCTGGTGGTGAAGTGGAGTATCCACGGGGACACGGCACAGTAGAGGCCGAGCAGGAACACCGGCCCGTCCACGAGTGCCACGTCGCGACCACCGAGCACGCGCGCGTAGCGCGCCTGCATCTCCGGGGCGTCCGGGTGGCCGGTGATGTCACCTCGGGAGTGCGAGACGTTGGCCATGAGTCGTCTCCTTTGACTTGCGGGGCCGACCGCTTCTGGTGCGGTGTGCGGTAGCGCCGTATAAGAGCATTGTGCTCTTATTTCTCCCTTATGTGTAGTGGTGGGCGGGTCAGGATTCTGACGGCCCGCTTTGTCACACCCATGTGAATTCCGGTGACCGGGACGTGAGACGGCTCCGGTTCTCCTTGACCGTCCTCCAGCGCGGCTGCCACGATCGTCGGCATGACCACGCGACCGGATCTCACGCGGCGACGCCACGTCGACCTCGCGCGCGTCTCCAGCGCCTCCTGTCGCACCGCGGCCTGATCCCGCCGATCCGCCGCCTCGTCGCGCCCTCGCCGCACCGGCCCGGCACCGTCCCGCGCGCGACGTCCCGCATCACCTGAACCCGGCCGCACCGCGGCCGGTTGGGCCCGCTGCCCGCCCATGTCCCGGTCGACGTACCCCCGCTGGGGGCTCCGCCGGGCATGCCGCCGCGCCCGCCCACCGCGGACCCCCGAAAAGAGGACCCATGGCCACCGTCCTGTCCGTCTCCGGCAGTCCCTCCGCCTCCTCCCGCACCAACCGGCTGCTGCGCCACCTCGACGACCGCCTCACCGCGCGGGGGCACGAGGTGATACCGCTCGACGTCCGCACCGTCCCCGCCGAGGCCCTGCTCGGCGCGGACTTCGGTCATCCCGCGATCACCGGGGCCGCCGAACTGTTCGCCCGGGCCGAGGGAGTCGTCGTCGGTACGCCCGTCTACAAGGCGTCGTACTCCGGGGTCCTGAAGGCCCTGCTCGACCTCCTTCCGCAGTACGCCCTCACCGGCAAGACGGTGCTGCCGCTCGCCACCGGGGGTTCCACCGCCCATGTCCTGGCCATCGACTACGCGCTCCGCCCGGTGCTCAACTCCATGGGCGCGGCGCACGTCGTGCAGGGCTGGTTCACCCTGGACCGGGACATCACGGCCCACGAGGACGGCACGGTCACCGTCGCCCCGGGTGCCGCGGAGGCCCTCGCCCACGTGGTCGACCAGTTCTCGGCGGCCCTGGCCGCCCGCCCGGCCGTCCCCGTGCCGACGCTCCCCGCGCTGGCCGCGGCGAGCTGAACGACCCGCGACGCCCCCGGCGGGCAGCGCCGGGCCATGACGCCCGAGGCCCCGCCCGCCCCTCGCCGCACCCACGGGGCCGTCCCGCCCCGCACCGACCGACCGCACCCTGAACGGAGACCCGTGTCGAGCCTGACCTTCCACTGGTTCCTGCCCACCAGCGGTGACAGCCGCGATGTCGTCGGGGGCGGCCACGGCGCCCCGGCCACCGACTCCGGGCGCAACCGGCCGCCGACCGTGGCCTATCTGACCCAGATCGCCCGCGCCGCCGAGGACCTCGGCTTCGTCGCCGCGCTCACCCCCACCGGTGCCTGGTGCGAGGACGCGTGGCTGACCACCGCGATGGTCTCCCAGGCGACCGAACGCCTGAAGTTCCTGGTCGCGTTCCGCCCCGGCTTCGTCTCGCCCACGCTGGCCGCGCAGATGGCGTCCACCTTCCAGCGGCAGACCGGCGGACGGCTCCTGCTCAACGTCGTCACGGGCGGCGAGAGCCGCGAGCAGCGGGCCTACGGGGACTTCCTGGACAAGGACGCCCGTTACCGCCGTACCGGCGAATTCCTGCACGTCGTACGGGAGTTGTGGGCGGGCCGGACGGTGGACCTGAGCGGCGAGCACCTCCGGGTGGAGGACGCGAAGCTCGTGCGGGTGCCCGATCCCGTGCCCGAGGTGTACTTCGGCGGCTCCTCCGCCGTCGCCGGAGAGGTCGCCGCCCGGTACGCCGACGTGTACCTCACCTGGGGCGAACCGCCCGAGCAGGTGGCCGCCAAGATCGCCCGGCAGCGAGCCCTGGCCGCGAAGGAGGGCCGTACGCTGCGGTTCGGCATCCGGCTGCACGTCATCACCCGGGACACCGCGGAGCAGGCCTGGGCCGAGGCGCACCGGCTGCTCGACGGCTTCGACCCGGAGACCGTACGAGCCGTGCAGGCCGGCCTCGCCCGCAGCGAGTCCGAGGGGCAGCGCCGCATGCTCGCGCTGCACGGCGGGTCCCGCGACGCTCTGGAGATCCACCCCAACCTGTGGGCCGGTATCGGTCTGGTGCGCGGCGGCGCGGGCACCGCCCTGGTCGGCAGCCACGAGGAGGTCGCGGACCGGATCGCCGAGTACCACGCCCTGGGCGTCGACGAGTTCGTCCTCTCCGGCTACCCGCACCTGGAGGAGGCCTACTGGTTCGGCGAGGGCGTCCTGCCGCGCCTCGCCCGCCGGGGACTGTGGCGCCACCCGGCCCGGACACCGGCCGGCCACGACGCGGTGCCGTTGCCGGTCGCCGTCTAGGACGGGGCGAGACAGGGCGCGACGGAGCGAGACGGGGCGCGACGGGGCGCAGGGCCGGCCCGTCGGCCCCGCACGCCCCTGTGTCAACTCCGCGACAGGCCAGTCGGATTGGATTGGTCTACACCCTTGACTGGTACAGACCAACGCGGTTGAGTGTGCCCCACACCCCCCTCCACGGCCGCCCCCACGCCGTGGCCGGTCCGACCGGCACGTGCGCACAAGGTTCCGCTCCGCCCTGCCCCGGTACGGGAGCGGCCGTGCTCCGCAGAAGGAGACAGACCTGTGTCGAGGCGCCGTATATCCGCCGTGGTGACCGCACTCGCGCTCGCGGGCGCAGTGCCGTTGCTCATGCCCGCCGACGAGGCCTCCGCCGCCGCGTGTTCGAGCTACCCCGCCTGGTCGGCCGACGCGAACTACAACACCGGCGACATCGTCCGCTACACCGACGGCAAGGCCTACATCGCCGAGCACGCCAACCCGGGCTACGACCCGCTCATCAGCACCTGGTACTGGGACCCGTTCGCCTGCGACGGCGGTTCGCAGACGCCGGTCGGCAACTTCGTGGTCAGCGAGGCCCAGTTCAACCAGATGTTCCCGGGCCGGAACTCCTTCTACACCTACAGCGGCCTCACCGCCGCGCTCAGCGCCTACCCCGGCTTCGCCAACACCGGCAGCGACACCACCAAGAAGCAGGAGGCCGCGGCCTTCCTCGCCAACGTCAGCCACGAGACCGGCGGACTGGTGCACATCGTCGAGCAGAACACCGCCAACTACCCGCACTACTGCGACTGGAACCAGCCCTACGGCTGCCCGGCCGGCCAGGCCGCCTACTACGGGCGCGGGCCGATCCAGCTCAGCTGGAACTTCAACTACAAGGCCGCGGGCGACGCGCTCGGCATCGACCTGCTGGGCAACCCCTGGCTGGTGCAGAACGACGCGGCCGTGGCCTGGAAGACCGGCCTGTGGTACTGGAACACCCAGTCCGGGCCCGGCACCATGACCCCGCACAACGCGATGGTCAACGGCGCCGGATTCGGCCAGACCATCCGCTCCATCAACGGCTCCCTGGAGTGCGACGGCAGGAACCCCGCGCAGGTCCAGAGCCGGGTCACCAAGTACCAGCAGTTCAGCCAGATCCTCGGCGTCTCCCCGGGCGCGAACCTGTACTGCTGACCCCTGCCGGGTGTGCGAAACTCCGCCGATGACCTCGGAAACGATCACCGCGGAGTCCGCGGGCACCTGGCACCTCGGCGACCTGCCCGTCCGGCGCGTCGGCTTCGGCGCGATGCGGCTGACGGGCAGCGCCGCCTTCCACCTCGGCACCCCGAGCGACCGCGGGCGCTCCCTCGCCGTGCTGCGCCGGGCCGTCGAACTCGGCGTCAACCACATCGACACCGCCGCCTTCTACTTCTCCTCCCTGCGCTCCGCCAACGAACTGATCAACAGCGCGCTCGCGCCCTACGCCGACGACCTGGTCGTCGCCACCAAGGTCGGCCCGTACCGCGACTGGTCGGGGGAGTGGGGCACCTCCGCCCGCCCCGAGGACCTGCGCGCCCACGTCGAGGAGAACCTGCGCCAGCTCGGCCGGGACCACCTCGACGTCGTCTACCTGCGACGCATGCGCCAGGACTCGATCGCCGAGCACTTCGGCGCCCTGGCCGGGCTGCGCGAGGCGGGACTGATCCGCCACCTCGCCCTGTCCGACGTGGAGCCCCGGCACCTGGCCGAGGCGCAGGCCATCGCGCCGGTGGTGAGCGTCCAGAACCGGTACGGACTCGGCTTCCACGACCCCGCCACCGACGCGCTCCTCGACCAGTGCCGCGCCCAGGGCATCGCTTTCGTGCCGTTCTACGCCATCGCCGGCGAGGCCGGACCGCGGGGCGCCGGCACCGCCCACGAGGAGGAGGTGCGCGCGGTGGCCCGGGCGCACGGAGCGACCCCCGCGCAGGTGAGGATCGCCTGGACCCTGCACCAGGGCCCGAACGTCCTGGCCATCCCCGGCACCGGCAACCCGGACCACCTCGCGGAGAACGTCGCCGCGGGCGCGCTGCGCCTCACCGACGCGGACCTGGCGCGGCTAGACGGAGCCCGCAAGGGCTGACGCCCGCCATAGGACCGCCGCGCGCCCGCCATAGGGCGCCGTCCGCCCGCCGCACGGCCCCCGGTCTCGGGCGGGACTTGGCGTCCGGGGAGTTTTACGTATAACCTCTCCCGTCAATCGCCCGTCCCGGAAGGTGCCGATGACACGCATCGCCCTGGTCGCCCTCGTCGTCGACGACTACGACGAGGCGATCCGCTTCTACACCGAGGCCCTCGGCTTCCGCCTCGCCGAGGACACGCCCCGGCCCGACGGCTCCCGCTGGGTCGTCGTCGAGCCCGGAGATCCGGGCGCGGGCACCGCCCTGCTGCTGGCCCGCGCCAAGGGGGAGGCCCAGCGTGGCCGGATCGGCGACCAGACGGGCGGGCGCGTCGGGTTCTTCCTGCACACCGACGACTTCGCCCGCGACCACGCCCGCATGACCGCGGCCGGCGTGACCTTCCTGGAAGAGCCCCGGCACGAGCCCTACGGCTCGGTCGCCGTCTTCCAGGACCTCTACGGCAACCGGTGGGACCTGCTCCAGCCCGCCGCCCCCTGACCGTCCCCGCAACTCCACCCACCCGTCCCCGCATGCACGCCCAGAACCGCCGAGGAACCACCGCACATGTCATCTACGCGCATAGACACCGAGACCCTCCGCCGCCTCCCCAAGGCGGTCCTCCACGACCACCTCGACGGCGGACTGCGCCCGGCGACCGTCGTCGAGCTGGCCGAGGGCGTCGGCCACACGCTGCCCACCACCGACCCCGACGAGCTGGCCGCCTGGTACTACGAGGCCGCCAACTCCGGTGACCTGGTGCGCTACATCGCCACCTTCGAGCACACCCTCGCCGTGATGCAGAACCGCGAGGGCCTGCTGCGCACCGCCGAGGAGTACGTCCTGGACCTCGCCGCCGACGGCGTCGTCTACGGCGAGGTCCGCTACGCCCCCGAGCTGAACACCGGGGGCGGCCTGTCGATGAGGGAGGTCGTGGAGACCGTCCAGGAGGGGCTCGCCGCGGGCATGGCCAAGGCGGCCGCCGCCGGGACGCCCGTCCGGGTCGGCACCCTGCTCTGCGGCATGCGGATGTTCGACCGGGTCCGCGAGGCCGCCGACCTCGCCGTCGCCTTCCGGGACGCCGGTGTCGTCGGCTTCGACATCGCCGGCGCCGAGGACGGCTTCCCGCCCGCCGACCACCTCGACGCCTTCGAGCACCTGCGCCGCGAGAACGTGCCCTTCACCATCCACGCCGGCGAGGCGCACGGACTGCCCAGCATCCACCAGGCCCTCCAGGTGTGCGGCGCCCAGCGCATCGGCCACGGGGTCCGCATCACCGACGACATCCCCGACCTCGCGGCGGGCAAGCTCGGCCGGCTCGCGGCCTGGGTGCGCGACCGCCGCGTCGCCCTGGAGATGTGCCCGACCTCCAACCTCCAGACCGGTGCCGCCACCTCCATCGCCGAGCACCCGATCACGGCGCTCAAGGACCTCGGCTTCCGGGTCACCCTCAACACCGACAACCGCCTCGTGTCGGGCACGACGATGACGCGCGAGATGTCCCTGCTGGTCGAGCAGGCGGGCTGGAGCGTCGAGGACCTGCGCACGGTCACCGTGAACGCCCTCAAGAGCGCCTTCGTCCCCTTCGACGAGCGCAAGGCCCTCATCGAGGACGTGGTCCTGCCGGGCTACGCGTCCGCGCTCTGAACGAGCCCGCGCACATAGGCGGCCTGTCCGACGTGCTGGAGATCGTCGGACAGGACGCTGACCAGCCGCACGGCGAGCGTGACCGGCGGGTCCCAGTTGTCGTCCACGACCCGCTCCAGGTCCTTGGCGGTCAGCGAGGCGAGGGCCGTGCGGGTCTGCTCGTGCACGGCGTCGTAGTAGCCGGTCAGCAGGTCGCCCGAGTCGACCCGCACCTTCGCGACCTCGGCGGAGCTGTGCCCGTACCCGGTGTCGTGGCGGGGCAGTCCCAGGCCGAAACGCTTCTCCCACTCGCCGGTGAGCCACACCTGGTCCAGCCCGAAGGCGTCCGCGACGTGGTCGTCCTGGACCCGGGTGAGGTGCCAGACCAGCCAGGCGACGGAGTTGGCGTCGGAGCCGGGCCGGGCGTTCAGGCCGTCGGGGTCCAGGCCCTCGACGGCGGCGTGGACTTCTTCCTGGATACGGCCGTAGCCCTCGATGAGGATGTCCTTCGCATGCATGCGTCCACCATCGCGCAGTCCGGCCGCCCGCGCCCCCCGTTCACGCGCTTCCCGTCTCCAGCAGCCCCATCAGCGCCCGCGCCGCCGGACTGGTGGCCTGCGCGGGCGGGAGCAGCGCGATGGTCTCGTACTCCGTCCCGGCCGCGTCCTTGAGCGGCAGCGAGGTGAGGGCGGCCCGCTTGTGCCGGAAGTGCCGCGGCACGACCGCGATGCCCAGGTTCTCGTCGATCAGGTCCAGCAGCCCGTGCACGTCGTTGACCTCCAGCGGCACGGTCCGCCGGACGCCCGCCGCGGCGAAGACGGCGTCGGTCACGCGGCGCGGGCCCCAGTCCGGGTGGAAGTCGACGAAGACCTCGTCGGCCAGGTCGTGCGGGGTGAGCACCGCGCCGTCCGCCGCGAGCCGGTGGTCGGGGTGGCACAGCACCGTCATCGGCTCGCCGGCCAGCGCCACCGAGCGCAGCTGGTCCGTGTCCGCCTGGGTGCGGTAGGCGAAGGCCAGGTCGAGCCGCCCCGCTGCGACCTCCTCCGCCAGCTCCCCGGAGCCCGCCTGCCGCAGCCGGATCTCCACGTCCGGGTGACGCCGCCGGAACGCCGCCAGCAGCCCGGCCACCGGCACCCCGGCGATGCACTGCTCGGCGCCCAGCGAGAGCGTCCCGCGCAGCACCCCCTGCACCGCGGCGACCGCCTCGTGCGCCGACCGCACCTGGGCCAGGATGCGCTGCGCCTCGCCCAGCAGCGCCCGCCCCGCCTCCGTCAGCGTCACCCGGCGGGTCGTACGCACGAACAGCGGGGCCCGCAGCTCCCGCTCCAGCGCCCGGATCGACGCCGAGAGGCCGGACTGGGACACCAGCAGCCGTTCCGCCGCGCGGGTGAAGTGCTGGTCCTCGGCGACCGCCACGAAGTGCTGGAGATGACGCAGTTCCATGATTGAGAAGCGTAACCGCGCAATCCCATCGGATTCTTCTGTTGGACCACTGCCCGCAGGTCACGACAGAGTGGAGGACGGTTCCACCCAAGCCCCGAACCTCGGGGGCCAACCCCTCTGGAGTCGCGTTGTACACCGCACACCCCGACCGCTACGCGGAGATGCCCTACCGGCGCACCGGACGCAGCGGCCTGAAGCTCCCCGCGCTCTCGCTCGGCCTGTGGCACAACTTCGGCCCGGACCGCCCCGTCGAGACCCAGCGCGCCATCCTGCGCCGCGCCTTCGACCTCGGCGTCACCCACTTCGACCTCGCCAACAACTACGGTCCGCCGCCCGGCTCGGCCGAGTCCGCGCTCGGTGAGGCCCTCAAGGCCGACTTCGGGGCGTACCGCGACGAGCTGGTCGTCTCCACCAAGGCCGGCTACCTGATGTGGCCCGGCCCGTACGGCGAGTGGGGCTCGCGCAAGTACCTGCTGTCGTCCCTGGACCAGAGCCTGTCCCGGATGGGCCTGGACTACGTCGACATCTTCTACTCGCACCGCCCCGACCCGGAGACTCCGCTGGAGGAGACGATGGGCGCGCTGCACACGGCGGTGCAGCAGGGCAAGGCGCTGTACGTCGGCGTCTCCAACTACTCGCCGGAGCAGACCCGGGAGGCCGCCCGCATCCTCGCCGAGCTGGGCACCCCGCTGCTGATCCACCAGCCGCGCTACTCCATGCTCGACCGCCGCCCCGAGACCAGCGGGCTGCTGGACGCCCTCGACGAGCTGGAGGTGGGCTCCATCGCCTACTCCCCGCTGGAGCAGGGCCTGCTGACCGGCCGCTACCTCAACGGCATCCCCGAGGACTCGCGGGCCGCGAGCGACAGCCCCTTCCTGAACTCCGACGCCGTCACCGAGGAGCTGGTCGGCAAGCTGCGCGCCCTGAACGACATCGCCGCCTCCCGCGGCCAGTCGCTGGCCCAGCTGGCCCTGGCCTGGGTGCTGCGGCAGGGCAGGGTGACCTCCGCCCTGGTCGGCGCGAGCAGCCCGCGGCAGCTGGAGGACAGCGTCGCGGCCATCGGCAACCTCGACTTCGACGCCGACGAACTGGCCCGCATCGACAAGGTGGTCAAGGGCTAGGCGGTCGCTCGAACGGATGCGAGCCGGGTCGGGAGGCGGTACACCGCCTCCCGACCCGGCTCGCGTACGTGCCCCGGCCTCCTCACGCCCCCGCGGGAACCCGGTCCAGGAAGCCGAACACCGACCGGATGCGGTCCTCGCCGTCCAGGGTGATGACGTCGAACCCGGCCACCGGCGCCGAGCCGTCGGCATCGCTCACCAGCTCCCAGGAGAAGCGCGCCGTGTCGTGGTGCCCGTCGACCGCACCCGACAGCCGGAAGGAGAAGCCGGGGAACTGCTCGTGCGCCGCCGTCATCACGGCCGCGATCTGCTCGTGGCCGCGCACGTCGGCCAGGGGGTCGGTGTAGCCGCCGTCCTCCGTCCAGGCCGCGGCGACCGCCTTGGCCACCGCGTCCGGGCCCGCGTTCCAGGCTTCGAAGTAGCGGGCGACGGCGTCCTCGTAGCGACGGGTGGGTGTGGACATGGCGATCAGCCTCCAATGAGGTGGGTGCGCTGGTCAGGGGCCGGATCCCGGTCTCGGTGACCCGGCAGGACCACCCTGCCCGCGGCCGTCGGCACCGTCGATTACCCGCGGGGTCATGCACACGGTGCCGCGGTGGGTGCGGCGTTTCGGCCAACCGTCGCCGCGAATATGCCAGGAGACTGGCCGGAAATTCATGGTGACAGTGGTTAAGGAGTGAACATACTCACCACTAGGGCCTCTCACACCATGCGACAGCGCCCTCACGCACAGCACACGAGCCGCACGGACGCGCCGCCCGACCGGCAGGCGGGCGTGACGGGGAGGGCAGCAGTGCACGACGAGTTCCTGTGCCATGTCACCGCCTACGGTGTCTGTGACGGCCGACGCATCGGTGTTCCCCTGGGCACCTACCGGGCGCCCACCCTCGCCCTGGCCCTGTGGTGGCTGCGGGACCGGGCGTCGTGGATCGCCGAGCGGCTGGATCCGCAGCCCGACGCCCCCCACTTACCGCGCGGCGCCCTGACTCCCGTCGGCGACGACGCGCCCGACGTGCCGCGCATGCTGCGCGCCTGGTGCGCCGACGACGTACAGCAGGAGCTGGTCGCCGACGAGCTGGCCGCGGGGCACCTGGTGCGCGTCGCGACCAGTGACGAGACCACCGAGTACGAGCTGATGGCCGAGTCCGTGGACGCGCTGCGCATGCAGCGGGCCGCGCCGCTCCTGGTCGTCCCCGTCGCCTGAGTCCCTTGGTGCGCCGCACCCGCCCGCTTCAGGACCGGACCCGCCCGGGCCGCCCGCCCAGCCACCGCGCGAGCAGCGCGCCCAGGAGCCCGGCGACCAGGCCCCACAGCAGCGCGAGACCCACCGCACCCCACAGCTGCGGCCGCAGGAACAACTGTCCGGAGAGCCCGCCGCCGAGGTCGCCGATGCCGAGCACCGACAGTCCGTAGTGGGCGGAGATCCGGCCGATCAGGCCGATCATGAGCACCGTGAGGGCCAGGGCGACGGCCATGCGCACGGCGTGCAGCCAGACCGGCAGCCGGGCCGGGGAGCGGGACGCCATGAGGAATCCGGCCGCCAGGACCAGGACCGCCGCGGCGACCAGGAGCCACCACATCCGCCCGTCGCGCTCGGCGAGCGTGCCCACGTTCACGGTCGAGACGTCCGGGGTGCGCAGCACCTCGTCGAGCACCCGCGGCATCGGGAGCCCGAACGGCCCCTCCACGCGTCCGTTCCAGGTCGCCCCGAGGCCGATCGTGAGCGCGGGCCAGGCCAGGTTCGGCAGTCCGAGCAGCAGCACGGCGAAGGTGTCCGCCGGACGGCCCCGCGTCCCGGCGACGACCAGGGCGACGACGACGCCGACGACCACGTAGGCGAGCAGCAGCGCGACCATCGCGTACGCGGCCGGCCGCACCGACGTCCGCAGCCGCAGCAGCCGCCCGGGCAGCGGCGCCCGGCGCGAGGCCAGCAGGGCGAGGACGAGCACACCCGCCAGCCACAGCAGACCGAAGAGGACGGTCAGCGGTACGTCCGTGGTGAAACCGATCTTCGGGCTGACGCCGAACAGGTCGCCGAGGTCGTTCAGCAGGCCCTCCCCGAGAGAAACTTCGAAGGTCTGCCGCGCGGCGAACGCCGTCCCGAGGAGGGCGAGCAGCCACAGGACGGCGATCCGCCCGGCCCAGCCGGCCAGTTCCGGGACGCCGGTCACGGCCCGGTGGCGCAGCGGCCGCAGGAAGCCCCGGGCGATCACCAGCGCCCCGGTCAGGGTGACGGACAGCGGCATCACGGTCAGCCCGGCGTCGGTGGCCGCCAGCTCGCCCGTGTCGCCCGACATCTCCAACGCCCCGCCCACGGCGGTGACGACGGTCGCCACCACGACCCGGGGGAAGGCGTTGTCGGGCAGGTCCGCGGCACCGGCCGCCCACAGCCCGAGCGCGGCCACGACCCCCATGGCGACCAGCCCGGCCAGCACCGTGCCCAGCGCCTGCGCCCAGCCGTGCCGGGCGACCGCCCGGCCGGAGGTTCCGGGAGACCCGGGGGGTACGGGCGGCATGGGAGGTACGGGAGGTACTGCGGGGGTCTGCGGACTCACGGTGCCACGCTAAGCAGCCCCCGCCGGGCACGCCCGCCGACAGGGCCGTCCGCGTCGGACGGCGGGCACGGGCTCCGCCCGCACCGGCCGGTGTTCAGACCGCCCGCACGACCAGGGCGTAGTCGCCGAGGCCCAGCAGCCGGTCGGCCGGCAGTTCGCCGCGGGTGGTGAAGAGCGCGAGGAGACGGGCGGTGCGGGTGTCGAACGCGACGTCCAGCACCGTGCCCCGCCCGGTGCCCGTGTCGGTGAGGATCCGGCGGCCCAGCAGGTCGTGGTGGGGCGGCGCCGCCTCGGAGGCGGCCGCGGACCGTACCCGGACGGCGCCCGGTCCCACCGCGCCCACCGCGTCCCAGGGCAGCGCCGCCTCCGGGCCGAACCGGCTGCCGCGCCACCGGACATGGCTGACGGACCCGGTGACGACGTCGACGGTCAGGGACGTCACGGTGCCCAGCGGGCCGCCGCCGTCCGGCGGCACCACCGGCAGCCCGCGCACCTCGGTGAACAGCATCACGGCAGCGAACCCCGCCACGGGCCCGGCACCCGCCCGACCAGGGCGGTGAAACCGGGCAGGTCGTCCGCGACGTGCCGGACGGCGTCCTCGGGAAGCACCAGTGCCCGGCCGGTGACCGTGAGCGTCTCGCCGCGCGGCACGTACACCCGGCGCCGGTGCCGGGCGGGTCCGGGCACGAACCGCCGGCTCGCCGCCACCCGGAAGCCGACGACCCGCCCACCGGTGCCGCCCTCCACCACGATGTCCAGCACCGTACCGATCTCCGCTCCCGCCTCGGTCAGCACTCTCGCCCCCAGCAGACGGGACCGCAGGTTCGTCCGGTGCGCCGTCATCGCCGCCGCGGCCACCAGGCCCCGCCGGTCCCGGATCATCACCGCGTCGTGGCCCAGCGCGTACACGGCCGACCACGGCAGGCCCTCTTTCATCAGGCCGGACAGCAGGCCCCGTCCGGTCAGGGTGAAACCGGTGATCCGGGCCGCGGCGGCGTCGCATACGGTGTCCTTGACCTGGGCGACGGCATCGCCGCCGAGCGTGACCACCGGCCGGGTGGTGAGGCTTCGTGCGGCCATCAGTTCGTTCATCGCACACCCTTCCCCACCCGCTCGCACACCCTTCTCGCACCCCGGGTTCCCCGCACGACTGTGACGATGCCCGCACTACGAAGAGAGGGGGACTGCGATGCGCGGCTCGGGGTACGAGGACAGGTGCAGCAGAGTCCGGCCAGTCCGGCTTCCGAGAGAGACACGCATGACCGAGTACCTGGACGGGGCAGTGATACCGACTGGTTTCGACGTACCCGTCGAACCGCTGAGGCGGGCGGCGCACTACTCCGGTGAGCCGGGATGCATAGCGCAGGCGCGTTCCTTCGCCTCGCTCTTCCTCGACCAGCTGAGGACCGAGTGGTGCGCCACGATCGGCCCCCGCGCCGACGGAGCGGTGCTCCTGGTGGTCAGCGAGCTGGTCACCAACGCCGACCGGCACAGCAGGGGGCCGTACATCCTGGAGCTGGAGGGCACCGGCAGCTCGGTGGTGGTGACCGTGTACGACAGCAGCGGCGCCGTGCCGGAGCGCTTCCCCCGGGACCCCGAGCGGGTCGGCCGGCACGGCCTGGAGATCGTGCACGCCCTGGTCGAGACGGTCGTCGTCGAACGCGTCCCGGTCGGCAAGCGCGTACGCGCCGTGGTGCCCCTCACTGAGGAGTGAAGGGCACCGTCGTCGCGGGACGGGGGCTCAGGCGCAGCCGAGTTCGCCCAGCATGCCCTCGCGCAGCCGGGTGATGATCCGCTTGATCAGCCGGGACACGTGCATCTGCGAGCAGCCGAGCCGTTCGCCGATCTCCGCCTGGGTGGCCTCCTCCACGAACCGTAGGTGGATGATCTGCCGGTCCCGCTCGCTCAGCCCGGCCATCAGCGGGGCCAGCGAGTGGAAGTCCTCGACGAGTCGCAGCCCGTCCTCCTCCACGCCGATGAAGTCGGCCAGGACCGACTCGCCGTTCTCGGGGCCGTCGCCGGTCAGGGCGGCGTCCAGCGAGGAGGAGTTGTAGCCGTTGGACGCGATCTGGCCCTCGATCACCTCGCTCTCGCCGATGTTCATCAGCGTGGCGAGTTCGGCGACGGTGGGCTCGCGGTCCAGGCGGGAGGAGAGCTCCTCACGGGCCTTGGCGAGCTCCACGCGCAGCTCCTGGAGCCGCCGCGGTACGTGCACCGCCCACGTGGTGTCCCGGAAGAAGCGCTTGATCTCGCCGACGATGTACGGCAGCGCGAACGACGTGAATTCGACCTCGCGCGCCAGCTCGAAGCGGTCGATGGCCTTGATCAGACCGATCATGCCGGTCTGGACGATGTCCTCCATGTCGCCCCCGCGACCGCGGAAGCGGCCCGCCGCGAACCGCACGAGCGACATGTTCATCTCGATCAGCGTGTTGCGCGCGTACTGGTACTCCTGCGTGCCCTCTTCGAGTTCCGCCAGGCGCCGGAAGAACTGGCGGGACAACTGCCGCGCGTCGCGCGGGGCCACGGTGCGGGGGTCCACGACACCGCGCGGTGATCCCTCACCCGTCCCGCTCCCGGCGGCCTCCTCGACAAGCTGCGCCTGCGGCCGGACCACGACGGTCTCCATTGCCTCTCCCACGAAAGTCACGGTTCGACGTCTCCCTAGGCTTTTCCCGCTTGCGGGTACCCGGGCCGCGACGGCACATGCCACCCGTTTCCACAGGTGGCGCGATACGTGTGCCGCGGCGTCTTCGCGGGGTGGTGCGTCCCTTTCCAGGGTAGTGCGGCGGGCCGCGCCCGGCACCACGGAAACGCGCCGTGATTTCCCTGAGGGCGGAACGCCGCCCCCTTCCGTGACACGGCCGGGACCCTAGGCTGAGGAGGTGACCAGCCACGTGCCGAACGAAGCCCGCGTCATCGCGCTGCGCCCACGGGCCCAGCGCCCCGAAGCGCGTCCCGCCGCCGCACCGGTTCCCCCGGAGCGAAGGCCGCCCACCGTGCGAGAGCCCCTGTGGCGCGATCTGGTCGGCGACGTCCTGCGGCGCGAACGCCTGGAGCAGGAGCGCACGCTGAAGGAGGTCGCGGAGGCGGCCCGGATCTCCATGCCCTACCTGTCGGAGGTGGAGCGCGGCCGCAAGGAGGCGTCCTCGGAAGTGCTGGCCGCCGCCGCGGGCGCCCTCGGACTGGGCCTGGGCGACCTGCTGGCCCGCGCGCAGGGCGAACTGGTCCGCCTCACCTCCCGGCACACCGGCGCGGGAGCGGGCCGCGGCCCCTCCGGCGCGCGGTTCGACGGGATGTGCCTGGCCGCCTGAGACCGCGCACGGGCCGGCGCCCCGCACGGGGCGGGACGCCGGCCCGGCCGCTCACACCCGCGCCCGGCGCCGGGCGAGCACCTCGTCGGCCAGCCCGTACGCCACCGCCTCCTGCGCGGTGAACACCTTGTCGCGGTCCATGTCCGCCCGCAGGGTCGCCACGTCGTGGTGGGTGTGGCGGGCCAGCACCTCCTCCACCTGGGAGCGGATCCGCACCATCTCCTTGGCCTGCAGTGCCAGGTCGGAGACCGTCCCCTGCCGGCCGCCGCTGGCCGGCTGCCCCAGCAGGACCCGCGCGTGTTCGAGCACGAACCGCCGCCCGGGGTCCCCGCCCGCCAGCAGCACGGCCGCCGTGGACGCCGCCTGCCCGACACAGAACGTCGAGATCGGGGCCTGTACGAAGGTCATCGTGTCGTAGATCGCCATCAGCGACGTGAACGAGCCGCCGGGGGAGTTGATGTAGACGGCGATCTCGCTCTCCGGGGCCGACGACTCCAGGTGCAGCAGCTGCGCGATCACGACGTTGGCCACGCCGTCGTCGATCTCGGTCCCCAGGAAGATGATCCGCTCCGACAGCAGCCGGCTGAACACGTCGTAGGACCGCTCGCCCTGCGGGGTCCGCTCGACGACGTTCGGAATCGTGTAGCTCCCCATGTCACAGCCCCATCCGTCGCTTGGCGGCGGCCGGACGCACATCCGCGAGGGACTGCACGACCTGGTCCACCATTCCGTACTCCCTGGCCTCCTCGGCCGTGAACCAGCGGTCGCGGTCGCCGTCCCGGGAGATGGTCTCCGGGCTCTGACCGGTGTGCTCGGCGGTGATCCGCTCGATGGTCCGCTTGGTGAACTCCAGGTTGTCCGCCTGGATCTCGATGTCCGCGGTGGTGCCGCCGATGCCCGCCGACGGCTGGTGCATCATGATCCGCGCGTTCGGCAGCGCGTAGCGCTTGCCCGCCGCGCCGACGCTCAGCAGGAACTGCCCCATGCTGGCGGCGAACCCCATGGCGAGCGTCGAGACGTCGTTGGGGATCAGCCGCATCGTGTCGTAGATGGCGAGCCCCGCGTGCACCGAGCCGCCGGGGCTGTTGACGTACAGGCTGATGTCGGTGCGCGGGTCCTGCGCGGACAGGATCAGCAGCTGGGCGCAGACCCGGTTCGCGGAGACCTCGTCGACCTGGGTGCCCAGCAGCACGATCCGCTGGTCGAGCAGCTGCTCGGCGAGCCGGTCGTCGAACCGGGTCGCGGGGGTGTCGCCCTCCTCGGCCCTGGGGTGTCGGGCCGGGGCCGATCCGGCGATGAGTGGAGACATCGGCGCTCCTTGTCGAGTCGTCAGCAGCGGGAGAGATGGTCGGGCCGCGGCCGACGGGGCCGCGGTTCCTCCACTCTCGGCCCGCCACGGCTCCCGCCGGGGCTTTCTCTGCCCGCGGCAGATTCGCCACCGGCAGAGCGATGAGTTCCGCGGTCCGCGCCGGTCGACAGTGGTGACCGTGTTCCGCGCCCTGGAGGTACTCATGAGCACCGACGGATTCACCACCTGCCTGTGGTTCGACGGCGACGCCGAGGACGCCGCCCACTTCTACGTCTCCGTCTTCAAGAACTCCGGCATCGGCGCCGTCACCCGCTACCCCGAGGGAGCACCCCAGCCCGCCGGCTCGGTGCTCACCGTCGAGTTCACCGCCAACGGCCAGAAGTTCGTCGGCCTCAACGGCGGCCCGCAGTTCACGTTCAACGAGGCGATCTCCTTCCAGATCACCTGCGAGGACCAGGACGAGGTCGACCACTACTGGAACAGGCTCACCGAGGGCGGCGGTGAGGACGGCCCCTGCGGCTGGCTCAAGGACCGGTTCGGCGTCTCCTGGCAGGTCGTCCCGCGCCGGCTCGAGGAGATGTTCCGGGACCCCGATCCCGCCAAGGTGGCGCGCGCCAACAAGGCCATGATGTCGATGCGCAAGCTCGACATCGCCGCGCTGGAGCAGGCGTACGCCGGTCAGTGACGCGCCGTCGGCGCGCGGGGCGCGGACGGGATGGCTAGCGTGAGAAACCAGACCGTATCCGGTCGTCTCGTCCCCCCACCGTTCGAACCACTCGTCCGCACAGGAGGCGGCAGCCATGGCCGTGCAACCCGAAGGGGCCCCTTGCTGGGCCGACGCGATGTTCACCGACGTCGAGGGAGCCAAGAGCTTCTACGGCGACGTCCTCGGCTGGACCTTCGGCGAGTCGTCGTCGGAGTTCGGCAACTACACCCAGTGCTACGCGAACGGCAAGGCGGTGGCCGCCGTGGTCCCGCCCCCGCCCGGCCACGAGGACCAGTCCCAGTGGTGCCTCTACTTCGCCTCCCCGGACGCGGCGGCGACCGCCGGGCGGATCCGCGAGGCCGGCGGGGAGCTGCTCCTGGAGCCGATGCGGGTCGGCGACTTCGGCACCATGTGCCTGGCCCGGGACCCCAGCGGGGTCGTCTTCGGCGTCTGGCAGGGCGGCACCCACGAGGGCTTCGAGGCGACGGCCGTGCCCGGCGCCTACTGCTGGGCCGAGGTCTTCACCCGCGAGCC
Organism: Streptomyces sp. MH60; assembly: GCF_002939385.1. GTDB lineage: Bacteria > Actinomycetota > Actinomycetes > Streptomycetales > Streptomycetaceae > Streptomyces. The sequence continues at coordinate 49,714 of NZ_MULI01000007.1, read as the reverse complement.
CGCGAAGTCGGACGCCTTCTTCCCCGCGGTCTTCTCATACCGGGCCAAGCAGATGGAGGACGACCAGGTGGACTTCCGCCTCTTCGACCTCGGCGACCGCACCGTCCTGGGCCGCATGGCCATGACGGAGGACTTCCCGCCCGAGGTCCCGCCCTACATCAACGTCTACTTCACCGTCGGTGACTGCGACGACGCCGTGGCCCGCGCCACCAAGCTCGGCGGCATCCTGCGGTTCGGTCCGATGACGACCCCGTTCGGCCGGTTCGCGGCGCTGAGCGACCCGCAGGGCGCGAGCTTCTCGGTGATCGACATCACGACCACCGAGGGGGAGATGCCCAAGGTCACGGACGTCTCCTGAACCCCGTCCGGACACCCCGCCGGGCCATGGCATGATCGGACGCATGGGTGAACGTGCAGTGGCCGCGTGCGACGGGGCTTCGAAGGGAAACCCGGGTCCGGCCGGCTGGGCCTGGGTACTGGCCGACGCGTCGGAGAACCCGGTCCGCTGGGAGGCCGGCCCGCTCGGCAGGACCACCAACAACGTCGCCGAACTCACGGCCCTCGAGCGCCTGCTGGCGTCGACCGACCCCGGCGTACCGCTGGAGGTCCGCATGGACTCGCAGTACGCCATGAAGGCCGTCACCACCTGGCTGCCCGGCTGGAAGCGCAACGGCTGGAAGACCGCGGCCGGCAAACCGGTCGCCAACCAGGAGCTGGTCGTGCGCATCGACGAGCTGCTCGACGGCCGCTCGGTCGAGTTCCGATACGTACCCGCCCACCAGGTCGACGGCGACCGGCTCAACGACTTCGCCGACCGCGCGGCCAGTCAGGCGGCCGTGGTCCAGGAAGCCGCGGGCAGCGGTCTCGGTTCGCCGGAGCCGCCGCCCGCACCGGACGTGCCGGCGGCCCGCAAGGCGCCGCGCCGGGCGTCGGGCGCGGCCCGCAAGGGCGGCGGCTCCTCGGCGCGCACCATCAAGGCGAAGTTCGCCGGGCGCTGCCTGTGCGGCCGCCCGTACGCGGCCGGCGAGCCCATCGCCAAGAACGACCAGGGCTGGGGCCACCCGGAGTGCCGCACGGTGGCCGCCGGATAAAGCGCGCCCGCCCACGGCCGCGCGGCACCGGCCCGCGGCCCCTCCCTTGTTACTCTGCGGTCCCGAATGACCGTTATGAGTGCATACAGGGGTGTGTGTGAAGGTCGCCTGCGTCGGCGGTGGGCCCGCCGGACTGTATCTGTCGATCCTGCTGAAGCGGCGGGACCCGTCCCACGACGTCACCGTCCACGAACGCGACCCGGAGGGCTCCACCTACGGCTGGGGCGTCACCTACTGGCGCGGACTGCTCGACCGGCTCCAGGAGCACGACCCCGAGTCCGCGCGCGCCGTCGAGGAGCACTCCGTGCGCTGGCGGGACGGCGTCGCCCACGTCGGCGACCTGGCCACCCGCCACCACGGTGACGCGGGCTTCGGCATCGGCCGCCACCGGCTCCTCGCGATCCTCACCGCCCGCGCCCGCGAGCTGGGCGTACGCCTGGAGTACGAACACCCGGTCACCGGCGCGAACCCGCCCGCCGCCGACCTGGTGGTGGCGGCCGACGGGGCGGGCAGCGCCCTGCGCAACCGGCACGCCGAACACTTCGGCACCGAGATCACCGGCGGCCGCAACCCCTATGTGTGGCTCGGCACCACCAAGGTCTTCGACGCCTTCACCTTCGCCTTCGTCGAGACCGGCCACGGCTGGATCTGGGCGTACGGCTACGGCTTCGGCCCCGAGGGCAGCACCTGCGTCGTGGAGTGCGCGCCCGCGACCTGGACCGGACTCGGCCTGGACCGGGCCGACGAGGCCGAGGCACTGGTCCTGCTGGAGAAGCTCTTCGCCGACGTGCTGGACGGGCACCCGCTCACCGCGCGGTCCTCCGGCCGGGCCGGCGCCCCGTGGCGCACCTTCCGCACCGTCACCAACCGCACCTGGTCCCGGGACAACCTGGTCCTGCTCGGCGACGCCGCCCACACCACGCACTACTCCATCGGCGCGGGCACCACGCTCGCCCTGGAGGACGCCATGACGCTGTCGGCGGCGCTGCACGAGCGGGACACCCTCCCGGACGCCCTCGCACACTACGAACGCGCGCGCAGGGCGGCCCTGCTGCCGGTGCAGAGCGCGGCCCGGCTCAGCGCCCAGTGGTACGAGAACCTGCCCCGCTACATCCACCTGCCGCCCGAGGAGATGTTCGCCCTGCTCGGCCAGCGCCACTCGCCGCTGCTGCCGTACCTGCCGCCCCGCCTGTACTACCGGATCGACCGGGCGGCCGGGCGACTGGAGACGCTGCGCCGGATCAAGCGCCGGCTGGGGCCCGCGATCGCGCGCACGGCCCAGGCACGCAGGCTCGCCGGCGACGGGGAACCGGGCCGCTCCCGGCGTCCCGACGCGGTGCCCGCGCACCGCGGATGACACACTGACGCCATGGACGAGCGCACTTTCGGCAGGTCGGATCAGCACGCGTCGGTCGTCGGCCTCGGCACCTGGCAACTGGGCGCCGACTGGGGAGACGTCGACGACAAGGAAGCCCTCGCGGTCCTGGAGGCGGCGGCCGAGTCGGGGGTGACCTTCTTCGACACGGCGGACGTCTACGGCGACGGCCGCAGCGAGCAGACCATCGCGACCTTCCTCGCGAGCAGGCCCGACCTGCACGTGCTGGTCGCCACCAAGATGGGCCGCCGGGTCGAGCAGATCCCGCAGAACTACGTCCTGGACAACTTCCGGGAGTGGAACGACCGCTCCCGCCGCAACCTCGGCGTCGACCGCCTCGACCTGGTGCAGCTGCACTGCCCGCCGACGCCGGTCTACTCCAGCGACGAGGTGTTCGACGCCCTGGACACCCTGGTCGAGGAGGAGCGGGTCGCCGCCTACGGCGTCAGCGTGGAGACCTGCGAGGAGGCGCTCACCGCGATCGCCCGGCCGAACGTGGCCAGCGTCCAGATCATCCTCAACCCGTTCCGCATGAAGCCCCTGCGCGAAGTCCTGCCCGCGGCCCGGGAGGCGGGCGTCGGCATCATCGCCCGGGTGCCGCTCGCGTCCGGCCTGCTGACCGGCAAATACACCAAGGACACCGTCTTCGCGGCGAACGACCACCGGAACTTCAACCGGCACGGCGAGGCCTTCGACCAGGGCGAGACCTTCTCCGGCGTCGACTACGCCACCGGGGTGGAGGCCGCCGCCGAGTTCGCCGCGCTCGCCCCCGAGGGGTACACCCCGGCCCAGCTGGCGCTGCGCTGGATCGTCCAGCAGCCCGGCGTGACGACGGTGATCCCGGGCGCCCGTTCGCCCGAGCAGGCCCGCGCCAACACGGACGCCGCCCGGCTGCCGGAGCTGTCCGACGACACCCTCGCCGCGATCCGCGGCCTGTACGACCGCCGCGTCAAGGACCAGGTCGAGGGCCGCTGGTAGACGGCCGACGGGCGACGGGGCCCGGCCTCAGGGCACCAGGAGCAACTGCCGTTCCCGCTCCTGGTCGCCCGAGGCCACTCCGTCGTTGCGTGCGGTGAAGGCGCGGGACAGTGTCTCGCTCGCCGCCTCCACGGCCTGCGGCGTGCCCTGGACGGTGACCGTCACGGGCGCGGACAGCGTGCCGTCCGCTGCCCGCGCGGGCGCGTCCGCGGCCTGCGGGGTGCCGGGGGAGCCGAAGGTCGCGGTGCGCACCGTCGCCCCCTCGTCGGAGGGCCGGCCGTCGGGAGCCCCGAAGACGCCCTCCAGGGCGCGGACGATCGCCCGCGCGTCGTCGATGCCGCCGCCGTCGAGCGTCACGGTGAGCTGAGTGTCGGACATTCTTCGCCTTCCTTGCCGCGCGTCGGTCGGTCCCGGCCCGTGTAACCCTCCCCCGATCAGCCAAACCGGCCCTCGCCGCGCCGGCCCGGCGCCTGAGTGGGGGGATCGCGGGAACAGGGAAGGGGACGCAGGCGATGGCCCACGGGAGGAAGACGTGACGCACTCGGACTCGGAACCGGCTGAGGGACAGGTCCGCCGCAGGGGCCGCAACGAGACCGAGGAGGAGCGGGCGGACCGGATGTGGACGGAGCTGATCCAGGAGGTCCGCGTCGCGCAGATGGGCGTGCAGATCCTGTTCGGCTTCCTGCTGACGGTCGTGTTCCAGCCGAAGTACGAGAGCCTTTCGGACACCGATCAGATGATCTACCTGATCACCGTCGTCCTCGGCGCCGTGACGACCGGCGCCCTGATCGGCCCGGTCTCCCTGCACCGCCTGGTCTCCGGACGGCGGGTGAAGCCCCAGGCCGTGCGGTGGGCGTCCCGGCTGACCGTGCTCGGCCTGGTACTGCTGCTCGCCACGACGGCCTGCTCGCTGCTGCTGATCCTGCGCGTCGCGACCCACGACGGTTTCGTGCCCTACCTCGTCACCGGAGTGGTGCTCTGGTACCTGCTGTGCTGGTTCGGGATACCGCTGTGGACCCGGCACCGCCACACCCGCTGAGCAGCCGCGGTCCGCAGTCCCGGGGCTGTCGGCCCTCCGCCGTCACCCCTTCGCGATCAGCCCTCCGCCGTCAGCTCGGCGAGGAAGTCGTCGACGTGTACGCGTTCCCGCCCCGGCCGGACCACCGTGTGCGTCTCGCGCAGGAAGGCGTCGACGGCCGCGGCCCACACGAACACCACGGCACGGTGGCGGCCGCCGTCGGCCCGGACGGCACCCAGGAGTTCGATGCGCAGCTCGTCCCACATCTCCCGGGACTCCGGCCGCAGCCGCACGTCGCCCACGCCCACCGGACGGGTGAGCCCCTCGGCGACCATCTCCCGGTCCAGCGCCCAGCGGGCGAGCACCCGGCCGTCGTGGCTGAAGACCACGGTGAGGGCGAACGGGTCCGCCGCGTCGTACCCGAAGTGGGCGAGCACCGGGAACCGGTCGGCGGTGTCGCCCGCCTGGAGCTGCACGACCAGGGTCTTGTGCACGGCGGTGTTCACGAGGGCCTCCATGAGGACGGACGTAGATCCCCCGGGTACCCCGCACAGCGGCAAGATGCTCAGTCATCCGGGTGATTCACCTGTGCCGGGTTTCAGTCGCGGCCGAACTCCTCGCGCAGCGCGGGCAGCAGGGTCTGCTCCGACCAGTCCAGGAAGGCGGGCTGCGACTCGCCGCCGATCTGCACCAGCGCGATCTCGGTGAACCCGGCCTCGACGTACGGGCGTACGGCCGCCACGAAGGCGTCCGGGTCGTCGCCGCAGGGGATGGACTCGGCGACGTCGTCGGGCGTCACGAACTGGGTGGCCGCCTCGAAGGAGTCCGGGTGCGGCAGTTCGGAGTTGACCTTCCAGCCGCTGCCGAACCACCGGAACTGCGCGTGGGCCCGCTTGATCGCCGTGTCCCGGTCGGGGTCGTAGGAGACGGGCAGTTGGCCCACGCGCGGCTTGCCCGTTCCGCCGTGCCGGTCGAAGGACTCCAGCAGCCCCGCCTTCGGTTCGGTGGCGATCACCAGGTCGGCGGACTCGCCCGCCAGCTTGCAGGAACGCTCGCCGGAGACGGCGATGCCGATGGGCGGCGCGCTCTCCGGCAGGTCCCACAGCCGGGCCGACTCCACGTCGAAGTGCGTGCCGCGGTGGTTGACGTGACCGCCCGCGAAGAGTCCCCGGATGATCTCCACGGCCTCCTGGAGCATCTCGTGCCGTACGTCGACGGACGGCCAGCCGCCGCCCACCACGTGCTCGTTGAGGTTCTCGCCCGATCCGAGCCCCAGCCGGAACCGGCCCTCGGACAGCAACTGCAGCGTCGCCGCCTTCTGCGCCACCACCGCCGGGTGGTACCGGAAGGTCGGACACGTCACGTACGTCATCAGCGGGATGCGGGAGGTCGCCTGCGCCGCGGCGCCCAGCACGCTCCACGCGTAGGGGGCGTGTCCCTGTGAGCGCAGCCAGGGGAAGTAGTGGTCCGAGGTCACCGAGAAGTCGAAGCCCACCTCCTCGGCCCGCACCAGATGGCCGACGAGTTCCCGCGGGCCGGCCTGCTCGGTCATCATCGTGTATCCGATGTGTGCCATGGCGGCCGAGTCCCCGCCCGGCCCGGGGGAAAACAGGTGGAAACGGAGCGGAAGGGGTCAGCTCGCGTCCTCGCGGAAGGTCGCGAGGAAGGCGGCGAGTGCCCGTTCGTTCGCGGTGTCGTCCCAGTCGCCCGCCGGAGTCGTCCAGCGCAGCGAGAAGCTGCGTCCGCCGCCGAGCAGGAAGCCGCGGCCGAAGGTGTGGACCCGGGTGCCGTCGTCCCCGGCCAGCCACTCCATGTCGGCCGCCGCACGCCCCCGGTAGGTGGTCGCGCGGATCTCGCCGATCCGCCGGTAGCCGTCCGAGCGGGCGAGGCCCGGCTCGACGTCGTCGCGCCAGACGGCCACCGCGTCCGCGCCCGCGCTCCTGCTGTAGGTGACGGCGAGGGTGCGCGGGTCGCCGGACGCGCCGAAGACCACCCGGTACGCGCCGTCCGGCACCCGCGAGGTGTCCAGTCGCCGCCAGGTGCCGGGAAGGGCGACGGAGAAGCCCTCCGGCGCCTCGTAGCGGTGGAACCCGGCCGGAACGGGGACACCCGGCCGCGACGGTGAGGCGCTCGGGCTCGGGCTACCGGAGGGGGAGGGGGGTGGCGCGGAACCGGCACCGGGACCGGAGCCGGAGCCGGTGGGCGGGGCGGCGGGCGACGAGGGGCGCTGCCGGGCGTCCGGGGCGGCGCCGTCGTCCGTGCCGGGGAGCCCGTCGGTGGCGGTGAGGACCGCGAGGACGGCGACCGTGACGGTCACGAGGGCCAGGGCCGTCCCGGCGGCCATGGCCCGCCGCGGCCGGTCGCGGCCCGCCTGCCGGGCGGCGGCGTACACACCGCGAAGCCCGGGCCGGGTGGTCGCCTCGGTCACGGTGGTGCCGGGTTCCTCCGCCAGCGCCCGGGTGAGGGCCGCGCGCACCACCGGGCGGGTCAGCCGCTCCCGGGAGTTCTTGCGCAGCAGCCCCTGCACGGCCCGGGCGAGCGGACCGGCGCGCACCGGCGTGCGCAGCGGCAGCCGGTCCACCCCTCTCAGCGTGGCCTCCGGCCGGCCCCGGTCCCGGAACGGCGGCCGGCCCTCCACCATCGTGTAGAGGATCGCGCCCAGCGTCCACAGGTCGGCCGCGGGCCCGATCCGCTCGTCGCGGGCCTGCTCGGGCGAGGCGTACGCGGGTGCGGTCAGCCGCGGGGCGAGGGTGGCGCCGGCCAGCCCGAAGCCGGTGACGACGACGGAGCCCTCCTCGCGCACGAAGACCTGCCCCGGGCTCAGCTCGCCGTGCGTCACGCCGTGGGTGTGCGCCGCCTCCAGCACCGCCAGCAGCTCCAGGCCGACGCGCGCGGCCCGGGCGTATTCGAACGCGCCCCGGCGGTCGAGGAGGTCACCGAGCGGAACAGCGGCGACCCATTCGGTCACCGTCCACAGCATGCCGTCCGCGACCACCGCGTCGAGCACCACGGCGATCCGCCCGGGGCACAGCGAGGCCATGGTCTCGCCGGTGCGGATCACCCGGTCCGGGGCCCGGCGGACGGCCTCACCGGCCCCTTGCTCCGGCAGCGCGATCTGCGTGACCAGGCACGGGCGGCCCGTCCTCGTGTCCTCCCCGGACCAGCAGACACGGTTCGTCTCGCGCTGGACGACCTCGAACAGGCGGTAGTGCCCGGCGACCAGCTCGTGTGTGGAGACGTGCGCCCTGCCCATGGCCATCCCTCGTTCGCACCGCCGGCTCTCTGCTCGACCAGAGGTACGTCGAGGGGACGGCGGTGCGTTCAGCGAACGCGCCCGGCGGCCCCGTTTCTGACCCTTCTTCAAAAACGGGGCGTGCCGGGGCCGGGCCGCACCCGGTCCCGCGTCAGCGCAGTCCGAAACGGTCCGCCCACCCCGCCATGTCGGCCACCGTGGCATTGCCCCCGCACACCACGAGCCCGATCCGGGCGTCGCCGCCCACCCGCTCCACGACCCGCCGGGCCGCCGGGAGCAGACAGCCGGCGGCGGGCTCGGTCCACACCTTGGCGTGCTCGGCGAGCGCCAGCGAACCCCGCACCGCCTCCCGGTCCGGCACCACGAGCACCTCGCTGACCAGCTCCGACACATGGTCGTACGTCATCTGGGAGACGGCCGGCGCACTGAGCGTGGTGACGACCGAGGACAGGGGCACCGCGAGCGGCCCGCCCGCCGCGAGCGCCCGGGACATGGCCTCGGCGCCCTCGGTCTCCACGCCCCAGATCCGCACCCCGGGCCGCAGCGCCCGCAGCGCCGCCGCCACGCCCGCGATCAGCCCACCGCCGCCGATGCTCACCAGCACGTCGGTGAGGTCCGGGGCGTCCTCGGCGAACTCCAGTCCCACGGTGCCCTGCCCCGCGATCACCACGGGGTCGTCGAAGGGGTGGACCAGGGTCAGCCCCTCCTCACGGAGCCGGGCGACGAGCGCGAAGGCACTGTCCATACCGTCGGTGAGCCGTACCACCGCGCCGGCCTCCTCCGCGATCTCCACGGAACGGGCCGGCGCCGTACGCGGCATGACCACCGTGGCCTTCACGTCGAGGGCGGCGGACATCACCGCCACCGCGATGCCGTGGTTGCCGCCGCTGACCGCGACGACACCGGCGGCCCGCTCGGCCTCGGTCAGCGACAGCAGCTTCGCCGTGGCACCGCGCGCCTTGAACGAGCCGGTGCGCTGGAGCAGCTCCAGCTTCGCGGTGACCGGGACGCCGAGCAGCGCGGACAGCCCCGGGCTGGGCACGGTCGGGGTGCGTACGACATGTCCGGCGATCCGCTCGGCCGCGGCTTCGATCTCCGTGATCCCGATCAAGGCACTCTTCCTTCCGGCGCGGGCGGTGATCCGCGCCCCCTCGCACCCTTTCGCGCGACGCACCCAAGGTCAACACGGATCCCGGGGGAGGAAGGAGGGGTCAGTGCTGCTGCGTCTTCTGCGGCGTCGCCTCACTCGGCCGCACGACGACGAAGCCCTCGCCCTGGAGCAGCAGCTGGACCGCCTCGCCCGAACCGCCGCGCAGCATCGAGCCGATCGACTGCGAACGGTGCAGGGAGGTCGAGAGCCCCGCGGACCAGCCGACGATCGCGTCCGTGTCGACGTAGACCGGGTACTGGTGCGAGACCGGGATGACGAGCGGATTGCCCTCGCACACCAGGCCCAGCCGGCCCTGTCCGGTGAAAACGCTGTTGAACAGTCCGCCACCGGCGATGCCCGAGCCCTTGACGGTGGCGATGCGGTAGGACAACGAGGCGTCGAAGCACAGGACGTTGCGGCCGTTGACGGTGAACTCGTCTCCCGGCTCCACCTCGACGATGAAACAGTTCTGGGCCTCGTGCGCGAACCAGGCCTCGCCCTGTCCGCGCACCGCCATCAGTGGCAGCCCCTCGCCGGTGACCGCGCGCTTGAGCATGCCGCCCACGCCCTGGCCCTTGCGTTCGAACTGGAGGCCGCCCCGGTAGGCGATCATCGCGCCCTGCCGGGCGAGCATCTCGCCGTTCACCGCGTAACGGATGCACTTGGAGTTCTCGACGGTCATGCCCGGCGCTGTGGCGGGCTGCACCATGTGCTCGCTGGAAAAGAGGTCACCCTTCATGACGGCATCCTGTCCCGGAGTGTCCCGTTCCGCCAAGATCCGGGGCCGGTGGACAGTTCAGCCGCCGAAGAGCTGGGTCCAGTACGTGCCCGCACGGCCGCCGCCGGCCAGCCCGACACCGATGTGGGTGAAGTCGGCCTTGAGGATGTTGGCCCGGTGCCCCGGGCTGTTCATCCAGCCCTCGACCACGTCGGCGGGGGAGCGCTGGCCGCAGGCGATGTTCTCGCCGACCGTGCGCCGGGCGGCGCCCGCGGCGGCGGCCCGGTCCCAGGGCTGGCCGCCGTCCGGATCGGTGTGGGAGTAGAAGTCGCGGGCCACCATGTCCGCGCTGTGCGCCTGCGCCGCGGCGGTCAGCCGGGCGTCGACGGACAGGGCGGGCAGCCCCGCCCCCGCCCGCTCCCGGTTGGTGAGGGCGGCGACCTCCGCCGTCGTACGGGCCAGGCCGTCCGGGGTGAGCGGCACCGCCCACACCGCCGTCCAGTACGTGTCGCCCGCAGGCCCGCCGGTGACGTGCGCCCACCCGGCGTGCGTGAAGCGGCCGTCGTGCAGCGGGCGCCGGGTGCGCTCGGTGCGCAGGCAGTACGCGACGAACTCGGCGGGCGTGCGCGGACCCGAGACCAGGTGCTCGCCGACGGTGAGATACGCGAACCCGGCCGAGACGACGCGCTGGTGGACCGAGACGCCGTCCCGCGTCTCGACGCTCAGGGTGCCCGCGGCGGCCATGGCGGCGGCGTGCGCCCGGGCCGCGGCGAGCAGCCGGGAGTCGGCCCGCACCGGAGGCGAACCGGCCGCGGCGCGGGCCGAGTTGACCAGCACCAGGAAGCCGTCGGACTCGGCCCCCGGCGGGACCGGGTCCGGCCCCGCGGCGGACTCCGGCGGCGCCTCGTCGCTCACCTCCACGCCGAAGTCCCGGGCCAGTCCGGCGAGTCCGTCCGCGTACCCCTGCCCCAGGGCGCGCACCTTCCAGCCCTCGCCGCGCCGGTAGAACTCCACGAGCAGCAGCACGGTCTCCTGCCCGGCACGCGCGGGGGTGAACCGGGTGACGGCCCGGCCGCGGGCGTCGGTGACATGGACGGTGGGGGAGGGGAGCGCGCTCAGGGCGGTGCCGGGGTCCGACGGGCCGACCGCCACCGTCACCCGGGTGGCGCCCGGCCGCAGCCGCGCCGGATCGACGGTGAGCGTGTCCCCCCGCAGCCTCGCGCCGGGCGCCTCCGGCTGGTTGTAGAAGACGAAGTCCTCGTCGCTCCCGACCTTGCCGCCGTCGTCCGTGACGAGCGCCGACACGTCGAAGCCGGCGGGCACCCGTACGCTCACGGGGCCGCCCGGCAGAGGGACGTTGCCCCCGGGGACCAAGTCGCTCATCGTGCCGTCCTGTGTCGTGGTGCGCGCTCCGGGTACCGGTGCCGGGTCAACGTCCGCCCGGCGGCGGGGGTTCCCGGGGCCCGCCTCAGTGCGACGACGTCGGCTCCGGGGCGACCAGGCCCTGCCGGTGGGCGACCGCGACCGCCTCCGTGCGGCTGGCCGCGTTCAGCTTGGCGAGGATGTTGGACACGTGGACGCTGGCGGTCTTGGCGCTGATGAACAGCTCCTCCCCGATCCGGCGGTTGCTGTGCCCCAGCGCGAGCAGCCGCAGGACGTCCTGCTCACGGGCGGTCAGCGCCGCGGCGCCCGCTCCGGCCGGTGCCGGGCCCGTGAGCCGGCCGCGGCGGGCCAGGTCGTCGAGCCGCTCGCGCAGCACCGTCGCGCCGAGCCGGTCGGCCTCCCGGCGTACGGCGTCGGCCTCGGCGGCCGCCTCCTCGCGGCGGTCGGCGGCCAGCAGGGCCTCGGCCAGCCGCAGCCTGCACCGCGCCCGTTCATAGGCGTCGCCGTACGTGAACGCGGCCACCGCCTTCTCCCACGCCGCCGGGTCCGGCGCGGCGTCGGCGACCCGGGACCACTCGGCCTCCGCGCGCGCCAGCCACGCCTGGCCCTCCGGGCCCTGCGGGTCGTCGTCGTAACCGTGCGCGGCGGACCAGCGGGCGTCGGCCAGCAGTTCGGCCGCCGTCTCCGTCCAGCGGACCACCCCGGCCTCGTCCCCGGCCCGGCGCAGCTCGCTCACGGTGTCGGCGACGGCGGACAGCGCGAGGGTGGCGAGGCGGAGGGTCACGGTGGGCCGCGTGCCCGCCTCGGTGAGCGTCTCGACGCTGGACCGCATCCACCGCACGGCGTCCTCCGCGTCCCCGCGCAGCGCCGCCGCGTCGGTCAGCACGACGCCCGCGACCATCCGCGCCATCCAGTCGAACGGCCCGCTCAACAGCGCGCGGGCCCGGTCGACCGCCTCCGAGTCACCGCGCGCCAGCGCCACGTACAGCCCGGGCCCGAGGGCGTGACCGTCCAGGGCCGGCCGCTCCCCGGCGTCCTCGGCGGACTCGCGCAGCACCTCGTCCCAGTGGCCCAGCGTGTACCGCACCAGCAGCCGCAGATACCGCATCTCCCGCGGGTAGGGCGAGGACAGCAGCCCGGAGCGGCGGGCCCGGTCCAGTCCCTCCGACGCCCAGGGCAGGCACTCCTTCAGGTCGCCGGACTCGAAGCAGCCGATGGCGAGGTTGAACAGCGCCCGCAGCTCCACGGGCGCGTTGCCCGCCCGCCGCGCCAGCTCGCGTGCCTCCAGGAGCCGCTCCCGGCCCCCGGGGGTGGCGCGGTTGTGACCCTCCAGGCTCGTCAGGGAGATCAGCAGGTCGGCGCGGGCGTCGGTGACCCCCAGCTCCTCGGCGGCCCCCAGCGCCCGGCGGGCCACCCGCAGCGCCGTCTCGTTCTCACCGACCTGGCGGGCCGCCGTCACATGCGTGGCCGCCGCCCACACCCACGTCGACGAGGGCGGCTCGGCGGGGATCAGGCCCAGCGCCTCGCTGCTGTAGGCGTACGCGGACTCCAGGTTGTCGACGCTCAGCAGATTGCCGGCCAGGGTGTAGCGGACGCGGGCGGCCAGCTCCAGGTCCGCGTCCTGGCCGAGGCCCGCCAGCGCGGAGCGGGTGAGGGAGACCGCGCGGTGCAGCTCACCGGCGTGCACGGCGGCCGCCGAGGCGCGCAGCGTCAGCGTCACCGCGTCGGGTCCGGCGGGACGCGCGGCGGCGTCGACCGCCGTCCACAGGTCGAGCGCCGCCTCGACGTGCCGCAGCTCCTCGGCGGGCGCGCCGACCCGCTGGGCGTGGTCGGCGGCCTCCAGGGACGCGGCGAGCGCCTCCGGCAGGTCGTGGCTCTCGCGGTAGTGGTGCGCGCGTTCGGCCGCGTGGTCCGACCGGCGGTCCGGACCGGCGAGCAGCCGGGCGAACGCGCCGTGCAGCCGGGCCCGTTCACCGGGCAGCAGGTCGGCGTAGACCGCCTCCCGGGCGAGGGCGTGCCGGAAGGAGTAGGCGCCCCCGTCGCCGGAGACCAGCAACTGCCGCTCCACCGCCTCGCGCAGCGCCGACTCCAGCTCCCCCTCGGGCAGCCCGACGGCGTCCCGCAGCAGGTCGTGCCCCACCCGGCGGCCCGCCACTGCGGCGGTGCGCAGCACCTGCTGGGCGGTCTCGGACAGCTGCTCGAAGCGGATGAGCAGGACGTCGGCCAGTCCGCTGGGGACGCCCCCGGCCGGCGCGTCCGTGGCGGCGACCAGCTCCTCGGCGTAGAAGGCGTTGCCCTCGGCCCGTTCGACGATCCGGCGCACGGTGGTGTCCGGCAGCCGCCGCTGCCGCAGCGAGCGCACCAGCCGGGCCACGTCGGCGTCCGGCAGCGGACGCAGCTCCAGCCGCTCCACGCCGGGCAGGCGCACCAGCTCGGCCAGCAGCGGGCGCAGCGGATGGCGGCGGTGCAGGTCGTCCGCCCGGTAGGAGGCGAACAGCGCGAGCCGGTGGCCGGGCGCCCCGCCCGCCGGACGCTGCAGGACTCCCCGGCTGAGCAGGAACCTCAGCAGGTCCCGGGAGGACTGGTCGGCCCAGTGCAGGTCCTCCAGGACCAGCAGCAGCGGTGCGACGTCCGCCAGGTCGGTGAGCAGCGCGGCCACGCCCTCGAAGAGCCGCAGCCGCGAGGGCGCGGCGTCGGTCCCGTCGTCCGGGCCGCCGCCGAGCAGCCGGTCGGCCACCGGATGCCCGGCCAGCACGGCGGCGAACCGCTCGTCGGCGGCGAGCAGGCCCAGGATCTCGGTGAACGGCAGATACGGCAGACCCACGTCGCCCAGGTCCACGCAGTGACCGGTGAGCACGGTCGTCCCGGCCGCGGCGGCCCGCCCGGCGACCTCGTCCAGGGTCCGGGTCTTGCCGACCCCGGCGTCCCCGGCGACCAGGACCGCGCGGGCCTCGCCGGCGCGGGCGCGCTCCAGTACGCCGGTGAGACGCGCGAGTTCGTCCTCGCGGCCGACGAGCGGGCTGGTGAGTGAGGTCTGCGACACGCCGCCCATCCTGACACGCGGGCCGGGCGGCGGGCCTCCCCGTCCCCGGCCCCGCGGCCGGGTCAGCGGTGCAGGGCGGCCGCCCAGTCCGCCGGGACCCGGCCCGCCGGGCCGGGCGCCGGCTGGTCGGCCGGGTGGCTGCCGGGCGGGGCGAGGTCCGGGCCCGACTCGCGGACCTCGTTGGTCGCGTAGTCCCAGTACCAGTCCTCGCCCGGCTCGAAGCTCTGCACCACCGGATGCCCGGTGGACCGGTAGTGGCCGGTCGCGTGCTGTCCCGGCGAGCTGTCGCAGCAGCCGACGTGGCCGCAGCTCGCGCAGCGCCGCAGGTGGAACCACCAGCCGTCGGCCGCGTCGCACTCGGCGCAGCCGGTGCCGCTCGGCGGGACGGTGGGGTCGATTCCGGTGTCGCTGGTCATACCGGCTCCTCGGTCGGATCGGCTGGATCGGTCGGCTCGGTCGGCTCGGTCGGCTCGGTCGGCTCGGTCGGATCGGCTTCCGCGGCGGTGAGCGGCAGGAGCACCTGGAAACGGGTGTCGCCCGGCACGGACTCGACCTGGAGGCTGCCGTGGTGCTTGTTGACCACGATCCGCCAGGAGATGTCCAGACCGAGCCCGGTGCCCTCGCCCACCGGTTTGGTGGTGAAGAACGGGTCGAAGATGCGCTCCCGGATCTCCGGGGCGATCCCGGTGCCGGTGTCCCGGAACTCCACCAGCAGCCGGTCGTGGTGCAGTGCCGTCCGCACGGTCAGCGTCCCCTCGCCGCCCGCGCCGTTCACCGCGGCGACCGCGTTGTCGATCAGGTTGGTCCACACCTGGTTCAGCTCCGCCGGATACGCCGGGACGTCGGGCACCGTACGGTCGTACTCCTTGACGACCTCGATCCGCGGGCCGATCTTCCCGGAGAGCATCAGCAGGGTGCTGTCGAGGAGTTCGTGGACGTCGACCGTGCGGTGGGGCGCCCGGTCGAGCTGCGCGTACTGCTTGGCCGCGTCCACCAGGTGCGAGATGCGGGCGGTGGAGTCCGCGATCTCGTTCATCAGCAGCTCGGTCTCGACCGTGTAGTTGAGCCAGCCGACCGCTCCCGGCAGGATCTCCGCGTCCACGGCCGCCGCGACCTGCTCCAGCCACTCGGTGTCCAGACCGGCCTGCACGAAGGTCGGCGCCAGCTGCCAGCCCTGCTCGATCCCGTGGTCCGCCAGCCAGTCGCCGAGGGCGTCCTCCCGGTCGGCGGCCTCCAGCGGGCTGAGCGAGGGCGCCTTGGCGACCCGCTCCGCCGTGCGCTCCTGTATCTCGATGAGCCCCGCGAGCGCGTCGCGGGAGAACGGGCCCTCGGCGATCACGGCGAGCTTGTGCCGCATCTTCGCCACCCGCTCCCGCAGCGTCGAGGTGGCCCGCACCGCGGCCGCCGCCGGGTTGTTCAGCTCGTGGGTGAGACCCGCGGACAGCGAGCCCAGCGCCAGCAGCCGCTCGCGCTGGCCGATGGCGCGCTGGGTGTTCTTGGACCCGAAGAACAGCCCCTCCAGCAGATGCACCGCCATCGGGAACCACTCCCGCATGACGGCCGCGAAGGTGTCCGCAGGCAGCACGAAGAACCGCGTCGGCTCGGTGACCCGCATCGAGTTGTTGTAGACCTGCGGCACCCGGTCGCCGACGTACGCCTGCATCGCGCCCGCGTACACCCCGCGCTGCGAGGTGCGGTTGGTCTCCACCTCGTCCCCGCCGACCCGGCGGGTCAGCACGACCGTCCCCTCCAGCATCACGTAGAAGCAGGTGGCGTCCTCGCCCTCCGCGTACACGGGGCCCGGGTCGAACAGCTCCACCCGGCCCTCGGCGCACAGCCGGCCCAGCTGCTCGGGCGTCAGCCCCTCGAACAGGAACAGCTTCCCGACCTCCTCGGGGCTGCACGGCATCGGCCGCCCGCTCACGACTGCTCCAGGTACCGGTGGACGAGCATCACGGCCATGGCTCCCTCTCCGACGGCGGACGCGACCCGCTTGGCGGACCCCGCGGGGGCGTCGCCCGCCACGAACACGCCCGGGACGCTGGTCTCCAGGTGGTACGGCGGCCGGTCCAGCTCCCAGTCGGCCGGTGGCCGCCCGTCCGGGGTGAGGTCCGGCCCGGCGAGGATGAAGCCGCGCTCGTCCCGCAGCACCGTGCCGTCCAGCCAGTCGGTCAGCGGAGCCGCGCCGATGAACACGAACAGCCACTGCGCGTCGACGAGTTCGGTGGCGCCGCCGACCGCGTCGCGCAGCGTCAGGCGCTCCAGGTGGCCGTCGCCGTGCGCGCTCTCGACGACGGTGCCGCAGCGCACGTGGATGTTGGGCGTCTCCTCGATCTGCTGGATCAGGTAGTACGACATCGACGCCGCCAGGGAGTCGCCGCGCACCAGCAGCGTCACGGACTTGGCGCCCCTGGCCAGGTACATCGCCGCCTGCCCGGCCGAGTTGGCGCCGCCGACGATGTACACGTCGTGGCCCTGGCAGGAGGCCGCCTCGGTCAGCGCCGAGCCGTAGAACACCCCGCAGCCGGCCAGGTCGTGGGTGCCCGGCGCGGTCAGCTGCCGGTAGGACACGCCGGTCGCCAGGATGACGCTGTGCGCGGCGATCTCCGAGCCGTCCGAGAACCGGACCACCCGCGCCGCGCCGTTCGCCTCCAGGCCGGTCACCTCGCGCGCGGTGAGGATCTCGGCGCCGAACTTCGCCGCCTGCCGCCGGGCCCGCTCGGTGAGCTGGCCGCCGGAGACGCCGTCGGGGAAGCCCAGGTAGTTCTCGATGCGGGAGCTCTGCCCGGCCTGCCCGCCGGTCGCCGACCGCTCCACCAGGACCGTCCGCAGCCCCTCCGAGGCCCCGTACACGGCCGCGCCGAGCCCCGCCGGGCCGCCGCCGATCACCACCAGGTCGTAGAAGTCGGCCGTCGGCGTGGTCGCCAGGCCCACCCGCGCGGCCAGGTCGGGCGCCTCCGGCTCCACCAGTGGGGTCCCGTCCGGCGTGATCACCACCGGCAGCCGCTGTCCGTCCTGCCCGGCCGCCGACAGCAGCCGCCGCCCCTCCGGCTCGTCCGCGGAGTACCAGCGGTAGGGCACCTGGTTGCGGGCCAGGAACTCCCGGACCTCCGAGGACCGCGCCGACCAGCGGTGCCCGACGACCTTGGTGCTGGGCACCGGACGGTGGTCGCCGGTGCGCCAGGCCTGCAGCAGGTCGTCCACGACCGGGTAGAGCTTCTCCTCGGGCGGGTCCCAGGGCTTGAGCAGGTAGTGGTCCAGATCGACCACGTTGATCGCGTCGATCGCCGCGTTGGTGTCCGCGTACGCCGTCAGCAGCACCCGCCGGGCGCCCGGATACACGTCCAGGGCCTGTTCGAGGAACTCGATGCCGTTCATCTGCGGCATCCGGTAGTCGGCGAGGATCACGGCCACCAGGTCGCCGCGCAGTTTCAGTTCCCGCAGTGCGCCGAGCGCCGACTCGCCGGACTCCGCGCGCACGATCCGGTACGTGGCCCCGTAGCGCCGCCGCAGGTCGCGGGCGACGGCGCGGGAGACCCCCGGATCGTCGTCCACGGTCATGATGACGGTCCGTGTCTCCCCGTCGGCCTGTGCCATACGTCCCCCACGTCGAGCGGCCGGATTCACGGCACGGCGTCCCCGTCACCACACCGGCCTGCGGCCATCGTATGTTCGATCGCCGGTCCTCGCTCGGGCGGCGGGGGAGACCACCGGCGTGCGTCCGCTCCCCCCGGTGCGGCCGTGCGGGCGGCTTGGGGAAGACTGGGCCGCGAGAACGACGTTCCCGCGACCCAGGGAGGGACCCGCATGACGCGCCCGATCACGGCAGGCTCGGACGGTTCGGAGGAGAGCCTGGCCGCACTGGCCTGGGCGGCGAGGGAGGCGGTCCGCCGCCGGGCCCCGCTGCACGTCGTGCACGCCTGGCGGTTCCAGGGGCAGGGCGCGGCCGGCACGGTGGACCGGGAGACGCAGGAGACCTGGGCGCGCGACGCCCTCGCCCGGGCCGTGGGGACGGTCACCGAACGGCACCCCGGCCTGACGGTGACCACCGACGTCCGCGAGGGCGACGCGGTCGCGGCGCTGCTCGCCGCCGCGGCCGAGGCCGAGACGCTGGTCCTCGGCTCGCGCGGCCACGGGGCGGTCGTCGGCTTCCTGCTCGGCTCGGTCGGCCGGCAGGTGATCGCCGAGGCGACCCGGCCGGTCGTCCTCGTGCGGGCCGGTGACGAGGCCGCCGCCGAGGCCGCGGGCCGCGAGGTCGTCGTGGGCCAGCAGGGCGAGCCGGAGGACAGCGCCGACGTCATCGGATTCGCCTTCGAGGCGGCCGCCGCGCGGGGCGCCACCGTGCGCGCCGTGCGGGCCTGGGCCCTGCCGACGGTCTTCACCTACAGCCCCGGCTCGATGGCGCTGGCCGACGAGGCCGGGGGCCTGGAGCAGTACGAGCACAAGGCGCTCGGCGAGGCGCTCGCACCGTGGCGCGAGCGCTTCCCCGACGTACCGGTGGTCGAACACGTGGAGATGGGCAGCGCGGGCCAGGTGCTGCTGTCGGTGTCCGCGAACGCCCAGCTGATGGTCGTCGGCCGCCGCGCCCGCCGTACGGCCGTCGGCGCCCGGATCGGGTCGGTGGCGCACGGCGTGCTGCACCACGCGGGGTGCCCGGTGGCGGTGGTCCCGCACAGCTGAGCCTTGGCCGCGCCGCTCAGTCCGCCGTGGGCCGCAGGGTTTCCCGGGCCGTGGGCAGGATGTTGACGAGGTAGTCCTCGACCGCCGTGTCCAGGCCGATGTCGTGCTGGGCCCGCTCGGACAGGTACCAGCGGTGCTCCAGCAGCTCGTGGTAGATCTCCGCCGGGTCCATCGCCCCGCGCAGCTCCAGCGGCACGGCGCGCACGGTGGGCCGGAAGACCTCGCGCACCCAGCGGTGGGCGAGGACCTCCGGGCGGGCGCCGAGGGGGTCGCCCGGGGCGTAGTCGTCCTGGGTGGCCATCCAGCTCTCCAGGTCGTTCAGCAGCCGCCGGGCCTGGTTCTCCTCGGCGTCCAGGCCGGTCAGGCGCAGCAGCTGGCGCTGGTGGTGGCCGGCATCGACGACCTTGGGCACGAAGGTGACGGTGTCGCCGTTGGAGGCGTGCTCGATCTGCATCTCGGCCACGTCGAAACCGAGGTCGTTCAGGCGCCGGATCCGGCGCTCGATGTAGTGGTACTTGCCCGCCGGATAGACGGAGGTGCGGGTCAGCTCCTCCCACAGGCTCCGGTAGCGGGCGCAGATCTCGGTGCCGAACTCGACCGGGTCGACGGAGGGGTGCAGCGCCCCGGAGGCCTCCAGGTCGAGCAGTTCCCCGCTGATGTTCACCCGGGCCAGGTCGAGGTCGTAGCCGCGCTGGCCGTCGCTGAGCCGCGGGTGCAGGTCGCCGGTCTCGGCGTCGACCAGGTAGGCGGCGTAGGCGCCCGCGTCGCGCCGGAAGAGGGTGTTGGACAGCGAGCAGTCCCCCCAGGCGAATCCGGCCAGGTGCAGCCGGACGAGCAGCACCGCGAGGGCGTCCATCAGCCGGTGCATGGTCGCCGGGCGCAGCGTCGTCTCGAACATCGACCGGTACGGCTGCGAGCCGCCCAGGTGCCGGGTGACCAGCACCGGTTCCAGCGCCTCACCGGCGGCGTCGGAGCGGCCGGTGACCACGGCCAGCGCGTCCACCGCCGGGATGGCGAGCCGGTCCAGATCGCGCAGCAGCTGGTACTCGCGCAGCGCGGGCCGCTCGGCCAGCTCCTTGACGGCGATCACCTCGTCCCCGGCGCGCGCGTAGCGGACCACGTGCCGGGAGATGCCGCGGGGCAGGGGCACGAGGTACTCCTCGGGCCACTGCTCCAGCGGCAGCTGCCAGGGCAGTTCGAGCAGGAGCGCGGGGTGCTCCGGATTGGTGGCGCTGATCTGCAAGGCCATGCCCCGACTCTAGAACGCCCGTTCCCGGGCCCGTTCCGCGGCGTCCTTCACCGGCCCGCGGTGGACGGGACCGTGCCCCGGGAGCAGCAGGTCGCCCGCCAGCCCGGCGATGACGTCGAGCGAGGCGATCGCGCGCGTCCGGTCGTGGTGGAACAGGTCGGGCAGCAGCTGCGGTCCCTCGATCCGGGAGATGGCGTGCCCGCTCACCAGCGCGTCGCCGGAGATCACCACCCCGGCGTCGGGGAGGTGGTAGACGCAGTGGCCGTCGGTGTGCCCCGGGGTGTGCACCGGCACGGGCCGGCCGGGCAGGTCGAGGGCACCGTCCGCCGGGAAGGGCGCGGGAGCGGTCACCGGGTGCTGTTCGGTGCCGCCGGTGCGCAGCACGTGCGCCATCCACGGCAGTACGCCGGGGCGCCAGGCGTTGCGCAGCACCGTGCCGACCGACACCTGCTGGAGGAAGTCCCGCCGCGCGTGCGGCACCTCGGCCTCGTGCAGCAGGACCGGGGTGCCGTGGGTGGCGCGCAGGTACTCGGCCGAGCCCAGGTGGTCGTTGTGGGCATGGGTGATCAGCACGGCCGCCACCGCCTCGGGTGAACTCCCGACGGCGGCCAGTGAGTCGAGCAGTGCCCGGCGGTCGCCGGGGTAGCCGGTGTCGACGAGGGTCACCGCGTCGCCGTCGGTGAGGATGGCCCAGTTGGTGTTGCCGCCGTGCACCAGATAGGTGCCGTCGGCCACTTGCCGTACGTCCGCGCTCATGATCTCCCGCGTTCCAGGTCGGATGCCCCCGCGCGGGACAGCCAACCAGAAACCGGGCCCGGGCGGTTGACCGGCCCTCAGCGCACGCCGTGCGGGCGGAACTGGACGCTGATGCGGGGCCCGGCGGCGCGGGTGCTCTTGGGGACGCAGTGCTCCCAGGTGCGCTGGCAGGAGCCGCCCATCACGATCAGGTCGCCGTGGCCCAGCGGGCGGCGCACGGTCTGCCCGCCGCCGCCCGCCGGGCGCAGCAGCAGGTCCCGGGGCGCGCCCACCGAGAGGATGGCGACCATCGTGTCCTGGCGGGCGCCGCGCCCGATCCGGTCCCCGTGCCAGGCGACGCTGTCCCGGCCGTCGCGGTAGTGGCACAGGCCCGCGGTGGTGAAGGGCTCGCCCAGCTCCTCGGCGTAGTGGGCCGACAGGGCGTCGCGCGCCTCGGCCAGCAGGGGGTCCGGCAGCGGGTCGGCCACGCCGTAGAACGCCAGCAGCCGGGGCACGTCGACGACGCGCTCGTACATCTCCCGCCGCTCCGCGCGCCAGGGGACCTCGGCGGACAGCCGCTCGAACAGCGCGTCGGCGCCGCTCAGCCACCCCGGGAGCAGGTCGATCCAGGCTCCGGCACCGAGGTGCGTGCGGCGCAGTCCGTCGAGCGAACCCAGCCGGACCTCGTCGGTCTGGTCGAAGAGCGAGCCCTGGAGGTGCGTGGTCATGGGACCAGCCTACTCCTTGTTCGAAAGTGTGTTCTAACTGTCGTGGCCGTCCTTCCGTGACCGCCCCTTTCGATACGCCGGTGTATCCGATACATTCGCGCATCGAAGCGAGCGAAGGGGCCGGGCATGACGGCGAAGGCGACCACCGGGCGGGTGACCAGGCGGCGTGTGCGCACCCGCGCGAACCTCCTGGACGCCGCGTTCGCGGTGTTCGCCGCCAAGGGCTTCGGGCGGGTGTCGATCGAGGAGGTCTGCGAGGCCGCCGGGTACAGCAGGGGCGCCTTCTACTCCAATTTCGACAGCCTCGACGAGCTGTTCTTCGCCCTCTACGAGCAGCGGGCCGACCTGATCGCCGAGCAGGTGACCGCCGCCCTCGCCGCCGACGGACCCGGTCTGGACGTCCCCGCCGCCGTGGAGCGCGTCACCGAGGTGCTGCTCCTCGACCGCGACTGGCTCCTGGTGAAGACGGACTTCCTGGTGCACGCCGCCCGCGACCCGGAGGTCGCCCGGGTCCTGCTGGAGCACCGGGCCCGCCTCAGGCGCGCGATCGCCGACCGGCTCGCCAGGGCCCGCGGACACACCGCGCCGCCCGCCGTCCTCGGCGACGCGGGGGAAGCCGCGCACGCCGTGGTCGCCGCCTACGACGGGGTCACCACCCAACTGCTCCTGGACCGGGACGTCGCAGGCGCCCGGGTCTGGCTGGGACAGCTGCTCACCGCGCTGCTCACCGACGGCAGCACGCCTCAATGACAGAACAGGAAGGGACGGTCGCCATGGATGCCGACGTCATCGTGGTCGGAGCGGGTCTGGCGGGCCTGGTCGCGGCCCACGAGCTGACCAGCCGGGGCAGGAGGGTCGCCCTGGTGGACCAGGAGAACGCGGCCAATCTCGGCGGGCAGGCCTTCTGGTCCTTCGGCGGTCTCTTCCTCGTCGACTCCCCGGAGCAGCGCCGGCTCGGCGTCAAGGACTCCTTCGACCTGGCCTGGAACGACTGGCAGGGCAGCGCGGGCTTCGACCGGACCGAGGACGAGGACTCCTGGGCGGTGCGCTGGGCGCGGGCGTACGTGGAGTGGGCGGCGGGGGAGAAGCGGTCCTGGCTGGCCGGGCACGGCATCACCTTCCTGCCCACCGTCGGCTGGGCCGAGCGCGGCGACCTGAGGGCGGGCGGACACGGCAACTCGGTGCCCCGCTTCCACATCGCCTGGGGCACCGGCACGGGGGTCGTCGAGCCCTTCGTGCGGTACGCGAAGCAGGCCGTGCGGGACGGGCTGCTCACCGTTCACCACCGCCACCGCGTCGACCACCTGATCGTCGAGGGCGGCACCGCGCGCGGGGTGCGCGGCACGGTCCTCGTGCCGGACGACTCACCGCGCGGCGTCGCCTCCAGCCGCGACGCGGCCGGTGCGTTCGAACTCACCGCCCAGGCCGTCGTCGTCACCTCCGGCGGCATCGGCGCCGACCACGACATCGTCCGCCGTCACTGGCCCGAGCGCCTGGGGACCCCGCCCGCCGAGATGGTCACTGGCGTCCCCGCCTACGTCGACGGGCGCAACTGGGACCCGATCTGGCCCGGCCACGGCATCCGCATCCTGCCCGGGCCGTCCTCCATGTGGTTCGACGCGCTCGGCCGCCGGCTGCCGGAGCCGTACCTGCCCGGCTACGACACCCTGGGCACCCTGCGCCATCTGCGCACGGCCGAGGGTCTCGCGGAACACGACCACTCCTGGTTCGTCCTCACCCGGAAGATCGTCGAGAAGGAGTTCGCGCTCTCCGGCTCCGAGCAGAACCCCGACATCACCGCCAAGGACCGCGCCGGCTTCCTGCGCGAACGCGTGCTCGGCAGGGGAGCACCGGGCCCGGTGGACGCGTTCCTGCGCAACGGCGCCGACTTCGTGACCGCGCCGGACCTGGAGCAACTGGTCGACAAGATGAACCGGTTGACCGACGAGCCGCTCCTGGACGCCGCGGCCCTCCGGCGCCAGATCGAGGCCCGCGACCTTCAGTTGGCCAACCCCTACGCCAAGGACGCCCAGGTGCAGGGCATCCGCAACGCCCGCCGCTACATCGGCGACCGCCTCGGCCGGGTCGCCGCCCCGCATCGTATCCTCGATCCCGCGGCGGGTCCGCTGATCGGCGTCAAGCTGCACATCCTCACCCGCAAGACCCTCGGCGGCATCCAGACCGACCTCGACTCCCGCGCCCTGGGCGCCGACGGCACCCCGGTCGAGGGCCTGTACGCGGCCGGTGAGGTGGCCGGCTTCGGCGGGGGAGGGGTGCACGGGTACAACGCGCTGGAGGGCACCTTCCTCGGCGGCTGCCTGTTCTCCGGACGGGCGGCGGGGCGGGCCGCGGCACGGCAGACCGCCTGAGCGACGCGCCCGCCCATCGGCCGCTCCGCCCCCCCTCAGCCCTCGTCGAGGAGGCGGAGCAGCACGGCGGCGTGGCTCTCGCCGGGCGACTTGGCCGCGGTCAGCAGCGTCACATCGCCCGCCGCGGCCATTTCCCGCACGCGGTCGAGGAGTTCGCTCGCCTCGGGGGCGGTCAGCTCCGCCTCGTACCGGCGCGCGAACTCGTCGTACGAGCCCTCGCCCGCGTGGTACCAGCGGCGCAGCCCGGTCGACGGGGTGAGCCCCTTGGGCCACTCGTTCACCCGCGCCGCGTCCTTCGACACGCCCCGGGGCCACAGCCGGTCCACCAGGACCCGCACGCCGTCGTCCGGCTCCGGCGGGTCGTAGACGCGGCGCACGCGCACGCTCATGGCGGTCCTCCCACGGCCGAGGATTTGGCTGCCGGGCTGTGTCCGGCACGGGCGCCGGAAATCAGCCGGACCTGCGCCGCGATGCCTCGCGCCGCTTGAGCGCCCGGCGTTCCAGCTCGCCGGTGCCGCCCCAGACACCGATGGTCTGCCCGGTGTCGAGCGCCCAGCGCAGGCACTGCTCCTGGACCGGACAGGTCCGGCAGACCGCCTTTGCCTGCTCGGTCTGCAATGCGGCCGGGCCGGTGGTGCCGATCGGGAAGAACAGGTCGGGATCCTCCGTCCGGCATGCGGCGTGCTCTCGCCAGTTGTCCATCAAAGTCACCTGCGATCGGTATCGTTCGCGTCTTCGGGCATGGCCTACTCCGTTGCGGGTGACCGGTCGACAGCGGTGCGAAACCGGTGAGGCCGCCCCGGGTCGCCGTGCCGGTGCCGGGCGCCTACCGGCACAGCGCCCGCGCGGCCGCCGTCACCACGGCGTCCGCCACCGCGGCCAGTGCGGGGGAGTCGAGCCTCCACTGCTGCCAGTACAGCGTGACGTCCACCGCCGGGTCCGGGGCGAAGCAGACGAGCCGGCCGGTGCGCAGCAGGGGATCCGCCTGCGGCTGCGGCACCATGCCCCAGCCGAGACCGGCGGCGACGGCCTCGGCGAAACCCTCCGAGGTCGGCACGTGGTGCCGCACGGCACTCGCACCCTCGTGACCGAGCCGCCGCGCGAAGGCGTCCTGGAAGTCGTCCCGCCGGTCGAAGACCACCACGGGGGCGTCGGCCACGGACTCCCGCGGCGGTCCCGCCAGATGCCGGGCGGCGAATTCGGGAGCGGCGCAGGGGAGATACCGCATCCGGCCCAGCTCCCGGACCGTGCAGCCCGGCACCGGTTCGGGCGACGACGTCACCGCCGCCATCACCACGCCCTCCCGCAGCAGCGTCGCCGTGTGGCCCTCGTCCTCGCGGCGCAGTTCGAAGCAGAGGGCGGGCTTCCGGGGGAGGCGGGTCAGGGCGGGCAGGAACCAGGTCGCCAGCGAGTCCGCGTTCACCGCCACCGACACCCGGGTCGGCTCGCCCTCCCCCCGCAGGCCCAGCTCGGCCGAGGCGTCCCGCTCCAGCCGCGCCACCTGGCGGGCCAGCCGCACCAGCACGGCACCGGAGTCGGTCGCCCGCACCGGCTTGGTGCGCAGCAGCAGCACCCGGCCGGTGCGCCGCTCCAGCGCCTTCACCCGCTGGCTGACCGCGGACGGCGTCACGTGCAGGGCGGCGGCGGCCGCGTCGAACGTGCCCTCGTCCACCACGGCCAGCAGGGTGCGCACGTGGTCCAGCGGCAGATCCGCGAAGGTCGGCGCGTAGGGCGGAGTCACGTCGTCATCACATCGGCTAATGATACGTAAGAATCCTTAGCTGTACGTCCTGTGATCGTCCGCCTAGCGTCGAGGGCATGAACAACGCCCTCACGGCGGCCGCCGCCGGATTCGGCACCGGGCTCTCGCTCATCGTCGCCATCGGCGCCCAGAACGCCTTCGTCCTTCGGCAGGGGGTCCGCCGCGACGCGGTCCTCGCCGTGGTCGGGATCTGCGCGCTGTCCGACGCCGTGCTCATCGCCCTCGGTGTCGGCGGCGTCGGTGCGGTGGTGGTGGCCTGGCCGGGCGCGCTGACCGCCGTCGGCTGGATCGGCGGTGCCTTCCTGCTCTGCTACGGCGCCCTGGCCGCCCGGCGGGTGTTCCGTCCGTCCGATGCGCTGCGCACGGACGGCGACGCCGCGGGCTCGCGCCGCCGGGCCGTGCTCACCTGCCTGGCGCTGACCTGGCTCAACCCGCACGTCTACCTCGACACGGTCTTCCTGCTGGGCTCCGTCGCCGCCGACCGGGGGCCGCTGCGCTGGACCTTCGGTCTCGGCGCCGCGGTCGCCAGCCTGGTCTGGTTCGCCGCGCTCGGCTTCGGCGCCCGCTACCTCGGCCGCTTCCTGGCCCGGCCCGCGGCCTGGCGGGTCCTGGACGGCCTGGTGGCCCTCACCATGATCGTCCTCGGCGTCTCGCTCGTCGCCGGGGCCTGAGCCGGGCCGGATCCGGGCCTGACCCGGGCCGGATCCGCCCACGGGCGTTCCGGTGTGCTCGAACGGAGCTGCGATAGTGATCCCCGCAACCGAAAGATGTACCGAGCACGTAGGAAGCGCGTGGACACCAGCGAGAGCAGCGGCGAGAGCGCCACCGAACCGGACACGACCGCCCCGGCGCCGGACGGAGCACGGCAGCGGGGGTGGCGCCGCTGGGCCATGGACACCCGCCCGCTGCGCCGCCCGGCCTACCGCAGACTGTGGTCCTCGACCATCGTCACGGCCGTCGGCAGCCAGCTCACCGCCGTCGCCGTACCGAAGCAGATCTACGACATCACCGGCTCCTCGGCCTGGGTCGGCGCCGCGAGCCTCGCCGGTCTGCTGCCGCTCGTCGTGTTCGCGCTGTGGGGCGGTGCGGTGGCCGACACCATGGACCGCCGCAAGCTGCTGCTGATCACCAACACCGGCATCGCGGTGACCTCGCTGCTCTTCTGGATACAGGCGGTCGCCGGCCTGGAGTCGGTGGCCGCGCTGATGCTGCTGCTCGCGCTGCAACAGGCCTTCTGGGGCCTCAACGCCCCGGCCCGCAACGCCTCCATCGCCCGCCTGGTGCCCGAGGACGAGCTGCCCGCCGCCAACGCCCTCGGCTCGACCGTCATGCAGACCGGGCAGGTGGTCGGCCCGCTGCTCGCCGGTGCGCTGATACCGGTGATCGGACTGCCCGAGCTGTACCTGATCGACGCCCTGGCCCTGTGCGTCACCGTGTGGGCGGTCTACAGGCTGCCTTCCCTGCCGCCGTCGGCGGGCACGGCGGTGCGGCGCGCGGGCGTGCGCGAGGTCGTGGCCGGCTTCCGCTACATCGCCGGGCACAAGGTGCTGCTGCTGTCCTTCCTGGCCGACATCGTCGCCATGGTCCTCGGCATGCCCCGGGCCCTGTTCCCGCAACTCGCCGCCGAGACGTACGCGCCCTACGGCGAGGGGCTCGCGCTCGGCCTGCTGTTCGCGGCGATCCCCATCGGCGCGGTGGCCGGCGGACTGTTCTCCGGCACCTTCTCGCGGGCCCGCCGGCACGGCTGGATGGTGATCGGCGCGGTCGTCGTCTGGGGGGCCGCCATCACCGGTTTCGGGCTGAGCGGCAGCCTGTGGCTCGCGGTGGCGTTCCTGGCCGTGGCCGGCGTCGCCGACATGGTCTCCATGGTGTTCCGCGGGGCGATCCTGCTGTCCGCCGCCACCGACGAGATGCGCGGGCGCATGCAGGGCGTGTTCACCGTCGTCGTGGCGGGCGGTCCGCGACTGGCCGACGTCCTGCACGGCGGCGCCGGCACCGCCTTCGGCGCGCGCGAGGCCGTGGCCGGCGGCGGGCTGCTCGTCGTGGCGGTGATGCTGGCCCTGGCCGTCGCGGTGCCGGCGCTGCGCCGCTACCGCGTCTGACCGCGCCTCACAGGGAGCCGCGTCCGTGCATCGCGTAGTGCTCCATGAGCCGGCCCCTGGTGGACTCCAGCCGGTGGGCGAGGATCTCCGCGACCGAGCGCACCAGCACGATGCCCAGCGACGGGTCCTCCTCGCACAGGTCGAGCACCGCGGCCGCGTCGAACTCGTAGGCGCGCACCGGGCTGAACGCCTCGGCGCCGAAGTCCCACTCGTAGGGCGGGAACAGCCAGGACCAGCCGAGCAGGTCGCCGACGCCGAGACTGGCGACCGTGACCCGCTGCAAGGACGTCACCTGCTGGGTCAGGGAGACCGCGCCGGAGCGGATGACCCAGAAGCGGTCCGCCCTGCCCCCCGCCTCGAAGATCCGGTCGTCCTCCGGGAAGGAGACCTCCCGGGCGAGCCTCATCAGCCGCTCACGCTGGGGGAGGGGCAGGGCGGTCAGGAGTTTGATCGCTTTGGTCATGGCAGGGGACTCCTCGCCGGCGATTCGGTTCCGGGTCTTTCCCTATGCCCATTTCAGTCGCTGTCGCCGCACTGAGCACCTCGGCGGACGGCGGGATCCCGTACGGATTCCGTGCCGGAACCGGGGACGGGAGCGCGAGGACATGAAAAAGCCCTGGCCGGACGGGGGAGGCCGGCCAGGGCCGTAAGCGGTGACCGCGGAGGACGTTTCGGTCGACTCCGTCGCCACGTATGGATGAACGCTAAACCATCTCGGGTCGTTCCGCGAAACCGGCCCCCCGCCACGTGATCCGTCTCACGCGCCGTGCTCCGCGACGACCCGGACCGTCTCCAGTGCCGGATCGGTCGGGTCGGGGAGGTACATCCCGGCCTCCAGGCCGCCGCGCAGATAGCGCAGGACCGGCTCGGCCAGCCGCTCACCCGGCAGCACGGCCGGAATGCCCGGCGGATACGGCGTGATCATCTCCGCCGCGACCCGGCCGGCGGCCCGGTCCAGGGGCACGTCCTCGGTGGGCCCGAAGAACGCGTCCCGGGGCAGGCACACCTGCGGCATCCGCAACTCGGCCGGCGACGGCACCTCGACCCGCGGAGCGGGGGCGAGGCCGGGGGCGGCGCGGGCGAGGTCCTTGAGCGCGGTGAGCAGCTCGTCGGCGGTCTCCCGGTCGTCGCCGTGGGTGATCTGCGCGCCGATGCGGCGGTGGTCGGTGATGTGGGCGATCACGCCGCGGTTCTCCCGCAGCCAGTCCGCCGCCTGGAAGCCCGAGATGCCGAGCCCGTCGAGGTCGATGACGACCGGCAGCGGATCGAAGCCGTGGGCCGCCCCGGGGCCGCAGAAGTCGTCCCGGTCGTTGACGTGCATGCCGCCGATCTCCTCGATCGCCGCGCGCACGTCGGCCGCCAGTTCCAGCGCCCCGCCCATCAGCTCCTGCCCGCCGAGCGCCATCTGGCGGCGCCAGCCGTCGAGGCCGGCGAAGATCAGTACCGAGGGGCTCGTGGTGCTCAGCAGGTCGGCGCGCATGCCGAGGAGCTTGGGCGGCACCAGGTCGCCGCGCAGATGGAACACCGAGCCCTGCTCCAGACCGCTGCCCATCTTGTGGATGCTGGTCACGCAGATGTCGGCGCCCGCGTCCATCGCCCAGGACGGCAGATCGGGGTGGAAGGGCAGGTGCGCCCCCCACGCCTCGTCCACGATCAGCGGCACCGAACGCCGGTGGCAGACCTGGGCGACGGCCCGCAGATCGGCGCTCGCGCCGTACGGCGTCGGACTGGTGACCAGGGCGCCCTTGGCGTCGGGGTGGGCGGCGAAGGCCTCCTCGAACGCCTCGGCGGACGGCGGGTGGGCCAGATGCCGCTCCGCGTCCCAGAGCGGTTCCACCCACACCGGCTCGATGCCGGACAGGATCAGCCCCGAGACCACGGACTTGTGGGCGTCCCGGCCGATCAGCAGCTTCTCGTGCGGCCCCGCGACCGCCAGCATCGCCGCCTTCACCGACAGGGAACTCCCGCACGTCGAGAAGAACGTGTGATCGGCGTGGACGGCGTCCGCCATCAGCTCCTGGGCGCGCTGCAGCACCCGGCCCCGGGTGAGCCGGTCGTCGAGTCCGGCCGTCGCCAGCACATCGCCGTGGAACACGGCGTCGCCCAGCACCTCGCGCACCGCGGGGTCCGCCCCGCGCGCCTGCTTGTGCCCCGGCGGCGTGAACGACAGCCGCCCCTCACGGCGGTACTCGACGAGGGCTTCCAGGACCGGTGCTCGGCTGTGATCGGCTGTCATGCCGACCCGGTTTCCCGTCCGGCGCCGCGTCAATCCGTCCCGCGGCCCCTCACCGAGCGTTCCGCCCCGGGGTCAGCACCTCGTCGAGCACCCGCAGGACGGCCTCGTACGCCACCGTCCGCACGGCCGCCTCCCGCGAGGCCTCCGGGTCGGTCGACCGCAGCTCCTCGCTGCGCGCCCGCCAGCTCCGCCCCTCCTCCAGCGCGCAGGCCCTCGCGCGGTGCATCCGGCGCAGCAGTTCGTCCGAGTCCACAACATCCGTCATGCACTCCGCGTACCCCCGCTGGGCGCCCGGATGGCTCCCGGGCCACACGGAGGACCGGAGGTTTGCCCGTACCGGCAGAGGTCAGCCGACAGTGACGAGGCCGCGGCGCGCGCACGGCCCGACCGGACCGTCCCACCGACCAGGGAGCTGACGGATGCGTGACAGGGACACGACTCAACCCGCTGTCGAACAGCGCGGCGGGAGCACCCGCCGCCGGAACCGGCCCTGCAGGCCGGCCGACGCACGCAGGGCGGTCGAACGGGCCGTCACCGACTGCCCCGGCACCCGCGGCGGCGCGTCGTGCGACGCGGGCGCCCTGTCGGACGCCGTGCTCGTCGCCTCGGAGCTGACCACCAACGCCATCCTGCACGGCGGCGGCGTCACCGACTTCCGGGTCGACGTCGTGGGGCCCGGCGTGCGGCCGGGCGTGCGCCTGTCGGTGTGCGACCGCAGCCACGACCTGCCGGTGGCGGTGCCCGCCACGGACGACCGGGGCCGCGGACGCCTCGGCGGCCGGGGCTGGCCGATCGTCTGCCGGCTGGCCCGCGAGGTGCGGGTGGCAGATCTTCCCTCCGGAGGCAAGTGCATCACCGTGGTCGTTCCGCTGTCCTGATGACTTTTCGAAAAGCGGAGTTTGTTCCACCGGGGCAGGGGCAGTCGCAGATTCGTGCTTCGGACCGGAGGCGCAGCAGCGGGAGCGGTACGGCTGCTTCGGTGCCCCGGGTGTGCCTGGGCGCCCCGGACAGCACCGTTCCCGCGGAAGTCCCCTGAGACCACCGTTCAGGAGCGGATCCGCATGCTCATAGAAACGCCCACCATCCGTCCCGATACCCCCCAGTCCACCCAGTCCGCCGACCCCTCGAACGCTTCCGCCCGCCGTCGGCACGACGACGCTCCCGACACCATGGCCCTCTTCGGCCGCCTCGCGGGGCTGGCCGACGGACCCGAGCGTGACGCCGTCCGCGACGAACTCGTCACGGCCTGGCTGCCCATGGCCCACCGGATCGCCGGGCGGTTCCGGGACCGCGGGGAGTCCATCGAGGATCTCCGCCAGGTCGCGGCGCTCGGCCTGGTCAAGGCCATCGACCGCTTCGACCCGGAGCGCGGGGCCTTCGAGAGCTACGCCGTGCCCACCATCACCGGTGAGGTCAAGCGCCACTTCCGCGACCGGATGTGGGCCCTGAGGGTGCCCCGCCGGGTCCAGGAACTGCGCAACAAGGTGCGCGTCGCCCGCCGGGAACTCGCCCAGAGCCCGGGCAGTCCCGAACCCTCGGTGGCCGCCCTGGCCGCCCACACCGGGCTGACCGAGGACGAGGTCGGCGCCGGCATGGAGGCGCTGGAGAGCTTCAGCACCCTGTCGCTGGACGCCGAGCTGTCGGCCGGCGACGACGGCTACAGCCTCGCGGACACCCTCGGCGCGGCCGACGCCTCGTACGAGACCGTGATCGACCGCGAGTCCGCCAAGGAGGGGCTGCGCAGGCTGCCCGAGCGGGAGCGCGCCATCCTCTACATGCGCTTCTTCGAGGACATGACGCAGAGCCGGATCGCCGACTGCCTGGGCATCTCGCAGATGCACGTCTCGCGGCTCATCAGCCGCAGCTGTGCCCGTGTCCGCGACGAGGCGCTGGGACAGCACACCCGCTCCGGCCACCACCCGGCGCGGCCCTGATGGGCCGACGGGACGACGAGCCGGACGACGGGACCGGCAACACCGGGAACGCAGGGAACACAGGGAGGGACGGACGGATGCTGATGCCACACCCCGCGGTGCTGCGCAGACTCCTGGCGGAGTACGAGGCCGCCGCGGCGAACGAGCCCGCCGACGAGACGGGCCGGCCGGGCCCGCGGACCCGGGACCTGGAGTACACGCTGTGCGTGTCCACCGGTACCCGTGATGTGCGGCGGGCCCTGGAGACCGCCCGGCGCCGGCTCGCGGACGCGTCGGCACCGGCACCGGAGCCCGTACCCGGTGGCGCGCACGCGGGAGTGGCGGACTGACGCGAGGAACGGCCAGGGGCACCACGGACGACCGCCCGTACACCACCAGTCGGTGTACGGGCGGTCGTCCGTCCACCGGCACCCCGGTGTGCGGGGCCGATGCCGGGGCATGCGGAAGTCCGGGAGGGGAGGTCCACATGAACGCACGCGTCCTGGCACGTACCGGCCGAGGCCACGCCCGGCGGGCCGCGAACGGATCGGCGGCCGAGGGGGCCGCCCGGGCGGGGCTCACCGCTCGCGGTGTCATCTACCTGCTGGTCGGGATCCTGGCCCTGCGGATCGCCTTCGGCAGCGGAGACCGGCAGGCGGACCGGGGCGGCGCCCTGGCCGAGCTGTCGGACCGGCCGTTCGGCGCGGTGCTGCTGTGGGCGCTCGGTGCCGGACTCGTCGGAATGGCCCTGTGGAGGCTGTCCGAGGCGCTCTTCGGAGTCACCGGCAAGGACGGGCACACGGCGAAGAAGCGCCTGCCCGCCGCCGCCCGCTGCGTCTTCTACGCGTTCGTCGCCTACTCCGTCCTGGCCTTCGCGGCCGGAGCCGGCGGCAGCGGCTCCAGCGACCGGCAGTCCCGGGACGTCACGGCCCGGGTGATGGAGATGCCCGCCGGCCGGTGGCTCGTGGGCGTCGCCGGCGCCGCGATCGTCGTCGCCGGGGTGGTGATCGCCGTACAGGCGCTGCGCCGCACCTACCGCAAGAAGCTGAAGCCCGGCGGGCTCAGCCCCCGGGCCCGGCTGCTGGTCGACGTCACCGGCGTCGGCGGCGGAACGGCCCGCGGCATCGTGTTCGCCGTGGCGGGGGCCTTCGCCGTACGGGCCGCCGTCGACTACGCACCCGACCGGGCGAAGGGACTGGACGACACCCTGCGCTCCTTCGCCGACACCTCCCTCGGCCCCTGGCTGCTGGCCTGTGTCGCCGCGGGACTGGTGCTGTTCGGCGTCTTCTCCTTCGCGCTCGCCCGCTGGCGGAGGGTCTGAGCGGCCCGGCACGGGGAACACGGGGCGAATGAACGAACACGAGATTCCTCCGCCGGACGGACGTCCCGTGGACGTCTACCTCGACCTCCTGCGCGTTCGCATGCCGAACGACGACTACCAGCTGCTGCTCAGCGTGGTGGAACCGGTCCTCCAGGCGATCGACGAGCAGCAGATGCCGACCATCGACTTCTCCCTGGACGGGGACAACGCCGAGGCGCTGCCCCAGGAGATCAGGGACGAGGCCGCCCTCGTCATCGCCACCGCCGTCACCGGACGTCTCGACAACGAGGTCGTCGAGATCGACACCGACGAGACCGGACCGGTCCGGGTCGTCACCGACGCGGCCACCGCCTCCGACCCCGAGCGCCTCGGCGAGATCGCCGACTACCTCAAGGAACGCCACCAGCAGAACGAGGAACTGCGCGGCATCGCCGAGGCGAGCGGTCTGCCCAGCGACTTCTGACCCCCACCAGCCCGGTGGCCCCGTCAGCGCTGCGGCGCCCTGACGGTCACACCCAACGGCCGGGCGAGGCCGACCACCGCCTCGTCCAGCCGCTCCAGGTGCCGCAGCACCCGGCCCGTGATGCGGCCGTACCGCGGCACTCCGGCGGCGTCCGGCTCCAGCAGCGAGGCGATGCTCGGGCCGGTCTCCACCTGTGCCACGGCCTCCTCGTCGGCGACATGGGCGGCGATCGCCTCGATGTTGCGCACCGTGCGCCGCACCGCGCCGCGCAGCCGCGGGTCGGCCGCGATCGACGGATGGGTGGGCAGCAGCTCGGCCGTCGCCGCCAGCGACCGCGCGTGATAGGCGCAGGTCTCCAGCAGCGCCACCACGTACTGGGCCGTGTCCCGCCGGGCCCGCAGCGGCGTGATCGGATGGGTCAGCGGCTGGGTGGCGGCCCGCAGGTCGCCCAGCGCCTGGTCCAGCTCCCGCGCGGTGTCCAGCAGGTCGGCCTCCGGCCCGCCGCTGAGCTGGTCGACGGCGCCCTCCGTCACATCGGTGAGCCGCTCCAGCACCGTGCCGAGGAGTTCGTTCGTACGCCGGTCCGTGCGTATCGGCAGCACCAGCGCCGCCGCCACGATGCCGCAGGCCGCGCCGAGCGCCGTCTCCTCGATGCGCAGCACCAGCACCGACAGACTGTAGGTGTGCAGCAGCGTGTACAGCAGTCCGAGCATCGCGGTGACGAAGAACGACATCAGCGTGTAGGACAGCGGCGCGGTGTAGAACATCGCGAAGATCAGCACCAGCACCAGTCCGAACGCGGTCCAGGTGTGGTTGCCCACCAGACCGGCCAGCACGATGCCCGCCACCACCCCCAGCACCGTGCCGAGCAGCCGGCGGTAGCCCTTGACCAGGATCTCGCCGGTGGAGGCGGTGTTGATGAAGACGATCCAGCAGGTGAGCACCGCCCAGTACCAGCGCTGCGAGGACAGGAACTCCCCGCCGACGATCGCCAGCGAGGACCCCACGGCCACCTGCACCGCGGCCCGCGTGGTGGGCCGCCGCAGCCCGGTCTGCTCCTCCTCCTCGGCCGCCTCCTCGCCGGCGTCGATGGCCGCGTCCTCGGCGTCCAGCTCCTCCCGGGAACGGGCGGTGGCCGGTGAGTCGTCGGACTCGTCCTGCGGCCCGTCCAGCGCGATCCTCAGGCCCATGACCGCGCGCGCCGTCTCACCGATGGCGCGGAACACGTCCTGGACGGCCGCGGTGGCCTCGGGCAGGTTCTCCTCGTCGCGGTAGCCGAGCAGCCGGTTGCGCAGGTGGGACAGCGCCGTGCCGCGCGCCTCCGCGGGCGGCCGCAGCACCAGGGTGCGCAGCGCCGTGAGATCGCGGCGCAGGGTCTCCGTGGCCTCGCCGGGCGCGGGGGAGCGGCCCACCGTGGGGGCCGGCGCGCCCGGCAGGTGCAGCGTGAGGGTGTCCGCCCGT
Organism: Streptomyces sp. MH60; assembly: GCF_002939385.1. GTDB lineage: Bacteria > Actinomycetota > Actinomycetes > Streptomycetales > Streptomycetaceae > Streptomyces. The sequence goes on along the minus strand of NZ_MULI01000007.1, from coordinate 14,686 downwards.
TCGGCGCTGCGCGCGGTCAGCAGCAGCAGACCGAGGCGCTCGGCGGCGATCTCGGCGTCCGCGACGCGCCGCTGCACCAGACGTGCCGTGGACGCGTCGGGCGTGCCCTCGTCCAGCCGGGACTGGATCATCAGGGCGGTCTCGTGCAGGCGCGCGGTGCCGTCCCGCAGGCGCTCCAGCGTCTTGTCGATGTCGTCGGGACCGGCGTCCAGCAGATCGAGCTGCGTCGCGATCAGCTGGGCCAGCCGGGCGCGGAAGGCCTGCCGCAGCAGACTCAGGATGCGCGCGGGTGTCGCCGGGACCACCCCGAAGCGCACCACCGCGCTGGACGCGAACGCCACGGCGATGGCGGCCCACAGCCCCGGCAGCCCGGAGACCTTCGCACCGACGAACAGCGACACGAAGTAGACCTGGAAGCCGATCAGCCCGAGCGCCGTGCCCCGGTCGCCGAACCGGCGGACGAAGACCGCGCAGAAGATCAGCACGACGAAGAAGGCGTCCCCGAGGACGACCCGCGAGGAGAGCAGCGTGCTCAGCGAGACCGAGGCCAGGGCTACGGGCAGGCCCAGCGCCAGCGTGACGGCCTGCGGGCCCGGCTCCTTCTCCCGGATGGCGAACGTCGCGACCATCGCCGCCATGGCACCGGCCACCAGATGCTTGACGTCCACGCCGAACACGGCGAGCACGCCCAGCGTCAGCGCGATGGCGCCCACCGTCCGCAAGCCCGCCGTGAGCCGCAACAGCCCCGGGTCGGACGCGGCGACGCGGTCCCGCAGCCGTGTCCGCGCCGAGCGCCCCGCTGCCTTCACGCCGCCGTACACTCTCCCGATTCACCACCGGCCCTCACAGCCGGTTCCAGCCATGTCCCGGCCGGTTCACGCCGAGATCCACTTCTCAGCATGTCATGCCCCGGTCCGCCGCGGGCCGCGGGGGCGGCCGGGGCGGCCGGGGATCAGGGCTTCGCCCGGTCCGCCTCCGCGACCCGCTCCCGCACCTGTTCCGGCGTCAGATACGCGTCGGTGTACTCGAAGTCCTTCAGCTTGGCCGGCTTGCGGGCCTGGAAGCCGGTGCGGACGAAGTCGTCGCCGGCGACCGCGTTCAGCGCCCAGTTGGCCGCCACCCGTGCCTTGGCCACGCCCGTGCGCAGCGCCGACCAGTGGTAACCGCGGGCCACCGCCTGCGCGGGCAGGCCCGTCAGCTCGACCCCGAGCGGCTTGGAGACCGCGTCGGTGCCGCCCAGGTCGACGACGAGACCCAGGTCCTTGTGGACGTACGGCCGCATCGGCTGGTTGCGCAGGGTGGCGATGAGGTTCTCGGCGACGTGCCGGCCCTGCCGCATCGCGTGCTGGGCGGTGGGCGGGCAGACCGCGCCCTCCTGACCCTTGGCGAGGTCGGGCACGGCCGCGGAGTCGCCGAGCGCGAACACCCCGTCGTGGCCCGGCAGGCACATCTCCGCGGTGACCGCCAGCCGGCCCTTGACCGTCTCCGCGCCGAGCGTGGCCATCAGCGGGCTCGCGACCACGCCCGCCGTCCAGATCAGCGTGCGGCTGGGCACCACCCGGCCGTCCGTGAAGGTGACCTCCTCCGGCGCGGCCTTGGCGATGGAGACACCCAGCGAGATGTCGATGCCGCGCCGCGTCAGGATCTCCTGTGCGTCGCGGCCGAGCTTCTCGCCCAGCTCCGGCATCAGCTTCGGCGCGATGTCGATCAGATGCCACTTGATCAGGGCCGGGTCCAGCCGGGTGTAGCGCTTGACGGCCGCGTGCGTCAGGCGCTGCAGGCACGCCGCGGTCTCGGTGCCGGCGTAGCCGCCGCCCACCACCACGAACTGCAGCCGGGAGGCGCGCTCCACGGGGTCCTGGCTGGCGTCGGCGAGGTCCAGCTGGGAGATGACGTGGTCGCGGATGTAGGCGGCCTCCGCCAGCGTCTTCATGCCGAACGCGTTGTCGGTGAGCCCGGGGATGTCGAAGGTGCGGGTGATGCTGCCGGGCGCCAGCACGATGTAGTCGTAGGGCTCGTCGACGATCCGGTCGGTGATGGTGCGCACCACGCAGACCTTCGCCTTGAGGTCCACCCCGATGGCGCCGCCCGGGATGATCCGGGTCCGGTACTTGCTGCTGCGGCGCAGCGAGAGCGCGATCGACTGGGGGGTGAGCACCCCGGCGGCGACGTGCGGCAGCAACGGCAGATAGAGCTGGTAGGAGAACGGTGTCACCAAGGTGATCTCGGCCTCGCTCGGCGAGAGCCTGCGTTCCAGACGACGGACGCACTCCACGCCGGCGAAGCCTGCGCCGACCACCAGGATCCTGGGTCGTGTCACGGTGTTCATCCCTTTCTGCGGCTCCGGGGCGGTCTGCCGCGGACGCCATTCGCCTGCCCGAGGATCGCCGCTTCGCACCTCGTCCATGCGATCGCGCCCGGACTGCTTCGGCCAGCCGGGTGCGGCAGGCAGGCGACACGTCCTGATCACCACCATGCCCCGCCCGGACCCGGAGCGCACCGGGCGGGAGCGGACCGCGTGGAACTTTCCCGCGGGAGGGGTTCGTACCGGGCGGTGGATCAGTCCGTTCCGCGCAGGTGACACAGCAGCAGGCACACGTCGTCGTCCCGTTCGGAGTCGCTGAGCATCGGACGCAGGATCCCGTCGGCCGAGCCCTCCAGGTCCGTGTCCAGCTCCGCCGGGCCGAACGACCCGAGCGCGTCCGTCAGCCGCGCGATGCCCGGGTCTATGCCGAGGGCACGGCGCTCCACCAGGCCGTCCGTGTACAGCGCGAGCGTCGAACCGGGCGCCATGGGCACCGTGTGGTCCGCGATCTCCTGGCGCAGCGGGATGCCGAGCATCGCACCGGGTTTGGCGTCCAGGGTGCGCACCCGCCCGTCCGGGGTACGCAGCACCGGCGGCGGATGACCGGCGGCCGCCCACGTCACCGTCGGGTCGTCGGGGTGGAAGCGCGCGATGACCGCGGTGGCGAACAGGTCGGGCTGGAGGTGGTGCAGGAAGATGTGCAGCCGGGTCAGCAGCTGCCCGGGGCTGCCGCCGTCGACCGCGTACGCGCGCAGGGCGGTGCGCAGCTGACTCATCATCACCGCCGCGCGCAGCCCGTGCCCGGTGACGTCCCCGACCACGGCGATGACACCGCCGTCGGGCTGCCGGAACGCGTCGTACCAGTCGCCGCCGATGTTCAGCCCGTGGGTGGCCGGCAGATAGCGCGCGGCCAGGGAGAGCCCGGGCGGGGCCGGCAACTCCGTCAGCAGCGCCCGCTGGAGGGTCTCGGCGATGTCGCGGTTGTGCTGGTAGCGCTGGGCGTGGTCGATCGCGATGCTGGCCCGCCGGGTCAGCTCGACCAGCATCACGGCGTCGTCCGCGTCCCAGCGCTCCCCGGGCGGGGACAGGGTCACCACCCCCAGGGGCGCCTGCCGCGTCGGCAGCGGGATGCACAGCAGGGGCCGCTCCGGGGCCAGCGCCGAGGGCGGCTGGTCGTCCACGCCGGGCAGTCCGCCCGGCTGCGCGGCGGCGTACTGCGGGCGCCCGGTGCGGGCGGCGACCACCGCGGCGGCCGCGTGGGCGGGACCCGGCCGGTCGCCGTCCTGGTCGAACAGCCAGATGTCGACACTCGCCGCGTACTCGGGCACCAGCAGCTCCGGCAGCCGGCGCACGATCTCGTGGTGGTCGAGCGACGCCGTCAGCACCGCGCTCGCGTCCGCCAGGAACGTCAGCCTGCGCCGGGCGTTCTCCGCCTCCGTACGCGCCTTGCGTTCGGCGGCGAACGCCTCGCGCTGGGCCCGCCCGGCGGCGTCCAGTTCGGCGTGCAGCGCCACCACGCCCTGGTTCGTCTGCTGGAGCTCCTCCCGGTGGAACTCGACCAGCCCCTCCTGCTCGGTGAGGCGCTCCAGCACCAGCGCCGTGTCCTCGTCGGCGCCCAGCAGGGCCTCCGCCAGCAGCGCCGGATCGTCCGCCACGGCGTCGGCGCCGGCGTCCGCAGCCGGCTCGGGGCACGGCACCGTGGTCCGCCACGGGGGCTGCCCGGCGGCAGCGGCCTCGGGCGACGGCGTCACCACGGCGTGCAGCACGCTCTGCCCGGCCCCCGGCGCGGTGCGGGAGTCCGTCCCCGTCTCCAGGGTGAGCCGCCAGGTGCCGCCCTTGGTCAGGCACAGCCGCAGCTGCGCGCCGAGCGAGGCCGTCAGCCGCGCACGCTCCACGGGCGGTACGCCGAAGGCCGCCGCCAGGCGCGCGGTGGCGATGCGCGCCCGCGCCGCGTCGGTGACGTCGGTGATCTGCCAGGTTCGGGTCATGGGCCGTCCGGCGGGGTCGGGGCCAGCACGGCGACGGCGGTGTCGTCCCGTACGGGCCGGGCCGGGCTGCTGGCGTCGCGGATCGTGACGGCGGCGGTCACCGCCGGGTCGGCCGCCGTGCGGCACGTGTCGGACGTCGGCGACCAGCGGCTCGGCAGACCGTCGCTGTGCAGGACCAGCACCCGGTCGTCCGCCCAGGGCGCCTCCTCCTGACGCAGCGTGGTGGGCCGGTGGGTGCCGACGATGCCGGGCCGCGACACCAGGTGCCGCCAGGTGCCGCCCTCGCACAGCCGCGCCCCGATGTTGCCGACGCCGGTGAAGCGGAGCACCGCGGCCCGCGTGTCGACCTGGGCCACCGCGACGGCGGCGCCGCGGGTGCCGGACAGCGCCCGGTCGAGCCGCCGCACCGCCTCGGCCGGCGGCAGGTGGGCCGCGGTGCGCAGCGCCTCCACGGCGGCGTCGGAGGCACGGGCGGCCTCGGGACCGTGGCCGAGACCGTCGGCCAGCATCAGGGTGACCAGGTCGCCGTCCCGGACCCAGGCCCAGGCGTCACCCGAGTAGTCCGCACCGCCGAACGGGACGTTCACCGCGCCGGCCCGCAGGCGGCCCGCCGGACCGGAGCCGGTGACACGGGGCCCGGGTACGCCGACCCGGGCGACCACCACCGTGCCCCGACCGGGGACACTGTGCAGGCCGAAGTCGTCGGCGAGGCGGGCACAGGTGCCGAGGCCCGCACCGAGGGACCCCGTGGTGGTGAAGCCGTCGCGCAGCGCGGCGGGCACGTCGGCGATGCCGGGCCCGTGGTCGACCGTGGTGACCTGCACCCGTGGCCTAGCCTGCCCGTCGGCCGGGAGGACGGGCGGGGCGACCACGTCGACGATGACCCGGCCGCCCCCGGCGTGCTTGAGCAGGTTGGTGGCCAGCTCGGTCGCCACCAGCGCCGCCGTCGAGGTCCGCTGCTCGTCGAGACCGGCCAGGGCGGCCGCGTGCTCGGCGGCCACCCGGGCGTCGCGCACCCGGGTCGAGTCGTGCACCGGGACGTCCCACACGCGGGGCATCAGGACTCCCCTCGCGGGCGTGGCGGGCGGCCCACCCAGGACGTCACCCGCACGGTCGTCCCGGAGCCCGGGGCGCTCTCGATCGCGAACTCGTGCACCAGGCGCCGCGCGCCGCCCAGCCCCATGCCGAGGCCGTCGCCGGAGGTGAAACCGTCACTGAGCGCCTGTTCCAGGTCCGGGATGCCGGGCCCCTCGTCGCTGAAGGTCAGCCGCAGCCCGTGCGTGGTCCCCTCCACCAGCGACTCCGTCTCCATGGTGCCGCCACCGCCGTACACGAGGGTGTTGCGGGCCAGCTCGCTGGCCGCCGTGACCAGCTTCGTCTGGTCCACCAGGCCGAAGCCGAGCTGGGCGGCCGCCTGCCGCACATGCTGCCGCACCCACACCAGATCCATGTCCGAACGGATCGGCAGGCGGGCCTGGGAGCCCGCTGCAGTGTGCATCACTGACTCTCCTGGCGCAGGCCGCCGAAGCGGGACGACGGAGCCTGCTGCCTGAGGAGGTCCATGGCCACCTCGGTACTGAGCGCGGTGTGCACGCCCGGCAGCGTCAGGCCTAGCTCCACCAGCGTGATGGCGACCGCCGGGCGCATGCCGACCAGCACGGTCCGCGCGGCCAGCAGACCGGTCTGCCCGGCGATCTCGGCCAGGATCCGGCCGAGGAAGGAGTCGACGATCTCCACCCCGGAGACGTCGATGACCACGCCGGTGGCGCCGCTGCGCACGATGGTCTCGGCGAGGTCCTCCTGGAGCTGCTGCGCCGTGCTGTCGTACAGATCACCCTGAAGGGTGACCAGCAGGATCTCACCGAGCCGCAGGACCGGAACATGCCCCGTCACGGGAGCCCCGTGGGCCCCGGGCAGTACCTGGCTCACCGCGCGACCGCGCCGTTCGTGCCGGGCGTCACGATGCCGACCCCGAGCTGGTGCAGCACGTATCCGAGCGCGTCGGCGAGGCTGGCCCGGGTCACCACCGTGCCCAGGTCGAGACCCAGGTGGACCATGGTCTGCGCGATCGCGGGCCGGATGCCGGAGACGATGCACTCGGCGCCCATGAGCCGGGCCGCCGCGACCGTCTTCATCAGGTGCTGGGCCACCAGCGAGTCGACGGTCGGCACACCGGTGATGTCCAGGATCGCGTAACGCGCCTGCTGCTCGACGATGGACTCCAGCAGGGTCTCCATCACCACCTGGCTGCGCTCGCTGTCCAGCGTGCCGATCAGCGGAACGGCCACGATGCCGTCCCACAGCTTGATGACCGGCGTGGCCACTTCGAGCAGCTGGAGGCGCTGGCGGTCGATGAGCGCCTGCCCCTCGCTGAGCGCCGTCTGCATCACCACGACCCTCAGGGTGCCCATCAGCACGCTCAGCGTGGTGACGCAGTCCCGGACGTGCTCGGCCGGGGCGTCCTCGGGCAGGTCGGCCACCAGCAGGTTCTCGACGGGCGGACGCAGCGCGGCCAGTTCGCTCGACACCTGCGCGGTGCTCAGCCCGGAGCGCGAGCGGGCCGTGCCCATCCGCGCCAGCTGCTCGCGCACCGTGGTGAACCCGGCGGCGTCCGGGTCCTCGACCCGCGCCGCGTCCGCGACCTGCGCCAGCGCGTCCACGACGGCCTTGCCCGCCTCCACCGCCTCGTCGCGCGAGACGGTGAACACGGCCCGGAACAGGGGCTCGTCCGCCCACCGCTGGGCGATCTGCTCACGGCGGCGCCGCAGGAAGTCCCTGACCTCCCGTGTCGACGCTGCCGCCGTTCCCTCCGCGTGCTCCGGCACCTGTCCCACTCCTCATCCGCGTAGCGCCGCACGTCACCCCCACCGGGGTGACGTGCCGGCGACGTGACCCAGCCGGTCGACAACTCTAACCACCCACCGACCTGGCACGGCACCTGCTTCCGCACTACCGGTCCGGAGGGGACGCGGGCACCCGGCGGCTCAGGCGTCGGGCACCCGCGGACCCTCCGGCTGGGCGTCGATGCGGGAGAGCGCCTCCTCGACGCTGTCCGAGACCGGCACCGTGATGCTCACCCCGGTCAGGTCGAGGACGCGCCTCACCGCGGGGGGCGGCGCGATGATGTGCACGCTGCCCGGCAGCTCGCGCACTTCCTGGTAGACCCGCAGGATGATGTTCATGCCGGACGAGTCCATGAACGGGACCGCCGACAGGTCCAGCAGGAAGTGCCGCCGGCCGTGGTGGAGCTGGTTGGCCAGATGGTGCTGGAACTCGGTCGCCGTGTCGACGTCCAGGTAACCCTCCACCTTGAGCAGCGCGACCTCCTCCCTCGGCAGCGTCACCTCGACGGACAGCGGGTTCTGGGCTATGGGCACGTGTACCTCCAACAACGCGGCGGTGCGGCGGACCTTCGTGTGGTCCACCGCGCCCGCCGGATACCCCCGAAACCCGTCTCCACACCTGCCGGCCGGACCCGGGTTTCCGCGCCGTGCGTCACCCCACCCGGATGCCCACCAGACACGTGTCGTCGTCCGTGTCCGACCTGCTGTAGGTGAGCAGCCGGTCCAGATGCTGGTCCAGGGTGTTCGGCGTCGGGCGCACGGTGCTGAGCAGTTGGGCCAGCGCCTCCTCCACCGGGCGGTCACGGCGTTCGATCAGACCGTCGGTGTACATCAGCAGGGTGTCCCCGGCGGCCAGCTGCGCCTCGGCCTCCTCGTACGAGGCCTCCGCCACCGCCCCCAGCAGCATGCCCCTCACCAGCGGCAGCGGCTCCGCCCCCGGGCCCCTCACCAGCACCGGCGGCAGATGGCCCGCCCTGGCCCAGCGCAGCGTGCGCCGGGACGGGTCGTACAGGCCGCACACCGCCGTGGCGGTGACCCCGCCCGTCAGATGGTGCGCCACGATATTGAGCCAGGACAGCAGCTGCCCCGGACCGGCCCCGGTCACCGCGAGACCGCGCAGCGCGTTGCGCAGCACCACCATGCTGGTCGCCGCCTCTATCCCGTGCCCGGCGACGTCCCCCACGCACAGCAGCACCAGCCCGCTGGGCAGCCGCACGGCGTCGTACCAGTCGCCGCCCACCAGCTGCTCCGTCTCCGCGGGCCGGTACCGGACGGCCACCTGGAGGTCCGGCACCCGCAGCGGGGTCTGGGCGGGCGGCATGATGGCGTGCTGCAACTGCAGGGTCAGCCGGGCGCGCTCGACGGCCTGCTGCTCGGTGTGCGCCAGCTGGTCACGGGTCGCGGCGAGCGCCACCTCCGTCCAGTGCTGCGCCGAGATGTCCTGGCAGGCGCCCCGTACGAGGAGCAGTCGGTCGTCGGTGTCCAGGACCGGCTCGGCCACCACCCGCACATGCCGGGTCACCCCGTCGGGCCGCCGCAGCCGGAACGCCGCCGACGCCGGCCGCCGATGGTGCAGCAGGGTGCGCAGAAACCGCCCGATGGCGACGGCGTCGTCCGGGTGGGCGTGGGCGGCCAGCTCCTCCAGCGGCACCGGCGTGCTCGTCTGCGGGCGCCCGTACAGGTCGAACAGCTGCCCGTTCCAGGTGATCTCACCGGTCAGCAGGTTCTCCTCGAAACCGCCGATGCGGCCGATCCGCTGGGCGTGCTGGAGGAGGCTGGCCAGCCGCGCCGTCTCGTCCTCGATGCGCCAGATGAGCAGCACGGCGTTGCCGTGCCGGCTGACGCTGATGTCCGCCACCGCCGACAGCGGCACCTGGTCCACCAGGGCGGTCAGGTTCATGTGCCGGGCCCGGAACGGCTCGCCCGTGGCGTACACGCGCTCCACGTTGCGGAACAGCCCGCCGTCCCCGGCGGCCATCGGGTAGGCCTCCAGGAGCAGCGCCCCGCCCACGACGGCCCGCGGCCGCCCGGCCGGATCCATGAAGCGCTCGTTCACGTGCTGGATGCGGAAGTCCGCCAGCTGCCCCGCCGCGTCCAGGTGCGGCACCAGCACCAGGGCGGGGTCGTGCAGCCCGTCGGCCAGGTCCATCAGCTCCACCGCGTCCGGGATGACCCGCGGCTCCTGCCCGGCCTCGCGCGGCGGCGTGTACGACTCCAGGGTGTGCGCGCACAGCTCCGCCAGGGCCTCCACCTGACGGACCACCTGGGGCGGCTGCGGGGCCAGCGGCAACGGCCAGGCGATCTCCAGCACGCCGTGGACGCGTCCCCCGGTACCGGCGGGCAGGGCGACCCTGCCGCCGTCCGGGTACTGGTGCCGGCCCACGCTGGGCAGCCCCGTGCCCGCCAGGGACGTGATCCACTGCCCGGCACGCTCGGTCAGTCCCCGCCGCGCCACGGTCGCCACGTCCGGCGGCACGTACCGCCAGCGGGCCGCCTCGGCCGGGGGGAACCCGGCGCTGCCCACCAGGGTGAGCGACCCGTCGTACCCGGCCGCCCAGATGGCCACCGCCACCGCGCCGAGCGGGCGCAGCGCCTGCTCCAGCAGCGCGTCGGCGACGGCCTGGGTGTCGTCCGCGGCCAGTGCGCCGCTCTCGGCCGCCCGCAGGCGTACGGCGGCGGACTCGGCCACCTCCCCGGCCGCTCCCGCCGCCGCGGTGCCCTCGCCGTCCGTGTCGTCCGTGTCGCCCGTGTCGTCCCCGGGATCCGCGGTGCGCACGGCCGAGGTGGCCGCGAGGAACGCGTCGGTCACCTCCGACATGCGGTCCCGGGCGGACTGGTTGATGACCTCGACCGCGAACTCCAGCGGCGTCACCTGGGACTGCTCGGCCAGTTCGGCGAGCTGCCGGGCGGCCTCCGCCGGACCGCAGCCGAGCCGCGCGACCAGGATGCCCTTGGCCAGCTCGATCAGCGCCCGCCCCTCGGCCTCCGCCTGGGCGGCCCGCACCTCGCGGCTGAGCCGGTCCACCGTGGCCGCCAGCCTGCCCACGGGCGACAGCGGCGTCATGCCGGCCGGGCCGGACGCCTCCCGCCGGACGGCGCCGCCCGGCTCGCCGGACTGCTCGGACACGCTCATACCGGCAGCCACCGTCGGACGCACGCGATGAGGTCCTGGGTGTCGACGGGCTTGGTGACGTAGTCGCTGGCGCCCGAGGCGAGGCTCTTCTCCCGGTCGCCGGGCATCGCCTTCGCCGTGACCGCGATGATCGGCAGCTCGGCGTACCGCGGCATCCGGCGGATCTCGGCCGTCGCCGTGTAGCCGTCCATCTCCGGCATCATCACGTCCATCAGGACCAGCGCCACGTCCGGGTGGTCCACGAGGGTCTCGATGCCCCGTCGGCCGTTCTCCGCGTGCAGCACCCGGAAACCGTGCAGCTCCAGGATCCCGCTGAGCGCGAACAGGTTGCGCGCGTCGTCGTCGACCACGAGGACGGTGCGCCCGGCGGGCGGGTCCTGACCGGCCCGCGGGTCCGGACGCGGCGGCTCCTCCGGCCGCACCAGGGGCAGCACGTCCCCGGGTTCCTCCGCGGCCAGGTGCAGGGCGATGCGCTCACGCAGCTCGTCGAGGCTGGACAGGAACTCCAGCGCCCCGCCCGCCGCGCCGGAGCGCAGGTCCTCCTCCACGGCGGCGTCCGCGCGGTGCCCGCTGTGCACGAGCACCGGCACGCTCGCCAGCGCCGAGTCGCCCCGCAGCGCGTGCAGGAAGCGGGGCGCCTCGGCGTCGGGCATGCCCAGCTCCAGTACGACGCAGTGGCACGGCTCGGCCGCCAGCGCGCCGGCGGCCTCCTCGGCCCCCACGGCCGTGATGACGTCGAGCGGGGGCCGGTCTCCCGCGTCGTCCCGCACGTGGGTCAGATCGGCGACCACGCTCTCCGCGACGAGGGTCAGCAGGCCGCGCGGACGCTCCTCCACGACCAGCAGCCGCCGCGGCCGCTGCCGGTGGCCGCCGGTCAGCTCGGCCACCGGCGCCGGTCGGTCGAGGACGTCGGCGGACACTTCGGCCGGGACGTGCTCCGGACCGCGGGAGAGCAGGTCCTCGAAGTCGGGCCGGGCCACCGGCAGGTACAGCGTGAAGGTGCTGCCCCGGCCGGGCGTGCTGTCCACCGTGACGGCGCCGCCCAGCAGCTGCGCGATCTCCCGGGTGATGGACAGGCCGAGCCCGGTGCCGCCGTACTTGCGGCTCGTCGTGCCGTCCGCCTGCTGGAAGGCGCCGAAGATCGACTCCAGGTTCTGCTCGGGGATGCCGATGCCCGTGTCCTTCACCCGGAAGGCCACCACCGCCCCGCCCCGGACGACGCCCGTGGGCACCTCGTCGTCCGGTGCCGGTTCGACGGCCAGCTCCACGCCGCCCCGCTCGGTGAACTTCACCGCGTTGGACAGCAGGTTGCGCAGCACCTGCCGCAGCCGGGAGTCGTCGGTCAGCAGGTCCGCCGGCGCCCCGGTGGCCGTCGTGACCGTGAACTCCAGGCCCTTCTGGCTGGTCATGGGCCGGAAGGTGGCCTCGACGTACTCGATGAGCTGGCGCAGCGTCACGCGCTCCGGGGACACGTCCATCTTCCCCGCCTCGACCTTCGACAGGTCGAGGATGTCGTTGATCAGCTGCAGCAGGTCCGAGCCGGCCGAGTGGATGATGCCCGCGTACTCGACCTGCTTCGGGGTGAGGTTGCGCGAGGGGTTCTGGGCCAGCAGCTGGGCCAGGATGAGCAGGCTGTTGAGCGGGGTGCGCAGCTCGTGGCTCATGTTGGCCAGGAACTCCGACTTGTACTTCGAGGCCAGTGACAGCTGCTGGGCACGCGCCTCCAGCTCCTGCCGGGCCTGCTCGATCTGCAGGTTCTTCGCCTCGATGTCCCGGTTCTGGGCCGCGAGCAGGGACGCCTTGTCCTCCAGCTCGGCGTTGGAGTGCTGCAGTTCCTCCTGCTGCGACTGCAGTTCGGCGGAGCGGGCCTGGAGCTCGGCGGTCAGGCGCTGGGACTCGGCGAGCAGCTCGTCGGTACGCGCGTTGGCCACGATGGTGTTGACGTTCACGCCGATGGTCTCGATCAGCATCTCCAGGAAGTCCTGGTTGATCTGGCTGAACGCGGCGACCGAGGCGAGTTCGATGACGCCGAGGACCTGTCCCTCGACCACGATGGGCAGCAGCACCAGCGCGGCCGGCACCACCTCGCCGAGTCCGGAGGAGATGGTCAGATAGTCCGGCGGCAGTTCGTTCACCATGATGGTGCGCCGGCTGCGCGCGGCCTGGCCGACCAGGGTGCGGCCGAAGGCGATGCGGGTGGGTCTGTTCGTGTCCTCCGGGTAGCCGTAGGAGCCGACGAGCCGCAGCTCGGGACCGTCGTCGCCGTCCTCGGCCAGGTAGAAGGCGCCGTACTGGGCCGACACCAGCGGCACCAGCTCGTCCATGATCAGCTCGGCGACCACGGGCAGGTCCCGGTGCCCCTGCATCAGACCGGAGATGCGGGCGAGGTTGGTCTTGAGCCAGTCCTGCTCCTGGTTGGCCCGCGTGGTCGCGCGCAGGGACTCCACCATGGCGTTGATGTTGTCCTTGAGCTCGGCGACCTCGCCGGACGCCTCCACGTTGACCGAGCGGGTCAGGTCGCCCTCGGCGACGGCGGAGGTGACCTCGGCGATCGCGCGGACCTGGCGGGTCAGGTTGCCGGCCAGTTCGTTGACGTTCTCCGTGAGGCGCTTCCAGGTGCCGGAGACGCCCTCCACCTCGGCCTGGCCGCCGAGCCGGCCCTCGGTGCCGACCTCGCGGGCCACCCGGGTGACCTCGTCGGCGAAGGCGGAGAGCTGGTCGACCATCGTGTTGATCGTCGTCTTGAGTTCGAGGATCTCGCCGCGCGCGTCGACGTCGATCTTCTTCGACAGGTCGCCCCGGGCCACCGCGGTCGTCACCAGGGCGATGTTGCGCACCTGGTTGGTGAGGTTGTTGGCCATCGAGTTGACGTTGTCGGTGAGGTCCTTCCAGGTGCCGGCGACGTTCGGCACGTGCGCCTGGCCGCCCAGGCGCCCGTCGGTGCCGACCTCGCGGGCGACGCGGGTGACCTCGTCGGCGAACGCCGACAGCGTGTCGACCATGGTGTTGATCACGTCGGCCAGCGCCGCGACCTCGCCCTCGGCGTCGACGGTGATCCGCTGCGACAGGTCGCCGCGGGCCACCGCGGTGGCCACCTGGGCGATGGAGCGCACCTGACCGGTCAGGTTCGACGCCATCACGTTGACGTTGTCGGTGAGGTCCTTCCAGGTGCCCGACACCCCGCGCACCCGGGCCTGCCCGCCCAGGTTCCCGGCCGTGCCGACCTCGCGGGCCACCCGGGTGACCTCGTCGGCGAAGGCGGAGAGCTGGTCGACCATGGTGTTGATGGTGTTCTTCAGTTCCAGGATCTCGCCGCGGGCGTCCACGGTGATCTTCTGGGACAGGTCGCCCTTGGCCACGGCGGTGGCCACCTGGGCGACGTTGCGGACCTGGTTGGTCAGGTTCCCCGCCATGAAGTTCACCGAGTCGGTGAGGTCGCGCCAGGTGCCCCGGACGCCCTGGACGTCGGCCTGGCCGCCGAGCCGGCCGTCGGTGCCGACCTCGCGGGCCACCCGGGTGACCTCGTCGGCGAAGGCGGAGAGCTGGTCGACCATGGTGTTGATGGTGTTCTTCAGCTCCAGGATCTCGCCGCGGGCGTCCACGTCGATCTTCTGGGACAGGTCCCCCCTGGCGACCGCCGTGGCCACCTGGGCGATGTCGCGGACCTGGGTGGTGAGGTTGCCCGCCATCGCGTTGACCGAGTCCGTCAGGTCGGCCCAGGTGCCCGAGACCCCCGGCACCTTTGCCTGCCCGCCGAGGGCGCCCTCCGTGCCGACCTCGCGGGAGACCCGCGTGACCTCGGAGGTGAACACGGACAACTGGTCCACCATGCCGTTGAAGACCTTGGCGATGTCGCCCATCAGTCCGTCCGCGTCGTCCGGCAGACGGGTCCCGAAGTCGCCGTCCCGCACGGCCGTCAGGCCCGCCAGGAGACGGCGCAACTCCTGATCACCCGGAGCCGCGTCGACGGATCCGGTGCTGTCGCTGGTCATGCGCGTCCTCGTTCCGCTCCCCGGGAGTCCTCGCAGCGAGGACCCCACCACCCCTGCCGGACCGTTCGGGCCGTCCGGCCTGCCGTGTCCGCGTTCGCGCAGTTCACGGATTCGCCCGGGAGAAAAATACGCCAGAGGCTAACCCAGGTCTCCGGCGCGGACCAAGCGATGCGTCACCCGGCCGGACGCGTACCCCCGCACGGGTCACGCCGGGCGGGCGGCAGCGGCGGCACACCCGGCCGGCGTCCCACCCGCGCCGAAGGGCCCGCCGGGCCGAATGCGGCGGCCCCGGGCGGGTATGTGCTGCTGTGGAGCCGGTCCGGCCCGTCGCGTCCGCCCGGCCCGGTGGTCGCCGCGGGGGAGTCCCGCGAGCAGACCGGACCGGACGACAGCACGCGGAAACCGGGGGCACCACCGACATGGAA
>NZ_MULI01000069.1 GCF_002939385.1 Streptomyces sp. MH60 | reverse complement strand
CCGCCCCGCCGCCCCCGACGACACCGAGCCCGGCCGTCCCGCCGTCGCCGCCGCCTGGGCGGCCGGCACCCGCAGCGGCCGGGAGGGGGAGCAGCCCTCGCCGGCCTCCGCCGACACCACCCGCACCGCCACGCACACCACCCACTCCGCCGCCCGCACCACCCCCCACGACGCCGCTGACGACGAAGGACACTGATCGTGCAAGACACACACACCAACAGCCTGGGCTGGCTGCTGGACCAGGAACTCGGCAGCGTCGAGGGCGTCCGGTACGCCGTGCTGATGAGCAGCGACGGGCTGCTGAAGGCCCGCACCCGGACGATCGGCCAGGACGACGGGGAGAAGTTCGCCGCGCTGACGGCGGCGCTGCGCGCCGCGGGCAAGGCCTGGGACGAGTTCACCGGCGGTGCGGGGATGCGGCAGCTGCTGATCGAGTCGGTCGGCTGCATCGGCCTGACGACGACCGCCGCGAAGAACACCATGCTGTCGGTGTGCACGACCGGTCCCGACGCCGACGTCGGGCTGATCTCGCACCACATGGTGCGGCTCGCCACCCGGGTGGGACACGAGCTGGCCACGGAGGAGCGGGTGCCGGTCGCGGACGGCGGCTCACCGGTATGAGCGGGCCGCGGCGCGATCCCGACATGGTCCGGCCCTACGTCCGCACCGGGGGCCGGGTCCGCGCACGCCAGGACGTGCGCCTGGAGAGCGTGGTCATCGCCGCGACCGGTCCCACGGACACCCTCGGCCCGGACGCCCGCCGGGTGATGCGGCTCTTCGCCGGTGCGGACGGCGGCCTGGCCGTCGCCGACATCGCGGCCGCGCTGGAGCTGCCGCCCTCCACGGTGCGCATCCTCGTCTCCTCGCTGATGGACTCCGGCCACCTCTCCAGCCCGGTCGCCGCGATCGACGACCAGCCCGACTTCGACCTGCTGCAGGAGGTACTCCGTGGACTTCGCTCCCTGGTCTGACCGGACCGACCGGACCGACGCGTCCGCCGGGGCCGCCGGGGCCGAGGGCGCCGACCGGCCCGTCACCTACGTCCCCGCCACGGTGACCCGGTCGGCCAAGATCGTGGTCGCGGGCGGCTTCGGCGTCGGCAAGACGACGCTGATCGGCAGCGTCTCGGAGGTGCGCCCGCTGCGGATGGAGGAGCCGATCACGCAGGCCAGCGCCGGTGTGGACGACCTGCGCGGCACCCCGCACAAGACGACGACCACCGTGGCGATGGACTTCGGCCGCATCCACCTGGCCGGCGGCCGGCTCGCGCTGTACCTGTTCGGGCTGCCGGGGCAGTCCCGTTTCCAGCCGCTGTGGGAGGACCTGGCCGAGGGCGCCCTCGGCTGTCTCGTCCTGGCCGACACCCGCGACCTCGACGCCTCCCACGACGCCCTAGGGCTGCTGGACGGCGCCCGGATTCCGTACGCCGTCGCCATCAACACCTTCCCCGGTGCCCCGGGTTACCCCGAGGCCGAGCTGCGCGAGGCGCTGGCCCTGGAACCGGCCACGCCGCTGACGTACTGCGACGCCCGCGACCGCACCTCCTCCCTGCACGCCCTGATCACGCTCACGGAGTACCTCTCCGAGCACCGTTCAGCCGCCCTCCTGGAGTCCCGCCGATGACGTTGCCCTCCACCGAGACCGCGCCGACGAGTGAGCCGGGCCGGATCGCCCTGTACGCCCCGGAGTTCGCCGCCGACCCGCACGCCGCCTACCGGAGCATGCGCCGCACCCACGGTCCGCTGGTCCCGGTGGACCTGGCGCCCGGCGTCCCCGCGACCCTGGTGATCGGCTACTACCAGGCCCGCCGCATCCTGAACGACCCGCTGCACTTCCCGGCCGACCCGCGCGCCTGGGAGAAGCTGATCCCGGCGACCTGCCCGGTGCGGCCGATGATGGAGTGGCGGCCCAACGCGCTGCGCTCGGGCGGCGCCGAGCACGCCCGCTACCGGGCGGCCAACACCCAGGCCATCGACCAGGTCGACCAGCACGGGCTGCGCGCCCTCGTCGAGCAGGTCGCCTCCGAGGCGATCAACGGGTTCCGCACCGCCGGCTCGGCGGACCTGCTCACCCAGTACTCCTTCCCCATCGCCTTCCGCGTGCTGAGCGCGCTCCTCGGCTGCCCGGACGAGATCGGGCAGCGCATCGCCGACGGCATGGCGAAGATCTTCGACACCACCAACGCCGACCAGGGCAACCTGATCCTCGCCCAGGCCGTGTCCGACCTCGTGACCCTGCGCCGGACCCACCCCGGCGACGACATCACCTCCCGGCTGGCCCTGCACCCCGTCGAGCTGAGCGACGAGGAGATGAGCCACCAGCTCGTCACGCTCTACGGCGCCGGGATCGAACCCATGACCAACCTGATCAGCAACACGATCCTGAAGATCCTCACCGACGAGGAGTTCTCCGCGGACCTGCACGCCGGGCTCTCCACGGTGCGCGACGCGCTCGACGCCGTCCTCTACACCGACCCGCCGATGGCGAACTACTGCATCTCCTATCCCCCGTACCCCATCGACGTGGAGGGCGTGCTGCTGCCGGCCGACCAGCCGGTGGTGATCTCGATGGCGGCCGCGAACAACGACCCGGCCCTCACCGAGGGCGTGCCCGCGGGACAGCACGGCGGCAACCGCGCCCACCTGGCCTGGAGCATCGGCCCGCACACCTGCCCGGCCCGCTCGCACGCGTACCTCATCGCCGAGACCGCGGTCACCCACCTCCTGGACGCGCTGCCCGAGACGGACCTCGCCCGTCCCGCCGCCGAACTGACGTGGCGCCCCGGCCCGTTCCACCGCGCCCTCGAATCCCTGCCCGTCACCTTCCCCGCCGCGCAACCCGCCGCACACTAAGGAGCCAGGCCATGGCGACCCAGCAGCCCGCCCTCGTCCTCGACCCCCACGGCGCCGATCACCACGCCGAGCACCGCGCCCTGCGGGAGGGCGGCCCCGCCACCCGGGTGGACGTCCTCGGGGTGGAGGCCTGGTCGGTCAGCGACCCCGCCCTCCTCAAACAGCTGCTCACCAGCCCCGACGTCTCCAAGGACGCCCGGGCGCACTGGCCCGCCTTCGGCGAGGTCGTCACCACCTGGCCGCTGGCGCTGTGGGTGGCGGTGGAGAACATGTTCACCGCGTACGGGCCCAACCACCGCAAGCTGCGCCGGCTGGTGGCGCCCGCGTTCAGCGCCCGTCGCGTCGACGCGATGCGGCCGGCCGTCGAGTCGATGGTGACCGGGCTCGTCGACCGGCTCGCGGCGCTTCCCGCGGGTGAGCCGGTGGACCTGCGGCAGGAACTGGCCTACCCGCTGCCCATCGCGGTGATCGGTCACCTCATGGGCGTGCCCGAGGACCGGCGCGCCGGCTTCCGCGCCCTCGTGGACGGCGTCTTCGACACCACCCTGGACCAGGCCGAGGCGCAGGCCAACACCGCGCGCCTGTACGAGGTCCTGGACCAGCTCATCGCGGCCAAGCGCGCCACGCCGGGCGACGACATGACGTCCCTGCTCATCGCCGCGCGGGACGACGAGGGGGACGGCGACCGCCTCTCCCCCGAGGAGCTGCGCGACACCCTGCTGCTGATGATCAGCGCCGGGTACGAGACCACCGTCAACGTCATCGACCAGGCCGTGCACACCCTGCTGACCCGCCCCGACCAGCTCGAACTGGTCCGCAAGGGCGAGGTCACCTGGGGGGACGTGGTGGAGGAGACGCTGCGCCACGAACCGGCGGTCAAGCACCTGCCGCTGCGGTTCGCGGTCACGGACATCCCGCTGCCGGACGGGCGGACCATCGCCCGCGGGGAGGCGATCCTCGCCTCGTACGCCGCCGCCAACCGCCACCCGGACTGGCACGAGGACGCCGACTCCTTCGACGCGACCCGCACGGTCAAGGAGCACCTGGCGTTCGGCCACGGCGTCCACTTCTGCCTGGGCGCGCCGCTGGCCCGTATGGAGGTGACCCTCGCGCTGGAGAGCCTGTTCGGCCGCTTCCCGGACCTCCGCCTCGCCGATCCGGCCGAGGAGCTGCCGCCGGTGCCCTCGCTGATCAGCAACGGCCACCAGCGGCTCCCGGTCCTGCTGCACGCCGGCTGAGCGGGGCGCCGCGGGACCGGGGGCCGGGACGCCGGGGACCGACGGCCGGAGCCGGTGGGCTCAGCCGAACATCCCCGGCGTGTAGTCGCCGGCGGGCTGCTGGGTGATGACGTTCAGGCGGTTGTAGGTGTTGATGACGGCGATCAGTCCGACGAGGGCGGTGAGCTGCTCCTCGTCGTAGTGCTTCGCCGCGTTCGCCCAGGCCTCGTCGGTGACGCCGCCGGAGGCGTCGGCGAGGCGGGTGCCCTGCTCGGTCAGTTCGAGGGCGGCGCGCTCCGCGTCGGTGAACACCTTGGCCTCCCGCCAGGCGGCGATCAGGTTGAGGCGCAGCGAGGTCTCCCCGGCCTCCGCGGCGTCCTTGGTGTGCATGTCGAGGCAGAAGCCGCAGCCGTTGATCTGGCTGGCGCGGATCTTCACCAGCTCCTGGGTCGCGGCCGGCAGCGTCGAGTCGCCCACGGCCTTGCCCGCGGAGTTGATGTGCCGCAGCAGCTTGCCCGCGAGCGGGTTGGTGAAGAGGTCGAGACGCGCTTCCATGATGGGTTCCTCCGTCGTCGCCGGTTGGTCGTACACAGCTCCGACGGATGCCGGCGGCGCGGTGTGACAGGCCGGGGCACGACCCTTCTGTGACCTGCGTCTCACCCGCTGCGGGTGGTTCGTTCCAGCAGCCGGCCCAGTGCCTCGGTCACGGCGGCCGGGCGTTCGTCCATCACCCAGTGGCCGGCGTCGTCCAGCATCGTCAGCTCGGCGCGGGGCACGGACCCGGCCAGCTCGGTCGCGATGGCCGGGCTCAGGTAGGGGTCCGCGCGGCCCCAGACGACCGCCGTCGGGCAGGTGATGTCCCGCAGCCGCCGGCGCAGTTCGGGGCGGGCCGGGGTGCGGTAGTCGCCGAAGTAGTGGAGCAGCCAGCGGCGGCCCTCGGGCGCGGCCATCCAGCCGACGTAGCCGTCCAGGACGCGCGCGTCGAGGTGCCCGGCGCGCACCAGCGGCGCGAGGGCCCGGCGGTGGAGGGCGGCGTACGGCAGGTGCCGGGCCGGGCGGCGGAGCACGGGGCTGCGTCCGGCGAGGCTGATCAGGCTGAACACGGTGTACCAGCGGCGGGTGAAGGTGGCGTGCGCGCGGCTGTTGAGGAGCGCCAGCCTGCGGACCCGGCCGGGGTGGTTCTCGGCGAAGCCGAGGGCGAGGAAGCCGCCGTAGTCGTGGCCGACCAGGTTCACCGAGTCCAGCTCCAGCGCGTCGAGGAGCCGGCCGAGCCGGGCGACCTCCGTGTCGTAGTCGAAGGACAGGTGCAGGGGGCGTTCGGAGGTGCCCCAGCCGAGGAGGTCCGGCGTGATGACCCGGTGGCGGGCCGACAGGGCCGGGACCTGGTGGCGCCAGCACCGGTGGTCGGCGGGGTAGCCGTGCAGGAGCAGGACGGGCTCGGCGTCCGGCGGTCCCGACTCCCAGCAGGCGACGCGGGCGCCGTCCACCGTGACCGTCCGGGGTCGGGGCGGGTCGTACGTGCCGGGACGCTGTGTGGTCATCGGTCTCCTCCGGGTGCTCGTCCTCCCAACGGAGTGGATACCCGGAAGTGTCACGATCAGGGCTCGGTGTTCGGCCGAAAGGGGTGGGGATTAGCCTCGGTCCCGACAAGTCGGTACGTCCGGAGCCGGTCCAGCCGGTCCGGCGGAGCAGGAGGCAGACATGGCGAAGGTTCCCAGCGCGGTGGTCGCCGCGGGCGGTCTCGTCGGCGGGTACGGCGTGGCCCGCTGGACCGGGAAGCGGCAGCTGGGCGGCGCCGTGCTCGCCGTCGCCGGGGCCGCCGCCGCGCAGCAGTGGCGGGCGCGGGCCGGCGGGAGGGCCGCGGGCGCGCTGACGGCGGCGTACGTCGCCGGGTTCGCCGGGTCGCACCCGCTGGCCAAGAAGGTGGGCGCCTGGCCCGCCGTGTTCGGTGTGGCGGGCGCCGTGGCCCTGGCCTCGTGGGCGGTCGCCGACCGGCGCGCCTGAACGCCCGCGGCGCGGGTCAGGAGCGGTGGGTGAGCACGTTGATCACCCGGCCGTTCGGGTCCCGTACGAAGAAACGGCGTACGCCCCAGTCCTCGTCCCGCGGCTCCCGTACGATCTCGGCGCCCGACGCGACCACCTGGGCGTAGACCGCGTCGACGTCCTCGACCTCGACGCTCAGGTCGGGGACGACGGGCGCCGTGCGCTCCTCGGTGAAGAGGCTGATCTGGGCGGTGGGGTTGGACGGGGAGGCCAGGGTCGTCACCCAGCCCATGTCCATGACCTCCTCGAAGCCGAGCAGGCCGTAGAACTCGCGGCTGGTGTTCCACTGCCCCTCGGCCTCGACGTGGATGTTGGGGACGATTCTGCGGATGGTCATCGGGGCTCCTCGACGTCTGTGCCGGGTCGGGTCGGCTGCGGGTGCGACGCTAGCCGGTCCGCGCCGCGGAGCCCGCCGTTCCGGGGGTGTCCGGCGCCGCCGTCGACAGCGGTTCGGCGATGTCCTCCAGCGAGCGGCGTTCCGCCTTCACCGCGAGGAACGCCGCGACCAGGCCGGCCGCGCACATCAGCCCGGCGCCGATCTGGAAGGCCATGACCGTGTCGCCGACCACGCCGGACTCGGTCAGGTCGGCGAAGAGCAGCGGGCCGCTGATACCGCCGGCGGCGGTGCCGAGGGCGTAGAAGAAGGCGATGGCCATGGCGCGGGTCTCCATCGGGAAGATCTCGGAGACGGTCAGGTACGCGCTGGAGGCGCCCGCCGAGGCGAAGAACAGCACCACGCACCAGCAGGCCGTCATGGTCGTCGCCGTGAGCGAGCCCCGGTCGAAGAGCCAGGCCGTGCCGAAGAGCAGGATGCCGGAGAGCAGATAGGTGCTGGAGATCATGATCCGGCGGCCGACGGTGTCGAAGAGGGGGCCGAGCACCAGCGGGCCGCAGAAGTTGCCGGCGGCGATGACGGCGAAGTAGTAGCCGGTGCTGCCGGTCGGCACGTCGAAGAAGGTGATGAGGATGGTGCCGAAGCCGAAGGTGATCGCGTTGTAGAGGAAGGCCTGGCCGATGAAGAGGGACAGGCCGAGGACCGCGCGGCGCGGATAGCGGCCGAAGACGGTCTTGGCGATCAGCCCGAAGCCGATGCTCTTGCGCTGGTGGATGGTGATCTCACCGGCGGGCGGCGGCAGCTCCTCGCCCTTCTCCCGCTCGATCTCCCGTTCGACGGAGGAGACGAGGGTGTCCGCCTTCTCGCCCTGGCCGTGGATGAACTGCCAGCGCGGGCTCTCCGGGACGTGCCGCCGCACGAGGAGGATGACCAGCCCGAGGACCACGCCGAGGCCGAAGCTGAGCCGCCAGCCGAGGTCCTTCGGGAAGATGTCGGTGTCCAGCATCACGATCGACAGCAGGGCGCCGCCGATCGCGCCGAGCCAGTAGCTGCCGTTGATGATGAGGTCGACCCGGCCCCGGTAGCGGGACGGGATCAGCTCGTCGATCGCGGAGTTGATCGCCGCGTACTCGCCGCCGATGCCGAAGCCGGTGAGGAAGCGGAAGAGGAAGAACCACCAGGACTCGAAGGAGACCGCGGTCAGCGCGGTCGCCACCAGATAGACCACCAGCGTGATCATGAACAGCTTCTTGCGGCCGTGCCGGTCGGTCAGCCACCCGAAGAACAGGGCGCCGGAGCACGCCCCCGCCACGTACAGGGCGGCGGCGAGGCCGGTGATCTGGGCGGAGCTGATGTCCAGGCCGCTGCCGTCCTCGGCGATGCGCCCGGCGACGTTGCCGACGATCGTGACTTCCAGGCCGTCCAGGATCCAGACGGTGCCCAGACCGATCACGATCATCCAGTGCCAGCGTGACCAGGGCAGCCGGTCCAGGCGGGCGGGGACGGCCGTGGTGACCGTCCCGGTGGAGGCGGGCACCGAGCCCGACGACGACGCTTCTGCTGTCATGGCTCCCTCTCCGTCGAGCGAACGCCTCACGTGTGCCCGGCGCCGGAGGGAACACGCCCGCCCGCGTCGGGAGCTACGCCCCCAGGATGCGGGAGACCGTGTAGATCAGCAGCCCGGCCAGGGAGCCGACCACGGTGCCGTTGATGCGGATGAACTGGAGGTCGCGGCCGATGTTCGCCTCGATCTTCTTCGTGGTGTGCTCGGCGTCCCAGCCCGCCACCGTGTCGGTGATCAGCGAGGTGATCTCCTTGCGGTAGGTGGTGACGACGTACACCGCGGCGCTCTCCACCCAGCGGTCGACCTTGCCCTGCACCTTGGGGTCGGAGGCCATCCGGGAGCCCAGGGACAGCAGCGAGGCGCGCACCCGCAGCCGCAGTTCGCTGCGCTCGTCCTCCGCCGCCGAGACGATCATGGACCGTACGGCCGTCCAGGCGGACGCGATCAGATCCTGGACCTCGCCGCGGCCCAGCACCTCGGTCTTCAGCCGCTCGACCCGCGCGCGGGTCTCCGTGTCGGACTGGAGGTCGGCGGCGAAGTCGGTGAGGAAGCGGTCGAGGGCGCCGCGCGCGGGGTGGGCGGGCATGTCGCGCATCTCGGTGACGAAGCGCAGCAGCTCCTTGTAGACCCGGTCGCCGATCTTCCGGTCGACGAACCGCGGGGTCCATCCGGGCGCCCCGCCCTGGACGGCGTCCATCACCGAGTCGCCGTGCAGGATCAGCCAGTCGTGGGCGCGGGAGACGATCAGGTCGACGGCGCGCCTGTGACCGCCGTCGGAGACGACCCGGTCCAGCATCTTGCCGATGCCGGGGGCGATCTCCTGGGCGTCGGCACGGCGCGTGATCGCCTCGCCGACCACCGCCTGGACGTCGGAGTCGCGCAGCACGGTGAGGGCACCGCGCAGGGCGGCGGACAGCTCCGCCGTCACCCGGTCGGCGTGCTCCGGCACGGCGAGCCAGGCGCCGAGGCGGCTGCCGATGCCGACGGCGCGCAGCCGCTGGCGCACGACGGCCTCGGAGAGGAAGTTCTCCCCGACGAACTCGCCCAGCGAGACGCCGAGCTGGTCCTTCTTCTTCGGGATGATCGCGGTGTGCGGGATGGGGATGCCGAGCGGGTGGCGGAAGAGGGCGGTGACCGCGAACCAGTCGGCGAGCGCGCCGACCATCCCGGCCTCGGCGGCGGCCGACACATAGCCCGCCCAGGCGCCCGCGCCCCGGTGGGAGGCCCACTCGGACAGGACGTAGACCACGGCGACGAAGAGCAGCAGGCCGGTGGCGGTGAGCTTCATCCGGCGCACGCCCCGGCGCTTCTCCTCGTCGGCCGGGCTGAAGGACGTCATCGCGCGGTCGCGGACCGCCCCCGCGCCGGTCGCAGCGGCCCCCGCGTCCGCCCCCTCGCCCGTCCCCGCGCCCTCCCGGGCGCCTCCGGAACCTCCGGTACCGTCAGGAAGTTCCGCTTTCGTGCGTTCCATCCGCTCCACCGTTCGCTGATACGTCCCTCACACATTGTCCCTTCCTGACCGACTCCCGGAACGGAACACAAGTTCCCGGCGTCTGTCCCGGGAGAGGGAACGTCCGGGGCTCCCGCGGCCTTTCCTCCGCCCATGACGCATCATGGGTTCATCGGACCGGAGCCTCGGGGCTCCCCTCGCCCGAGGAGAACAGAACAGCATGACCCGGGGTCGTGACGGGGGTGCGGGGGTGCCTCCCACCAAGCACCGTGCCCTGCTCGCGGCGATCGTCACCCTGATAGTGGCGATCTCCGCGGCCATATTCGCCGGAGCGTCCGCGGACGACGGCACCAGGGACCACGCACTGCAGGCCGGAGGCCGTCTCCCACGGGGTGACGCCGCCCCCGCCTCCACCGGCGCCTGGGTGGGCGCCTGGGCCACCGCACCGGCCGCGGCCGAGCCGGGCACCGAGACGACCGGCATGGCGGGCCGCTCCGTGCGCAACGTCGTACACACCTCGGTCGGCGGCACCAGCGCGCGGATCACCCTGTCCAACCTGTACGGCCAGTCGCCGCTGACCGTCACGCACGCCTCGATCGCCGTGGCCGCGGGACCCGACACGGCCGCCGCGATCGCCGACACCATGCGCGTACTGACCTTCGGCGGCAACACCCGGGTGATCATCCCGGCGGGCGGTCAGGTGATGAGCGACATCGCCCGCATCGCCATCCCCTACGGGGCGAACGTCCTGGTCACCACGTACTCCCCGGTCCCGTCCGGGCCGGTGACCTACCACCCGCAGGCCCGCCAGACCAGCTACCTCGCCGACGGCGACCGCACGGCCGACGTCACCGCCGTCGCGTACACCACGCCCACGCCGTACTGGCGCTACCTGACCGCGCTGGACGTGCTGAGCCACGAGGCCGACGGCACGCTGGTGGCGTTCGGCGACTCGATCACCGACGGCCTCGGCGCCGAGACCGACGCCAACCACCGCTGGACCGACATCCTCGCCGCGCGCCTCCACGAGGCGGCCGGCACCGGCCGGGACACGCCCCGCTACAGCGTCGTGAACGAGGGCATCAGCGGCAACCGGATCCTGACCAGCAGGCCGGGCCGCCCGGCCGACAACCCGAGCGGGCTGAGCCGTTTCGAACGCGACGTGCTGGAGCGCACCAACGTCAAGGCCGTCGTCATCGTCCTCGGCGTCAACGACATCCTGAACAGCCCGGAACTCGCCGACCGGGACGGCATCCTCACCGGCCTGCGCACCCTCGTCGACCAGGCGCACGCCCGCGGGCTGCGGGTGGTGGGGGCGACGATCATGCCGTTCGGCGGCCACCGCGGCCACACGAAGGCCCGCGAGGCGATGCGGCAGGAGGTCAACGAGGAGATCCGCTCCGGCCGGGTCTTCGACACGGTCGTCGACTTCGACAAGGCCCTGCGCGACCCGTACGACCCGCGCAGGCTGCGCTCCGACTACGACAGCGGCGACCACCTGCACCCCAGCGACAAGGGGTACGCGCGCATGGGCCGGTTCCTCGACCTGGACGCGCTGAAGGGCGCGGCGCCGGTGGCGGCGTAGCTCACCGGCCGGGGCGCGCTCAGCCGTCCCGGCGTCGGTCGCGTTCCCGCTCCAGCTCTCGTTCGCGTTCGCGGTCCCCGCCGTGCAGGTCGTGGAGGTCGTGGCGGGAGGCGTCCAGTTCCTTGCGGTCCGAACGGCGCTCCAGCCGTTCCCGCCCCCGCTCCTGGCGGCGCTCCAGCTTCTCCTGCCGGCGCTCCTCCCTCAGCCGCTCCCGCTCCGCCCGCGTCACCTTGCGCTCGACGCCGACGCCGCCCCAGAAGGCGAAGCCCGTCACGACCACGCGCGGGGCGCCCGGATCGCCCGGGACGCCCTCCTCACTGTGGTCGAAGCCGCCCATGATGCCGATGCCGCGCACGACGACCTCGACGCCCGGCGGCACGATCACCTGCATCCCGCCCATGATCGCGACGCAGTTGATCACGACCTCGCCGGCCGAGAAGTCCGCCTCGCGCAGGTCGATGTCCCCGCCGCCCCAGAACGCGAAGCAGTTGAACCGCCTCGGCACCGTCCAGCGCCCCTTGCGCTGGAAGCCGGACATCACGGCGACCGCCCAGGTCGACGAACCCTCCGCGCCGGTGATCCGCCCCGCCCAGCCCCCGTCCCGCACGGGCTCCTTGGTCATCGACACCCGGGGCGCCGCGGCCCCCGCGCCGACCGGCAGGTCCCGGGTGATCGGCGCCAGCTCCCCGTACGTCCGCGCCTTGTAGGTGGCGTCCAGCCGCTCCTCGAACTCGGTCATGTCCAGCCGCCCCTCGGCGAGGGCGTCGCGCAGGACCTCGGCGACTCGTTCACGGTCGGCGTCGGAGGCGCGGAGTTCCGGGGCGTCGTCGGTCATGTACAGCAGCCTACGAGGTCACCGCGCCCGGCACTACGCGCCCGCGCGTTCCGCGTACATCTTCGCGATCACCGACTCGATGTCCGGCTCCCGCACCGACAGGTCCACCAGCGGATACTCCGCCGCGATCCGCGCCACCAGCCCGGCCGCCGACGCCGCCGCCGGGAACGCCAGCCACTGCCGCGGCCCCTCCACCCGCACCACCCGCGCGGGCTCCGGCGCCTGGATCGGGGGCAACTCCCGTTCCAGGTCCACCACCAGGGTGCGTTCGCTCTCCCCCGCCTCGTGCAGGCCGTCCAGGGGACCGTCGTACATCAGCCGCCCGTGGTCGATGACCATCACGCGCGAGCAGAGCTGCTCGATGTCCTGGAGATCGTGCGTGGTCAGCAGCACCGTCGTGCCGCGCTCGGCGTTCAAGTCCCGCAGGAACCCCCGCACCTTGGCCTTGGAGACCACGTCCAGGCCGATCGTCGGCTCGTCCAGGTACAGCACCTCCGGGTCGTGCAGCAGCGCCGCCGCGATGTCGCCGCGCATCCGCTGGCCGAGCGACAGTTGCCGCACCGGCACGTCCAGCAGTTCCTGGAGCTGGAGGAGTTCGACGCAGCGGTCCAGGTTGTCGCGGTAGCGGGCGTCCGGGATGCGGTACATGCGGTGCATCAGCCGGTAGGAGTCGATCAGCGGCAGGTCCCACCACAGCGTCGTCCGCTGCCCGAAGACCACCCCGATGCGGTGCGCCAGCCGGGTCCGCTCCCGGGAAGGGTCGACGCCGGCCACCCGCAGCCGCCCGCCGCTGGGCGTCAGGATGCCGGTGAGCATCTTGATCGTCGTCGACTTCCCGGCGCCGTTCGGGCCGATGTAGCCGACCATCTCGCCGCGCGACACCGTGAACGACAGCCCGTCCACGGCCCGCACCTGCCGCCGCTCCCGCTTCAGGAACCCGGCCTTCTTGCGCACCTCGAAGACCTTCTCGACGCCGTCCAGCTCGATGAAGGCCCCCGCCGCGCCCACCGCCGCCGAAGCCTCCCTCCCCTTGTCCGTCCCCGTCCCCGTACCGGTATCCGTATCCGTCCCCGTCCCGGACTCCGCCATCTCCGCCCTCTCCGCCATCTCCGTCAGCTCCCCGTACTCCGGTAGGAACGCAGACCCGCCCGCCAGGCCAGCCCCGCCGGCACACAGCAGGCCGCGGCCACCAGCGGCGGCGTGAACGCCACCCACCCGGGCAGGTCCAGCGGGTACGGCCGCCCCAGCACATAGCTCGCCGGCAGCCAGTTCACGAACGCCAGCGGCACCACGAACGTCGCCCCGCGCACCAGGTCCAGCGCGAACACCGTCGGCGGGTACTGCAGCATCGTCGTACCGCCGTAGGTGAAGGCGTTGGACACCTCCGAGGCGTCCTGCGCCACGAACTGGAACGCCGCCGCCGCCACGAACACCGCGCAGAAGATCCCCGCCCCGCTGAGCACCGCCACCGGCATCAGCAGCAGCTTCCCCGCCGTCCAGTCGACGTCGACGACCACCAGCGCGTACCCGAGCACCAGCAGCCCCTGCACCACCCGGCCGAGCCGGCGCAGCCCGAACCGGTCCGCCGCCACCTGCGCCAGCACCGGCACCGGACGCACCAGCAGCGTGTCCAGCGTGCCGTCCCGCACCCGGCGCCCCAGCCGCTCCATCGAGCCGATCGACAGGTCCGCCAGCCCGAAGGACACCCCGGACAGCCCGTACAGGAACGCCACCTCGGGCAGCGACCAGCCGCCCAGCGCGTCCACCCGGGAGAACATCAGCAGGATCGCCACGAAGTCCAGCGCGGTCATCGCGAAGTTCCCGAACGTCGTCAGCGCGAAGGACGTCCGGTACGCCATCGTCGACCTGATCCACATCCCGGCGATCAGCCCGTACGCGCGCACCCCCTCGACGACCCGCCCGCGCCGCACCTCCGTCTCGGCCGCCTCAGCCACCCTGGACCACCACCCGTCGCGTCGCCGCCGACTGCACCAGCCGGCCCAGCGCCAGCAGCGCCACCGCCCAGGACGCCTGGAAGAGATACGTCCCCAGCGGATCCGCCTCCCCCAGCAGCACATCCGCCGGAGCCTGGAGCAGCGACGACCACGGCAGCGCCCGCACCACCTCGCCGAGCACCCCCGGGAACACGTTCAGCGGCAGCAGCATCCCCGAGCAGAACAGGCCCGCCAGCCACGCCATCTGCGTCACCCCGGTGCCGTCCAGCAGCCAGAACGCCGACAGCGCCACCAGATAGCGCAGCGCGAAACCCACCAGCATCGCCAGCAGCAGCGTCACCAGGAACGCCGCCCACACGGACGCCTCCCGCGGCAGCGCCACCGGGAAGAACAACGACCCGAACACGAACGGCACCACCCCGCGGCCCAGCAGCTGGAACAGCGCCCGGCCCACGTCCGCCGCCAGCCACCACAGCTGGAGGTCCGCGGGCCGGTACAGATCGACGGCCACATCACCCGAACGGATGCGCTCCATCAGCTCGTCCTCGAACCCGCCGCCCCCGATCGCCAGCGCCGCCAGCAGCGCCTGCCCCAGCCACACGAAGGTCACGGCCTGCGCCTGGTCGTACCCGCCGAGCTGCGGCTTCTCGTCCCACAGCGCCAGGTAGGTGTACACCAGGATCAGTCCGAAGACGGTGTTGGTGAACACCCCGGCGGCGGTGGCCGCCCGATAGGTCGCGTACCGTCGGAATCCACCCGCCGCGACGGCCACGTACAACCGCCCCGAGCCCGTACGCACTGCTCCCCCCTCCGACCGGCACCAAAGCGCAGGAGCCTAGTGCGCCCGAGGGGGCCTCTGCCACGGAATTTCACGGGTGTGCCGTCGAGTGGGAACGGAACCCACGGTGCGAGAGTCTTCTTCAGAAGAACTCAGACGTTCCGAAAACCGTACGAAGCGAAGCAGAAGCCGAAACAGGAGTCCGTGCACGAGATGAGCGACGAGCCGCAGCCGCAGCCGCCGAACCAGGGATGGTCCCCGAGAGAGCCACAGGCGGCCGGCGAGGGGCACACGGCGGAGCCCGGAGCACCGGGAACGCCGGACGCGTCCGGAAAGGCGAAGAAGCCCAAGCGGCCCAAGCGCACCGGATGGCGCCGTCTGATCCCCACCTGGCGCATCACGCTGAGCACCGTCGTCGTCGGCCTCCTGCTGATCGTCGGCGGCTTCTTCCTCGGCTACCACCTCGTGCAGATCCCCCCGGCCAACGCGCTCGCCACCAAGCAGTCCAACGTCTACCTCTACGCCGACGGCAGCGTCCTGGCCCGCGACGGCGAGGTCAACCGCGAGAGCGTCGGCCTCGCCCGCATCTCCAAGGACGCCCAGCACGCCGTCCTCGCCGCCGAGGACCGCGACTTCTACACCGAGTCCGCCATCGACCCCGGGGCGATGGTCCGGGCCGGCTGGAACACCGCCACCGGCAAGGGCAAGCAGTCCGGCTCCACGATCACCCAGCAGTACGTCAAGAACTACTACCTGGGCCAGGAGCAGACCGTCACCCGCAAGGTGAAGGAGTTCTTCATCTCGATCAAGCTCGACCGGGAGAAGAGCAAGAGCGAGATCCTCGAGGGCTACCTCAACACCAGCTTCTTCGGCCGCGGCGCCTACGGCATCCAGGCCGCCGCCCAGGCGTACTTCGGCGTCGACGCCAAGGACCTCACCGCCGCCCAGGGCGCCTACCTCGCCTCCCTGCTCAACGCCCCCAGCCAGTACGACGTCGTCGCCCACCCCGAGAACAAGCCCGCCGCCGAGGCCCGCTGGAACTACGTCATGAACGGCATGGTGGACAAGGGCTGGCTCAGCCCCACCGACCGCGCCGCCGCGAAGTTCCCCAAGCCCAAGCAGTCCACCGTCTCCACCAACATGTCCGGGCAGCGCGGCTACGTCGTCAACATCGTCAAGAACTACCTGACCGAGAACGGCATCGTCGACGAGGAGGAACTCGGCCGCGGTGGCTACCGCATCACCACCACCCTCCAGAAGGACAAGCAGGACGCCTTCGTCAAGGCCGTCGACGACAAGCTGATGTCCCAGCTGGACAAGAAGGAACGCAAGGTCGACACCTACGTCCGCGCCGGCGGTGCCTCCGTCGACCCGAAGACCGGCAAGGTCGTCGCGATGTACAACGGCATCGACTACGTCAAGCAGTACACACCCAACGCCGTCCGCCGCGACTTCCAGGTCGGCTCCACCTTCAAGCCCTTCGTGTTCACCTCCGCCGTCGAGAACCACTCCGAGACGCAGAGCGGCGACACGATCAACCCGAACACGCGCTACGACGGCACCAGCGAACGCCCCGTCCAGGGCTGGGACGGCGGCCGCTACGCCCCCGAGAACGAGGACCACCGCGACTACGGCCACGTCACCGTCCGCGAGGCCACCGACAAGTCCATCAACGCCGTGTACGCCCAGATGGCCGTCGACGTCGGCTCCGACAAGGTCAAGCAGACCGCGATCGACCTCGGACTCTCCAAGAACACCCCCGAGCTGACCCCCTCCCCCTCCATCGCCCTCGGCGTCGCCACCGCCAGCCCCCTCGACATGGCCGAGGCCTACGCCACCCTGGCCAACCACGGCAGGCACGGCACCTACACGCTGGTCGAGAAGGTCATGAAGGACGGCAAGCAGGAGGTCGAACTGCCCGAGCGGCGCGAGCACCAGGCCGTCAGCCGCGAGGCCGCCGACACCACCACGTCCGTCCTGCGCAGCGTCGTCCAGAACGGCACCGCCACCGCCGCCCAGGCCGCCGGCCGCCCCGCCGCCGGCAAGACCGGCACCGCCGAGGAGGACACGGCCGCCTGGTTCGCCGGCTACACCCCGGACCTCGCCACCGTGGTCGCCGTCATGGGCCAGGACCCCAAGACCGCCGCCCACAAGCCCCTCTACGGCGCCATGGGCCTCGCCCGCGTCAACGGCGGCGGCGCCCCCGCCGAGATCTGGGGCCAGTACACCCGCAACGCCCTCAAGGGCGAGCCGGTCAGCGGCTTCGACCTCCAGCTCCAGGACGGCGCCGACGTCACCGCGCCCCCGTCCGGCGACGCCTCGGACGAACCGGGCGACGGCGACGAGAGCGGCAGCGGCGAGCCCGACGAGAACTCCACCGGCGACGAGAACGGCTCCGGCACCGAGACCCCGGGCGACTCCGGCGGCAGCACCCCGCCCGGCGACTCCGGCGGCACCGAGTCCGACCCGCCGTCGACCGGCGGCGGCACCCCCACCACGGGCGGCGCCAGCACCGAGCCGGGCCCCACGGGCGGCGGCGACGGAGGCGGCGACGACTCCTCGAACGGGGGTACGGGGCCGGGCGGCGGGGACTCCAGCGGCGCGGGCGGCGGCGACTCCGACGGTACGGGCACCACCGCCGGCACGGTCGCCGGCATCCCCGTCACACCCCGGCGTCAGTGACCGGAGGTCGCCTTCAGACCCACCACGGCGACCAGCAGCAGACAGATGAAGAAGATCCGGGCGGCGGTCGCCGGCTCCCCCAGCACCACCATGCCGAGCACCGCCGCCCCGGCCGCGCCGATGCCCACCCACACGCCGTAGGCCGTACCGATGGGCAGCGTCCGGGCCGCGTACGACAGCAGCATCATGCTCGCGACGATCCCGGCACCGGTGAACACACTCGGCCACAGCCGCGTGAAACCGTCGGTGTACTTCATCCCGATCGACCAGCCGACCTCGAGCAGACCGGCGACGACAAGCAGAACCCACGCCATGACAGGCACCTCCGTGAACGAACTGAACGGTGGTGCGTCGTCTTTGCCTTCAGCCCGGTACGGCGCGTCTCGTCGGGGTGCTTCCCAAGGTAGCAAAGGAAAGAGAAAGGGGCTGGTGACACCGGTCACCAGCCCCTACTGCCACGGCTACAGCCACTGCTTACAGATACAGCCCGGTGGAGTCCTCCGACCCCTCGAACCGGTCCGCGGCCACGGCGTGCAGATCGCGCTCGCGCATGAGCACGTAGCCCACACCCCGCACCTCGACCTCGGCACGGTCCTCCGGGTCGTACAGCACCCGGTCACCCGGCTCCACGGTCCGTACGTTCTGCCCGATCGCGACCACCTCGGCCCAGGCCAGCCGCTTGCCGACGGCCGCCGTCGCGGGGATCAGGATGCCGCCCCCGGAACGCCGCTCGCCCTCGCCGGTGTCCTGCCGCACCAGCACGCGGTCGTGCAGCATCCGGATGGGCAGCTTGTCGTCCTGGGGACCCTGCTCGTTTCTCTTGGCGCTCACGCCCTGAACCTACCTGCCCGCGCTCAGCGCCTGCGCCGCCGGGTGCCGCCCAGGGCGAGCAGTCCCACGACCCCGACCACCACCAGGGCGACGGGCACGACCCGCTCCATCCGCGGGGCGCCCTCCTCGTCCACGAACTGCGACTTCACATCGCTGACCACCCGATTGACCTGGACGTACGCCCGGCCGAGGGTGTGGTCGACGCTGGAAGCGACCTTGGCCTTGGCATCGTCGACGATCGTCTTCGGGTGCACCCGCATCCCGAGCTCGTCGAGCGTCTCGGCCAGCACCTCGCGGCGGCGCTTGATGTCCGCCTCGATCTGCGCCGGGGTTCTGATGTCCGACGTGTCCGCCACCGTACGCCTCCGAAGTCCGCTCTCACGCTGTCCCGGACAGTCTGTCAGCTACTCGCTCCTCCGCACTGTCAGGACCCCCCGTTACGCTGGATCGATGAGCGAGCGACTCCAGCCCGGGGACACGGCCCCCGCCTTCACCCTCCCGGACGCCGACGGCAACGAGGTGTCCCTGTCCGACCACCAGGGCCGCAAGGTCATCGTCTACTTCTACCCTGCCGCGCTTACCCCCGGCTGCACGAAGCAGGCCTGCGACTTCACGGACAACCTGGAGCTGCTGACCGGCGCCGGGTACGACGTGCTCGGCATCTCCCCCGACAAGCCGGAGAAGCTGGCCAGGTTCCGCGAGACCGAGTCCCTGAAGGTCACCCTCCTCGCCGACCCGGACAAGAAGGTCCTCGACGCGTACGGCGCCTTCGGCGAGAAGAAGAACTACGGCCGCACGTATATGGGCGTCATCCGCTCCACGATCGTCGTCGACGAACAGGGCAAGGTGGAACGCGCCCTGTACAACGTCCGCGCCACGGGCCACGTAGCCAAAATCATCAAGGACCTGGGGATCTGACGGCGCTGCCCGACCAGTAGCATGGCCGGGCAGCAGCGCCGGGCGGCCGTGGTGGAATTGGCAGTCACGCTGGGTTTAGGTCCCAGTGGGGTAACTCCCGTGAGGGTTCGAGTCCCTCCGGCCGCACCAGTACGTCTCCGGCTGCTCAGCCGAGCAGCTCACGCACCACCGGTACCAGCGCCCGGAACGCCTTGCCCCGGTGGCTGATCGCGTTCTTTTCCGCTGCCGTCAGTTCCGCGCAGGTGCGGGTCTCGCCGTCCGGCTGGAGGATCGGGTCGTAGCCGAAGCCGCCCGTGCCGGCGGGCTCGTGGCGGAGGGTGCCGCGGAGTTGGCCCTCGACCACCCTCTCCGTGCCGTCGGGCAGGGCGAGGGCGGCCGCGCAGGCGAAGTACGCGCCGCGGTGTCCGTCGGCGATGTCGCCGATCTGGGCGAGCAGGAGGTCGAGGTTGGCCTGGTCGTCGCCGTGGCGGCCGGCCCAGCGGGCGGAGAAGATGCCCGGGGCGCCGTTCAGGACGTCGACGCAGAGACCGGAGTCGTCGGCGACGGCGGGGAGTCCGGTGGCCTGGGCGAGGGCGTGGGCCTTGAGCAGGGCGTTCTCGGCGAAGGTGACGCCGGTTTCCTTGACGTCGGGGATGTGCGGGTAGGCGTCCGCGCCGACGAGGTCGTGGGGCAGGCCCGCGTCGGCGAGGATGGCCCTCAGTTCGGTGATCTTTCCGGCGTTGCGGGTGGCGAGGATCAGGCGGGTCATGGGGCCAGTATTCCGGACCCCTGACCTTTCCCCGCTCCCTGCCCCTACGGCGTGCAGACCTTCGTCAGTTCGCCCGCCGCGTCGGTGACGGGGCTGAGGTCGGGGGTCTCGTCGCCGTTCTTCACCGAGGTGCGGACGTTGTCGACGGCCGTGCCGAGGTCGTCGACGGCCTTGTTGACGTCGGTGTTGTCGGTCTGGTCGCCGATCTTGTCGAGGTTCTTCTCGATGGAGTCGAGGGACTCGTCCCACTGCGTGGGGTCGTCCGTGTTCTCCACCGCCTGCCGGAGTTCGGTGACGCTGTCGGCTATCGCGTCGGCCGTGCGCACGCAGTCGAGGGCCTTGTCGACGGCGTCGCAGCCGGTGGTGAGGCCGGCCGTCAGGGCGATGGCCGCCGCGGTGGCGACGGCGGTGGCGGTGCGGCGAAGGCTGCGGTGGCGGCTCGCGGCCATGGGTCTCGGTCCTCCCCTGGAACCGGGCCGGGCGGCCCGTGTGCGGTGCGGCGTCGGGCGTACGGCGAGGTCTGCCGTACGCCCGTGGTGCTGTACTGCTAGGGACGCGCCGGTGCGCGGCCGAGTTGCGTGTCCGGCCGCCTTTCCTTGGGGCGTCTTTGGAGTTCCCTTTACCTTGCGCGCGTCCTCAGCGTTCGAGGGTCGCGTCGAGGGCCTTGCGCTGGAGTGCCGCCAGTTCCGTGCAGCCCCCGGCGGCGAGGTCGAGCAGGGCGTTGAGTTCGTCGCGGGCGAAGGGCTCGGCCTCGGCGGTGCCCTGGACCTCGACGAAGCGGCCGTCGCCGGTGCAGACGACGTTCATGTCGGTGTCGGCGCGGACGTCTTCCTCGTAGCGCAGGTCGAGGAGCGGGGTGCCGTCGACGATGCCGACGGAGACGGCGGAGACGGTGCCGGTGAGCGGCTTGCGGTTGGCCTTGATCAGTTTCCTGCCCTGGGCCCAGCCGATGGCGTCGGCGAGGGCGACGTAGGCGCCGGTGATGGCGGCGGTGCGGGTGCCGCCGTCGGCCTGGAGGACGTCGCAGTCCAGGACGACGGTGTTCTCGCCGAGTGCCTTGTAGTCGATGACGGCGCGCAGGGACCGGCCGATGAGGCGGCTGATCTCGTGGGTGCGGCCGCCGATGCGGCCCTTGACGGACTCGCGGTCGCCGCGGGTGTTGGTGGCGCGCGGGAGCATGGCGTACTCGGCGGTGACCCAGCCTTCGCCGCTGCCCTTGCGCCAGCGCGGGACGCCTTCGGTGACCGAGGCGTTGCAGAGGACCTTGGTGTCGCCGAAGGAGACGAGGACGGAGCCTTCGGCGTGCTTGCTCCAGCCGCGTTCGATGGTGACGGGGCGGAGTTCCTGGGGGGTGCGGCCGTCGATGCGTGACATGCGGGTGAGCCTAGCGGCCCATGGGGAAGGGGCCTGTCCCGGAGTGGGAAAGGCCCCTGCCGGTGAGCCGGTGGCTCACATCATGTCTTCGATCTCCGCCGCGATCGGGTCGGCGTCGGTGCCGATGACGACCTGGATGGCGGTGCCCATCTTGACGACGCCGTGGGCGCCGGCGGCCTTGAGGGCGGCTTCGTTGACCAGCGCGGGGTCGTTGACCTCGGTGCGGAGTCGGGTGATGCAGCCTTCGATCTCGTCGATGTTGTCGATGCCGCCGAGGCCGGCGACGATCTTCTCAGCCTTGCTGGCCATGTTCGTTCTCCCTGATCCGAGCCGCTTTGTCGCAGTAACCCACAGTTGGCCCATCTTCGCGAGCGGTCATGCGGTGCGTACCGAATGATGGCGTCACGACGGCGGTGCCGTCTGTCAACTGGTCTACACCAGTGTACCGGCGACCGGATGGAGACCGGATGAGTGCCGAGAGTGCGGTCGGTCCCGCCCGCGCCCGCTGGAACACGGCGTTCCAAGGGTTGCAGAAGATGGGTCGCAGCCTTCAGTTGCCCATCGCGGTCCTGCCCGCCGCCGGCATTCTCAACCGGCTGGGGCAGCCGGACGTGTTCGGGGACGACGGTCTCGGCTGGACGAACGTCTCGAAGGTGATGACGGGCGCGGGCGGTGCGCTGCTCGACGGGTCGCTGGGGCTGCCGCTGCTGTTCTGTGTGGGCGTGGCCATCGGGATGGCGAAGAAGGCCGACGGTTCGACGGCGCTGGCCGCGGTCGCGGGGTTCCTCGTCTACTACAACGTGCTGCGGCAGTTTCCGGAGGACTGTCCCGAGGGGTCGAAGGTGGTCCCGCAGATCGGTTGCCAGGTGACCGACGGTTCGGGCGAGGTGACCGCGTTCGTCTTCCAGAATCCGGGGGTGTTCGGCGGCATCGTGATGGGGTTGCTGACGGCGTACCTCTGGCGGCGTTTCCACCGGACGAAGCTGGTGGACTGGCTGGGCTTCTTCAACGGGCGCCGGCTGGTGCCGATCATCATGGCCTTCGTGGCGATCGTGTTCGCGGCGCTGTGTCTGTGGGTGTGGCCGCCGATCGGTGACGCGCTGGAGAGCTTCAGCGACTGGATGAACGGGATCGGCGCGTGGGGCGCGGGTGTGTTCGGTCTGGCGAACCGGGCGTTGCTGGTGATCGGTCTGCACCAGTTCCTGAACGTGCCGATGTGGTTCCAGTTCGGTTCGTACACGAAGCCGGACGGCACGGTGGTGCACGGCGACATCAACATGTTCCTGGCGGGCGACCCGAACGCGGGTCAGTTCACGACGGGCTTCTTCCCGATCATGATGTTCGCGCTGCCGGCGGCCGCGCTGGCGATCACGCACTGCGCGAAGCCGCACCGGCGCAAGGAGGTCGGCGGGCTGATGCTGTCGGTGGGGCTGACGTCGTTCGTGACGGGGATCACGGAGCCGCTGGAATACTCGTTCCTGTTCATCGCTCCCCTGTTGTACGCGGCGCACGCGGTGCTGACGGGTGTGTCGATGGCGGTGACGTGGGCGCTGGGGGTGAAGGACGGGTTCAGCTTCTCGGCGGGGCTGATCGACTACGTCATCAACTGGAACCTGGCGACCAAGCCGTGGCTGATCATTCCGATCGGGCTGGGTTTCGCGGTGGTGTACTACGTGGTCTTCCGGTTCGCGATCACGAAGTTCGATCTGAAGACTCCGGGAAGGGAGCCCGAGGAAGAGGTGGAGGACGTCACCAAGGTGTAGACCGGTTCGCGTCCTCACGTACCCTTTGAGGGTGGTCTCGCGAAGGCCCCCGGACCGTCGGTCCGGGGGCCTTCGCCGCGCCCTCGCACGTGCGTGAGCAGGGGACTTGACCGGGCACTGCGCGTAGCGGTCCGGTCGCGGAATCACGGGTTCCTTACGCCGCCTTCATCGTGCTACAACAGGTCTACACCACTGAGTGGTGTAGACCACCACCCGATGGAGGAAGCATGAGCACCGCCACCGACACGGCGGCCCCCGCAAAGAAGCGGGGATCCGGTCTTTTCCAGGGGCTGCAGAAGGTAGGACGCAGCCTCCAGCTCCCGATCGCCGTTCTTCCGGCGGCGGGCATCATGGTCCGGCTCGGCCAGGACGACATCTTCGGCAAGGACGGTCTCGGCTGGGACAAGGTCGCCGCCGTCTTCAACAACGCGGGCGGTGCCCTCACCGGCTCGCTGCCGATCCTGTTCTGCATAGGCGTGGCCATCGGCTTCGCCAAGAAGGCCGATGGCTCGACCGCGCTGGCAGCGGTGGTCGGCTTCCTCGTCTACAGCAAGGTGCTCGAAGCCTTCCCCGTCACCGAGGCGGTGGTCAAGAACGGCGAGGACGTCGCCGCGACCTACAACGACCCGGGTGTGCTCGGCGGCATCATCATGGGTCTGCTCGCCGCCGTGCTGTGGCAGCGGTTCCACCGCACCAGGCTGGTGGACTGGCTGGGCTTCTTCAACGGGCGCCGGCTGGTGCCGATCATCATGGCCTTCGTCGGCATCATCGTGGGTGTCTTCTTCGGTCTGGTCT
This sequence comes from Streptomyces sp. MH60, assembly GCF_002939385.1. Classification (GTDB taxonomy): domain Bacteria; phylum Actinomycetota; class Actinomycetes; order Streptomycetales; family Streptomycetaceae; genus Streptomyces. The sequence goes on along the minus strand of NZ_MULI01000069.1, from coordinate 14,355 downwards.
GGGAGCCCATCGGCGACGGCATCTCGAACTTCGGCGAGTGGATGACCGGCCTCGGCTCCGGCGGCGCGGCCCTGTTCGGCGGCGTGAACCGCGCGCTGATCCCGGTCGGCATGCACCAGTTCGTGAACACGGTGGCCTGGTTCCAGCTCGGCGACTTCACGGACGCGGCCGGTCAGGTCTGGCAGGGCGACATCCCGCGCTTCCTGCACGGCGACCCGTCCGCGGGCATGTACCAGTCCGGCTTCTTCCCGATCATGATGTTCGGTCTGCCGGCCGCCGCCCTGGCCATGGCGCACACCGCCCGCCCCGAGCGCCGCAAGGCCGTCCTCGGCATGATGATCTCCCTCGCGCTGACCTCGTTCGTCACCGGTGTGACCGAGCCCATCGAGTTCTCGTTCATGTTCATCGCGCCGGTCCTCTACGTCATCCACGCGGTACTCACCGCGGCCTCGATGGCGATCACCTGGGGGCTGGGCGTCCATGACGGCTTCAACTTCTCGGCCGGCTTCATCGACTACGCCCTGAACTGGAGCCTGGCCACCAAGCCATGGATGATCATTCCGATCGGTCTGGTCTTCGCGGTCGTCTACTACGTGGTCTTCCGCTTCGCGATCGTGAAGTTCGACCTGAAGACCCCGGGCCGCGAGCCCGAGGAGGAGGTCGAGGACCTCACCAAGGCGTGAGCCCCGGCCGTACGGCGTGACGAAGGCCCCGGAACCGCGAAGGTTCCGGGGCCTTTCCGCCGTGTGTACCGGGCGTCGCGGGCTCAGATCTCGTACACCGCGCCCGCGGCGGCGACCTCCACCGTCCCGTCGTACACCTCGCGCGCGTCGGCCAGGTTGACCGCGGGGTCGGTCCACGGGGGGATGTGGGTGAGCACCAGCCGCCGGGCGCCGGCCCGGGCCGCGCTCTCGCCCGCCTCGCGTCCGTTGAGGTGCAGGTCGGGGATGTTCTCCTTGCCGTGCGTGAAGGCGGCCTCGCACAGGAACAGGTCGGTGTCGCGGGCGAGTTCGTCCAGCACCGGGGTGGTGCCCGTGTCGCCGGAGTACGTCAGTGAGCGGCCGCCGTGCTCGACGCGGATGGCGTAGGCCTCCACGGGATGGGCGACGCGCTCGGTGTGCACGGTGAACGGGCCGACCTCGAAGGTGGAGGGCTTGACCGTGTGGAAGTCGAAGACCTCGCTCATGGAGGAGGCCGAGGGGGTGTCGGCGTAGGCGGTGGTCAGCCGGTGCTCGGTGCCCTCGGGTCCGTAGACCGGGAGCGGGGCGCAGCGGCCGCCGTCGTGCCGGTAGTAGCGCGCCACGAAGTAGGCGCACATGTCGATGCAGTGGTCGGCGTGCAGATGGCTGAGGAAGATCGCGTCGAGGTCGTAGAGACCGCAGTGGCGCTGCAACTCGCCGAGGGCACCGTTGCCCATGTCGAGGAGCAGCCGGAAGCCGTCGGCCTCGACGAGGTAGCTCGAGCAGGCCGATTCCGCGGACGGGAACGACCCCGAGCAGCCGACGACGGTGAGCTTCATGAAGCAGAAACCTCCGCTGGCGCGTGTGGAGAGACGGGGGTCGTGCGGTCCGTCGAGCGTAAGGCGCAAAACCTGCGGTCGCTCCTCCGCCAGGGGCCGTTGTGGGCGAACTCACCTGCGGGATCACCGGTTCGGCTGGAAGCGGGGCGCGCGGGGCCCTGGAAGAGGCGCGCGGTCGCGGCGCGCGCCGGTACTGTCGGTCGGTATGGACACGTCCTGGTGGCTCGTCTTCGCGGCCGTGGTGCTGCTCGCGCTCGTCGCCACGGTCGTCGACGGCTGGGGCCGGGGTCGGCGGCCGCCCCGGCCGGGCGGCGTCCGGCGGCCGCCGGGGCATCCCGGAGGGCCGCGAGGACGGGCGGTCCGGCCGCGCCCCGCGGAGATCTGGTGGGCGAACGTGCCGTACGAGGACTCCGCCGGCGCGAAGGACCGGCCGTGTCTGGTGATCTCGGTGCACGGGCGGCGGGCGCTGGTCGCGAAGATCACCACGCGTCACCGGGACGGGCAGGCGGGGGTGATCACGCTGCCGCCGGGTTCGGTCGGCGACGCACGGGGGCGGACGAGCTACCTGGAGACCGACGAGCTGCGCGAGGTGCCGGTGGGTGACTTCCGGCGCCGGGTGCGGGTGGTGGACCCGGCCCTGTGGGACCGGGTCCGTCACCTCGCCGAGTAGGACTCCCTCAGGCCCAGAGCTGGCCGTGGAGGGTTTCGATGGCCTCTTCGGTGGTGGCCGCGGTGTAGACGCCGGTGGAGAGGTACTTCCAGCCGCCGTCGGCGACGACGAACACGATGTCCGCGCTCTCCCCCGCCTTGACCGCCTTGTTGCCGACGCCGATCGCGGCGTGCAGGGCGGCGCCGGTGGAGACGCCCGCGAAGATGCCCTCCTGCTGGAGCAGCTCACGGGTGCGGGTGACCGCGTCGGCGGAGCCCACCGAGAAGCGGGTGGTGAGGACGGAGGCGTCGTACAGCTCGGGCACGAACCCCTCGTCGAGGTTGCGCAGGCCGTACACGAGGTCGTCGTAGCGCGGTTCGGCGGCGACGATCTTCACCTCCGGCTTGTGCTCGCGCAGGTAGCGGCCGACGCCCATCAGGGTGCCGGTGGTGCCGAGGCCCGCGACGAAGTGCGTGACCGAGGGCAGGTCGGCGAGGATCTCCGGGCCGGTGCCGGCGTAGTGGGCGCCGGCGTTGTCCGGGTTGCCGTACTGGTAGAGCATCACCCAGTCCGGGTGCTCGGCGGAGAGTTCCTTGGCGACCCGGACCGCGGTGTTGGAGCCGCCCGCGGCCGGGGAGGAGATGATCTCCGCGCCCCACATGGCGAGCAGGTCCCGGCGCTCCTGGGAGGTGTTCTCGGGCATCACGCAGACGATGCGGTAGCCCTTGAGCTTGGCGGCCATGGCCAGCGAGATGCCGGTGTTGCCGCTGGTCGGCTCCAGGATCGTGCAGCCCTTGGTGAGGCGGCCGTCCTTCTCCGCCTGCTCGATCATGTGGAGCGCCGGGCGGTCCTTGATCGAGCCGGTCGGGTTGCGGTCCTCCAGCTTGGCCCAGATGCGGACGTCGTCGGACGGCGACAGCCGCGGCAGGCGCACCAGGGGGGTGTTGCCCACCGCGGCCAGCGGGGAGTCGTAGCGCATCGGCGATCAGGCCATGCCGCCGGCGACGGCCGGCAGGATCGTGATGCTGTCGCCGTCGCCGAGCTTGGTGTTGATGCCGTCGAGGAAGCGGACGTCCTCGTCGTTCAAGTAGACGTTGACGAAGCGGCGGAGCTGCTCACCCTCGACGATGCGGGCCTGGATGCCCGTGTGCCGGGTCTCGAGGTCGGCGAAGAGCTGGGCGAGGGTGTCCCCGGTGCCCTCCACCGCCTTCTGGCCGTCGGTGTACTGGCGGAGGATGGTCGGGATGCGGACCTCGATGGCCATGGCTGAGTGCTCCTGTCGGAAGTTTGTCGTGGGTTCGTAGGGCGCGCGGCGGCACACGTCAGCACGCCGCGGCTCACGGCCGTACGGCGGCAACGAAGATCAACAGATGGCGCTTTTCAGCCTGCACAGGTCGACGTGCAGCCGCGCCACGAGCATCGTGCCCGGCGCCTTTTCGCTCACGTCGAGAAGAACCATGGGCTCATCGTATCGATTCCTGGTCCGGCATCCGGAGTGTGATCTCACCTGATGGACCATTTCCGTCCACTGTGCGAGATCAGTACGCCTCGACGACCTTGACCTCCTCTTCCGTGACCTCGCCCTCCACGATGCGGAACGAGCGGAACTGGAACTCACCGGCACCGTCGGTGTCCGCGGTGGAGACGAGGACGTAGTGGGCGCCGGGCTCGTTGGCGTAGGAGATGTCGGTGCGGGAGGGGTGGGCCTCGGTGGCGGTGTGGGAGTGGTAGATGACCACCGGCTCCTCGTCGCGGTCGTCCATCTCGCGGTAGAGCTTGAGGAGGTCCTGCGAGTCGAACTCGTAGAAGGTGGGCGAGCGGGCCGCGTTGAGCATGGGGATGAACCGCTCGGGGCGGCCCTCGCCGACGGGACCGGCCACCACGCCGCACGCCTCGTCGGGGTGGTCCTCGCGCGCGTGGGCGACGATCTGGTCGTACAGGGCCTGGGTGATGGTCAGCATGCGGCCAGGATAAGCAGACGGGCCCCTGCGTACCGATGGGTGGTACGCAGGGGCCCGCATGCCGGACATCCTGAGCGGTGGACGCGCCGGGTGCCACGAGCACCCCGTGCGGCCGGACGTCCGCGGTGCGCGCGAACGCGCTGGTCAGCGGCGTTCGGTGGGTCCGTCAGCCGATCTTCTCCAGCTCCGGCTCGCCGGGCCGTTCGGTGATCCGCGGGTTGCGGCTCTTGAGCACCGCCCAGCCGATGCCGAGGGCGACGGCCCAGCCGGCCATCACGTACAGGCAGACGCGGGCGTCGGCGTCGTAGGCGATCAGGCAGGTGACGAAGAGCAGGAAGGCGATGGCGATGTAGGAGCACACCGAGCCGCCCGGCGCCGGGAAGGAGGAGGCGGGCAGGCGGCCCGCGACGACCTTGCGGCGGTACCGCACGTGGCTGACCAGGATCATCAGCCAGGTCCAGATGCCGGCGGCGGTGGCGACGGAGGTGACGTAGCCGAACGCCTTCTCCGGGACGAGGTAGTTCAGGACCACGCCGATGGCCATGAAGACCACCGAGACGGCGATGCCGATGGCCGGGGTCTTCGTCGAGGACAGCTTGTTGAAGACCTTGGGGGCCTCGCCGTTGTCCGCGAGGGTGCGCAGCATGCGGCCCGTGGAGTACATGCCGGAGTTGCAGGACGACAGGGCGGCGGTGAGCACGACGAAGTTGACGATGCCCGCGCCGGCCGGGATGCCGATGACCGTGAAGGCCTCCACGAAGGGACTGACGCCCTCGGCGAACTCGGTCCACTTGACCACCGCCAGGATGACGGTGAGGGCGCCGACGTAGAACAGGGCGATGCGCCAGGGCAGGGTGTTGATCGCCTTGGGGAGGGTCTTCTCCGGGTTCTCGGACTCACCCGCGGTGACGCCGACCAGCTCGACGGCGAGGTAGGCGAACATGACGCCCTGGAGGGTCATCAGGGACGAGCCGATGCCCTTGGGGAAGAAGCCGTCGAACTCCCACAGGTTGGAGACGGCGGCGGTGTCGCCGGCCTGGCTGAAGCCGAGGGTGAGCACGCCGACGCCGATCACGATCATGCCGATGATGGCGGTGACCTTGACCATCGAGAACCAGAACTCGATCTCGCCGAACAGCTTCACCGAGATCAGGTTGGCCACGAACAGCAGCACCAGGAAGACCAGGGCCGAGACCCATTGCGGGATGTCCGGGAACCAGTAGTGGATGTAGATGGCGGCGGCGGTGAGTTCCGCCATGCCGGTGACCACCCACATCAGCCAGTAGGTCCAGCCGGTGAAGTAACCGAAGAAGGGGCCGAGGAACTCGCGCGAGTACTCGGCGAAGGAGCCGGAGACGGGTCGGTAGAGGAGCAGCTCGCCGAGCGCCCGCATGATGAAGAAGATGATCACACCCGCGAGGGCGTACATGAGGATGATGCTGGGGCCGGCCTTGGCGATGTTGGCCCCGGCGCCCAGGAAGAGGCCGACGCCGATGGCGCCGCCGATCGCGATCATCTGGACCTGGCGGCTGTTGAGACCGCGCTCGTAGCCCTCTTCGGGGGCCTTGTCCGTGTCGACCTGCGCAGAGGTCATGTGTGGTGCGCCTTTCTCCATGCCGACCCGGGCCTTGACTCGGCCTCGGATCGGGTCTCGATCCCCCCGGATGATGGAGCTGAGCGGGCCTCACATCCCGCTCGGTGCCTGGCCGGCGGTCTGCCGGCTCGGTGGCGCACCCGGCCGAACATTCGGGTGGTGTTCGCCGGGCGGTCGTGAAGATTTACCACGACGGCGGCGCTGATCACAGGGGCCGACTGTGTTGTGTCACACAGGGAGAAGCGGACAGAAGCCGCGCCTGCGGGACAAAAACGGCGCGGCTTTGACGGGATCGTTATCCGGATTTGAGGCTCCGCTGAGCGGACACGGAGAGTGACGAAATCGTGCCGCTCAGGACATAAGGGTCGCGACGAGCGACTCCTGGAGCCCGCCGAGCCAGAGGTACGCCATCACCATCGGCTTGCGCGGGTCCTCGTCGGGGAGCCGGTAGAGCAGATCGGTGTCGTCCTCGTCGGCGATCTCCAGGCGGGAGCCGATCGCCAGGCGCAGGTCGTTCAGGGCGCGCAGCCACTGCTGGGACTCCTCGGGCGACAGCTTCAGCACCGCGCCCTCCTCGCCCGCCGACGCCGAGGAGAGGGCGTCCAGGGTGCGGACCACCGCCAGCGCGTTGTCCCGCTTGCCGGCCCGCAGGTCGTTCTCGGTGTAGCGGCGGAACTCCGCGGAGTGCGCCCGCTGCTCCTCGGCCTCCCGCGCCTGCGGGGCGCCCTCGGGGTCGCCGTAGGCGTCCGGGAACAGGCGGCGCAGCACCGGGTCGGAGGGCGGCTCGCTCGGGCCCTCGGCGAACAGCTCGGCGAGCGGGTCGTCGGAGGCGTCCTCGGCGGGCCCGGGGCCGATCAGCTCCAGGAGCTGCACGGCCAGGGAGCGGATGATGGAGATCTCGACGTCGTCGAGCGCGACGGCCGCGCCGCCGCCGGGGAGCGGTTCGAATTGTCCGGGCATGAAGGCGATTCAGCTGCTTCCGTCCTGCGGGCGGGCGTGGGTCATTTCCGGTCCTGCTGGAGGGTGGCCCACAGACCGTAGCCGTGCATGGCCTGTACGTCCCGCTCCATCTCCTCCCGGCTGCCGCTGGACACGACCGCCCGGCCCTTGTGATGGACGTCCATCATGAGCTTGGTGGCCTTGTCCTTGGAGTAGCCGAAGTACGACTGGAAGACGTACGTCACGTAGCTCATGAGGTTGACGGGATCGTTGTGGACGATCGTCACCCAGGGCACGTCGGGCTCGGGTACGGCGAAGACCTCCTCCGCCGACTCGGTCTTCTCGATCTCCATGGGTGCGGCTGCCGTCACAAGGCCCATGCTGCCACCACAGGGGGGCACCCGCGCAAACGGGCCTGTGGCGGACGCCACGCGAACCGGGCGGGGAATCGAAATCGTCACACTGACGAAATGGGGGTACGATCCGTCGTATGAACACAGCGGACCTTGGGCTGCCGGTGGACGTCCCCTCGACGGCGCTCTTCACGGACCAGTACGAGCTGACCATGCTCCGAGCCGCGCTGAAGGCCGGTACGGCCGGGCGGCGGAGCGTGTTCGAGGTCTTCACCCGGCGCCTGCCCGACGGCCGCCGCTACGGCGTCGTGGCGGGCACCGGACGGGTGCTGGACGCGGTGGAGAACTTCCGCTTCGACGCGGGCGTCCTGCGCTTCCTGCGCGAGCAGGACATCGTCGACGAGGAGACCCTGGACTGGCTGGCGCAGTACCGGTTCAGCGGGGACATCTGGGGCTACCCCGAGGGCGAGGTGTACTTCCCGGGCTCGCCGATCATGCGGGTCGAGGGCACCTTCGGCGAGTGCGTGCTGCTGGAGACGGTGATCCTGTCCATCCTCAACCACGACTCGGCGATCGCGGCCGCCGCCTCCCGCATGTCCTCCGCCGCCGGGGAGCGGCCGCTGATCGAGATGGGCGCCCGCCGCACCCACGAGCTGGCCGCCGTCGCCGCCGCCCGCTCGGCCTACGTCGGCGGCTTCGCGACCACCTCCGACCTCGCCGCCGGCTTCCGCTACAACATCCCCACCGTCGGCACCTCCGCCCACGCCTTCACCCTGCTCCACGACCACGAGCGCGACGCCTTCCGCGCCCAGGTGGACGCCCTGGGCCGGGACACCACGCTGCTCGTGGACACCTACGACGTCGCCGAGGCCGTCCGTACGGCCGTGGAGGTCGCCGGGCCCGAGCTGGGCGCGGTGCGCATCGACTCCGGCGACCTGCTGCTGGTCGCCCACCGGGTGCGCCACCAGCTCGACGAGCTGGGCGCCACCGGGACGAAGATCGTGGTGACCTCGGACCTGGACGAGTACGCCATCGCCTCGCTGGCGGCGGCGCCCGTGGACGCCTACGGCGTCGGCACCCAGCTGGTGACCGGCTCCGGGCACCCGACGGCCTCGATGGTCTACAAGCTGGTCGCCCGCGCCGAGTCCGGCGAGGAGGGCGCGCCGCTGGTGCCGGTGGCCAAGAAGTCCAGCGGCGGCAAGACCTCCGTCGGCGGCCGCAAGTGGGCCGCGCGGCGCCTGGACGCGTACGGGTACGCCGAGGCCGAGGTGGTCGGCACCGGGCCGGTGCCCGACGCGCTGGCCGACCGGCAGCTCCTGGTCGAGCTGGTCAAGGGCGGCGAGGTCGTCGCCCGCGAGCCGCTGGACGCCGCCCGGGACCGGCACGCCGCCGCCCGCGCCAACCTCCCGCTGTCCGCCACCCAGCTCTCCCGAGGGGAACCCGTCATTCCGACGGAGTACGCACACGGGGGCTCGGGTAGCTAAAGCTGGTGCGGCCCCGCAAGGCCCGAATCAGCCCCGTCCCTCCAGCCACTCCCGGCCCCCGCTCCCCGATCCCTGCCCCCGACCCACAGTCGCCCCAGTCGAAGGACACCGACCATGCGCCGCGCCTTGATCGTCGTAGACGTGCAGAACGACTTCTGCGAGGGGGGCAGCCTCGCCGTGTCCGGCGGTGCCGACGTGGCCGCCGCCATCACCGAGCTGATCGGGCAGGCGCCCGCCGGCTACCGCCACGTGGTGGCCACCCGCGACCACCACGTCGCCCCGGGCGGCCACTTCGCCGACAACCCGGACTACGTCCACTCCTGGCCGGCGCACTGCGTCGCCGGCACCGAGGGGGTCGGCTTCCACCCGAACTTCGCCCCCGCCGTCGCCTCCGGCGCGATAGACGCCGTCTTCGACAAGGGGGCGTACGCGGCCGCCTACAGCGGCTTCGAGGGCACCGACGAGAACGGCACCGGCCTCGCCGAGTGGCTGCGCTCCCGCGAGATCGACGAGGTCGACGTCGTGGGCATCGCCACCGACCACTGCGTGCGGGCCACCGCCCTGGACGCCGCCCGCGAGGGCTTCCGTACGCAGGTGCTGCTCGACCTGACCGCCGGAGTGGCCGCGGAGACCACCGAGCGGGCGCTGGAGGAGCTGCGGGAGGCGGGCGTGGAGCTGTCCGGGAAGCCGGTCGTGCAGTAGCGCCCTCGGGGCCGGCCTACGTCTGGGCGGTCGGGCGTCTGAGCAGGGCCCGGATCGGGTGCCACAGCTCCTGGGCCAGGTCCGGGCCGCCCACGGCGCCCGCCACCGGCGCGGTGCGCCATATCAGGCCGTCCGGGTGGTGCAGGACCGCGGTGACCTCGTCCGGGGTCGGCGGGGCCGCGTTGCCCCGCAGGTAGACGCTGCGCAGCCCCAGGTTGCGCAGCCTGGTCAGGGCGCGCGCCCGGTTCTGGGCGTGGACGAGAAAGCGCACGCTGGCGCCGCTCGCCGGGCTGGGGCTGGGCAGGTTCAGTGCCACCACCACCATGCCGTTCGGCAGCTTGCAGAAGCCTCCTGCGGCCATGCGGTCATACCCCCGAGTCAGCCTGGGTCGGTCCGGGCGCCGGGCCCGGTGTCAATAAGAGAACCACAGGACGCACCTAAACACGGATCGGCGGCGACCCGCCAGGGGGTCACCGCCGATCATGCTCTGACCTGGGCAGATGCTAGTTACCTGCCCGCGGGGCCAACCTCCAGCTCGATCGTCGAGCCGTTCTTGGCCTCCTTCAGGATCTTGATCTTCGTGTTGGTGTCAGTGATCTTGACACCGCCGGTCGGGTTCGCCGGGTCGTAGTAGTCGTTCTTGCGGTCGTTGAAGACCGAGACGCCCTTGGAGCCCGGGACGTACTTCGCGACGTCCGCCTTGTGCAGCGTCATGCCGTCCGTGCGGTAGAGGCTGAACGGCGAGTCGTACGCCTGGAAGCGGTTGCGCATCAGCGTGCCGTCCTTCCACTTCAGCGCGGTCGGGTGCGAGTCGATCGGCAGGACCAGGCCGGTGCCCGGGTGCTGGCTGGTGTTGTTGTCCGACTGGGAGGTGTCCCACTTCCAGATCAGCAGGCCGTTCTGGTACGCGTAGTGCTCCACCCAGTTCGGGCGCTCCGAGAAGCCGAAGTTGTACGGGCCGGTCTTCAGCGTCTTGTCGTAGGACACGTACTGCCGGTTCTCGGCGATGTAGTACTGCGCGTACTCCTTGGTGAAGGAGGCGCCCTTGCGGGTGAAGCCGTTCGCCGTCCACGCGGCGTCCTCGGTCTCCGCGTTGTCGGAGAACAGCGTCGCGCCGTCGGCCGTCACCGCGATCTCGTCGCCGGTGAAGCCCTTCATGGCCAGGCCGCCGTCGGTCTGGTAGCGGAAGCGCAGGTCGATCTTCTTGCCCGCGTAGGCGTCCAGCGGGTAGACCAGCTTGCCGTAGGCGTCGACCGTGCCGCTCAGGGCGGGCTTGTCGCTGCCGTCACGCTGGATCGGCCGACCGTCGAAGGTGCCGTCGATCGCGGTCCAGTTGGCGCCGCCGTCGGTGGAGACCTCGGTGTAGAGGAAGTCGTAGTCGGCCTCGATGTCGTACCAGCCGTCCAGGGTGAGGGAGGCGGACGACTTGCCGGTGAGGTCGACGCTGCGGCTCAGGGTGTTCTTGAGGTCGTTGCCGCTGCCGCTCCACCACTGGGTCTTGCCCTCGGCGGGGGTCACGATCTCGGTGGTGACCTCCTCCTTCGGCAGTTCGACGACCAGGCCCTGCTTGTGCTTGGTGTTGTACTCGGCCACGCCCAGCTTGTGCCAGGAGTTGACGCCCGCCTTGGCGGTGTCGTAGTTCAGCCAGCCCAGCTGGAGCTTGTCCCAGGCGTTCATGTCGCCGGGCAGGTCGCCGATCTCGTTGCGGCCGGTGCCCAGCCAGGAGCCGGACGACATCAGCGTCCAGAAGCCGGTGGAGTTGTCGCCGCCGGCGGTGTCGTAGTGGTCCGGCAGGCCGAGGTCGTGGCCGTACTCGTGCGCGTAGACGCCGAGTCCGCCGTTCTCCGGCTGGATGGTGTAGTCGCCGACCCAGACGCCGGTGTCGCCGATCTGGGTGCCGCCGAGCTTGTTGTCGGCGGGGCCGGTGGCGCCGGCGTCGGTGCCGAAGGCGTACCAGCGGTGGGCCCAGATGGCGTCCTCGCCCTGCGCGCCGCCGCCCGCGGACTCGTCCTCGCCGGCGTGCACGATCTGGAAGTGGTCGATGTAGCCGTCGGGCTCGTTGAAGTCGCCGTCGCCGTCGAAGTCGTAGCGGTCCCACTGGTCGTACTGGGTCAGCTGGGACTTGATCTGGGCGTCGGTGCGGCCGGCCGCCTTCTGGTCCGCGACCCAGGCGGTGACGCCGTCCTGCACCGCGTACCAGGCGCAGTTGTCGGGGTCGCACTTGTTGGAGCCGTAGCGGGCCTCGTTGTAGGGGACCTTGACCCAGTCGGAGACCTCGCCGTCGACCGAGTAGCGGCCGGAGGACTGCTTCTCGTAGTAGGTCTTGACCGAGTCGACGCCCTTGCCGGAACCGAAGTACAGGTCCTGGAAGTGCTCCTGGTCGTAGTCCTCCTGCCAGGCCGTGGAGTTGTCCGTCTTGCGGTTCGGCTTGGCTATCTCGTTGTGCAGCGGGCCGGGGGTGCCGCCGTAGCGGCTGTCGACCTTGTCGCCGAACTCGACCAGGATGGTGAAGATCTTGTCGGTCTTCTCCCGGCCCAGTTCGACGTACTTGGCGTCGCCCTTCTTGCTCTTCAGCTGGACGACGTTGGAGCCGTCCTTCTTCTTCACCGAGGCGTTGCCGGATATGACCTGATTCAGGGCTTCCTCACGCTGGGCGGCCTGAGTGTCGCTCAGGGGGCCCTTGAGGTCGTGGGAGCGGGTGGTCTTCTCCGGGCTGGGGTCGTGGCGGTTCACGGCCTCCGGCCGGGACGGCGAGTCCGCCTGCGCCACACCGGCCGCCGAGAGCGTGGCGGTGGCGGCGGCGAGTGCGACGGTGGTCGCCGCGGTTCTGAACGTCCAGGATCTGCTGGTCACTTGAGTTCCTCCCCCGCGTCCACGCGCGCGGATGGGGGACAAGGACAGAGCAAAGCCCGCGCACACGTGATCAACGCGTGTAGTCAAGTGACGACATTTGACTAGAGGTTCGGTAGAAAAGACAGACCTTGACTTGAGCAGAACAAGTGCACTATGCGGAGTCGTCGTTCGCTTTGCGGACACCGGATCGTGACCTTCGGCCGGTCCCACGGGGCCCGGCCCGGGCCCGACGGGCGCGCGGGACCGTCCACTTCCCGGACGTCATGAATCCGTGCGCCCCCCGTGCATCGGCCGTGCCGGTTAGGTCGTGCTTACTGCTGGTTCCACTCGGGCACACAGCGGGTTAGAGTCGCTTGGCGGAACGCCCGGAAGCCGGCGGAAAGCCAGGCCGACAGCCCGTCTCACCCCATGATTGTCTTCCGAGGACACGATGGCCATGCCCCGTCCGACTGCCGCCCAGTTCGCCTACGGTTCGTGCACCGTGATCTTCTCGACGCTCGCCATGCTGCTGCTGTCGCAGACGAGTTCGGGTCCCGGAGTCGCCCTCATCGCCGTCGCGGCCCTCGCCCTCGGGCTGCTGGTCGCCATGACGGTCCCCCTGCCCAGGACGCGCGCGGTGACCGCCGTGCCGGCCCACCGGTTCACCGCGGACCGGGAACCGGTGCAGGTGCCCGCGGGTGCCCGGGTCTCCGCAGGTGCGGGCGAGGCCACGCGCGGGCGGGCCGCCTGAGCGTCCGCGACCGTCAACGGGTGCTGACCACGACCGTCTTGGCCGCCTTGTCGTGCAGGCCCTGCTTGTAGGGCTTGTCGAAGAAGCTCCAGCCGCCCGCGATGATCGTCCACACGCAGGCGCAGCAGAAGGCGAACGGGATCCACAGCACCAGGGCCCGGATCAGCGACGTCTGTACGGAGGGCGTCGCCCCGTTGTCCAGGTTGGCCACCCGCAGCCCGAGCCACTTCTTGCCGAGGGTCTGGCCCGTCCTCGTCGTCATGTAGGTGTCGTACGCGATGTAGAGCACGGCGGCGATCACGGACTGCCCGAAGGACTTGCCGACGGAGACATCGTCGCCGTCCACTGTGTACTCCTGGACGTTGAAGGCCCAGCTGAGCAGCCAGACCACGATGCCCACGAGGATCATGTCGACGATCCGGGCGAGTGTGCGCCGCCCGCTGTCGGCGAGCGGGGGCATGCCGGCCAGCGGGTCGCCGGGGTAGCCGCCACCGCCGTACGGGTCACCGCCGTAGGGGCCGCCGCCACCGGGGGGAGGGGGGCCGCCGTAAGGGCCGCCGCCACCGGGAGGAGGGGCCCCGTAAGGACCTCCGCCGCCGGGGGGCGGGGGCGGGTTGTCGTAGGGGTTCTTCCTCAGCGGGTCGTCTTCCGGCGGCTGCTGCCCGCCGGGGCCGGGGGGCGGTTCGCTGCTCATGTCCCGAGTCGAACTCGGACTCTTTTACGGCGCATCCGGCGGGGGGCCGTCCGGGGGACGCGGGGGTGCGTGGTCCCACGCCGTCGGAGGGGGCGAGCTGATGGGTCGTCGGCGGCCGCGGGTGCGTGAGGGCTGGTCGCGCAGTTCCCCGCGCCCCTTTCAGGGGCGTTCCGTGCACGCCCCTCAAGGGGCGCGGGGAACTGCGCGAGCGACCACGAAGCACCCGCACCCGCAGACGAGACCCGCGTTCCCCCGACCCCGCCCGCCCAGCTAGCCCGCGACAAACGTGTTGGCGGCCTTGTCGTGCCAGCACTGGTGCCACGGGCGGTCGAACAGGCACCACGCGACGCCGACCACGCCGACGGCCAGGAGGCCGGGGACGCTGTAGACCAGCCAGCGGCGCAGGGCCGCGCCGAAGGACGGCGGCTCGTGGGCCTCGATGTCCCGCACCTCCAGACCGAGCAGCCTCTTGCCCAGGGTGCGGCCCCACTTGGCGGTGGGCAGCGCCTCGTAGACGACGCCGAAGAGCAGCAGGACGGCGAGCACGATGCCCAGGTACGTGGACGTCGTGCCGTCCAGCAGCCAGACCGTGACGGTCTCGCCGGACAGCTTGGCCTCGTCGATCTTGTCGTTGACGTGGTCGATCGCCTTGACGCCGAGCGGCACGGCGGCCGCGGCGGTGACGCCCGCGAGAACGACCGTGTCGATCAGCCGGGCGGCCAGCCGCTTGCCGAGCCCGGCGGGCCGGGCCGCCGCCTGGCGCCGGGCGGCGGCCTGGAACACGTCCTCGACCGGCGGCTTCCACGGTGCGACGGGCTGCTCGTCGCCGCCCGCCCCGGCCAGCCGGTGCACCTGCTGCGCCCACGAGGTCTGGCCG
>NZ_MULI01000068.1 GCF_002939385.1 Streptomyces sp. MH60 | reverse complement strand
GATCTCCGGCGCCGTCGTCGCCGTGACCGCACTGGCCCTGCTGCTCGGCGGACCGGGCGCCCCGCCCGCCGTCGCCGCGCCCCGCCCGCTCGCCGTACGCGCCGACGCCACCCCCGTCTCCCTGGACCGGCTCGCCGAGCGCGCCGAGGCCGCCGCGGCGGACGGCGGGCCGGCCCTGCGCAAGGGCACGCACGTACAGTCCTGGAGCCTCGGCATGTCCGACGACGCACCTCCGATCACGCTGCCCGAGGAGCGCGTCGTGCGCTGGACGGCCGACGGCCGGCACACCGAGCTGGTGGTGGCCACCGACCCGCGCCACCCCGGCCGCCCGGTCATCGGCGAGGACGCGGACGGCAACCCGCGCCGGGTCGAGGACGGCCACGTCATCAGCGACACGACGTACCCGCCGAGCTGGAGCGACGCCCCGCCCCACGCCCGGCCGCCGCACGACCCCGGCCGGCTGCGCGCCTACCTGGAGGAGGCCCAGCGGACCGACGCGATGAACACCTCCCAGCTGCTCGACGCGGCCGACCTGCTCCTCGACAACTGGACCCTGGGCGCCCGCGAGTCGGCGGCACTCGTCCGCCTCCTCGCGGACACCGGCGGACTGCGGCCCGCCGGAGAGGTCACCGACCGCCTCGGGCGGCACGGCCAGGCCTACGTCCACGAGGTGACCGGCGTGCGCCGCATGCTGATCATGAACCCGGACACCGGCGCCGTCCTCGGTCTGGAGACCACCTTCACCGAGGCACAGCCGGAGTACGGCGTCGCGGCCGGCGACGTCATGGAGTACAGCGCCTGGACACGCTGACCCGGCCGTCTCCCGAGGCCCCGGACTACTCGTCCCAGGCCTGGATCATGGTCTGCTCGACGATCTCGCCGTCGCGCAGCGACAGCATCGACTCGGAGAGCACCCGCACCCCGTCCGGGTAGGTGCACTCCTCGCTGAACGCCACCTGGTCGCCCTGGACCACGCAGCGTGCCATCCGGTGGGTCAGGTCGCGGCTGTAGACGTCGTCGAGCATCTCGGCGATCTCGTCCCGGCCGTGCAGGACCTTGGGGCGGCTGGGCTGGTCGTACCGGTCGACGATGCGGACCTCCGCGTCCCGCGCGTACAGCGACAACAGGGGCGCCGCCGTCTCTGCCTCGATGCCCCGGCGCAGCGCTTCGGTGTCGAAGCCGGGGCCTGCCGTGGTGCTCATGACGACCTCCTTCGAAGGGCGAAGGCCGCGGTCCGCAGCGGGAACGGGCCGTTTCGGCCCTCTCCTTTCGAGGTTCCTCCGTTCCGGCGCCCTCGGCAACGGCATCCGTGACACTGGTCCTCACGGGTGAGCGGCGCCGCCCGCCCGTGTCCGTCCCGGGGCGCCCGCGTTGCTCAGGACATGATCTCAACACGACGTATCGTCGCCGTCGTCGGACTCGCCGCCGGTGTCACCGGCCTCGCCGTCCCCATGGCGAGCGCGGCCGACGGGGGCGCGCTGGGCACGAAGAAGCTCAGCGTGACGAACACCCTCGACTCCCTCGCGGTCGATGACATGCCCGCCGAGGACCGGGCGCGGATGCCGCTCCCGTCCCAGCAGCTGAACCGGCTGCAGGACCTCCAGCAGCTCCAGCAGGTCACCGGCCTGGTCTCGCCCCTCTTCGGCGTCGTCCCGGCCCTGGGCTGACGCCCGCGTCCAGCCTGAGGACCCGGTCGGCCGGACCCCGTGAACCGCCCGGTCACCCGCCCCTTCACGATCACTTGCGCGTAGGGTCTGGGGGAACGCTGAACGGCCGAGGAAGGGGTCAGGACCATGGCGCAGGAAGTACGCGGCGTGATCGCGCCGGGCAAGGACGAGCCGGTGCGGATCGAGACGATCGTCGTGCCGGACCCCGGCCCGGGCGAGGCCGTGGTCGAGATCCAGGCATGCGGGGTGTGCCACACCGACCTGCACTACAAGCAGGGCGGCATCAGTGACGACTTCCCCTTCCTGCTCGGCCACGAGGCCGCGGGCGTCGTGGAGTCGGTCGGCGCCGGTGTCACCGACGTCGCCCCCGGCGATTTCGTGATCCTCAACTGGCGTGCCGTGTGCGGCAAGTGCCGGGCCTGTCTGCGCGGACGGCCCTGGTACTGCTTCGACACCCACAACGCCGAGCAGAAGATGACCCTCGCCTCGACCGGCCAGGAACTCTCCCCGGCGCTCGGCATCGGCGCCTTCGCCGAGAAGACCCTGGTCGCCGCCGGACAGTGCACCAAGGTCGCCCCGGCCGTCTCCGCCGAGGTGGCCGGGCTCCTCGGCTGCGGGGTGATGGCAGGCATCGGCGCCGCCATCAACACCGGCAACGTCGGCCGCGGTGACACCGTCGCCGTCATCGGCTGCGGCGGCGTCGGCGACGCGGCGATCGCCGGGTCCCACCTGGCGGGTGCGTCGAAGGTCATCGCCGTGGACATCGACGACCGCAAACTGGAGACCGCCCGGAGCATGGGCGCGACCCACACCGTCAACTCCCGCGAGACCGACCCCGTCGACGCGATCCGGGAACTGACCGGCGGCTTCGGCGCCGACGTCGTCATCGAGGCCGTCGGCCGCCCCGAGACCTACCGGCAGGCCTTCTACGCCCGCGACCTGGCCGGCACCGTCGTCCTCGTCGGTGTGCCGACCCCCGAGATGAAGCTGGAACTGCCGCTGCTCGACGTGTTCGGCCGCGGCGGCTCCCTCAAGTCCTCCTGGTACGGCGACTGCCTGCCCTCCCGCGACTTCCCGATGCTCATCGACCTCCACCTCCAGGGCCGCCTGGACCTCGGCAAGTTCGTCACCGAGACGATCGGTCTCGACCAGGTCGAGCAGGCCTTCGACCGGATGCACGCCGGTGACGTGCTGCGCTCGGTGGTGGTGCTCTGATGGCCGCCCGCATCGAACGCCTCGTCACCTCGGGACAGTTCAGCCTCGACGGCGGCACCTGGGACGTCGACAACAACGTCTGGCTCGTCGGCGACGACCACGAGGTCGTCGTCATCGACGCCGCCCACGACGCCGACGCGATCGCCGAGGCCGTCGGGGACCGGCGGCTCACCGCCATCGTGTGCACCCACGCCCACAACGACCACATCGACGCCGCCCCCGCCCTCGCCGAGCGCACCGGCGCCACCATCTGGCTGCACCGCGATGACCTGCCCCTGTGGCAGCAGACCCACCCCGACCGCGACCCGGACGCCTGGCTGACCGACGACCTCGTCATCGAGGCCGCGGGCGCCGACCTGACCGTCCTGCACACCCCGGGCCACGCACCCGGCGCGGTCTGCCTCTACGACCCCGGCCTCGGCACCGTCTTCACCGGTGACACCCTCTTCCAGGGCGGGCCCGGCGCCACCGGCCGGTCCTACTCGCACTTCCCGACCATCATCGACTCGATCCGGGACAAGCTGTTGGTCCTCCCGCCCGAGACCGAGGTCCGCACCGGCCACGGCGACTCCACGACCATCGGCGCCGAGGCCCCGCACCTGGAGGAATGGATCAGGCGCGGGCACTAGACCGGCGCGGCCGCGTCCCGCTCGCCCCGGTAGACGCGGGACACGCGGTAAAGGTGACAGAAGATGTCCGGCTTCCCGGGCACTCTCGAACACGACATCGCCCGTAGGCGACGTGAACCCGTACGCGACGTGAGTTCGTGCGGGACGTGAGGGAGAGGAACGGAAGCCGGACATGACAGGGTCATCGAAAGGTCCGCTGGCGGGCAGGGTCGCACTGGTCGCCGGGGCGACCCGCGGCGCCGGACGGGGCATCGCCGTCGAACTGGGCGCGGCCGGCGCCACCGTCTACGTCACCGGCCGCAGCACCCGCGCCCGGCGCTCGGAGTACGACCGTCCCGAGGTGATCGAGGACACCGCCGACCTGGTCACCGAGGCGGGCGGACAGGGCATCGCCGTACCCGCCGACCACCTCGACCCGGCGCAGGTCGCCGCCGTCGTCGACCGGATCGCCAGCGAACAGGCCCGCCTCGACATCCTGGTCAACGACATCTGGGGCGGCGAGACGCTCTTCGAGTGGGACAGCCCGGTCTGGGAGCACGACCTCGACAAGGGGCTCAGGCTGCTGCGGCTCGCCGTCGAGACCCACGCCATCACCAGCCACCACGCCCTGCCGCTGCTGCTGCGCCGCCCCGGCGGACTCGTCGTCGAGGTCACCGACGGCACCGACGCCTACAACCGCGACCACTACCGCAACTCGTTCTTCTACGACCTCGCCAAGACGTCCGTCCTGCGCATGGCCTTCTCCCTCGGGCACGAGGTGGGGCCGCGCGGCGCCACGGCCGTCGCGCTGACCCCCGGCTGGCTGCGCTCGGAGATCATGCTCGACCACTTCGGCGTGCGCGAGGAGAACTGGCGCGACGCCCTCGACCGCGTCCCGCACTTCGCCATCTCCGAGACGCCCCGCTACGTCGGCCGCGCGGTCGCCGCCCTCGCCGCCGACCCGGCCGCGGCGCGCTTCAACGGCCAGTCCCTCTCCAGCGGCGGCCTCGCCCAGCAGTACGGCTTCACCGACCTCGACGGCAGCCGCCCGGACGCCTGGCGCTATCTCGTCGAGGTCCAGGACGCGGACAAACCGGCCGACGTCACCGGTTACCGCTGACCGGCGGCAACGGCCACCGGGCGCCGTGCCCCGGCGGCAGGGCGAGGTCCTCGCGCACGGCCCTGTAGTAGCCCTCGCGTGCGGTGCGCTGCCGCTCCAGCAGGACCCGCCAGGCGTCCGGGTCGCGGGTCTCCTCGCGCAGGAAGCGTTCCATCTCCATCACGGTCACCACCCAGACCCGCGCCTTCGCCACCACGTCCTTGCTTCCCAGCAGGAGCAGCGTCTCACCGGCCGGGTCCCGGGCGACGGTGGCCTCGGCCTGGGCGGGGGCGGCCTCCTGGGGAGTCAGCGGATGCGGGTGGGGGTCGTTGCCGAGGTGGGCGGCGACCCGGTACGTCAGCGTCACGGAGGTCTTCACGGTCCGCGCGTAGTCGGCGTACACCGCGAGCCTGCGCTCCTCCCAGCGGGCCGCCGTCTCCCGGTCGAACCGGGCCCGGTCGCTGCGGACCACGGCGAGATAGGAACCGAGGGCGCCGATGACGACGCCTATGAGCGCGGGGAGTTGCTGCAGGAACGTGGACATGGCCGCACGGTAGCTGCCGGTGTGATCGTCGCGGCAGTACGGTCGGGCCCATGACGGACACCAGGCGATTCACCGACCACGCGGCACTCGTGACGGGCGCGGCCCGGGGCATCGGCGCGGCCACCGCACGCCGGCTCGCCACGGAGGGGGCCCGGGTGCTGCTGACCGACGTGGACCTCCCCGCGGCGCGGCGGAGGGCGGAGGGGCTGGCGGACGACGGGCTCGACGTGGCCGCGTTCGCCTGCGACGTGGGCGACCGGGCGTCCGTGGAGGCGGCCGTCGCCCACGCCGTGGAGACCTTCGGCGGCCTGGACGTGCTGGTCAACAACGCCTTCGCCTGCACGCCCGACGCCCCGCTCTTCGAGGACGAGCCGGACGAGGTCTGGGCCCGCGACCTCGACGTCACCCTCACCGGGGCCTACCGCTGCTGCCGGGCCGCCCTGCCCCACCTCGCGGCCTCGGGGCGCGGCGCGATCGTGAGCATCGGCTCGGTCAACGGGGTCCAGGACTTCGGCAACCACGCCTACAGCGCCGCGAAGGCCGGTCTCGGCTCGCTGACCCGCACCCTCGCCGGACACGCTGCCCCGCGCGGTGTCCGCGTCAACCTGGTGACGCCGGGCACGGTGCGCACCACGGCCTGGGAGGGCCGGGACGAGGAACTGGCCGCGGTGCGGGGGCTGTACCCGCTCGGGCGGGTCGGCGAGCCCGAGGACATCGCGGCGGCCGTCGCCTTCCTCGCCTCGCACGACGCCGCCTGGATCACCGGGACCACCCTGACGGTCGACGGCGGGCTGACCGCGGTCAACACCGGCTTCCGGCGGGCCCTCGCGGAGGCGGAAGGCGCGGACTGACGGACAAGGGCGGTCCGGTGGTGTTTGTCACGGTCGCGTCCCGGCGGCCTGCGGCACGCAACCAAAGCCGCCGGACGGCGGTCTAGCATGCCGGGATCGCACGAAGGCGACCTTCCGCACAGCGCACCGCCTCGACGCGAAAGGCATGACCGGCCATGGGGGACAAACGCAGACGGGGAGCCGTCGCACTCGGGGTCACCGCACTGGTGGCACCGCTCACACTCGCACTCACGGCGGCACCGGCCCAGGCCGCGAGCTGCACCGCGAAGGCGGGTCCGTACCAGAAGAAGGTGGAGAAGTTCCTCGGCCGCAAGGCCGACGGCAAGCAGTCCACCGCCGACTGCAAGGCCATCCGCGCCTTCCAGACCAAGCACGGCATCCAGCCGAACGCCGGCTACGCGGGGCCCGTCACCTGGGGTGTGATGGACCTGATGACCAAGCAGAAGGCCGTCGGCAAGAACCCGAACAAATCCGGCAAGTGCCCCACCAACAAGGGCCGTATCGCCTGTGTGAACCTCAGCCTCCAGCTGAGCTGGATCCAGGACGGCAAGAAACTGGTGTACGGGCCGGTGCCGGTCCGCACCGGGCGCAACGGCTACGAGACCCGCACCGGCCTGAAGAAGGTCTACTGGCGCCACATCGACCACGTCTCGACCATCTACCACGTAGCGATGCCCTACAGCCAGTTCTTCGACGGCGGCCAGGCCTTCCACTCCGTCGGCGTCAGCATGTGGAACCCGCCGGGCTCCCACGGCTGCGTCAACATGACGAAGACCACCGCCAAGAAGTACTGGTCGCTGCTGAAGAAGGGTGACGACGTCTACGTGTACGGCCGCAAGCCGGGCACCTGACCGGGCCGGGCGCCCGGCGCGTGCCGCGGCGCCTCACAGCTCGGGGGCGTCCCCGAAGTCCGGGATCTCGAGACGGACCCCGCCCTGCCGCGCGGACTCGTGCGCGACGATGCCCGGCAGGGTGTAGCGGGCGGCGACCCAGGCGTTCACGGACGGCAGGGTCCGGGAGTTGACCGCGGTCACGAAGTCGTCCACCAGGAAGTGGTGGCTGCCCTCGTGCCCGTTGGGCATCCGGTCGAAGGCCCGCGGCAGCCGCGCCCGGTCGTGCACGGGGGCCGAACCCGAGGTGAAGGCGGCCCGCAGCTCGGGCGCTATGTGCTGGAGCGACGGGTCGTCGGGGGACGTGGTGGGCTTGGGCTCCAGCAGTTCGCTGATGTCCTCCACCCCGCTCTTGTCCTGCCACAGCGCCACCGTGGCCAACTGCTCCATGCTCGCCTCGGTGCCGAAGAACCGGAACCGGGACTCCCTGAGGTGCGACGGGTAGCCGACCCGGCGGAACTCGTTCGTGCGGAACGAACCGCCACCGGCCACCTCGAACAGCGCGGTCGCGTTGGAGACGTCGTTGTCGAACCGGCTGACCGACCGGTCGAAGACCCCGTCCCCGCGCTCGTCGACCACGCCGATCGCCGAGACGCCGACCGCGTGCGTCCGCCAGGCGCCCAGTACCCCGCCCACCGAGTGCGTGGGATAGAGCAGCGGCGGATAGCTCGCGGTGGCCTTCCAGTCCTCGCCGCCGCTGTACCGGTACGCGTCGTAGAAGCCGAGGTCCATGTCGTGGACGTAGTCGCCCTCGGCGTGGAAGAGCCTGCCGAAGGCACCCTCGGCGATCTTGTTGCGGGCGTGCACCGTCGCCGGGTGGTACTGGCTGGTCTCACCCATCATGTAGGTCAGGCCGGTCGCCCTGACCGCGTCGATGATCTCCGCGATCTCCTGCGCGCTGATCGCCATGGGGACCGCCGAGTACACGTGCTTGCCCGCGCCCAGCCCCTGGAGCACGAGCGGGCCGTGCGTCCAGCGCTGGGTGAAGACCGCGACGGCGTCGACCGCGGCGGACTCCAGCATCGCCTCGTAGCTCGGGAAGGTGCCGGTCAGGCCCTCGGCGGCGGCGACCCGCTCGGCGCGCTCCGGCAGCAGGTCGGTGACGAACACGTCGCGCACACCCGGGTGCGCCAGGAACAGCCTGGCGAACTGTCCGGAGAACTGGCCGGCACCGACGATGCCGAGGGAGAACGTCATGAATGGAGTGCCCTTCACTGGTGGGGGAGAGGATTGGTGCGACGGCTTGGACTCACTTACTTTTGTGGCGAAACAATCTCCTCGTCAAGAGGTGGCGCCTCTTCTGCCTCCACGCTTCTCTCGTGGCCGAGACCGGCATACAGTGCCCTCGTTGTTTCCGACGCGGAAGAAAATGGACGCGAGCCCATGCCCCCACGTGCCGACAGCTGGCCGCCCCTGAGCCCCGGGGAACGCTCCGTGGCGATCGAGGTCCTCGTGCACGGCCCCCTGTCCCGCAGCGAGATCGCCCGGCGGCTCGGCCTCTCGCCCGGCAGCCTCACCCGGCTGACCAAGCCGCTCATCGAGTCGGGGCTGCTGGTGGAGGTCCCGGAGGCGGGCGGCGGGGCCGGAGTGCGGCAGGGCCGCCCGTCGCAGCCGCTCGACGTGGTCGCGGACTCCCGGTACTTCCTCGGCTTCAAGATCACTCAGGACATGGTGTACGGCGTCGTCACCACCCTCAGGAGCGAGATCGTCGCCCGCCACGACCGACCGCTCACCGGTCACGACCCCACGGAGGTCGTCGCCCTGCTGGCCGGCATGACCGCGGAACTGTCCCGCGGCCGGCCCGCGGTCGCCGGGATCGGCATCGGCGTCGGCGGACTCGTCGAGGACCGGGCCGTCGTCGGTGAGTCCCCCTTCCTGGGGTGGCGGGAGGTGCCGCTGGCCGCCCTCGTGGAGGAGCGCACCGGGCTGCCGGTCGTCGTCGAGAACGACACGGCCGCCTTCGTGGAGGCCGAGACCTGGTTCGGGGCGGGGCGCGGCCTGGACCGGTTCGTCGTCCTCACCATCGGCGCCGGCATCGGGTACGGACTGGTGCTGGGCGGCAGGCGGGTGCCGTACGCGGGGGACGAGGACCGTGGCTTCGGGCGCCACTGGATCCTGGATCCGCACGGCGGTCCGCTCACCCCCGACGGGCGGCGGGGCAGCGCCGTCTCCCTGCTGACCATCCCCAACATCCGCTACCAGGTGCGGGCCGCCACCGGCCGGGACCGGACCTACGAGGAGATCCTCGCCTCCGCCGCCGCGGGCGAGCCCGTGTCCGCGCGGGTCGTGACGGAGGCCGGGCGGGCGCTCGGCACCCTGGTGGCGCAGATCGCCAACTTCGTGATGCCGCAGAAGATCCTGCTGGCCGGGGAGGGGGTCGGGCTGATGGACGCGGCGGGCGAGGCGGTGGAGGAGGCCGTCCGCGCCACCCGGCATCCGCGGGCCGCCCCGGTCGGTCTGGAGACCCGGGTGTCCGACTTCCACGACTGGGCGCGCGGCGCCGCCGTACTGGCCATCCAGGTCCTGGTGCTGGGGGCGGCGCAGGTGTGAACAGGTGAGCCGTGTGCGGCAGAACACATCCGGCGGTAACGAACTCGCCCGCAGGTCTTGACAGATGGGAGCATCGACGTGATCAGTAACACGGTCCGTTATGTCCGTTTGGCTCGCGATTACTCACATCGTCTTCACGCCGGGCGCCGTATGCTTCACAGCATGTCCACCACTGTTGAACCCTCCTCCGAGCGATCGGCTGCCGAGGTCAACGAGGAGATCCGAGCCCTGTGGCTCCGGTCGGGCGGGACACTGAGCGTCGAGCAGCGCGCGGAGTACCAGCGGCTCGTCATGGAGTGGGCCACCGCGACCCCGGAGTCCGTGACCGCCGCCTGACCGGCGCCCGGGCTCCTCGCCGTCCCGGCCGCCCCCGGCAGCCCTCACGGGCCGGACCTCGTACCGGCCTCCGTCAGCCCCACGTCGCCGAGTAGTGCCGCCGGTACGCCTTGCGGTCCTGCTCCGCGCGGATCCACCGCGTGGCCACCAGCGCCACCAGGCTGCCCGCGACGATCAGCAGCCCCGGGCCGACGTTGCGGGGGTCCGCGAGGCGGGCGAGCAGGGTCGACCCGCCGACGCCCGTCGCGGGCGCCCCCGGGGCCGCGGCGCCCGGTGACGCGGTTGCCGAGGTGCCCGCGGCTGCGCCCTGCCGCCCGGAGCCGATGAGCCGGACCCCGAGCGCCTCCATGGCCTCCGGCAGCGGCTGGAAGAAGGTGGTGCCGCCCTTGGCGCAGTCACCGCTGCCGCCCGAGGTGACACCGAGTGCGATGCCCTCGGAGAACATCGGCCCACCGCTGTCCCCGGGCTCGGCGCACACATCGGTCTCGATCAGACCGGTGACCGTGCCCTCCGGATAGTTGACCGTGGCGTCCAGGGCCGTCACCCGGCCGTCGCGCAGCCCGCTGGTACTCCCGCTGCGGAACACCCGCTGCCCGACCGCCGGTTCACCCGTCCCCGTGATCCGCACCCCCTTGCCGTCGCCGACCGCCACCACGTCGGCGCCGTCGCCCGCCTTGCCGTTCGCGTACTCGACCAGGGAGAAGTCGTCCCCGGGGAAACTGCCGGCGACCGTCGTGCCGACCTGCCGGTCACCCCGGCCGTCGCCGAACCAGACGGAGCCCGACGGCCCGCAGTGGCCCGCGGTCAGGATGAAGTCGCTCGTGCCGTCGGTCACGTTGAACCCCGCCGAGCAGCGCCCCGCCGTGGACAGGATCGGCTCCGCCCCGTTCAGCCGGGTGGTGAAGGTGCCCTCCGTGCGCTCCATGCGGACGAACCCGCCGATGCCCCGAGCGACGCCCGTCAGCCGCGACCAGTCGGACCCGGAGACCGTGCGGTCGCCGCGCACCACCACCTCGTTCGACCGGTAGTCCAGCGCCCAGGCCGTACCGGACACCCGGGGCGCCGCACGCAGCGTCGAGGCCGCCGACCTCAGCTCGGACATGCTGTGCCGCACCCGCTTCGCCATGGCCCCCGCCCGCCGTACCGCCTCGGCCGCGCGCTCGTCCGTGACCGCCACCACCGGCCGCCCGTCGGAGCCGACCCAGTGACCCGCCGTGCGGTCGGTGCCGAGCCGGGAGACGAGGTCGGCGCCCGCGCCGGACGCGCTCCGGGCGAGGGTGCGCGGTGCGGCGGACGCGTCGGGGGGCTCGCTCGCCACGGCCCGGGTGACCATCGTCCCCCCGAGCAGCAGTCCGCCGACGGCCGCCAGCCGTGCCACTCGCCGGACGATGCGTCGTCGTGCGTGCCTCATGCGTGCGCTCCCGGGACCGACCGCGCGGCGTCGCCGCCGCGGGGGCCTCCGGACGTCGAGCGCCCCCCTCCCATACGGGGGCGGGAACGTCCGTGTTCACCGGGCGGGCGTCCGGTTCCCCGCGCCGCCGCGGCGACCTATCTTGGCCTCATGACCAGCATCCCGTGGGACCAGTCCGGTGAACCGAACCCCCTGCGCGCACTCACGCCGGACCAGCTGCGCCGGCGTACGAGCATGAAGTGGCGTACCTACCCCGCGGACGTGCTGCCGCTGTGGGTGGCCGAGATGGACGTGCCGCTCGCCGGACCCGTCGTGCGTGCCGTGACGCGGGCCATGGAACTCGGCGACACCGGCTACCCCGTCGGCACCGCCTACGCCGAGGCCCTCGCCGCCTTCGCCGGCAAGCGGTGGGGCTGGGACGACCTGGCGGTGGAACGCACGGCGATCGTGCCCGACGTGATGCTGGGCGTCGTCGAGATGCTCAAGCTCGTCACCGGGCCCGGCGACCCGGTGATCGTCAACCCGCCGGTGTACCCGCCGTTCTACCAGTTCGTCACCCACCTGGACCGGCGCGTGGTCGAGGCGCCGCTCGGTCCGGACCTGCGGATCGAACTCGGCGTGCTGGAGGAGGAGTTCCGGCGGGCCGTCACGGGCGGCGGCCGGGCGGCCTTCCTGCTGTGCAGCCCGCACAACCCGACCGGCACCGTCCACACCGCCGGTGAACTGGCGGCCGTCGCCGCCCTCGCGGAGCGGTACGGCGTCCGGGTCGTCGCCGACGAGATCCACGCCCCGGTCGTCACCGCCCCCGACGCGCGGTTCGTGCCCTACCTGAGCGTGCCCGGCGCCGAGCGCGGCCTCTCGCTGATGTCGGCGTCCAAGGGCTGGAACCTGGCCGGCCTCAAGGCGGCCCTGGCCGTCGCAGGACCCGGTGCCGCCGGCGACCTGGCGCGGATGCCCGAGGAGGTGGGTCACGGGCCGAGTCACGTCGGCGTCCTCGCCCACACCGCCGCCCTGCGCGACGGCACCGCCTGGCTGGACGCCGTGCTCGCCGGACTCGACGAGAACCGGCGGCTGCTCACCGCCCTGCTCGCCGAGCGGCTCCCGGGAGTCGTCCACCGCCCCGGGGAGGCGACCTACCTGGCCTGGCTCGACTGCCGCGCCCTCGGCCTCGGCGACGACCCGGCGGAGGTCTTCCTCGACCGGGGCCGGGTGGCCCTCAGCTCCGGCGTCCCCTTCGGCAGCGGCGGGGCGGGACACGTACGGCTCAACCTGGCGACCTCGCCGGAGGTGCTCACGGAAGCGGTGCGCAGGATGGCGTCGGTCCTGGAGTGAGCGAGGGCGGCGCCGGGCGCCGGCACGGGGGCGCCTAGACTTCCCGGCATGGACGACGACGCGTCACTGGACCGGCTCGGCTCCGGCAAGTACCTGCTGGTCACCACGTACCGGAAGAACGGCACCCCGGTCGCCACCCCGGTGTGGGTCGTGCGGGACGGTGACGCGCTCGGCGTCTGGACGGTGGCCGACGCCTGGAAGGTCAAGCGCGTGCGCAACCGCGCCGACGTCCTGGTGGGCCCCTGCGACGTGCGCGGCAGGCCGACCGGCCCACAGGTCCCGGGAACGGCGGAGATCTGCGACCCGGCCACCACCGCCCGCTACCGGCGGCTGCTCGCCCGCAAGTACGGCGTCGTCGGCCGGCTGACCCTGCTCGGCAGCCGGTTGCGCAGGGGGCTCGACGGCACCCTGGGCATCCGCATCACGCTCACGCCCGGGTCGGCTTCCGAGAACTGACCGGCCCTCAGGTCCAGGCCCGGTACGGCTCGTCGACCAGTTGGAAGACCGGCTCGCCGCGCACCGGGTCCTTGGCCGTGGACAGCCGCACCCGGTCGCCGCTGTGGATGCCGATGAGCGGACCCATGACCCGGCCGCGCAGCACGAAACCCTCGGCCATCTCGATGAGGGAGACATTGCGCGCGGCGGGGGTGTTGCGGTGCACCACCGTGGCGTGGCGCACCGTCCCCGTGCCCTCGCTCCGCTCCGTCCGCAGCTCACTGCCGCGGCAGACCGGGCACAGCACCCGGTGGTACATGGCGGTGCCGCACCAGGTGCAGCGCTGGTAGAAGACGGCCTCGGTGTCCGGGGCCCGGTTCCCGGCCTTCGGGTCGAGCAGGCCCGTCGCGGGGCCGGCCGCCTGCTGAGCGACGTTTCCTGAGTGGTACACGCTGGTCAACTCCCTGCACTCGGGCCGGAATCCCGCGTGCGCGGTCACCGGGCACGCGTGTGCGCGGCTCACCGTGCCACCGTGCACGGAGCACAGCGTATGGCACTCAGTGTCACTCGTAAAGGCACTCGGTACCCCGGATTGCCGTGAGCGGGCGAACGTGCGAGGCGTGGTCTCCCGGCCGTCTCCCGGCCGTCAGCCGCGCGCGAACGCGTCCTCGATCTCCCGCAGCACCTGCCACAGGGGCGTCCCGCGGCGCGCCGCCACCACCACGACGTCCTCGGGCGAGGTGCCGTGGGGCGGCACGGGCACGTCGCCGAAGGCGGACTGCGCGTACGCCAGCGCGTGGTCCACCGCGGCACCCGCGTCGTCGCGGCCGTCCGAACGCAGCCAGGACCGCAGGGCGTTGTTGTGCGCCGCGACCACCGCGGCCGCGATCACGTCGGCGCGCAGGATCCCGTCCGGGCGTCCGCCCAGCCGCCCGCGCAGGTACTCGGCGAGGGCGCGCTCATAGCGCCACACCACCGACAACTCGTAGGCGCGCAGCCCGGGAACCTGCTTGGTGAGGCGGTAGCGCTGGACGGAGAACGCCGGGTTCTCGGCGTACATGCGCAGCACCAGCCGGGCCGCGTCGCACACCCGCCGCACCGGGTCGGCGTCCTCGGGGGAGCGGGCCAGGAACGCCTCCATGTCGGTCAGGCACCGCTCGTGGTCGGGGAAGACCACGTCCTCCTTGGACGGGAAGTACCGGAAGAAGGAGCGCCGTCCGACGCCGGCGAGGGCCACGATGTCGTCCACGGTGGTCTGTTCGTACCCCCGCTCCAGGAACAGCCGGAACGCCGCCGCGACCAGCGCCTCCCGCATCGGTGGCCGGACCTCCGCCGGGTCCGTCCCGTCCCCGCGGCGGGGAGCCGCGCTGCTGGTGCTCATGAAGGGGAACGTAGCAGCCCGGCGAGGCTGATGGCACTCAGTGCAGCGATTGGAGGGAACTGAGTGCGCTTGCCCGCATCTGACTGGGCCTGACCGCACCCGCCACCTCGCCACGCCGGTCGCATACGATCACTTCCGATCAGCCCCGGAGGAGCCCCGTATGCCGTTCGCCCGCCCCCGCATCCTGTACGTCACCGACCTGGCCTACGAGGCGCGCGGGCGGCGCTACTGCGACGAGGACATCCACCTGACCGCGCGGCTGCGCGAGGAGTTCGACCTGGCCCTGTGCCACCCCCGGGACGCCGCCGCGCTGCTGGACGCCTTCGACGCCGTCGTCGTCCGCAACAGCGGGCCCGTGCTGGAGTACAAGGCCGCGTACGACGCCTTCCGCGAGCGCGCGGCCGAGCGCGGGACGCGCGTCTACAACCAGCTCACCGGCAGGGCCGACATGATCGGCAAGCAGTACCTGCTCGACCTCACCGCCGCGGGCTTCCCGGTCATCCCCACCGTCGACCGCGCCGAGGACCTGCACCGGCTGCCCGTCGCGGACGAGTACGTCGTCAAGCCCAGGCTCGGCGCCGACTCGGCGGGCCTCAGGATCGTCCCCGCGGGCCGCGTGCCCGAGGCGTTGAACGACGCCGGGGACCTGCTCGTCCAGCCGCGCGTCGACTTCGCCTACGAGGTCTCCTTCTACTTCGTCGACCACGACTACCAGTACGCCCTCCACGCGCCGCACCCCGAACGCCGCTGGCAACTGGAGCCGTACGACGCCACCGTGGCCGACCTCGATTTCGCACGGCGGTTCATCGAGTGGAACGGCATCGACCACGGCATCCAGCGCGTCGACGCCTGCCGCGCCCCGGGCGGCGAGCTGCTGCTGGTCGAGCTGGAGGACCTCAACCCCTACCTGTCCCTGGACGCCCTCGACGAGCCGGTCCGTGACGCCTTCGTCACCGCCCTGCGCACGGCCCTGCGGCGCCTGCTCGCCGCCTGAGCCGCCCCGGCGGCCTAGCATGGCGGCCATGGACGTGTTCCTGGACCGGCTCGACCCGGACATGTGCGTCGTCACGGCCGCCGCGGACGGAGAACGGGCCGGCTGCCTGGTCGGTTTCTCCTCGCAGTGCTCCATCCGGCCCGTGCGGTACGCCGTGTGGATCTCCGACGTCAACCGGACCTTCCGCGTCGCGCGGTCCGCCGATGTCCTGGCGGTCCACCTGCTGGCCCGTGGCCAACGCGAAACCGCCGAGCTTTTCGGCGGGCTGTCCGGCGACGACGCGGACAAGTTCCGGCGGGTCCGCTGGCGGGAGGCGTACGGCGGGGCCCCCGTACTGGAGGACGCCGAGGCGTGGTTCGTCGGCCGGGTCGTGGCGCGGATGCCGGGGGGCGACCACGTCGGTTTCGTCCTTGAGCCGGTCGAGTGGGGCGGGCGGGCGAAGACCGCCGACGGCCCGCTGCTGCGGCTCGCCGACGCCCGCACCATCCGGCCCGGACACCCGGTGGACTGAGGTGTGTCGGCCGGTCAGCGTCCGGCGGTGCCCCGCTCGGCCAGCGCCTCGGTGACGGCCCGTACGCTGCGCGCGATGTGCTGCAACTGGAGCACCTCCGCCGCGTACAGCTTGATGGTGTGCTCGATGGCCGCCTCGTGCAGGCCGAGCCGCGGCAGGTCCGCCCGGGCGGTCTGCAGCGCGGTGCGGGCCACCCGGATCTCCTGCTGGACCTGGAGCTGCGCATGGCGGGCGAGCAGCACCGGGTGCCGGATCAGGGCCGGATAGCCGGCGTAGCGCGCCGGGACCAGCTCGCGCAGCCACCTGGTGGCCGAGCGTTCCCAGTCGTAACTGCCGGGGGTCTTGACCTGGCAGGGCCAGTCCGGGCTGATGCGCGTGGTCGTCAGGGGCATGATCATCGCTTCCGGGGGTGCGGCGTCGACGGGGTGGGCGACGGGTGGGGGCGGTCCCGGTCCAGGGGACGACCGGGACCGCCGCGGGCGCTCGCGCAGGCGATGCCCGCTCCGGAACACCCGGTGCGCCGGAGCGGGTAGGAGTCGGCGGCCGAGGTGTTCGCGGCAGGTCGGACGCGTTCCGGGGCGGCCGGGTCGCGATCCGTGAGCAGTATTTATATATGCCTTCCGGTTTGCAAGACGTATGAAAACATTCATGCCTGCTTTGACGGGGGATGACCCCGTCTGCGCCGGCCAGTCGCCGGGCGGCTCAGTCGCGCAGGAAGAACTGGTGCTGGTCCGCGACCTGCTCGTACTCCTCCAGCCGCGCCTGCGTCCGCTCGGGATCGGCGTCGGTCATGGCCTGCAGCAGTGCCGCGCACATCACGCCCGGCGCCGCGTAGGAGTCGAAGACGAGCCGGGAGCCCGTGCCGGTGGCGAAGGTGACGTCGGCCTCGTCCACGACCGGGCCGAGCGCGAGGTCGGTGATCAGCGCCACCTTCAGCCCGGCGCCGCGTGCCACGCGCACGGCGCCCAGGGTCTCGTGGGCGTGCCGGGGCATGGAGAAGGCCAGCACCCAGGTGCCGCCCGCCTCCCGGGACTGGAGCAGGGCGTCGTAGGCGACCGTGCCGCCCCGGGTGACCAGGCGCACGTCGGGATGGACCCGGCGGGCCGCGTAGGCGAAGTACTCGGCGAGCGAGACGGAGATGCGCAGCCCGAGAACGGTCAGGGGCGCCGAGGCGGCCAGCTCGCGGCCGACGTCGATCACCCGGTCCGCGTCGGCGAAGTCGCGCCGCAGGTTCTCCAGGTTCTCGATCTCGGCGTCCACGGCCGCCTGCAGTTCGTTGCCCTGGTACTCCTCGGCCGCGGACGCGCCCCGGCCGCCCAGCGCGATCGCCTGGAGTTGCTCCCGCAACGCCGGGTAGCCGCTGAAGCCGACCGCCGAGGCGAACCGCGTGACCGACGGCTGGCTCACGCCCACCCGGTCGGCGAGGTCGGTGATCGACAGGAACGCCGCCTCGGTGAGGTGCTCGATGAGGTACTGCGCGATGCGCCGCTGCCCCGGGGAGAGGCGGGGCCGGTCGAAGAGCGTCCTGAGCCGGGAGGTGGGGGAGATCTCCGACTCCGGGGCGGCCCGTCCCGAGGTGATCGCCGACGCCTGTGCACGTGCCTGCTGCGGCGATGGCACGGGTGCGCCTCCCTTGTCTCCCATGTCTCCCACGGAGGTCAACATAACCCACCCCCCGCACCCGGCAGAGCGGACCGCCGCGCCCGAGGACCGCACGGCACCGGCCGGGACGAGACAGCCCCGCACCGCCCTACGTCGCGCCCCGAAGGACCTCACCGCAGCCCCCGGAGGGACGTCACCGCGCCCCCGGACGGCACCGCGCCGCATCACCCCCGGGCGGGGATAGCACCGCGTCGCCCGGGAACCCGGCGTCACGGAAGGACCCACAGACACGGACGAGGAGCCGACGCCATGACCGTCCCGGAAGAGAACCGGCCGAAGACCGACACCACCGACGACGTCCTCGGCCGGCGTCGGCGCGAGCGCGAGGAGGACGAACCCCGTCCGCCCGGCGGCACCGGCCGGACCCTGCGCGAGGCCCTCGAAGAGGCGCACGTTCGCCCCGACGACTTCGACGAGGAGTGACCGCGTCACCCAGGAGCTGAGGGCGCGGATCCCCGGGCGTCCGGCACCGCCTGAGCCGGTACCACCAGGTCGGCCAGGTGCCGGGTGGCGGCGACCAGGTCGGCGTTGCGCTGGTCGGGGCCGAGCGCCCACGCGGCCGCGTCCTCGGGGGACTTGCCGAACCGCTCGTGCCGCGCCACGAGCCGTCTGACGCGCTCCGGCTCCTCCAGCCCGCAGAACCACACCTCGTCGAGGCAGGACCGCACCCGCGCCCAGGGCCCGCTCTCCAGCAGCAGGTAGTTGCCCTCCGTCACGACCAGCCG
Organism: Streptomyces sp. MH60; assembly: GCF_002939385.1. Lineage (GTDB taxonomy): Bacteria > Actinomycetota > Actinomycetes > Streptomycetales > Streptomycetaceae > Streptomyces. Next base: position 20,643 of record NZ_MULI01000068.1, on the reverse strand, counting down.
GGCCGAGGGCGGCACCGGCACGGCCCCGGCGAGCGGCTGCTCCAGCACCCGTTCGAAGCCGGGCGCGTAGACGACGTCGTCGTACCGCTCCGCGCGCAGCCGTTCCAGCAGCGCCGCGTACCCGGCCGCGTCGAAGGTGTCCGGCGCGCCCTTGCGGTCCCGGCGGCCCAGCCGGTCCAGTTCCGCGTCGGCGAGGTGGAAGCCGTCCATCGGCACGTGCGCCACCCACGGTTCGCCCGGACCGTTCAGCTCCCGCACCAAAGACTCGGCGAGAGTCGACTTCCCCGCGCCGGGACTGCCCGCGATGCCGAGGATCGCGCGCCGCCCGGGACGGGGGAGCCGGCGGGCACGGGCGAGCAGATCCTGGAAAGTCGGCGGCACACCGCACAGTGTGTCACCTGATCGGACCCGCCCCGGCGGGGAACTGTGGGGGTATGACGACGCAGCTCGGACTTCCCGACGACATCCAGGCCTGCCTCTTCGACCTCGACGGGGTCGTCACCAGGACGGCGGTGGTGCACGCCGCCGCCTGGAAGGAGACGTTCGACGCCTTCCTGCGCGAGCGGGACGGCACGGACTTCCGGCCCTTCACCGACTCCGACTACGACCAGTACGTCGACGGCCGCCCCCGCGCCGACGGCGTCCGCTCCTTCCTCGCCTCCCGAGGCGTCGAGCTGCCCGAGGGCACCCCCGACGACCCACCGGACGCGCGGACCGTCAACGGCGTCGGCAACCGCAAGAACGAACTCCTCCTGGAGAAGATCCGCACCGACGGCGTGGAGCCCTACGAGGGCACGCTGCGTTACATCGACGCCGTCCGCGACGCCGGGCTCGCCACCGCGATCGTCTCCTCCAGCGCCAACACCCGGGACGTGCTGCACTCCATCGACGCCGAGCGGCTGTTCGACGTGCGGATCGACGGCGTCGTGGCCCGGGAGAGGAAACTGCCGGGCAAACCGCACCCCGACACCTTCCTGGCCGCCGCCCGCGACCTCGGCGTCGACCCGTCCCGCGCCGCCGTCTTCGAGGACGCGCTGGCCGGGATGGACGCCGGCCGCTCCGGACACTTCGGCTACGTCGTCGGCGTCGACCGCGTCGGCCAGACCGACGCCCTCTACGCCCACGGCGCCGACCGCGTCGTCAAGGACCTCGCCGAGCTGGGGGGCCACGCGTGATCACCAACCGGACGTACACCGTGGAGCCCTGGCGGGTGCGCGAGACGGCGCTCAACCTCGACCTGCTCGCCCAGAGCGAGTCCGTGTTCGCCCTGTCCAACGGCCACGTCGGCTGGCGCGGCAACCTCGACGAGGGCGAACCGCACGGCCTCCCCGGCAGCTACCTCAACGGCGTCTACGAACTCCACCCGCTGCCCTACGCCGAGGCGGGCTACGGCTACCCGGAGTCGGGCCAGACCGTCATCAACGTCACCAACGGCAAGCTGCTGCGGCTGCTGGTCGACGACGAGCCCTTCGACCTGCGCTACGGACGGCTCGGCAAGCACGAACGCACCCTGGACCTCAGGCGCGGTGTGCTGGAACGCACCTGCGAGTGGACCTCGCCGGCCGGTACGACCGTCCGGGTGCGCTCCACCCGCCTGGTCTCCCTCACCCAGCGCGCCATCGCCGCCGTGGAGTACGAGGTCGAGCCCGTCGACAGCCGCACCCGGATCGTCATCCAGTCCGAACTGGTCGCCAACGAGAGCCTGCCCAGCGCCGACGGCGACCCCCGGGCGGCCCAGGCGCTGCAGTCCCCGCTGGAACCGGAGGAGGACCTGGCCATCGGCTCCCGGCTGCGCCTGGTCCACCGCACCCGGCGCAGCGGCCTCCGGGTCGCCGTGGCCGCCGACCACGTCGTCGACGCGCCCGGTGAGATCACCACCAGCAGCGAGAGCAACACGGACGTGTCCCGCCTGACCATCACCTCCGTCCTGGACCCGGGCCAGCGGCTGCGGGTGCAGAAGACCGTCGCCCACGGCTGGTCCGGCACCCGCTCCCGGCCCGCGATGAGCGACCAGGTCGAGGCCGCGCTGGCCGCCGCCGCACACGGCGGCTGGGACGGACTCGTGGCCGAACAGCGGGACTACCTCGACGACTTCTGGGCCCGCGCGGACGTCGAGGTGCACGGCGACGAGGAGATCCAGCAGGCCGTCCGTTTCGCCCTGTTCCACGTGCTGCAGGCCGGCGCCCGCGCCGAGCAGCGCGCGATTCCGGCCAAGGGACTGACCGGCTCCGGATACGACGGCCACGCGTTCTGGGACACCGAGATGTTCGTGCTGCCCGTCCTCACCTACACCGCGCCCAAGGCGGTCGCCGAGGCGCTGCGCTGGCGCCAGGCCACCCTGCCCGCCGCCCGCGACCGCGCCACCCAGCTCGGGCTGCGCGGCGCCGCCTTCCCCTGGCGGACCATCGACGGCTCGGAGGGCTCCGCGTACTGGCCCGCCGGCACGGCGGCGTTCCACGTGGCCGCCGACATCGCGCACGCCGCGGTGCGCTATACGGCAGCGACCGGCGACACCGACTTCGAACGCGAGACCGCCCTCGAACTCCTGGTGGAGACGGCCCGGCTGTGGCGCTCGCTGGGCCACCACGACCCCCACGGCGTCTTCCACATCGACGGCGTCACAGGTCCCGACGAGTACAGCGCCGTCGTCGACGACAACACGTACACCAACCTCATGGCGCGCTCCAACCTGCTCGCCGCCGCCGACGCGTGCGAACGCCACCCGGAGGAGGCGACCCGGCTCGGCGTCGACGCGGAGGAGAGCGCCGCATGGCGGGACGCCGCCGAGGCCGTGCACATCCCCTACAACGAGGAGATCGGCGTCCACGAACAGCACGCCGGCTTCACCCGCCACCAGCGCTGGGACTTCGCCGCCACCGGCGCCGACCAGTACCCGCTGATGCTGCACTTCCCGTACTTCGACATCTACCGCAAGCAGGTCGTCAAGCAGTCCGACCTCGTGCTCGCCATGTACACCTGCGGCAGCTGGTTCGACGCCCACTGCGACGAGGACCAGATGGCCGCCAACTTCGCCTACTACGAGCCGCTGACCGTACGGGACTCCTCGCTGTCCGCGTGCTGCCAGGCCGTCGTCGCCGCCCAGACCGGCCACCTGCGCCTCGCCTACGACTACGCCACCGAGGCCGCCCTGATGGACCTCGCGGACCTGGAGCACAACACCCGCGACGGACTGCACATCGCCTCCCTGGCCGGTACGTGGATGGCGCTGGTCGCCGGGTTCGGCGGCACCCGGCGGGAGGGCGACAGCCTGCGCTTCACGCCCCGCCTGCCCGAGAAGTTCAGCCGCCTCGCCTTCCGGCTCCAGTTCCGCGGCCGGTGCCTGCAGGTGGAGATCGGTCCCGACCGGGCGTCGTACTCGCTGCTGGGCGGGCCGCCCCTGACGATCCATCACCACGGGACCGAGGTGCAGGTGAACGGGGACGGCCCCGTCACACTCGGCATTTCCGCGCCCAAGTGGCGTCCCACGCCCGAACAGCCCCCGCACCGCCGTCCGGGCGTCATCGAGCGGTCGGTCCCGGGCGACGGATGAGCCCGCGCGACTGGCCGAGTTCCGCCCTGCGGATCAGTGGCGCGCGGGTTAGTTTGATCATGTTTTCCGGGATTTCGGACTCACGCGGTTCCGGGCTCCAGCCACAGGCGGCAGGAGGTGAAGGACGAGACACCCCGCGACGAGCGGGGGTGAGGGGTGCACGATGGCCGACGGCGCGAACGCAATTCTCGTCGGCAGACGCGGACGCGGCGGTGAGGCGGCGGGGACGTCCGGCACCCCCCGGCGGCTGCGCGGCGACGCGCCGGTCGCGGTGGTCGCCGCCGTCTTCGTCCTGGCCCAACTGGTCTTAGTACATCCCTCGATGGGCCTCGGCTGGGACGAGATCGTGTACGTCAGCCAGGTCACCACCCACCACCCCGCCGCCTTCTTCAGCGCCCCGCGCTCCCGGGGCGTCTCCCTGCTGGCGGCACCCGTCGCCTCCTGGTCGGCCTCCACCGAACTCCTGCGCGGCTACCTCGCCGTCCTCTCGGGCCTTGGGCTGTACCTCGCCCTGCGCGCCTGGAAGGGCCTGTTCCCGACCCGGGTCCTCGCCACGGCCGGCGCCTTCTTCGCCACCCTGTGGGTGACCCTCTTCTACGGCCCGCAGGCCATGCCCAACTACTGGGTCGCGATCGGCGCCCTCGTCACCGTGGGCTGCGCCCTGCGCGTCCTGGGGGCCGGGCGGGGGCGCGCCGGCCGGGGCGCACTGTGGGGGGTGGCCGCCGGGGCCGTGCTCATGGCGCTGATGCGGCCCACCGACGCGGTCTGGGTGGCCCTGCCCCTGCTGGTCCTCGTCCTCGCGCGCCGCCACTGGCCGCTGCTGCTGGCTCTGGCGGGAGGTCTCGCGGCCGGGGGAGTGGAGTGGGTGATCGAGGCGTACGCCTGGTACGGCGGCCTCGGGGAGCGGCTGTCCCGGGCCTCGGAGATCCAGGGCGACCTCGGCTGGAACATCGCCGTCGACGACCAGATGCGCAGCCTGGGCGGACGGGGCCTGTGCCGGCCGTGCACCGGAGCGATGCCGCACCCGGTCGTCACCCTGTGGTGGCTGCTCCTCCCGGTCGTCGCCGTCCTCGGCGCGGTCGTCGCGGTCCGGGCCCGCCGCGCCACCGCGACACTGCTCCCGCTGGCCTGCGCCGTCACGGCCGCGGTGCCGTACCTGTTCATGATCGGCTACGCGGCGCCCCGCTTCCTGCAGCCCGCCTACGCCCTGCTCGCCGTGCCGGTCGCCGACGCGCTGTGGCACCTGGTCAAGGCCGGGCGGGACCGGTGGCGGCCGGTGGCCGCGACGCTGGTCGCGCTCGCGGTGACCGGGCACCTCGCGGTCCAGTTCTCGGTGCTCGTGGGCACCGTGGACCGCAACGTCGAGAGCCGCGAGGACTGGGCCAGGGTCGCCGACGAACTGCACCGGCTCGGGGTCAGCCCGCCCTGCCTGCTCACCGAGCACGAGTCCATCCCGGTCGGCTACTACACGGGCTGCTCCTCCGGCGCCACCAGCGGCAACAACGAGAACACCACCGCCGCCGAGATCGTGCACACCGCCCGGCGCATCCCGGTCGCCGCCCTCACCGGCCCCGGCGGCACCCCGCCCGCCTACGCCCGCGACTGGGCGTCGTACCGCGTCACCGACCTGGAGATCCGGATCGCACCCCCGGGTTAGAGATCGCGTATCGGGAAACGCGAACCCGGACAGCGAGACGAACGAGCCGACGCAGCGCGAGAGGGAGGCAGCGATGGGCACGGACCCGATGGCCGACGACGCCTACCAGCCCACCAGAACCAACGAGGAGCAGGAGGACGCCGCGCCCCTCGACCTCCAGGACGCCGTCGACGAGAGGACCTACGACGACACGCTCGACGAGGGCTACTCCCCGCCGGAGAAGCCCCTGGGCGTGACCAAGCACGGCACCACGGCCGCCGAGCAGCACGACGGCGAGACCCTCGACGAACGGCTGGCCGAGGAGGTGCCGGACGTGTCGGCACCCGACGGGGACGGCGTCGGCGACGAACCCGACGGCGAGGGCGAACCGGTCGACCCGGAGGCGGGCACCGACCGGGCCGGCCGTCTGGTCGCCCCCGACGAGGGCGTACGCACCGACACCACCAAGGAGAGCGTCGCGGAGGACGTCGGCATCGACGGCGGGGCCGCGGGCGCCGAGGAGGCCGCGGTGCATGTCGTGGAGGACGAGACGGAGCTGCCGGAGTCCTAGGACCGTGAACGCCGGGGGCCCCGGACAGACGACGTCGTCTGTCCGGGGCCCCCGGCGTTCAGGGCAGCAGCTTGTCGAGGGCCGAGGGGCCCTCCTCGGCCAGCTTGCGCCTGGCCCACTCCAGGCTTTCCGGGGTGACGTCCCGGCCGGCCGCCAGCACCAGGTCCTCCGGGGACACGTCCGTCCCGGTGCGGGCGTGGAGCAGGTCGTCCGGAGTGGCGCGGTCGTCGTCCGCGCGGGCTTCGGAGGGTCGGGAGGCGTCGGGCTGTGACATCGACATGATCAGTGCTCCTCGGATCCGGGTCGCTGCTTCGGTGCCGTGCTGTGGTCGGTCGTGCTGTTGTCGGTCCCGAATATCCCGATAACACCATTCAATGCGGAACCGGCCCGCGCATCCGGAGCGCCGTGGGACCCCGCCCCGAGGTGCCCGGTAGTGCCCCTCCGGCGTGTAATGAGGTCGATCGAGCGTTTCCGCCCGGGCAGAAGGATCACAGCCATGGCACGCAGGCGCACCGGCGTCGGGGGACGGGGAACGGCGAGAGCGGGCGGCCTGCGCCGGTGGGGCGAGTGGTGTGCCCGGCACGGCGTGATCGTCGTCGTCGGGTGGCTGGTCGCGCTCGTGGCGCTGACCTTGACGAACCGCTCTTTCGGCGGGGACTACTCGGACGACTTCGCCCTGCCCTCCGCCCAGTCCCAGAAGGGGCTGGAGGTCCTGGAGCGGCACGATCCGGCCACCGGCGGCTACAGCAGCCAGATCGTCGTGCACGACGCCGACAAGCCGCTGACCTCACTGGGCTCGCAGATGGCCACGACGGTGGACGACCTGCAGAAGCTGCCGCACGTCCGGTCCGCCCAGAACCCGCTCACCGCCACCCCGTCCTCCGGCAGCCCGGTGCCGGCCTCGTCGGACCAGCAGAACGAGGGCCCGGTCTCCACGGACGGCCGTACCGCCTACATCACCGTCCGTTTCGACATTCAGCCTGCTCAACTGGGCGACGGCTACCTGCACGGAGTCGACGACGCCGTCCAGCCGCTGCGCTCGGCGGGCGCCGAGGCGGAGTACGGCGGGTCGCTCGGCGAGCTGGCCCGGCCGGACGCCGACGACCGGGTGAGCGAACTCATCGGCTTCGGCGTCGCCGTTGTGGTCCTGCTGATCGGCTTCGGCAGCGTACTGGCCGCCGTGTCGCCCCTGGTGACAGCGCTGATCGGCGTGGTGGCCGGCCTGGCCCTCCTCGGCCTGCTCGCCGCGGCGTTCACCTTCGCCACGGTGTCCCCGACGCTGGCCACGATGATCGGACTGGGCGTCGGCATCGACTACGCCCTGTTCCTGATCACTCGGCACCGGCAGAACCTGATGAACGGCGCCGATCCGGTCCGGGCCGCCGGTCACGCCACCGGGACCAGCGGCCACGCGGTCCTGGTCTCCGGCTGCACGGTGATCGTCGCGCTGCTCGGCCTGTACGCCTCCGGGGTGTCCTTCATCGGCAAGCTCGGCATCGCCGCGGCCGTGACGGTGGTCTCGGCGGTCCTGGGCGCGCTCACCCTGGTGCCCGCCCTGCTGGGCCTCATGGGCCGGCGCATCGACCGCCTGCGGGTCCGCCTGCCCGTCGCCGAGACCGACGCGGAGCCCGGCGCGGAGCCGCACGGCACCTGGCACCGCTACGCCCGGCGCGTGGCACGCCGGCCCTGGTACTTCCTGGCCGGCGGCGTGGCGGCCCTCGCCGTCCTGGCCGTTCCCGTGTTCTCGATCCAGCTCGGGCACATCGGTGACGGCGCCGATCCCACGTCGTTCACCGACCGGCGGGCGTACGACCTCATGTCCGACGCCTTCGGTCCGGGCTCCAACGGCCCGCTGACCGTGGTCGTCGACCGGAGCGGCGTCCCCCAGTCGCAGCGCTCGGACCTCGCCTCCCAGGTCACCAAGAGCCTCGACGACGTCTCCGGCACGGCCGCGGTGACGCCGGTGACCACGACCCAGGACGGCGACGTCCTGCTCGCCACGGTCTACCCGGAGCACTCCCCGCAGAGCGCCGCCACCACCGCGCTCACCAACCGCCTCGTCGACAGCACCCTGCCGCACGCGGTCGCCGGTACCGACGCCGAGGGCTACGTCACCGGCGCCACCGCCTCCCAGGTCGACTTCCGGGACATCGTCGCCGAACGGCTGTCGCTCATCATCGCGGTCGTCGTCGCCCTGGCCTTCCTGATCATCCTCGCCGTGTTCCGCGGCCTGCTGGTCGCCCTCAAGGCCGCCGTCCTCAACGTGCTGTCGATCGCCGCGTCCTACGGGGTCGTCGTGGCCGTCTTCCAGTGGGGCTGGGGCGGACCCGCGCTCGGGGTCTCCGGCAGCGTGCCCATCGAGAGCTACGTCCCGATGATGATGTTCGCGATCATCTTCGGCCTGAGCATGGACTACGAGATCTTCCTGCTCTCCCGGGTGCACGAGGCATGGCGGCGCACGGGCGACGCCAAGGGTTCGGTGGCCCACGCTCTGGAGATCACCGCACGGGTCATCACCTGCGCGGCCCTGATCATGGTCAGCGTCTTCGCCGCGTTCGTCGTCAGCGACAACATCGTGGTCAAGATGCTCGGGCTCGGCCTCGCCGTGAGTGTGCTCATCGACGCCACCGTCGTACGCCTGCTCCTGGTGCCCGCCGTGATGACCCTGCTGGGACCGCACGCCTGGTGGACACCCCGGTGGCTCGACCGGATCCTGCCGCACATCGACGCCGAGGAGGCGGGCGAGGGGGAGCGGGGGGTCACTCCCCGGCCGGCGGCGAAGGAGTGAGCACCAGCATCGTCACGTCGTCCTGCACGTCCGGGCTGAAGCGCGCGAGGTCCGCCCAGACCAGGCCGGGGAGGGCGGCGGAGTCCTCGCCGACGAGGGTGCGCAGCCGCTCCGCCAGCGGGTAGAACGCGCCGCTGTCGTCCCTCGCCTCGACCACCCCGTCGGAGGCGAGGAAAAGCCGGTCGCCGGGGCGCAGCGACACCGTGCACGCCTCGATCGACCCGGCGTCCGCGAGGCCCAGCCCGAGCGGCGTCCACGGCGACACCTCCAGCTCCGTGGCATCCGCGCCCCGCAGCAGCAGCGGCGGCGGGTTGCCGCAGACGACGACGCGGACCTCCAGGGCGTCGGCGGAGAACTCGAGCAGCGCGGCCGTCGCGAACAGCTCGGCGTGCCGCGCGTCCGCCGAGTCCACCAGCAGCCTGCGGTCCAGCCGCCCCGCCACCGACGCCAGGTCCGGCTGGTCGAGCACCGCCTCCCGGAACGCCCCCAGCAGCGAGGCGACCGTCGACACCGCCGACAGGCCGTGCCCCTGCACGTCACCCATCACCACCCGTACGCCGAAGGGGCCGTCCCGCACGTCGAAGAAGTCGCCCCCGACCAGCGTCCCGCGCTGCGCCGCCCGGTACAGCCCCGTGCAGCGCACCGCCCCCACCCGCTCGGGCAGCGGCGGCGCGACGGCACGCTGCGCGGCCTCGGCGACCGTGCGCTCCAGGCCCAGCTGGGCGTCGCGGCGACTGCGCACGAAGGACACGAAGACGCTGAGCACCGCGACGAAGACGATGGTCAGCAGGTCGGCGTCGCCCGGCCGGTCGAGCTGGAGGGCCGGGATGTGCAGCAGCGCGATCACCACACCGCCCAGCACGGCGGTCGCCAGCGGGCCGTAGGACAGCACGGCCAGCGGCGGGATGGCACCCAGCAGGAACCCGATCTCCAGGGGCTCGTCGCTGAGCAGGGTCGCCGCGCAGATCGCCGCGACGAGGGCCGGCGGCAGCACCCGCACCCAGCGGGGCGGCGGCGCCCCGCTCAGCCAGCTCCGCCGGTCCTCGCCCCGGCGCGGCCGCGGGACGGACACCTTTCGCACACCCCCACGCTCCTACGCCGCCGCGCCGCCCGCACGCGGAGAGGCGGCGGGCGGACGACCCCGGACGAGTCCGGACGGGTCCTAGAAGGCGCCGAGCGTCAGCCGGAAACCGGTGGGCGCCGTGTCCTGGACGTAGGAGGCGAAGTCGGCCACGTCGTCGAAGGCGAAGCCGTACGCCCTGCCGTCCTCGGTGGCCGCGTGCACCGCCTTCGCGTAGTGGTTGGTCAGCGCGGTCCCGTAGAAGGCCGCGGGGTCGGTCGTGGGCTGGGCGGCCGAGGAGACCAGCGTGGAGCGGTTGAACCCGGCGCCGAGGACCGCGGCGACCGGACCGGTCGTGCCGTCGTTGGGCGCGGCGAGATTGCCGTCGCAGAACAGCACGTCCCGGGTCGACGGCTTGGCGAAGGACACCTGGGCGGGCCCGTCGAAGGTCAGCCGGTCCCCGCGCACCCGGCCGGTGAAGGTCCCGGCGTTGGTGGTGATCCTCAGGTCCTTGCCGGTGTAGGTGCTCCACACCTCGTCGATGTACGGGGCGAGGTAGTCCTTGGGGAACAGACCGGCGTCAAGACCGTGGCCGGGGGCGATCACCCGGGTGTCGTCCACGACCAGCGGCGCGAACTCCTCCACCTTCCGCACCGCCTCGAAGACGGCCGCCCGGCCACCCGGACGCACGGTGCCGGTGGTCTGGTCGCCGGCGCCGGTCAGCCGGATGGCGAGGGGCACGCTGAACATGTCGACCATGGTGGTGTTGCAGAACATCCCGGCGGAGTTGTAGGTGAACTCCGCGCAGTCGTGCAGCACCCCGTAGTTCGGGTCGGACTCGACCCAGCCCGCCGGGTACTGCAGCGCGGCGTTTCCCGCCCCGTCCGCGACGACCTTGAACTTCAGCTTCTCGCCCAGGGACACGTAGATCCGGCCGGAGAGGTGCGGCAGGCTCAGCTCGGTCTCGCCGCCGCCGGCGAGGCCGATCGCGTAGTCGGTGTAGCCGTCGGCGCCGTTGTCGGAGAGGGACACGGGGGCGACGGTGCCGTCGGGGGTGACCCGCACCTGGCGGCCGTCCACGTTGCCGACGATGTAGACGTGCACGTCGGCGTTGCCGAAGGAGCCGGTGTCGTTGACGATCGTCAGCGGCAGGGCGCCGGCGGCCTCGGGGGCCGGGCCGTCCGAGCCGACGCCCGCGAGGGCGTGCGGGGCGACGGCGGCGGCGACCGGTGCGGCCACGACCGCTCCGCCGAGGGCGACGAGCAGCTTGCGGCGGGCGAGCGGACGCTGGTGACGGGGAGTCATGTGGGGGGTCTCCAGTGATCGGGGCCTGACGGAGTCTGAGAGCGCTCTCACGCGGTGCGGCGATGGTACGCAGCAGGGCCGGCCCGGCCAACTGTCCGCAGCGCGCCCCAAACACGTTGTCCCAGGTGGGACTTGGGGTGCGGGGAGTCGCGCGGGGAACGCTTAACCGGTGTTTAAGGCGCGCTTAATCGGCGGCGCGAGGCGGTGCCGACCGATCGCGGGTGCCGGATGACATGCTGGCCCCACGGTCACAGGCGGCGAGGGCGCGGCGGAGGCGGTATGGGGTTCGAGGGCGAGGTCTGGCACGTGCGTCGGGCGCCGGACGCCGGTCGGGTGGCCGACCCGGAGTCCGGCGACATCGGGGAGATCCTGATCGACGACGCCGACTTCCCCTGGCTGTCCGGCCGGTTCCGGGCGGGTCCGGCCTACGGCGCCGTCCGCGAGCTGTTCGCCCGGGAACTCGCCCTCGCGGAAGCGGACGACGCGGAGCACGGGGCGCGGTGGGAGGCCGCCTACGCCGAGATCGAACGGCGGGTGCGGCTGGTGTCGCCCGACGGCCCGGTCGCCGAGTTCCTGCTGCACATCAAGGGAGACCGGGCCTGGTTCCGGTGGAGCGACGATCCCTTCGGGGAGAGGCGGGCCGGGGACTGACCGCGGGCCCACCGGCACACCTCCGCCCGCACTGGCCTGATCCGTCGTCACGTTGTCTCCCAAGTCCTCGACCACGTCTGCCCGCACGACGTAGCCATGCTGATCGGCCCTTCCGGGGACGGTTCCTGCGAGGCGGTGGCTCCGGTCGCAGGCAGCCCCCTTCTCCTCGAACTCCAGTGCCTAGTAAGTTCACGTGTGCACATACGTTGTTGAGGTCACCTGCAGGTGTCGACGGGGGTTGCGGGGATGGTGGGCCACAGGCCGAGTGACTGGCATGTCCTGGACCTGGACAAGGACCCGACTCCGGGTGATCCGCAGCGGGTGCGCACGCTCGCGAAGACGTTGCACGACTTCGCCGACGACGTGTCCGAGGCGTTGCGTCTGGTGAAGGGCATGGCCGGCGAGTCGACCCTGGCCGAGTGGGCGGGGAAGTCGGCGACGGTCTTCAAGGAGGAGTTCTCCGGGGTTCCGAAGAACTTGAAGAAGCTGGAGAAGTCGTACGGGATGTGCGGTGACGCGCTCGCGGACTTCTGGCCGAAGCTGGAGCGGGCGCAGGCGCTGGCGGACCGGGCGCTGGTCAAGGCGCGGGAGGCCCGTCAGGACCTGACGTCGGCGCAGTCGAAGCTGTCCTCGGCGGACTCGTGGGTGACGCGGGCGTCGAAGGAGGCGGACAAGTACAAGGACGACCCGACCGGCAGCAAGTCGGATGCGGACAAGCCGGACGAGGCGAAGGTCCGGGCCGCTACCCGTGACGTCCAGCACGCCAAGACCGCTCACACCAACGCGCAGTCGGCCGTCGACTCGGCGCAGGGTGCGCTGGACGCGGCGAAGAGGATGGCCGAGGACGCGCGCAAGATGCGTGAGGACGCGGCCCGGGAGGCCAAGAACAAGATCGACGAGGCGTCCGACGCCGGCATCCAGAACCGCTCCTGGTGGGAAGACGTCGGCGACTGGCTCTCCGACAACTGGGACACCATCGTCGCGGTCTGCAAGGTCGTCGTCGCGATCGTCGGCATCGTCGCGATGATCATCGGCGGGCCGATCCTCGCCGCGATCGTCGTCGTGGCCGCTCTCGTGGTCCTCGCGGACACGCTCTACAAATACAGCAAGGGTCAAGCATCGCTGTGGGACGTGGGATTCGCCGCGTTGGACTGCATACCCGGCATGAAGGGCCTGACCACCCTCCGTGGACTGGCCAAGGGCATGAAGGGGATGGCCACCGCCATGCGGGGTGGCCTGAAGACCTTGCGTTCCGGTGCCAAGGACCTGCTCGCGAAGGCCAAGCCCTACAAGGGCCGGTGCCGGGGCGGCGACCCGATCGACTTGGTGTCCGGCGAGATGCTCATGGAGCAGGTGGACCTGGAACTCGGCGGGCTCCTGCCGCTGGTCGTCCGGCGCACCCACGTCTCGACCTACCGCTGGGGGCGCTGCTTCGGGCCGAGCTGGGCCTCGACGCTGGACCAGCGCCTGGAGATCGACGACCAGGGCGTGGTGTTCGCCACCGAGGACGGCATGCTCCTGGCCTATCCGATCCCCGCACCGGGCACCGCCACCCTGCCTCTGGAGGGGCCTCGGCGGCCGTTGACGTGGAGCGGTGACGGCGAAGGCACGATCACCGTCCACGACGACGAGACGGGACGGACGCACCACTTCGCCCCCGGTGTACGGCGCGAGGGTGACGCCCCCGCCTACACCCTGCCGCTCGCCGCGACAACCGACCGCAACGGGCACCGCATCGACTTCCTCTACGACGAGTCGGGCGTCGTCGCCGAGATGCGCCACTCGGGTGGCTACCGGGTGGCCGTCGCCACGGAAGACGGCCGGGTCACGTCCCTGAGCGTTCTCAGCTCACCGGAGGACGGCTACGGCACGGAGGCCCACTCACCGTGGGCGGTGGTGCGACGCTACGGCTACGACGCGGAGGGCAATCTCCGCGCCGTCTCCGACGGGCAGGGCCGGGACTTCCGGCTCACGTACGACGCCGAGTCCCGCATCACGAGCTGGACCGACCGCAACGGCGGTTGGTACCGCTACACCTACGACGAGCGGCACAGGGTCACGGTCGGCAGGGGAGCGGACGGCTTCCTCGACTGCTCCCTCAGCTACGACGACGCGGCACGCGTCAACACGTACCGCAACTCCCTCGGCCGGACCACCACCTACCGGTTCGACGAGCGTCTGCAACTCGTCCAGGTCACCGATCCCCTGGGGGCCTCGACCCGCCGGGAGTGGGACGCGAACGGACGCCTCGTCTCCTGGACCGACCCGCTGGGCCGCACCACCCGGCAGGTCTTCGACGCGGCCGGTCACCTGACCGAGGTGGTCAGGCCGGACCTCAGCTCTGTCCGGGCCGAGTACGACGAGGCAGGCCGCACCCGCCGGCTCACGGACCCCGACGGTTCGTTCTGGAACTACACCTACGACGAGCGGGGCAATCGCCTGTCCGTCACGGACCCGTCCGGCGCGACCACCCGCTACAGCTACGACGCCCTGGGCCGGCCCCTTTCCGTCACCGACGCGCTCGGCCACACCCGGCACATCGAGACCGACCTGGCCGGCCTGCCGCTGGCCCTCACCGACCCGGAGGGCCGGACGACCCGAGCGCGGCGCGACTCCTTCGGACGCGTGACCGCGGTGACCGACCCCACCGGCGCCACCGACCGCTTCGGCTGGACCGTCGAAGGACTGGCCTCGTGGCGTTCCCTCCCGGACGGCGCGACGGAGGCCTGGAGCTGGGACGGCGAAGGCAACCTCGTCTCGCACACGGCCCGCAACGGTGCGGTCACCACGTACGAGTTCACGCACTTCCACCAGCCGACCTCCCGCACCACACCGGACGGCCGCCGCTACACGTTCGCCTACGACACCGAACTGAACCTGACCGGTGTCCACAACGCGGACGGCCGCACCTGGGAGTACGCCTACGACGAGGCGAACCGCCTGATCCGGGAGACGGACTTCAACGGCCGCACGCTCATCTACACCCACGACGCGGCCGGGCAGCGTACGTCGTGGACCAATGGCGCCGGACAGACCACGGACGTGACCGTGGACCTGCTCGGCCGGCCACGCCAGTACCGCACGGCGGACGAGGTCACCACCTACGAGTACGACAGCGTCGGCTCACTGCTCCGCGCGGCCAACCGCGACACCACGGTCGAACGCACCTACGACTCCATGGGCCGCACGTTGACCGAGACGGTCAACGGCCGGACCACCACCTACACGTACGACGCACTCGGCCGCCGCATCAGCCGACGCACTCCCTCGGGCATCACCTCGACCTGGACCTACGAGGCGACGGGCCACCCCCAGACCCTGAGCGGCGCCGGCAGCCGGCTGCGCTTCGACTACGACACCGCCCATCGTGAGATCCGCAGGACGCTGGGTGCGGAGGCGGTGCTCCACCAGAGCTGGGACGGCTCCGGCCGGCTGACCGGGCAGTCGGTGACCACGCCCGGCCGCGGCAGCGGCGACGCGGGCGGAGAGCTGCTCCAGCACCGCACCTACGAGTACGACCTCGACGGAGCGCTCCGGGAGATCGACGAGCTGCTCGGCGAAAGCCGCCGGTTCGACGTGGACCCGGTCGGCAGGCTGACCGCGGTCAGGACTGCCGACCGCGAGGAGAACTACGCGTACGACCGCGCGGGCAACCTCGTCACCGGCTCCCCCTACGACGGCACCGCGGCACCGCAGCCCCACCATGCCGACGGAACCAGACTGCACCGGGCCGGACGCACCACCTACGCCTACGACGGCCAGGGGCGGCTGATCCGCAAGACCGTCCGTCTCCTCAGCGGCGGCCGGCGCACCTCCCAGTACGGGTGGAGCGCGGAGGACCGCCTGGTCCGGACCGTCGCACCGGACGGATCCGAGTGGCGCTACACCTACGATCCGGACGGCCGACGGGTCGGCAAACAACGCCTCGGCACCGGCGGGGACGTGCTGGAGGAGACGACGTTCAGCTGGGACGGAACACGCCTCGCCGAACAGATCGAGACCGACGGCACCGTCACCACCTGGGACTACGCGCCGGGTTCCTACCGACCCGTCGCCCAGACCGTCAGCGGTGGCCGCGAACGGCCGGCCGCGAACCGGGGCGGAAGCGACCAGGACGACACCGACGCCCGCTTCTACGCCATCGTCACCGACCTCGTCGGAACACCGACCGAACTCGTCTCGGCGGACGGCCGAATCGTCTGGCACCGCAGATTCACCGCCTGGGGGCAGCCGACCGGCGCACCGCCCACAGCCCCGGAAGCCGACTGCCCCCTGCGCTTCCCCGGGCAGTACGCGGACGCCGAGACCGGCTGGAGCTACAACTACTACCGCTACTACGACCCGGAGACCGCGCGCTACGTCAGCGCCGATCCGCTGGGCCTGGCACCGGACCCGAACGACTACGCCTACGTCACCAACCCGCTCCTTCTCCTCGACCCGCTGGGCCTCATCCGCATCCGCGGCCAGCGCGGCCGATGGGAGAGGGACTCGAACTCGCCCGTACAGGCCCACAACCGCGACACGGAATACCCCGGCAGCTATCGCCAGTCCACCCATGACGCCATGACCGCCGCCTGGACCGACGAGGGCATCGCCCAGGGCGGCACACCCATGCGGCCCACCGGACAGCTCGACTCCCAGGGCCGTCAGATCATGGAACGCATTCCCAGATCGGACCTGACCTGGCGCAACTCCGCGGGCGAGATCATCCCGTCCAACCAGCTCACGTACGAGCACCTGACACCGGTGGTCGATCACTGGAACCAGACGGGCTACCGTTCCGACCGGGCCACCCGCAACGACTTCTACAACGATCCCGACAACATGGAGCCCATGACGAGAAGCGAGAATTCCCGCGGTGGTGCGCTCATGGACGCCACGTACCGCCAGGATGTCGACCCCACCCTCTACTCATGCAGCTAGGGCACCCGACCCGAGCACAGGAGCCACCCTCATGAACCTTGGATCCGTCCTGTCCGCCATGCCCGGCGCCGCACCCGTTCCCGGTCTGGCATCCGCCTGGCGGTGGTCGCCGAACCCGATGTTCACCTTCACCGCCGCACTCTCCACCGACGGCCGGCACAACCTGCAGGTCAACGTACGCGGACGCTACGACGAGGCGCTCGTCGCGGCACTGCTCGCCCACACACGCGCCCATGACGACACCTTCGTGGGGCAGGGGCGGCCCCTGGTAGCCGTCGGCGGCTTCCACCACGACGGGACGGAGTTCGACACCGTGGGAGTGGCGACGGCCGAGGTGCACGGGTATCACGCCAACGAGAACCCTGAGCTGTCGGCGGCCACTTACGCCGTCTTTCCCGCCTACGCCAGTGAGATCTCCGGCCGGGAGAACGAGGAAGAGGCCTGGGGCAGGTTCCGCAAGATGCTCCAGCCGAACAAGCTCGACCGCGCCGAGGTGCCGTTCGTCAAGATGCGCTACGACAACACCCGTACCCGGAGCATGAGCAAGGGTGACGCCCGCGGCTTCGCTCCGCTGGACACGCTGGTGCGGGAACTGGAACTGCTCGCCGGCGCTCCCGGCAGCTTCGTCGAGTGGGAGAACCGGCACGGCACCGTCTGGCGGGTGGACAGCACCGGCGACACGCTCGAGCTGACGCACGACGCGACGCGGGAACCGGTGATCCCCGGTCAACTGCAAGCCGTGGCCCGCACCAGCGTGCAGTAAGCACCCGGAAGTACCCTGGCGCGGTTTCGGAGGGCTTCGTCCTGGCGGACGACGTGTCCGATGGTGGGACAGAGGCGTGCACGCTCATGGACACGACGGAGCAGGGGCATCGCCGTCGGTGAGGACACGGGCGCTCCCGCCGGCGCCGCAATGAACCCGGGTATGACGAACCGGGACGACGTCTTAGTGCGCCAGCAGGTCCTCGGCCTCGGCGAGGATCTCGGTGACCCGCAGCCCGAACACGGCGTCGCACGGATGCGGGCGCCCGCCACCGGCGGCGGTGAGCAGTGCGTCCGCGGCCCGCCGCAGCGCGGGCACCGGACCGTCCGTGGTCTCCGGGAGCAGCGTCACCCCGGCCCGGCCGCGCAGCTCCACCGTGGCGCCCGCCGCCGCGGGCGGCGCCGTCAGGCTGAGCGTGAGCGTGCTGGAGGCCCCGCCCGTGTGGTCGAGGACCAGGTGGACGGTGTCCCCGGGGCCCGGTGCGGCCGCCGCCACGCGCCGGGCGTCGCCGAGGACCGGCAGCAGCACGGACAGGGCGTGCGGGCCCACGTCCCACAGGGCGCCCTTCTCGCGCCGCCACGGCGAGGCGGCGAACGGACTGTCACCGTCCCCGAACACGGCGCCCAGCCACTGCGCCCGTGCGGTGAACCAGCCGTCCGCGGCGGCCTGTTCGGTGATCCATGCCTCCGTCTCGGGCTGGAACCGGGTGGTGAAGAAGACCACCGAGGCGACGTCCGCCGCCCGTACCGCCTCCACCACGGTCCGCCCCTGCGCCACCGTCGCCGCGAGCGGCTTGTCGAGCAGCAGATGGCACCCGGCCCGCGCCGCGCGCACCGCCAGGTCGGCCTGCACGGCCGGGGGCAGCGCGACGGCGACGGCCTCCACGTCGGCCAGCAGGGCGTCGACGTCGTCGTAGGCCCGTGTGCCGTGCCGCTGCGCCAGCTCCTCGGCGGCGTCCGGGCGGCGGCCCCACACCCCCACGAAGTCCAGGTCGCCGTGCCCGGCCAGGGCGGGGGCGTGCGCCATGTCCGCCCAGGGGCCGGTGCCGAGCAGTCCGATGCGCATTCCGACGCCTCTCCACGGTGCCGACCCGATGACGGGCCCGCCGACGATCCTCCGACGACCGGCGCACGACGGCCCGGCCGAGGTCGAGCGTGTCACATCGGCGGGGGGTGCGGACAGGGCGGAGGGCGTCCAGCGGCAGAGGCGGCAGGGGCGGCAGAGGCGGCAGGGCGTTACCGGCCTCCGGGTCGGCAGCGTGATCCGCCCGCGCCCCGGGAGGCCGTACCCCCCTCGTCGTACGAGGCCGGTGAAATTGCCGATCCCCCCGCCCGTCCCGCCGCCCGACAGTGGCAGCGCCAACCCATCGGCGAGGCCCGCCCGGCGGATGTCCCGGGACGCGACCCCACGCGTTCCGGGCCGTGTGCGATCACCGGGCGGCCGACCCGCCACGACCGAGAGGACCACCCCTCGTGCAGCAGAACCCCCACATCCACGCCGCCCCCGGAGCCGCACGTCCCGCCTTCCGCGGCACCCGGCGGCGACTCGCCGGCGTGACGGCCGCCGTGGCCGCGATGGTCGCGCTCGGCGCCCTCACCGGCCCGGGCGCCCAGGCCGCCGACAACCCGTACGAGCGCGGCCCGGCGCCCACCCAGTCGAGCATCGAGGCACTGCGCGGCCCGTACTCCGTGGCCGACACCAGCGTCTCCTCCCTGGCGGTCACCGGCTTCGGCGGCGGCACCATCTACTACCCGACCAGCACGAGCGACGGCACGTTCGGCGCCGTCGTGATCGCGCCGGGGTTCACCGCGTACCAGTCCTCCATCGCCTGGCTCGGACCGCGGCTGGCCTCCCAGGGCTTCGTCGTGTTCACCATCGACACCAACACCACGCTGGACCAGCCCGACTCCCGGGGCCGCCAACTGCTGGCCGCCCTGGACTACCTCACCGAGCGCAGCTCCGTCCGCGGCCGGATCGACAGCAGCCGACTCGGCGTCATGGGCCACTCCATGGGCGGCGGCGGCACCCTGGAGGCCGCCAAGTCCCGGCCGTCGATCCAGGCGGCGATCCCCCTCACCCCCTGGAACCTGGACAAGAGCTGGCCCGAGGTCAGCACCCCGACGCTGATCGTGGGGGCCGACGGCGACACGGTCGCCCCCGTGGCCTCGCACGCCGAGCCGTTCTACTCCGGCCTGCCCGCCGCGACCGACCGGGCCTATCTGGAGCTGAACAACGCGACCCACTTCTCGCCCAACACGTCCAACACGACGATCGCCAAGTACAGCGTTTCCTGGCTCAAGCGGTTCATCGACAACGACACCCGCTACGAGCAGTTCCTGTGCCCGCTGCCCCGGCCGAGCCTGACGATCGAGGAGTACCGGGGCAACTGCCCGCACGCTTCCTGATCTCCGGTCCGCTGTGCCGGCGCACGACCGGGCCCGGGGCCGGTTGGGCGTCGGCACAGTGCGCGTGCCGCCTGCCCGGGTGCGGGCGGACCGGTGCCTTCCGCCTCAGGTTACGCGCGCGTAACCTCCCGGGAATGACCGGAGAGACGACCGTACCCACGGCCGGGCGGATCCACGGCCGGAGCGCACAACGCAAGGCGCTGTGCGCGCTGTTGGACGCGCTGCCCCGCCACGGCGGCCAACTCCTCCTGGCCGGCGAACCCGGGCTCGGCCGCACCGCCCTGCTCCAGTGGGCCGCCCGCTCCTTCCGGGCCGGTCCCGTACTCCACCTCGGCCCCGCCCCCGACATGAGCGCGCACGGCGCCGCCGAACAACTGCTCGACACCCTGCGGGCGGCAGCTGCCGCGGCGCCCGTACTCGTGTGTGCGGACGACGCCCACCGGTGGGACGCCCCGGCACGGACGGCGCTCGGCCGCGCGGCCCGGCGCCTGCGCACCGCCGACCGGGTCGGCCTGCTGCTCACCGTCGCCTCGGACCGCGCCGTCGGCCCGGAGTTCGCCCGGCTGCCCGTCGTCCACCTGGACCCGCTGGCTCCGTCGAGGGCCGCCGCCCTGCTCGACGACGTGACCGACGGTGCCGCCGCCCCGGCCGTCCGCGAGCAACTCCTCGCGGAGGCGGAGGGGAACCCGGCCCTCCTCGTCGCCCTCGTGCGCCGGCTGTCACCCGCCGAACTGCGCGGACACCGGCCGCTGCCGCACCCGCTGGCCGACGCGACCGCCCTCGCCGAGGCCGCGGGCGGCGTGCCGAGCGGCCCGTCCGCCCACGCCCGGGACCTGCTGCTGACGGTGGCGGCGGCCGGACAGGCCGCGGACGGCACGGGCGTCGACGCCGGTCTGGTCCACGACGCGCTGCGGCGCCTGCGGCCGGCACCCGGACCCGACCTCCGGGCGGAGCCGCTGCCCGGGCAACTCGTCCTGGCCGGCGACCGGCT
>NZ_MULI01000067.1 GCF_002939385.1 Streptomyces sp. MH60 | reverse complement strand
CCAGGCGCTCGCGTGCCTTGCGCAGCAGCGCGCCGAGCCGCTGGGCACCGCGTGCGTACGCGGGGTCGTGCACGGCGAGCCGCTCCGGCTCGGCCAGCGCCCGCGCGAGCAGTTCGTCCGAGGGCGGCGGCAGCGGGTTGCCGGCGGCGCGCTGCTCGTCGCGCAGGGCACGGCCGAGGCGGCGCAGATCCGCGGCGTCCATGCCGGCGAGGGGCGAGGTGAGCAGGGTGAGTGCGGTCTCGGTGGGCAGCCAGCACGGACCGTCCGCGCGGTGCGCGCGTTCACCGCGCGGAGGCTTCGCGTCGGTGTCGATATCGGTATCGGTGTCGTCGGCTGCGGGCTCGGGCTCGGGTGCGTCCTGCGACGACGCCACCTCGGGTACGGCCTCATCGGCCGCGTCGGTCCCGGGCCGCTCCCCCGCCTCCGCCTCCGCCACGGCTCGCAGCGCCGTGAGCAGGGGCGCCACCGCGGGCTCGTGGCGCAGGGGGAGGTCGTCGCCGTCGATGTCCAGGGGGACGCCGGCCGCGGTGAGGACACGGCGGAGCGTGGGGATGGCGCGCGAACCGGCGCGTACCAGGACGGCCATGTCGCTCCACGGGACGCCGTCCTCCAGGTGCGCCCGGCGCAGGATGTCGGCGATGTTGTCCAGTTCGGTGCCGGAGGTCGGGTACGTGTACACCTCGACCCGCCCGCCGTCCCGCGCCGGGGAGAGCTCACGGTGGGCGCGGACCTTGTCGGCGGGCAGGCGGGTCAGCGGCATGCGCCGGGTCAGCAGCCGGGTGGCGTCCAGCAGGGCGGCCCCGGACCGGCGTGAGGTCCGCAGCACCTCGACCGGCGCCGGACGGCCGTCCGCGCGCGGGAAGGCGGCCGGGAAGTCCAGGATGCCGTTCACGTCCGCGCCCCGGAAGGCGTAGATCGACTGGTCGGGGTCGCCGAAGGCGACGAGGGTGCGCCCGCCGTCCGCCAGGGCGTGCAGCAGCCGTACCTGGGCCGGGTCGGTGTCCTGGTACTCGTCGACGTACACCGCGTCGTACTGGGCGGTCAGCTGCGCGGCGACCTCGGGGCGGCGGGCGAGGAGCACCGCGCGGTGGACCAGTTCGGCGTAGTCGAGCACGCCCTGGAGGTCGAGCACGTCGAGGTACTCGGCGAGGAAGAGGGCGGCGGCACGCCAGTCGGGGCGGCCGATGCGCCGGGCGAAGGCCCCGAGCGCGTCCGGGCCGAGTCCCAGTTCGCGGCTGCGGGCGAGCACCGCGCGGACCTCGTCGGCGAAGCCCCGTGTGGTCAGGCAGGCCCGCAGCTCGTCGGGCCAGCGCACATGGGCGAGCCCCAGCCGTTCCAGGTCCACCTGGCCGGCGAGCAGCTCGCGCACCGTCACGTCCTGCTCCGGGCCGGACAGCAGCCGCAGGGGTTCCACGAACAGGTCGCTGTCCTGGTGGGCGCGGACCAGGGCGTAACCGAAGGAGTGAAAGGTGGTCGCCCGGGGGGCGCGCGCGGCGCCGATGCGCAGCGCCATCCGCTCCCGCAGCTCGACGGCCGCCTTGCGGCTGAACGTGAGCACCAGGATGCGCTCGGGGTCGCCGCCCTTGGCGATCCGGTCCGCCACCGACTCGACCAGCGTGGTGGTCTTTCCGGTGCCCGGCCCCGCCAGGACGAGCAGCGGTCCGGCCCGGTGGTCAACCACGGCGCGCTGTGCGGCGTCCAGACGAGGGGGGTCCACGCGTGCCGGCGGGGTACGCACCAGTCGGTAAGCGCCACGGCTCCCCCGTCGCACCTGGGGGTGTGACGGGTGTCCGGAGGAGGAAGAGGAGCTCACGTGGTTCGCCGGTCCTGGTGGGTGTGCTGGTGGGCCGTCCGCGCCGCGGGTGGGGCGGTGGCCGCGGGATGAGGGGGACGCGTGCGGCCGACGCTACGCCGACGGAAGAGACGGAAGCAGCGCTTCCCCTTCTTCCCTCGGGTCACTCGAGGCACGAGCGCCCCCTGCCCCACGAACGTACGTCATGCCACAGACATGCCCGAAGCGCCCGGTTTACCTCTTACGGATCACATGTCACACATCGGCCCGCCGTATGGCGGAAGCTGTCAGATGTGACCCTGTGCGCGTCCGCCGTGCTCCTGCGAGCGTCCACCGCCGTCCCACCGCGCCCGCTTCAGGTCGAGGCGCGGCAGGTGCCCCTCGGCGGCTCTGCTCGCCTCCTTCAGGGGCGTGCCCTCCTCCCGGTAGCGGTCGAGGGCCTCCAGTTCGTGCCCCGCGAGCAGGACCCCGTCCGCGCGGACGACACGCCACCAGGGGACGCCTCCCCCGTAGAGGGACATCACCCGGCCGACCTGGCGCGGTCCCCCCTCCTCCAGGTACTCGGCCACGTCCCCGTACGTCATGACACGGCCCGGCGGGATCACTTCGGTCACGTCGAGGACCCGCTCGGCGTACTCGGGCAGCGCGTCCGCGTTCTCCGGACGGTCGCCGTCCGGAAGGCTCTGCTCGCTCATCCGCCCCATCCTGCCGCACCCCGCCGACAACGCGACGCACTCCCGAAGGCCCGCGTCCCTCGCCCGCGAGCGTCGCTTCGGGCAGACTGTGCGGCCCGCACGGGCACCCTGATGCCTGCCGAGTCCGACGCGGCATGCCACCATCGTGCGGGCGGTGACCAGTGATACGAGAGCAAGAAGAGGCGATGGAGCAGCAGGGTGTGCACCCCGAGGACGCCGAGGGCACCTCTGACGCTTCGCCGCGCGCGGACACCGCGGATGCGAGCGACGGGGAGACCCGCGAGCGGGCGGCCGAGGGCCCGTCGGCGACGGCCGCCGACCCCGACGACGTGGCGCACATCGACGAGGTCGAGGGCGACGAACCGCTGCTCCCCGCGCGCGTGCACCGCCCCTCCGACCTGGTGCGCCTCCTGGTGGGCGTACTCGCCGTCGCCGTACTCCTGGCCATCGCCGCCTTCGCGCACGGCACCACCTCGGGCCTCGAACAGGACATCAACAAGGGCACCGGCCAGGCCCCCGACCTGCTCATCAAGATCGCGGGGCTGGCCTCCAGCATCGCGATCCTCCTGGTGCCCGTCGCGTTCGCGATCGAACGGCTGATCAAACGGGACGGGCTGCGGATCGCCGACGGCGTACTGGCGGCGGTCCTGGCGCACGGGGTGACCCTCGCCACCGACCTGTGGGTCGCCAAGGCCGCTCCCGGCTCCATCCAGGAGGCGCTCACCCAGCCGTCCCCGGGTGACATCCACGCGCTGACCGACCCCGTGCACGGCTACCTCGCCCCGGTCATCGCGTACATGACGGCAGTGGGCATGTCCCGCAGACCCCGCTGGCGCGCGGTGCTGTGGATCGTGCTGCTCCTCGACGCCTTCTCGATGCTGGTCACCGGTTACACGACGCCGTTCTCGATCATCCTGACCGTCCTCATCGGCTGGACCGTCGCCTACGGCACCCTGTACGCCGTCGGCTCCCCCAACGTCCGGCCCACCGGTCGGACGCTGATGGCGGGCCTGCGGCACGTCGGCTTCCGGCCGGTGACCGCCGCCCGGCAGGAAGCGCCGTCCGACAGCGTCGAGACCGGTGACCGCGGGCGCCGCTATTTCGTCACGCTGGAGGACGGCCGGCCGCTCGACGTGACGGTGGTGGACCGCGAGCAGCAGGCGCAGGGCTTCTTCTACCGCGCGTGGCGCAACCTGACGCTGCGCGGCTTCGCCACCCGCAGCAGCCTCCCCTCGCTGCGCCAGGCGCTGGAGCAGGAGGCGCTGCTCGCCTACGCGGCGATCGCGGCCGGCGCCAACGCCCCCAAGCTGATCGCGACGTCCGAGCTGGGACCGGACGCCGTGATGCTCGTCTACGAGCACACCGGCGGGCGCTCCCTGGACTCGCTGGCGGACGACGAGATCACCGACGACCTGCTGCGCGAGACCTGGGAGCAGGTGCGGGCGCTGCAGTCCCGGCGCATCGCGCACCGCAGGCTGGTGGGTGACGCGATCCTGGTGGATCGTTCCGGCACGGTGATCCTCACCGACCTGCGCATCGGCGAGATCGCCGCCGGCGACCTGCTGCTGCGCATGGACATCTCCCAGCTCCTGGTGACGCTCGGCCTGCGGGTCGGCGCCGAACGCGCGGTCGCGTCGGCGGTGGGCGTCCTCGGCCCCGACGCGGTGGCGGACTGCCTGCCCATGCTCCAGCCCATCGCGCTGAGCCGCTCCACGCGCGCGACCCTGCGCAGACTGGCGCGGGAACGGGCGCAGCGCGAGCGCGAGGCGGTGCTGGAGTCGTCCCGGCAGGCCAAGCTGGCCCGCGCGGAGGCGGCCGGTCACGACACCACGAGCCACGCGTCGGAGCAGACCGACAAGTCCCCCCAGATCGACAAACCGGACAAGAAGGCCGTACGTGCCGAGCAGCGGGCCGAGAAGCGGGCCGTGGACGAGGCCATCGAGGAGGCGCGCGAGGAGGACCTGCTCACCCAGATCCGCCATGCGGTGCTGCGCATCAGGCCGCAGGCACCCGTCGAGCCGGCCCGGCTGGAGCGGGTGCGGCCGCGCACGCTGATCAGTTTCATCGCCGGCGCGATCGGCGCCTACTTCCTGCTGACCCAGCTCACCCACATCGAGTTCGGCCCCCTGATCTCGAACGCCCAGTGGGGCTGGGTGGCGGCGGCCGTACTGTTCTCGGCGGCGAGCTACGTCGCCGCGGCGATGTCCCTGCTGGGCTTCGTGCCCGAGAAGGTGCCGTTCCTGCGGACCGTGGCCGCACAGGTCGCCGGATCGTTCGTGAAGATCGTCGCCCCCGCCGCGGTCGGCGGCGTCGCCCTGAACACCCGCTTCCTGCAACGCGCGGGCGTGCGCCCGGGGCTCGCGGTGGCGAGTGTCGGCGCGTCCCAGCTGTTCGGGCTCGGCTGCCACATCCTGATGCTGCTGTCCTTCGGCTATCTGACCGGCACCGAGAAGACACCGTCGCTGTCGCCGTCCCGGACGGTCATCGCCGGTCTGCTGACCGTGGCGGTCCTGGTGCTCGTGGTGACGTCGGTGCCGTTCCTGCGCAAATTCGTCGTCACGCGCGTGCGGTCGCTCTTCGCCGGGGTCGTGCCGCGCATGCTGGACGTGCTGCAGCGGCCGCAGAAGCTGGTCACCGGCATCGGCGGCATGCTGCTGCTCACGGCCTGTTTCGTGATGTGCCTGGACGCCTCGATCCGTGCCTTCGGCGACGACTCGACGTCGATCAGTCTGGCGAGCGTCGCGGTCGTCTTCCTCGCGGGCAACGCCCTGGGGTCCGCCGCGCCGACGCCGGGCGGTGTGGGAGCGGTGGAGGCAACGCTGACGGTCGGTCTGATCGCCGTCGGCCTTCCCAAGGAGGTCGCCGCGCCCGCGGTGCTGCTGTACCGGCTGCTCACCCTGTGGCTGCCGGTACTGCCGGGCTGGCTGGTCTTCAACCACCTCACGCGCAAAGAGGCGCTGTAACCGGACGCGGGAAGGGCGCTCCGTACCCCGTACGGCCCTGGCCCCGGGCATGCGCTCCCGCGCGACCGCACGATGGACGCATGCCGAATCCCTCCCGGCTGCGCGCCGCCGCCCTGACCGCCACCGCACTCGTGCTGTCCGTCCTGCTGGCGGGCTGCGGCGGCGGGTCGCAGGAGGACGACGAGGACCTGACGGGCCAGAAACTGGACTGGAAGGACTGCCCGTCACCGTCCGAGGCCGAGGGTGGTGGCGCCGCCCCCTCCCCGCTGCCGGACGGCGACGCGTGGCAGTGCGCCACCATGAAGGCCCCACTCGACTGGGACGACCCCGGGGGCGACACGATCGGGCTCGCGCTGATTCGCGCCGAGGCCAGCGGCGCGGCGGACCGGCGGATCGGCTCGCTCGTCTTCAACTTCGGCGGTCCTGGCGGGTCGGGCGTCACCACACTGCCCGCGTTCGGCCAGGACTACGCGAAGCTGCGCACCCGCTACGACCTGGTCAGCTTCGATCCGCGCGGCGTCGGCCGCAGCGATCCCGTGGAATGCCTCGACGACAAGCAGCTCGACACCTACTTCCAGCAGGACGCCACCCCCGACGACCGGGCCGAGCGCACCGAGTTCGTGGACGACACGCGGGAGTTCAACGCGGCCTGCGAGAAGCACTCGAAGAAGATCCTGCCGCAGGTGCGCACGACCGACGCCGCCCGCGACATGGACCTGATGCGCCAGGTACTCGGCGACGAGAAGCTGTACTACTTCGGCATCTCCTACGGCACCGAACTCGGCGGCGTATACGCCCACCTCTTCCCCCGGCACGTGGGCCGTGCCGTCTTCGACGCGGTCGTCGACCCGACGCAGACGGCGGAACAGAGCTCACTGGGCCAGGCGAAGGGGTTCCAGCTGGCGCTCGACAACTTCGCCGAGGACTGCGTGTCGAAGGCCGAGGACTGCCCCGTCGGGAACACGGCCGAGGACGTCAAGGCGCGCATCGCCCGGCTGCTGAAGGACCTCGACCGCAAACCGATCCCCGGGGTCTTCCCCCGCGAACTCACCGAGACCGCCGCGACCGGCGGCATCGCCCAGGCGCTGTACTCGAAGGACTTCTGGGAGTACCTCACCGAGGGCCTGGAGCAGGCGTACGACGGGGACGGGCGGGTCCTCATGGTGCTGTCGGACGCGTTGAACGGGCGCAACGAGGACGGCGAGTACAGCAACATCACCGCGGCGAACGTCGCCATCAACTGCGCCGACGACAAACCCCGGTACGACTCCGCGTACGTGCAGGGCAGGCTGCCCGAGTTCCGGGACGCCTCCCCGTTGTTCGGCGACTATCTCGCCTGGTCCATGCTCAGCTGCACCGACTGGCCGGTCGCCGGTGCCGCCGACCACCCGGACGTCAGCGCCCCGGGCGCACCGCCGGTCCTGGTGATCGGCAACACCGGCGACCCGGCGACGCCCTACGAGGGCGCCGGGAGGATGGTGGACGCGCTCGGCAAGGGCGTCGGCGTGGAACTGACCTACAAGGGCCAGGGGCACGGTGCCTACGACAGCAAGAACAAGTGCGTGCAGGACACGGTGCACGGCTATCTGCTCGACGGCAGGGTACCGGCGGCCAACACCGTCTGCTCCTGACCGAAGACCACGCCACGGGTGGCGAATGGGCAGGTCAGAGCGTTATCCACAGGCGTCGGCGGGCGCTGCCCGCTCCACCTACCATGGCAGGAACGCCATCCGCCGCACGGCGCGGACGGCTTGCCAGGGGGGAGAGGACATGGCGCGTCTCGTCCGGTGGACGGCTCTGACGGCCGCCGCCGCACTGCTGACAGCGGGCTGCAGCGGCGGCTCGTCCGACGAGGACAAGGACGACGGGGGCAGGAGCAGCGCGGCACCTTCGGCGGCGGCCCCGTCCGGAGTGCCGAAGGCGCTGGCGTCCCAGACGCTGGACTGGGCCCGTTGCAAGGGCACCGACGAGGCCCCGGCTCCGGACGGCGACTGGCAGTGCGCCACGCTCGAGGCGCCGCTGGACTGGTCCGACCCGGACGGCGAGACGATCGATCTCGCGCTGATCCGGTCCAGGGCGAGCGGGGACGACCGCATCGGCTCCCTGCTGTTCAACTTCGGCGGCCCCGGAGGTTCCGGCGTCTCGATGATGCCGTCCTACGCGGACACCGTCTCCTCCCTCCACCAGCGGTACGACCTGGTGAGCTGGGACCCGCGCGGGGTGGCCGCCAGCGAGGGCGTCCGCTGCCGCACGGACGGGGCGATCGAGGCCGCCGAGTCGGTGGACTCCACGCCGGACACCCCGGCAGAGGAGCAGGCCTACCTGAAGGACGCCGCGAATTTCGGCAAGGGCTGCGAGAAGGCCGCGGGCAAGCTCATGGAGCACGTCTCGACCACGGACACCGCTCGCGACATGGACCTGATGCGGCATGTGCTGGGCGACGAGAAGCTGCACTACTTCGGCATCTCCTACGGCACCGAACTCGGCGGCGTCTACGCCCACCTCTTCCCCCAGCACGTCGGACGCGTGATCCTCGACGCCGTGGTCGACCCGGACGCCGACACGATGGGCCACGCGGAGAACCAGGCCAGGGGCTTCCAGCGAGCGCTGGACGACTACCTGGAGTCGACCGGGCAGGAACCCGGACAGGGGTCGCGGAAGATCGCCGGCCTGCTGGAGCGCCTGGACGCGGAACCGCTGCCGACCTCCTCGCCGGGGCGGAAGCTGACGCAGACGCTCGCGTTCACGGGGATCGTGCTGCCGCTGTACAGCGAGAGCGGCTGGCCGGCCCTGACCAGCGCGCTGGAGGCGGCCGAGAAGGGGGACGGCTCCGAGTTGCTGGCACTCGCCGACGGCTACAACGAGCGTGACCCCTCGGGGCGCTACGGCACGACGACCCACTCTCAACGGGTCATATCGTGCCTGGACGACAAGCAGCGGCCGACCGTGGAGGAGACGAAGAAGCTGCTGCCGAGGTTCGAGAAGGTGTCGCCCGTCTTCGGCGCCTTCCTCGGCTGGGACACCGCCGGATGGTGCCACGACTGGCCGGTGGCCGGTCAGCACGAGACGCCGGAGGTGAGCGCGCCCGGCGCGGCCCCGATCCTGGTGGTCGGCAACACGGGCGACCCGGCCACGCCCTACGAGGGCGCCCGCAGGATGGCGGACGAGCTGGGCAAGGACGTCGGCGTGGTGCTGACCTGGAAGGGCGAGGGACACGGCGCGTACGGCAGCGGGAGCGACTGCGTCGACTCCGCGGTGGATGCCTACCTGTTGAAGGGGACGGTGCCGAAGGACGGCAAGGTCTGCTCATGACGACGGCGGGGGCTTCGGGCACCCACGGTGCGCGAAACCCCCGCCGTCCGGGAAGCGGGTCCCGGAGCCGGTCAGTAGACGGGCTTCTCCGGTTCGATCTGGTTGACCCAGCCGATCACGCCGCCGCCGACGTGGACGGCGTCCGAGAAGCCGGCGGACTTGAGGACCGCGAGGACTTCCGCACTGCGGACACCCGTCTTGCAGTTCAAGACGATCTTCTTGTCCTGCGGGAGGCTCTCCAGGGCGGAGCCCATGAGGAACTCGTTCTTCGGGATCAGCCGGGCGCCCGGGATGGAGACGATCTCGAACTCGTTCGGCTCGCGGACGTCGATGAGCTCGATGTTCTCGCCGTCGTCGATCCACTCCTTGAGCTGCTTGGGAGTGATCGTGGAGTCGGCGGCGGCCGCCTGGGCCTCCTCGGACACGACGCCGCAGAAGGCCTCGTAGTCGATGAGCTCGGTGACGGTCGGGTTCTCGCCGCAGACCGCGCAGTCGGGGTCCTTGCGGACCTTGACCTGGCGGTAGGTCATCTCCAGGGCGTCGTAGATCATCAGGCGGCCGACCAGCGGTTCGCCGATGCCCTGGAGGAGCTTGATGGCCTCGTTGGTCTGGATGGAGCCGATGGACGCGCACAGCACGCCCAGCACACCGCCCTCGGCGCAGGAGGGGACCATGCCGGGGGGCGGGGGCTCCGGGTAGAGGCAGCGGTAGCAGGGGCCGTGCTCCGACCAGAAGACGGAGGCCTGGCCGTCGAAGCGGTAGATCGAGCCCCAGACGTAGGGCTTGTTCAGCAGCACGCAGGCATCGTTGACCAGGTAACGGGTCGCGAAGTTGTCCGTGCCGTCGACGATCAGGTCGTACTGGCTGAAGATGTCCATCACGTTGTCGGCCTCGAGCCGCTCCTGGTGAAGGATCACGTCCACGTACGGGTTGATGCCCTTGATGGTGTCACGGGCGGACTCGGCCTTGGGCCGGCCGATGTCGGCCTGGCTGTGGATGACCTGCCGCTGCAGGTTCGACTCGTCGACCTCGTCGAACTCGATGATGCCGAGCGTGCCGACACCGGCTGCCGCCAGGTACATCAGGGTCGGCGAACCGAGGCCGCCCGCGCCCACGGCGAGCACCTTGGCGTTCTTCAGCCGCTTCTGCCCGTCCATCCCCACGTCGGGGATGATCAGGTGGCGGGAGTACCTGCGGACCTCGTCTACGGTGAGCTCGGCGGCCGGCTCGACCAGGGGTGGCAGCGACACGGGGACTCCGTTGGTCGGTCAGTGATTACGGATGTTCTCCCAGTAACACTGCCACGGCCTTTTTCATTCCGAGACACCTGTCCCGACCCGCGAGACGATTTCGTCCCAGTAACCGGGCATCGTCTCCCAGGGGTCGGTCCGGCCCCCGCGGTCCGTGCGGTCGGTGAAGTAGATCGTCGCCGCTCCCTGCCAACGGGCGATGCGCAGCGCTTCCTCCAGGTGCCCGCGCGGCAGGCCGTGCACGAAGTGGCAGAAGCGCTCGGGCGGATAGTCGGCGCTCCACTCCGCCGCCTGGGACCAGCGGTAGTCGGCCCAGGTGCCCGAGAAGGTGACGAGTTGGTCGGCGTTCTCGGCGTAGCCGGGACAGGGGTGGGTGCCGTGGCCGAGGACGATGTGGGCATCGTCACGGATCGCCCGGAGGGTGGTGACCGTACGGCGGACCTCGGGGAGGGCGGCTCGGTCGGACGGGCAGTGGGCGAGGAGGAATCCGTCGACCTGGTACCAGTCGAGGTACCGGTGGGCGTCGGAGATCTGTTCGCCGAGGCCGCGGGATCCGTGTGCGGCGTCGAGATGGCCGAGGACGCGGACGCCCGCGTTGCGCAGGCGACCGGCGGCCTCCAGGCACCGCGGGTCGGGATGCGCCCCGGGCCCGTTGGCGATGTTGAGGACGACCCAGTGCAGCGGGGCGCCGGGGCTGGTGAGGCCGGCCCACTCGTCGGGGGCGACGAGGGGGTGGGCCAGCCCCGGGACACCGAGGCCGGTTCGGACACCGGTGCTCGCGGTGCCCGTTCGGGTACTGGTCAGATACGGCATGCCGCCTCCATCCAGATATCGGCGAGGGACTCTTCGAGGGCGATCCGGGGCCGCCAGCCGAGCCGGTCGCGTGCGGTGCGCACATCGGCCTGCTGCCAGCTGCCGCAGCCGTCGGGGTACGGGTGGGGGGCCGGTGCCACGTGCTCGGGGTCCGTGCGCTCGCCCCGGCTTCCGAGGAGGTCCGGGCGGTGATGGCCGAGGGCGTCGGTCCGGTGGTGCCCGAGTCCGTCGACGC
The DNA here is from genome assembly GCF_002939385.1 of Streptomyces sp. MH60. Classification (GTDB taxonomy): domain Bacteria; phylum Actinomycetota; class Actinomycetes; order Streptomycetales; family Streptomycetaceae; genus Streptomyces. The sequence goes on along the minus strand of NZ_MULI01000067.1, from coordinate 28,978 downwards.
GGTGACCGACCGACTCCGTGCGGGGGTGCCCGATGGTGGGCCGCAGCGCGCCCGGAGGGCCGTCGAGTTCGTGCAGGGCGCCGCCGTAGCCGGCGACCCGGGCGAGGGTGGCGGCGGCGTCGCGCAGGCGCACGGCGCGGCCGGAGCCGATGTTGATGACGCCCTGGGCGGCGGAGAGCGAGGCGGCGTGCACCGCGCGGGCGACGTCGCGGACGTCGATGAAGTCCCGCTGGGCGCCGAGGCCACCGAGCCGCAGCTCGCCGTCGCCGGACTGCATCGCGCGGCGCATCGCCTCGGCGAGCCGGCCCAGCGGGGAGCCGGCGGGCGTGCCGGGCCCGGCGGGCGAGAAGACCCGCAGGACGACGGCGTCCAGGCCGGAGCCGAGGACGAGTTCGGTCGCGGCGAGTTTGCTGACGCCGTAGGGGCCGCCGGGGCGGGGCACGGCGTCCTCCGCGGTCGAGGAGCCGGGCTGGCTGGGGCCGTACTCGGCGCTGCAGCCGACCTGCACCAGGCGGGCGCCGCAGCCGCTGCGGCGCAGGGCCTCGCAGACGGTGGCGACGGCGACGGTGTTGTGCCGGGTGAGTTCGCGGGCACCGCCCCGGGTGGCGCCCGCGCAGTTGACGACCACTCCGGGATGGACCGCGTCGAGGAAGCGGGTGAGGGCGCCGGGGCTTCCGGTGGCGAGGTCGAAGCGGACGTCGGCGTCGTCACCCCGGCCGAGCGCGGTGAGCTGGACAGCCGGGTCGGCGAGCAGACGGTCGGCGACGAAGCGGCCGATGTAGCCGTTGGCTCCGATCAGCAGGACTCTCATCGGGCGGCTCCCGGTGCCGAGGCGTCGGGTCGGGAGGTGGTCATCTGGGGGCTCCTTCAAGGGGTGATGCGAGGGTGTCGGGGGCGTGTGAAGGGCTGTTCGTGCGGGCGCTCACCGTGTTCGCTCCGTCGTTCGCTCCGTCGTCGCGTGGGCCGATGCCCTGGTCAGACGACGGCCCGCGTGGACCAGGAGGGTCAGGGCGCCGAGGCCGCAGACGGCCGTCGGGACACCGGCCGGTCCGCAGGCGGTGACCAGGGTCTCCACGGGGACGGCCAGGAAGCCGCAGCCGGGGAGGCGGCCGGCGAAGAGCGTGGCCAGGGCGACCGCCTCCGTGGTGGCCGCGGCGGTGAGGACGAGCGTGGGTGCGTACGCGTGACCGTGCACGGTGAGCAGCCGGGCGAGCAGCAGCAGGGCCCCCAGGCTGAGGCCCTGGGGAAGACCGGTGGGCTCGCCGAGCACGGCGCCGGTCAGCGCGAGCAGACCCGTCAGAGCGCCCAGGTACAGGGCGAACGTGCCGAGCAGCAGGGGGCGTACGGAGGCGGAGAAGTCGGCCAGGCCCCGGCTGGACGTCAGCTTGCTCCGGGCGCCCGCGGTGAAGAGGCGGGCGCAACCGGCCGCGGGGGCGTAGGACAGCGCGAGCGCCAGGACGGGGGCCACGGTGACGGGCCACGGGCCGTCGGCGGTGCCGTCCGGGAGACCGTCTGGGCCGCCGCTGACCGCGGTCCGCAGGAGTCCGTCACCGAGGACGGCGTAGCCGACGAGCCAGCAGGTCCAGGTGCTGGTGGTGCGCGTGGCGGCGCTCAGTGGCCCGCGCCGCAGTGCGGCCCCCAGCGCCAGGGACACCGCGAGGATGCCGACGACGGCGACGATCAGGCGCGGTCGGCCCTCGGCCAGGCGCAGTCCGGCCACGGCGGCGGCGCACAGCACACCGGGCAGCAGGGCGAGAACGACTCCGGCGGTGCGAGGTTCGCGTGGCCGGGGTGTCGGCGCGTGCTCGGCACGCGCAGGGGCGTCGCGGTCGCGCGGGACACGGGCGTACATCTCTTCCGCGAGGGAGAACACGTCACGGTGGCGGAAGCGGGCGGCGGTCCGGTCGGTGACGCCGTGCGCTTCCAGTCCCGCCGCGATCTCTAGTGGGTCCACGGCGCGTTCGCACAGCTCACGGTGCCGGTGCAGCAGCCCCTTCACGGGGTCAGCGGCGGCACGGCGTGCGACGGACGCGGACGCCGACCTCCTGCCGCCGTCGCGACCGGCACCGTCACGAGCGGCACCCTCACGCCCGGCACCGTCACGAGCGGCACCCTCACGCCCGGCGCCGTCACGCCCGGCGCCGTCACGGAGCCGCACGCCCTCCTCCGGACTCCAGTCCTCCGCCGGAGCCGGACCGTCCACCGGGCGCCCACCGACCCCCACACCCGTCTGCGCACCCAGGGCCGTGTCGGTCCCGTCGGGCCCGTCGGGCCCGTGCGCCAGGGAGGTCCGTGAACGTTCGTCCCAGGCGCCCGGGCTGCGCGGGGTCTCGGGCCGGTCCAGTTCGCCGAGGCCGCTCATCGGGCCGCTCCCTCGCTCGCCGAGACCGACGTGGTCGCCCGGACCGGATCGGCCTCCGTCGCCCAGCCGGGACCCCTCCGGGCCGTGCTGGAACCGCCCCTGGCCACGACACGGGCCGTGGGGTCACTCCAGCGACCGGGGACGTGGGCTTCGGCGGGGACGCCGAAGGGCAGGGGCTCGCCGGCGTCGTCGAGGAGGACGCGGCGTGCCGGTGGGCGCGAGAGAATCTCCAGGTAAATGCCGTGAAATGCCGCGATGTTCTGCTCGACGGTGAACAGCTCCAGTGCGCGGGCGCGCGCGGCGGCGCCCAGCCGGTCCCGGCGCTCGGGGTCGCGCAACAGCGCGACGCACGCCTCGGCGAGCGCCCTCGGATTGCGCGGGGGCACGACGAGCCCGGTGCCGCCGATGGCCTCCACCACCGCGCCGACGTCCGTGGACACCGTCGCGCGGCCGCAGAACATGGCCTCGACGAGCCCGGCCGGGAACCCCTCGACGACGCTGGAGAGCACCACCAGGGCGCCCGAGGCGTACGCGTCGGCGCGGAAGGGCAGTTCGGGCCCGCCGGTCTCCTCGAAGGAGACCGGGTTGCGGCCGACGGCGTGCGGGCCGTCGGCCTCGTCGGGAAACAGCTGCGCGGCCAGCGCCTTGCAGTGGACCAGGTACGCGGCGCCCTCCGGGCCCGAAGGGGCACCGACGATCCTGAGCCGCGAGCCGGGCTCCGCCCTGCGGATCTCCGCGAAGGCGTGCAGCAGCGAGACCAGGTCCTTGGCCGGCTCGACACGGCCGACCCAGACGAGGGTCTGCGGGTCGGCGCACTCCGGGGATTCCCCCACCTCCGCGAACGGGGCCGCGTCCATGCCCGGGTGGACCGTGCGCAGTTTGGCGCGGTCGGCGCCGCAGCGCTCCTGCCAGCGCCGGGCGTGCGTGTTGCCGGGGGTGATCACGGCCGCGCGCCGGTAGGTCTCGGTGGCCAGCCGACCGTGGAAGGCGGCGAGCAGCGACCGTATCGCGGGCGAGGAGTCGGGTTCCGTCAGGTAGTGCGTCCGCAGCCGCACGCCGTACTCGGTCACCAGCAGGGGCACGTCGCAGAAGTGCCGGGCGAGCAGTCCCGGGAGGGCTGCCGTGCCGCCGGAGGTCGCGTGGCACAGGTCCACCGAGCCGAGGTCGTCGTCCTCGTACCAGTCCAGGGACAGGGGGCGCAGGGCGCGTTCGAGGCGCGCGGCGACGGTCAGCAGATCGGGAACGCGCGCCTCGCGCGCCGAGCGGTGGGCGCCGGGCGCGCGACAGGCGCGTTCCAGGGCGCGCACGGCGGTCTCCGAGCGGAGCGCGGTGGGCAGTCCGCCCTCGTCGCGGGCGAGTTCGGCGAGGCCGTACAGCGCGCTGGCGAAACGGTCCGCCTCAAGGGCGGACTGCCCTTCCGGCTCTCCCTCCGGTCCCCCGGACGGGTTCCCGGGGCCCGCGATGCACAGGGCCATGGCCAACTCGCCGTAGCACTCGGCGAAGCGCCGGCGCGCGCGCCGTCCGTGGACGATTCCGTCGTCCACGGTTTCCCACAGCGGGGCGGTGCGCACCCGGCCGACCTGCGGCGGCAGCGGGACCCAGCCCTCCGCCTCCTCGTGCTCGCTCCGGCTGAGCGCGTAGACGTCGAACTCGTGCTGGTCCAGGCCGCGCACGAGCCGGTCGCACCAGAGTCCGGCCTCACCGCTCACATACGGATAGCCACCCTCCGTAAGCAGTCCGATGCGCACGCGCGCACCCCCGATCTCCCGTTTGGGGAGCCGCCGTTGGCCCGGCGGCTCGCAGCGGGACGAACGTATGCGGACAAGGAGGTGGCGCGATGGACGGTTGTCCATCGCGCCACCAAAAGGGGTGAACGGTCGTAACTTTCCCGTGCGAGGCGCGTTCGGTCGCGCTAGGAGATCAAGCGGTCACGACACGTGATGCCGCGCCCGGTCAGCTGTTCGGGTACGCCCAGGCGTTGGGACGGCAGTCGATTCCGTCGTGGTCGATGAACTTCGTCTGCTGCTGCATGACCGGGGCGAGTTCGCCGTCCTTGTCGCAGGTGACGTGGTTGTAGCCGATGCGGTGACCGACTTCGTGGTTGATCAGCATCTGCCGGTAGGGGTAGATCGCGTCACCGTACGGCGCGGCGCCCTGGGCCCAGCGGTAGGCGTTGATCATCACCCGCTGGGTGGCGGCCGAGTCGCAGGACACGTTGTCCTCGGTGGTGTCCAGGCCGGACTTGGCACACCACTCGGCGGTGGTGCCGGGGCTGGCCAGGGTGATGACGAAGTCGGGCTGGCCCGATTCGACGCGCTCGAAGCTGCGGGCGCCGTTGTGGGCCCAGCTCCGGTCGTCGTTGAGCGTCTTCTGCACGGCGTCGGCGAAGAGCGCGCCGTCGAGACCGAGCCCCTGCTCGATGTCCACGCGGTAGGTGTACTTCTCCCCCCGCCCGGGCCCCTTGGCGATGCCCGGGACCGCGTCGAACTTCCCCGATGCCTTGAGGGTGGCGCTGAGCGGGTAGGTCTTGCCCATCTTCTGCTCGTACGTCAGCGGCTTCGCGGCCTCGGGCGCGGAGGGCGTCGGGCGCTGGTCGTCCCGTGACGCCGGGTCGTGGGCGCCCCGGGCCTGGTCGGTGGCCGACTGGCCACGCATGTCGCCCCCGTCCGCCCCGTCGGCGACCTGACCGGCCACGACGACGGCCAGCACGGTGGTGACGGCGGCCGCCGCGATACCGGTGAAGGTCCGGCCCTTGGCACCCTTGACCGGTGCGGGTTCACCCGTGGGCGGTTGGTCGTCGGCGTCCGCACCCGCGTCGGCGGAAGCGCCGCCACTCCCGGCACCACCCCCGGCGTCACCTGCGTCGACGGCGCTCCAGTCGGTGACGGAGGCGTACGGGTCGGCGGGCCGCGACGCACCGGGAGCACGCCGCCGGGGGCGGCCCGAGAAGACGTCGTCGTCCGCCCCGAAGGCGTCCAGGTAGTCCTGCCGGGGGCCCTCCCCGGGCGCCTGCCGCTGCCTCGGGAAGGGCGGGCGCGACGGCCCGGACGGCGACGGCGGCCCGGACGGCGACGGCGGCCCGGACGGCGACGGCGCGAAGGCCCCGGGAGCCCCGGGGCCTTCGGCGCTCGGTCCCGCCGCCGATCCGTACCCGGTACCGGTCCGTCCGCCCAACTCGCCCCAGCCGCCGCCGGACTCCCGCTGCTCGGGGTGGCCGCCCCGGACCCGCGGCAGACCGTGCGCCGGGGTGCCGTCGGGATACCTGGGCACACCGTGCGCCGGCGTGCCGTCGGGGAGCCTCGGGACGCCCCGCGCGGGCGTCCCGTCCGTCATCCGGGGGAAGCCGTGGGCCGGTGTTCCGTCCGGGAAACGAGCGCCTGGGCCTCGCCCCGGGCCGGGGCCGGGGCCCGCGTACCCCTGGCGGGCGCCCGGGGCGTCGCCCGGCGCCGGCGCCGGGCGGGGTGCCGGCTCGGCCCGCTGCGGTCGGTACGGCGCCTGTGGCGCCTGTGGTCCTCGCGGCTCCTGCGACGGTCCGTCCGCCGGGCGCGGCTCGGGCCGCCCCGACGGGTTCTTGCGTGTTGCGGCGGCGTCCGCGGCGTCTGCCCTGGGGGCGGGCCCGCGGCGGCTGTGGCGTCCCACGTCGCGCCTCAGCCTCCTGTGGTCTGGTTGGCGGGCTCGCTGTCCGCGGCCCCGTCGGTCCTCTCGCCACCCGCCGGCTTCCCGGTGTCCACCGCGTCCGCGGTGTTCGCGAGGAGTTCGCGGAACGCCGTGGCCACGGTCTCCGGATACTCCATCATCGCCACGTGTCCCGCGTCCGGCAGGGTCAGCAGCCGGGAGTCACGGAAGGCGCGGGCAGCCCGCTGGGCCATGCGGTAACCGACGAGTTGGTCCCGTCCACCGTAGACCAGGAGCGTGGGTGCGAGAACCCGCTCGGCCTGTCGCCACAGCGCGTGCTGGCCGCCGAGCGTGTACGCGTTGACGATTCCCCGCGCGGAACGCGCCATCGCGTCCCAGAAGTAAGGCAGTTGCAGCCGCCGCTCCATCTCCTCCACGGCGTTGCGGAAGCCCTCCTCGCTCACTTTCCCGGGGTCGCCGTAGCAGAGCGCCATCACGCCACGGACCCGCTGCTCCGCCGTCCACTCCCGGGTGAGCCGGTTGAACAGCCGCACCACTCCCGGCAGCGCCAGCAGTCCCGTCGGTACGGCGGTGCGCTGCACGCGGATCTCCGGCAGCGCGGGCGAGACGAGGGTCAGCGTCCGCACCAGGTCGGGCCGCGCCGCGGCGACACGGGTGACGACGGCTCCGCCGAGCGAGTTCCCGAACAGGTGCACCGGACCGCGCCCGGACGCGTCGAGGTAACGGATGACCGCGCGCGCGTTGCCGGTGATCGAGTAGTCGCCGTCGTCCGGCGGCGGGGAATCGCCGAAGCCGGGCAGGTCGACGGCTTCGCTGTGGACGACGCCGTCCAGCAGCGGCATGAGCGCCGACCAGTTCTGCGAGGAGCCGCCGAGGCCGTGGACGTAGAGGGCGGGCGGCAGTCCCTCGCGGGCGGGGCGTCTCGACCGCACCGTCAGGGTGATGCCGGGCAGGTGGACCGCCCTGAGCCGCTCCCCGTCCGCGGCCTTGACGGCCGCGACCTTCGGCAGCACGTTGGCGGGCGGCACGGACGGCGGCTCGGTCGAAGGCATGCGGCAATATTACGAGATGATCACACAATGGTTCGTGTGTTCGCCGTCACAAGCGGCGCTGCGGCGGCGCGTCGGCGGGGTACGGATGCCGTCGGCGCCTGCCGTCGGCGCCAGGACCGGACAGGCACAACCGCACACGCACGACCAAGCACGCACGACCAAGCACGCAGGACCGGACACGCAGGACCGAGCGCCCAAGACCGGCCCGGCGATGCATGGCGTCCGGATCGGGTGTCTCCTAGGCTCGTGAAGTGGGCACCCGCGTGTGACCCCTGCACCCGGGGGCCGTCCGTAGGAAGGGAGCCCAGCATGACCGTCGACCCGACCGACCCCGAGACCTTCGACGACGAGGTCCAGGCACCGGATCCGGAGGACCGCGACGTGGAAGCGCCCGACGCCGACGCCGCCGAGCAGCGGGCGGACCTCGCACAGGAGCGCGACGAGCCGCTGACCGGCGTCGAGCCGGACCGCGCCAACGAGGCCGACCTGGCCGAGCAGGCCCGGGTCGTCTCGCACGACGAGGACGACTACCGCTGAACGGTGGGGACGCGACGCGCCACGCGCCACGCGGCCGCGGAGCGGCTCCACCGCCCGGATGGGAGGCCGATCTTTGCCCGCTCTGGACACTTTTGAAACCTGTTGTGCGGCTATCGCCACCGTCCGGTCCGTGAAATTCTGCGCTCGCAGCACACACACCACGGTTACCGAAAAGTACGATGTCGAGGCGGCGCACACCGCACGAGGACGACTATGGGAGGCGGCGTGACAGCCATCGAGCAGACAGAGGCGGTACGCCCGCGGGGCACACGCCTTCCCCGCCGAGCCCGACGCAACCAGCTGCTGGGCGCCGCACAGGAAGTGTTCGTGGCCCAGGGCTACCACGCGGCCGCGATGGACGACATCGCCGAGCGCGCCGGCGTCAGCAAGCCGGTGCTCTACCAGCACTTCCCCGGCAAGCTCGACCTCTACCTCGCCCTGCTGGACCAGCACTGCGAGGCGCTGATCCAGTCCGTGCGCAGCGCCCTCGCGTCGACCTCCGACAACAAGCAGCGCGTCCGGGCGACGATGGACGCCTACTTCGCCTACGTCGAGGACGACGGCGGTGCCTTCCGCCTGGTCTTCGAGTCGGACCTGACCAACGAGCCCGCCGTGCGCGAGCGCGTGGACAAGGTGACGAACGAGTGCGCCGAGGCGATCTGCGACGTGATCGCCGAGGACACCGGCCTCTCGCGCGCGGAGTCGATGCTGCTCGCCTCCGGCCTGGGCGGTCTCGCGCAGGTGGTGGCGCGCTCCTGGCTGCACAGCGACCGCAGCGTGCCCCGCGACCAGGCGGTCCAGCTGCTGACCTCGCTGGCCTGGCGGGGCATCGCGGGCTTCCCGCTGCACGGCACCGAGCAGCACTAGCAGCACTGACCACCGCGGCGGGGGCTCTGTTCCCGTCGGCTGTTCGCTCCTGGCGTTCTCCGACGCAGCGTGTACGTCCCCTCACCGGGCTAATGTGTGCTGGTACGGCGCGGAAGATCGCGCACTTACTGACCGTCGGAGGGACATAGCCGTGGAGGTCAAGATCGGCGTGCAGCACGCGCCTCGCGAGATCGTTCTGGAGAGCGGTCAGAGCGCCGAGGAGGTCGAGCGCGTGGTGGGCGAGGCACTGGCCGGCAAGTCGCAGCTGCTGAGCCTCGTGGACGAACACGGCCGCAAGGTCCTGGTGCCGGCCGACCGGCTCGCCTACGTCGAGATCGGTGAGCCGGCCCCGCGCAAGGTGGGCTTCGGCGCGCTGTAGCCGCCGGACGCGGGACGACGAACGAAGACGGGTGGGGCCCGGCGGTGACACACCGCCGGGCCCCACCCGTCTTCCCGTTCACGGGCGGAGCACGGTTCACCCACAGGGGGAGGATTGCATTCCGCAGGTCAGGGGTAAGTCGGCTGTGACCGTTTGGGGCAGGTCGGCCACGTGGGAGGGACCCAGACATGATCTTGGAAGCGCTCGGCGCCGCACTCCTCGGCCTCGCCCTGGCATGGGCCGCCGCACACCGTCTGCCCCACCGCCTGCCCGCCCCGCTCCTGGTCCTGCCGACCGGCGTCGCCGGAGCCCTCTTCGGGGCGTTCGTCACGCACACGGCGCTGGGCGCCGGGGGGTTCGTGCTGGTGCTGCTCGGCTCGGCGACGCTCTCCGCGGCCTCGCTGTCGCTGCTGCTGCGCCCCGCGGGACGGCTCCGTCGCAGCTCGTCGGCCGCCTGAGCGGCAGCCGCCGTACCGCGCCGGGGCCCGCTCCGGCGCAGGTCAGGCGGCCAGCCCCAGCGCGGCCATCCGCTTGGTGTGCGCCTCGGTGATCCGGGAGAACATCTTGCCGACCTCGGCCAGGTCGAAGCCGTCCGCGACGCCGCCCACGAGCATCGTCGACAGCGCGTCCCGGTCGGCCACCACCCGCTGGGACTGCGAGAGCGCCTCCCCCATCAGCCGCCGGGCCCACAGCGCGAGCCGCCCGCCCACGCGCGGGTCGGCGTCGATCGCCGCGCGCACCTTCTCCACGGCGAAGCCCGCGTGCCCGGTGTCGTCGAGCACGGCGAGGACCAGCTCGCGGGTGTCGGTGTCCAGGCGGGCGGCGACCTCGCGGTAGAAGTCGCTGGCGATGGAGTCGCCGACGTAGGCCTTGACGAGACCCTCCAGCCAGTCCGAGGGGTCCGTCTGCTTGTGGAAGCCGTCGTAGGCGGCCACGAACGGCTCCATGGCGCCCGTGGGCTCCTCGCCGATCTCGGCCAGCCGGTCGCGCAGCCGCTCGAAGTGGTGGAACTCCGCCGACGCCATCTTCGCCAGCTCCGCCTTGTCCGCCAGCGTGGGCGCCAGCTTGGCGTCCTCGGCGAGCCGCTCGAACGCCGCCAGTTCGCCGTACGCGAGCGCGCCGAGCAGGTCCACGACCGCGGCGCGGTACTGCGGGTCGGCCGCGGCCGACGCCCAGTCGCGGGCGGCGACCGGCGTGGCTCCGGCGGTACCCGGGGTCCCGGTGGTCTCGGCGGGGGCGTCTGCGGCGGTGCCAGGCTTGTCAGAGCTCGTCATGCAGCGCACAATAGCCCGCTCTTCGGCGGTGGTAAGTCCCTGGTCAGTCAGTGTGACGACGACTACGTGAGCAAATCGGCCATCGCATGTGCGCGAATCCGGGGTATGGTGGTAATGCGCCTGCCGAGTATGTGACGTACGGGTACGTGACATCGTCGTCGGGCCGCACGCATGAGGATGCCCGGTCGGTGGCCCGATCGGCTCCGACCCGACAGCCCTCCCGCCGTACGCCACACTGCGTACGGAACCCGGAGGGGGACCCTCAGTGGTACGAGCGCTGGAGCGTCGACAGAGGTCCCGTGTCCTATGGCTCACCCGTAAGGGCGGCCGACGTCCCCGACACGGTCCGGCACGACCCGCGCGCTCGCCTCGCACCACGCACACAGAAGAGGCAGCACCCTGACTACGACGTTCCGATCCCTCGGGATCCTCCCCGAGACCGCCGAAGCCCTCGAAGCCGTCGGCATCCTCACTCCCTTCCCCATCCAGGAGATGACGCTCCCCGTAGCCCTGTCGGGCAAGGACGTCATCGGCCAGGCCAAGACCGGCACCGGCAAGACGCTGGGCTTCGGCCTCCCCCTCCTCGAGCGCGTCACCGTCCCCGCCGACGTCGAGGCGGGCCGCGCCGCCCCCGAGGCCCTGACCGACGCCCCGCAGGCCCTCGTCGTCGTCCCGACGCGCGAGCTGTGCCAGCAGGTCACCAACGACCTGCTCACCGCCGGCAAGGTCCGCAACGTGCGAGTCCTCGCGATCTACGGCGGCCGTGCCTACGAGCCGCAGGTGGAGGCCCTGAAGAAGGGCGTCGACGTGGTCGTCGGCACCCCGGGCCGTCTGCTGGACCTCGCGGGCCAGAAGAAGCTGAGCCTGAAGCACATCAAGAGCCTGGTCCTCGACGAGGCCGACGAGATGCTCGACCTGGGCTTCCTGCCCGACGTCGAGAAGATCATCAACATGCTGCCGGCCAGGCGCCAGACCATGCTGTTCTCGGCGACGATGCCGGGCGCGGTCATCGGACTGGCCCGCCGTTACATGTCGCAGCCCACGCACATCTCCGCCACCTCGCCGGACGACGCGGGCGCGACGGTCGCGAACACCAAGCAGTTCGTCTACCGCGCGCACAACATGGACAAGCCCGAGATGGTGGCCCGCATACTGCAGGCCGACGGCCGCGGTCTTGCCATGGTCTTCTGCCGCACCAAGCGCACCGCGGCCGACCTGGCCGACCAGCTCAAGCAGCGCGGCTTCGCCTCCGGCGCGGTCCACGGCGACCTCGGCCAGGGCGCCCGCGAGCAGGCCCTTCGCGCCTTCCGCAACGGCAAGGTGGACGTCCTCGTCTGCACCGACGTCGCCGCCCGCGGCATCGACGTCGAGGGCGTGACGCACGTCATCAACTACCAGTCGCCGGAAGAGGAGAAGACCTACCTGCACCGCATCGGCCGCACCGGCCGCGCGGGCGCGAAGGGTACGGCGATCACGCTGGTCGACTGGGACGACATCCCGCGTTGGCAGCTGATCAACAAGGCGCTGGACCTGGGCTTCAGCGACCCGGCGGAGACCTACTCCACCTCCCCGCACTTCTACACCGACCTCGGTATCCCCGAGGGCACCAAGGGCGTCCTGCCGCGCTCGGAGCGCACCCGCGCCGGGCTCGACGCGGAGGAACTCGAGGACCTGGGCGAGCCGGGCGGCCGCGGTGGCCGCGGACGCGGCGACCGGGGCGGCCGTGGCGGCCGCGACGACGCGCGTTCCAATGACCGTGACCGCGACCGCGACGGTTCGTCCCGTACGACGCCGCGCCGCCGCCGTCGGATGCGCGGCGGTGCGCCAGTGGACGCGGAGAACACCGCCACCACCGCGTCGACCGCCGCCGAGGCCGTGACCGACGGTGCCGACGGCGCCACCGACGCGGGCACCGACGCCGCGCAGGGTCCCCGCACGCTGCGCCGTCGCCGCCGTACGCGCAATGGTGAGCCGTCGCGCCGCCCGGAGACCGCCACGACGGTCGACTCCCCGGTGGCGCAGGCCGTCGAGGAGACCGCGCTCGCGCCTTCGGAGGCCACCGTCGTCGAAACGGCGGAGGCCACGGAGGTCGTGGAGACCCCGGCCAAGTCGCGCCGCCGCCGCACCCGCAAGTCCGCCGAGGCCCCGGCCGCCCCGCTGGAGACCGCTGCGACGGTCACCGAGGCGACGGTCGTGGAGACCCCGACGGCCGTCGAGGCCCCCGCCGCCGAGGCGCCCGCCGAGAAGCCGCGCCGCCGCACCCGCAAGGCCACGGCCGCCGAGGCCGCGCTCGACACGGCCGAGGCAGTGGCCGAGCCCGCGTCCGCACCGGCCGAGACCAAGCCGCACCGCCGTACGCGCAAGGCGGCCGTCGCCGACACCGAGGCCGCGCAGGCTCCGGAAGCGGCCGAGGCCAAGCCGCGCCGCACCCGGAAGACGGCCGCCGCCAAGGCGGAAGCCGCCGCCGACACGGTCGAGGCCACGGAGGCGAAGCCCAAGGCCCGCCGCACCCGCAAGGCCGCCGAACCGGCGGAGGGCGCCGAGACCACGGCCGACATCCCGGCGCAGCCGGAGGAGGCTGCGGCCGAGGCCAAGCCGCGCCGCACCCGGAAGACGGCCGCCGCCAAGGCAGAGGCCGCCGCCGACACGGTCGAGGCCACGGAGGCGAAGCCCAAGGCCCGCCGCACCCGCAAGACGGCCGCGGCCCCCGAGGCCGCCGCCGAGATCCCGGCCCAGGCCTCGCAGGAGCCGGAGGCCACGCCGCGGCGCCGGACCCGTAAGGCCGCGGCCGCCGTCGAGGGGCCCGCTGTGACCGCCGACACGGCGGAGGCGAAGCCCAAGACCCGCCGCACCCGCAAGACGGCCGCGGCCACCGCGCAGCCCGCGGAGGCCGGCGAGAGCTGATCCGCGGCGCTCGTCCCAGACCGTCGGCCCGGTCCCGCGATCCACGCGGGGCCGGGCCGACGGCGTTGGCACGCCCGTGTCCGCGCCCGGCGGTCCCCGCCCGATAACCTCTGCCCGTGAGCAGGAACGCCGCCTTCAGCCCGCCCCCGGACGCCCGCGCGTACCGGCTGGGTACCGCCCGCGGTGAGTTCGCCGTCGTCGACTCGCCCGTGGCCGACGGGGTCGCGCCGAGGGGCGTGGTGATGATGCTGCCCGGGTTCACGGGGAGCAAGGAGGACTTCACGCTGCTGCACCGGCCGCTCGGAGCGCGCGGCTACCGCACGGTCGCCGTGGACGGGCGCGGGCAGTACGAGTCGGACGGGCCCGAGCACGACGAGGCCGCCTACGCGCGGTCCGAGCTGGCCCGGGACGCTCTCGCGCAGGCCGCCGCCCTCGGGACCCGCGTACATCTGGTCGGGCACTCCCTGGGCGGCCAGATCGCTCGGGCCGCCGTCCTGCTCGACGCCGCCCCGTTCCTGTCCCTCACGCTGATCTCCTCGGGCCCGGCGCGGATCTCCGAGTCGCAGCGGCAGCGGGTGAAGCTGCTGCGGGACGCGCTGGACACGATGACGATGGCGGAGGTCTGGAAGGTGATGCAGGCCATGGGACCGCCGGAGGAGGCCGGCGCCCCGGCCCCCGCCCACGGCCCGGAGGACCCGGAACGGCTGCGCGACCGCTGGCTGGGCACCAGGCCGGCGCAACTGCTCGCCACGGGACGCCAGTTGTGCACCGAACCGGACCGGGTCGCCGAGCTGGCCGCCGTGCCGCTGCCCTTCCACGTGCTGTCGGGCGCCTACGACGACACCTGGCCGGTCCCCCTCCTGGACGAGATGGCCCTACGGCTGAACGCGCGCCGTACGGTCGTCGCGGGCGCCGAGCACTCCCCCAACACCGACCAGCCCCTGCCGACGGCCCGCGCCCTCGCCGACTTCTGGGACGACCACCCCGTACCGCCCCGACCGTACGTGCGCTGAGGCCGGCCGGGCCCTAGTACTGCGCCCGCAGGTGCTCCCAGAAGCCGTCCCGCAGCGCGCGTCGCAGGTCGGGCTGGCCGCGCAGCGAGTACTGGAGCAGCCCCTCGGCCTCCACCAGCAGGTCCTGGTCCACGGAGCCGGGGAGGTAGGGGTGGCCCGGGAGCAGCTCCACCAGTGACTCGCGCCCCCGGGACGCCAGCCACTTCGCCGCGATCTGCGCGCCCACGAAGCGGACGTCCTCGCGGCCGGGGCGCAGGGCGCCCGGGACCTCGCCGGAGTGGGTCGCGCGCCGGGAGACGTACGGCTTGAAGAAGTCGAGGTCGAGGGTGCGCTGGCTGTCGACCTCCCAGAGCAGCGGCTCGGCCTGGTTGCGGCCGTCGGGGGCCTCGATGCCCCACAGGTGGACGCGGGCGCCGTACCCCTGGGCGGCCTCGACCGCGGACACGAGGTCCTCGTCGCCGCCGAGCAGGGCCGCGTCGCTGATGGCGCGGTGCCGGGCGAGGGACTCCAGGTCGGAGCGGATGAGGGAGTCCACGCCCTTCTGTTGGTTGTTGGCGTTGAGGTTGCCCAGGCGGACCTTGACGTCCGGGAGTTCGGCGATGGACTGCTGCTCGGCGGTATGGATGCGGCGGCGGGCGCCGTCGTACCAGTAGACGCGCAGCAGGCGGCTGTCGGCGAAGACGGTGCGGGCCTTGTCGATGAGCGCCTCGATGAGCCCCTCGGCGTCCAGGTCGAAGGCCCGGCGGTCCTCGGTCCCGGCCACCAGCCGCCCCGCCGCCGCGTACAGATAACCGGCGTCGACGAAGATCGCGTGGGTCGAGGGGGTCTTCGCCACCTCGGCGAGCATGCGCTGGAGCAGCTCGTTCGTGCGATCGATACGAGCGTTCAGGGGCGCGAGGTCGTCGTTCATCGCGTCCATTGTCCCGGCGGTCACGCTACGAACACAACCGGTCCCGGTCAGTCTTGTACCGGACACCTGTCCCTCACGCACCGAACCGCGCCGCGAACCGCGCCGCGAACCGCGCGACGCTCGCCGTCCCCGCCACCCCGTAACAAACGACTTACTTGTCAGTAATTAGTCGTGCGAAAAATTTCCTTAGCGTAGGGAATGTTTGCAGAGGGCATCCCGTTGACCACTACGGAAGCCCGGGCACCGACGACCCAGGAGCCACACCAGTAGTTCTCCGCTGGAGGATGACCAGATCAAGGGAGAGGCCATGCGCTTTGAAGTCATGCGACTCGACGACGTCGACGGGACCCCCGTGGACACGACTGTCGTGGACGCAGCCTCCGTGAACCGCATCGTTCAGCAGGCCGCCGCCATCGGGCAGCGCCTGTGGATCCGCCCAGCCGACACCTCGGCCTTGTAGCGCGGACCCTTCACACACGAGAACAGGGCCCCGCACGGAACTCCGTGCGGGGCCCTGTTCTCGTGCTCACGCGCCCTGGATCACCTGGGTGACCCCGTTGATGATCTGCTGCACGGCGATCGCGGAGAGCATCATGCCGGCGAGGCGGGTCACCAGGACCACACCGCCGTCCTTGATCACCCGGATGATCAGCAGCGAGTACCGCATCACCAGCCACAGCACCACGTGGATGGCGAGGATCGCCGCCCACACCGAGACCTGCGTGGTCACGCTGTCCGCCTTCTGCACGGCCAGGATGACCGACACGATCGCCCCGGGCCCGGCGAGCAGCGGCATGCCCAGCGGTACGAGGGCGACGTTGACGTCCTTGGTCTGCTTCGGCTCGTCCGTCTTGCCGGTGAGCAGGTCGAGGGCGATCAGCAGGAGCAGCAGTCCGCCCGCGATCATCAGGGCGGGCACCGACACGTGCAGGTAGTCGAGGATCTGGTGCCCGAGCAGACCGAACACCGTGATCACGCCACCGGCGACGCAGACGGCCTGGAGGGCCATGCGCTTCTGCACCTTGCCGGGGCGGCCGGAGGTCAGTGCGAGGAAGATCGGGGTGATCCCGGGGGGATCCATGATGACAAAAAGGGTCAGGAAGAGGGAGCCGAAGACGGCGACGTCGAACATGGGTGAGCTACTGGCCTTGCGGAGGAGCGGAAAGGTGGACGCGCGGGGGTGAGGCTCAGGCCCCGCCGGCCCCGGGCACGGGGAACGCCCCGAACGCCCGTCGCGTGATCTCCCCGTACACCTCGGGGTCGGTCGTGTACTCGCCGAGCACACAGGTCTTCCGGCTGCCGTGGTAGTCGCTCGAGCCGGTCACCAGGAGCCCCAGCTCCTTCGCGGTCCCGCGCAGCCGGGCCCGGGTGTCCGCGTCGTGGTCCATGTGGTCGACCTCGATGCCGTCGAGCCCGGCGGCCGCCAGGTCGGCGATCGCGGCCTCGGACACCGTGCGGCCCCGCTTGGCGGCGGCCGGGTGCGCGAAGACGGCGACCCCGCCCGCGCCCTTGATCAGCCGGAGCGCCTCGAAGGGGTCGGTCTCGTGCTTCCCCACGTGGGCCCGGCCGCCGTCGGCCAGCCAGTCCTGGGTGAAGGCGTCGTTCACGGTCGGGACGACGCCCAGTTCCACGAGGGCGGAGGCCACGTGCGGGCGGCCGACCGAGCCGTCCCCGGCGATCCCGGCGACCTGCTCCCAGGTGACGGGCACACCCAGTTCGTTGAGCTTGGCGATCATGCCCCGGGCCCGCGGCACCCGGTCGTCCCGTACCAGCTCGCGCTCGGCGAGCAGGGCGGGCTCCTCGGGGTCGAAGAGGTAGGCCAGCAAGTGCATGCTGACACCGTCGAGGCGGCAGGACAGCTCGGCGCCGGTGACGAGGGTGAGCCCCTCGGGCAGCGCGGCGACGGCCTCGGCATGGCCGCGGGTGGTGTCGTGGTCGGTCAGCGCGACGACGTCGAGACCGGCCGCCGCGGCCTTGCGCACCAGCTGGGCCGGGGTGTCCGTGCCGTCGGACGCGGTGGAGTGGGTGTGCAGATCGATGCGCACGACGCAGACTCCAAGCGATGACGGGACGGAGGGGGACGCTCAAGGATAACCGGAACTCGACCTCCCGCCGTCACACCCGCAGCCCGCCTGCGCCCCCTACTCGCCCCGCGTCCGCCGAGCCCGTCCGCCCACACGGTGCGGCGCGGTACGGCGCGGTACGGCGCGGTACGGCGCTACGGCACCGTCGGCGGCTCGATCAGCCGCGGCGACAGCGCCCCGCACGGCACCAGGTCCACCTCGGCGCCCGCGTCCCGCAGGTCGGTCAGGACCAGCTCCTCGTACATCAGCAGCCCCGACCGCTCGGGCCACACGACGGCCCACAGCCACATGCCGAGGGCCTCCCCGGCGAAGACGGCACGGTCGACCGGGCCGCCGGAGACGTGCCAGAGGGGGGTGGGGCGGCCGGCGGCCAGGACCTTGGCCTGGGGCGGCTTCTCGACGTCCAGGTACGGCCCGGGGTCGGGGGCGTCGAGCCCCGCGTACCGCGCGCCGAGGCCGACGCCGAGTTCCTCGGCGACCAGGATCAGCTCACCGATGCCCCCGAGCGGACCGGGGCCGGAACAGGCGACGGCGGTCGCCCTGCCCCCGCTGCGGTCGTCGCCCGCACAGGCGACGCCGGTGAACAGCCAGCCGACCGGCAACGGCCAGGGCATCCACACCGGCACCTGCGTGCGGTGCACCACGACGCCGAGCGCCTCGACGCTGGGCGGGAGTACGGGCTGGACCGGGTGCACGGTGCCGTGCAGGTCGCACTGCCAGGAATCGGCGAAGAGGCCGGGAGCCCTGACCCGGCCACCACACTTCGGGCAACTGGGTTCGCCCCTCATAGAGCCCCACGGTCCTACCCCCGCTCCCCCACGTCAAGGACGATCACCCATCCGGACGGAAGGGCGCCTACCGAACCGACTCCGGACCGACCTCCAGACGACTAGATGTATGTTGCATTAATTAGCAGATCTAACTTACTATGTGTATACACCAACCAATTCCTCGGCATGGGAGAGCAAGCATGGACACCTTCGACGCGGGTGCGGGCGGCATCCTGCGGCAGCCCAAGGCCGTGTGGGCGACCGCGGGCGCGTCCGTGGTGGCCTTCATGGGCATCGGGCTCGTCGACCCGATCCTCCCGTCCATCGCCAAGGGCCTGGACGCGAGCGCCGGTCAGGTCTCCCTCCTGTTCACCTCGTACTTCCTCATCACCGCCCTGGCGATGCTGGTCACCGGCTTCGTCTCCAGCCGCATCGGCGGCCGCAAGACCCTGCTGCTCGGCCTGGCCTTCGTCGTGGTCTTCGCGGGCCTCGCCGGCACCTCCG
This sequence comes from Streptomyces sp. MH60, assembly GCF_002939385.1. GTDB lineage: Bacteria > Actinomycetota > Actinomycetes > Streptomycetales > Streptomycetaceae > Streptomyces. Next base: position 10,686 of record NZ_MULI01000067.1, on the reverse strand, counting down.
ACACCGTCGGCCAGCTCGTCGGCTACCGGGCGGGCTGGGGCCTGGGCAACGCGCTCTTCGTCTCGACGGCCCTCGCCGTGATCGTCGGCGCGGCGGCCGGCGGGAGCGCCGCCGCGATCCTGCTCTACGAGTCCGCCCTCGGCCTCGGCATGGCCTGCGGCCCGCTGCTGGGCGCGCTGCTCGGCGACGCCAGCTGGCGCTACCCGTTCTTCGGCACGGCCTTCCTGATGGCGATCGGCTTCCTGTGCATCACGGTGTTCCTGAAGGAGCAGCCGAAGCCGGCCCGCAAGACCTCGCTGCTCGACCCGATCAAGGCGCTGGGCCACGGCGGCCTCGCCTCCGCCGCGGTCTCGGCGTTCTTCTACAACTACACGTTCTTCACCGTGCTGGCCTTCACCCCGTTCGTGCTGAACATGACGCCGTACAAGTCGGGTGCCGTGTTCTTCGCGTGGGGCGTGCTGCTCGCCGTCTTCTCGGTGCTGGTGGCGCCGCGCATGCAGCGGCGCTTCGGCTCGCTCAAGGTGCTCGGCGGCTCGCTGGTGCTGCTCGCGGCCGACGTCCTGGTCCTCGGCTACGGCAACCACACCGCGGCGATCGCCTGCACGATCCTGTCCGGCGCGTTCATCGGCGTGAACAACACGGTCTACACCGAGCTGGCGCTCGGGGTCTCGGACGCGCCACGTCCGGTGGCCAGCGCGGGCTACAACTTCGTGCGCTGGTTCGCCGCGGCGGCCGCCCCCTACTTCGCGCCGAAGATCGAGGAGTGGACCGACGTCCACATCCCGTTCGTGGTGGCCGCGGTGACCGCCCTGCTCGGCGCGGTCGTGGTCGTCGTACGCCGCCGCGCGCTCACCCACGAGGCGGAGGAGCTGGAACCGCGGCACGCCAGTGAGGACTCGGTCACCGTCTTCGCCAACTGACGGGGGAATCCGGTGACTTGTGTCACCCCACCACGTCAGTCCAGCGGTACGGACCTGCGCGACGGATCGCGCAGGTCCGTTCCGTGGTTCAGCCAGCGCTCCTGGAGCGCGGGCGCGCCGTGCACGCGCTTCCAGGCGGCCTCGTTCGGCGTCATCGGCAGCAGCGGCAGGAACCGCACGGGGTCCAGCGGGGCGTCCAGCTCCAGGTCCTCGACCAGACCGCCCGGCTCGGCGACCAGTACCGAGGTGAAAGGGGCCCCGGGCCACAGCGGCTCGCCGACGTCGAGTGACGCGCCGGGCGCCACGATCACGCCCTCGACCTGTGGGGACGCGGCCAGCACGGCGAGCGGGCGGAGCACCTTGTCGGTGTCGGCCGCCCCGGTCCGCACGGAGAGCACCAGCTCGGCGCGGGGACCCTTGACCGGGTCGGCGAGCGCGGCCGTGGGGTCCGCCATGGGCTGGGCCGACATGCCGAGGGTGGCGTAGCGGACGACGTCGCCCTCCTGGCCGGAGGCGGGGAAACGCAGCACCTCGATGCGGTCGGTGCCGAGGAAGGTGACCGCCGCGCGCGCGTCCGGCTCGCCCAGCGCGCTGTGCAACCGGGCCTCGACCAGAGGAAGAACATCAGCCATGCGGCGAGCATAGAACTCGTCGTGAAGAGGCAAAGCGGCGCCTTGACACGTCGCGCGGCTGGTACTGTGGGCCAGCGGTTCGGGGCAGCACGCAGCGCGTCGCGATCAAGCCCCCGACGCTGTGAACTCTCCCCTACGGGGAACCCCTCCAAACAAGGGGAATGGATCGTCCCTCACGAGGGACCGGCCGGAGGAGGTGGGCGGCATGGACCGAAGTCGACCGTGCAGTACCACCCGCTCTTCCAGCCGCTGACGCAGCTGCTTCGGCCTTCCTGCCGCGGCTTCCTGTGCGCGCCTTCTCACGGAAGAGCACTTCGTCTCGTTTTGCCTGATCCGGTCCGTCGACGCGATGTCCGTCGATCCGTATCAGCAGCTGAATCAGCAGCGAAGCCGGCCACCGCGACGGTGCGGTGCCCCCCGCTTTGTGGACGCGCCGAACACGCGTAGTCAGGACGTCCTCATTCCGGGCGGTTCCACCCGTCACCGGCCTCGTTCGCTGCCCCGCCGCGAAGGAGCCTGCCATGTCGATGATCCGTGACCTGCGCGCCGCCGTCCGCCCGTCCCGCGTCTCCCTGTGCAAGGACAGCGGTCCCTACGACACCACCCGCGACCCGGCGACCGCCTCCGCCGTCGTCGACTGCGCCGTCTACCGCGACGGCACCCGCGTCGAGACCGACGTGCCGCTGACCCCGCACACGGCGATGCGCCAGGTGCGCCGCGACGGCGGGTTCGTGTGGATCGGCCTGCACGAGCCCACCGAGGACGAGTTCGCCGGTATCGCCCGGGAGTTCGGGCTGCACCCGCTGGCCGTGGAGGACGCGGTCCAGGCCCACCAGCGGCCCAAGCTGGAGCGCTACGACGACTCCCTGTTCACGGTCTTCAAGACCGTCCACTACGTCGACCACGACCAGCTCACCGCCAACAGCGAGGTCGTCGAGACCGGCGAGGTGATGTGCTTCACCGGGCGGGACTTCTTCATCACCGTCCGGCACGGCGGGAAGGGCTCGCTGCGCGCGCTGCGCCGCCGCCTCCAGGAGGACCCCGAGCTGCTGATCAAGGGCCCCTCCGCGGTGCTGCACACCATCGCCGACCACGTCGTCGACGGCTACATCGCGGTCGCCGACGCCGTGCAGGACGACATCGACGAGGTCGAGACGGAGGTGTTCTCGCCGGGCCGCAAGGGCACCCCGCGCGGCACCGACGCCGGACGGATCTACCAACTCAAGCGCGAGGTGCTGGAGTTCAAGCGGGCGGTGGCGCCGCTGCTGCGGCCCATGCAGCTGCTCAGCGAGCGGCCGATGCGGCTGATCGATCCGGAGATCCAGAAGTACTTCCGGGACGTCGCCGACCACGTGGCGCGGGTGCAGGAGCAGGTCATCGGCTTCGACGAACTGCTGAACTCCATCCTCCAGGCCAACCTGGCCCAGGCGTCCGTCGCGCAGAACGAGGACATGCGCAAGATCACCTCGTGGGCCGCGATCATCGCCGTGCCGACGATGGTGTGCGGGGTGTACGGCATGAACTTCGACTACATGCCGGAGACCCACTGGAAGTTCGGCTACCCGCTGGTCCTGTCCGTCACGGTCGCGCTCTGTCTGGGCATCCACCGCACGCTCAAGCGCAACGGCTGGCTCTGAACCCGCCCCCGGGCCCCTGGATAGGCTGACCGCATGACACGCGAGCTGCTCGACCAGGCCCTCGTCGAGGAGGCCACCAAGAAGTCCGGCCTCATCTGGGTCAAGGGCCCCGGGGTGCCCGCCCGGGCGCTGTGGCACGTCTGGCACGAGGGCGCGGCCTGCGTCGTCGGCGACGGGCCGGGCGAGCAACCGCTGCCGGGGCTGGCCGACGGGGTCGCGGCCGAGGTGACGGTGCGCAGCAAGGACAAGGGCGGCCGGCTGGTCTCCTGGGCCGCGCGGGTCGTGGAGCTGCCGTCCGGTTCCGAGGCGTGGCAGGCGGCGGTCGGCGACCTCAAGGGCAAGCGGCTGAACGCCCCGGACGGCGAGGCCATGACCGGCCGCTGGGCCCGTGAGTGCCGGGTGCTGCGCCTGGAGCCGACGGGGAGCACGGCGCCGCTGCCCGACGCCTCGCTGGCCGAGGCACCGCTGCCGAGCCCGGCGACGACCCGGCAGCCGGTGCCGGCCGGGCTGCCGCGCCTGCTGCTGAAGCGCCGCAAACGGCGCTGACGCCCCAGGGACGCCTCAGGACGTCGGCAGCTGCTTGCCGTAGTCCAGGGTGTCGTCCTTCGCCGGCTGCTCCAGCGCGAAGTCCTTGTTCCAGTCCGAGAAGCCGATCGTGCCCGCGCTGCCCGCCCGCACCAGCCGCAGCGGGTACGGCGTGCCCTCCAGGGAGACGTCCAGCGCGCCGCCGGCACCGTCGTCGCCGGTGATCCGGATGGTGCGCACGCCCGCCTGCTCGTGGCGGCCGTCCGTCTTCACCGTGCCGTGCAGGGTCAGCAGACCGCCGAGGAGGACGTCCTTGTCCGTGAAGCCGCTGAACTTCTTGTACACGGGGTCGCTCTGCGGCACCTTCACGTACTTGCCGGCGAGCTTGTCGGCCGCCTTGGCGTCGCCGTCGTCGTGGCTCCAGAACCCGGCGTCGGCCTTGAGGAAGAGCTGCTCGCCGACGCGCAGCAGTCCGAACGTCGTCCCCTCGGCGGCGACCGACCCGGTCCCTCCGTCGGCCTTCAGCCGCATGTCGAGCGTGTACCTGTTGCCGCCGGCGTCCACCGTGCCGTGCAGGCGGACCGTGTCGGCGGTCTGCGCGGCCGTACTCGCCTTCGCCTGGATCTTGTCCGCCGGGAGCTTGCCGAGGCCGTTGGTGCCCGCGTCGGGGTCCTCGCCGCTGCATCCCGTCAGCCCGGCTCCCGTCACGGCCAGGGCGCACACCGCGCCCAGCCAGGCGGCCCTGCGGATTCGGCGCCGGGGAGTCACAGACACGGGGAAAACTGCCTTTCTGACAGGGCGGACACGAGGCCGACGGACGTCGGCGGCGAACCGACCGGGCCAGGGCGCAGCGTACCGGGGCCGTGCGGGGCGATCGGAGCCGGTCCGTCCGGACCGGCCACCAGGGCGAGGCCGATGGGGACGGGCTAGCCTGAAGCGCGTCCGAGCGGGCAATTCGGAAAAGAGACACCGTACGAATCAGCCTTCACGCACTCCCATTCGACGTTCACGCACTCTCACTCGACTCCGCGCAGCGTGAGGAAAGGAGGCCGCGGCCATGGCAGCGGGCGCCCCCCGGATCTTCGTCTCCCACCTCTCCGGCATCGCCGTCTTCGACCCGGCCGGCGACCAGGTGGGACGCGTGCGCGATCTGGTCGTCATGCTCCGCGTGGCCCGCAAACCCCCGCGGGTGCTCGGCCTGGTCGTCGAACTCACCACCCGCCGCCGGATCTTCCTGCCCATGACCCGGGTCACCGGCATCGAGTCCGGCCAGGTCATCACCACCGGCGTGGTCAACGTCCGGCGTTTCGAGCAGCGGCCCACCGAGCGCCTCGTCTTCGGCGAGCTGCTCGACCGGCGGGTCACGCTCGCCGAGACGGGCGAGGAGGTCACGGTGCTCGACCTGTCGGTGCAGCAGCTGCCCGCCCGCCGGGACTGGGAGATCGACAAGGTCTTCGTCCGCAAGGGCCGCAAGGGCGGCGCCTTCCGCCGCAACAAGGGCGAGACGCTGACCGTGGAGTGGTCCGGCGTCACCGGCTTCTCCGTCGAGGAGCAGGGACAGGGCGCCGAGAACCTGCTGGCCACCTTCGAGCAGCTGCGCCCCGCCGACCTCGCCAACGTCCTGCACCACCTGTCCGCCAAGCGCCGTGCCGAGGTCGCCGCCGCACTCGACGACGACCGCCTGGCCGACGTGCTGGAGGAGCTGCCCGAGGACGACCAGATCGAGATCCTCGGCAAGCTGAAGGAGGAGCGCGCCGCGGACGTCCTGGAGGCGATGGACCCCGACGACGCGGCCGACCTGCTCGGCGAGCTGCCCGAGGCGGACAAGGAACGGCTGCTCAGCCTGATGCAGCCCGACGACGCGGCCGACATGCGGCGCCTGATGGCGTACGAGGAGCACACGGCCGGCGGTCTGATGACGACCGAGCCGATCGTGCTGCGGCCCGACGCGACCGTCGCCGACGCCCTGGCCCGCATCCGCAACCCCGACCTGTCGCCGGCGCACGCCGCGCAGATCTACGTCTGCCGGCCGCCCGAGGAGACGCCGACCGGCAAGTACCTGGGCACGGTCCACTTCCAGCGCCTGCTGCGCGACCCCCCGTACACGCTGGTCGGCTCGATCCTCGACGACGACCTGCAGCCCCTGGAGCCGGACGCCGCGCTGCCCGTGGTCGCCGGGTTCTTCGCCGCCTACGACATGGTCGCGGCACCCGTCGTCGACGACTCGGGGGCGCTGCTCGGCGCGGTCACCGTGGACGACGTACTGGACCACATGCTGCCCGACGACTGGCGGGAGACCGAGTACCACCTGGACGAGACGACGGGGGAGGTGGCCGCCGATGGTGCCTGAGCGCGAGACGACGACCCGGGAGCGCGCCACGTCGGGGGCCACCGCGTCCTCCCGCACCCGGACCCGCCTCGACCAGCCCCGACCGCCGCGCCGCAGGCTGCTGCCCGAGTGGGACCCGGAGTCCTTCGGCCGGCTGTCGGAGCGCGTCGCGCGCTTCCTGGGCACCGGGCGGTTCATCGTCTGGATGACGGTCGTCATCATCCTCTGGGTGGTGTGGAACGTGTCGGCGCCGAGCGGGCTGCGCTTCGACGAGTACCCGTTCATCTTCCTGACGCTGATGCTGTCGCTCCAGGCCTCCTACGCCGCGCCGCTGATCCTGCTCGCGCAGAACCGGCAGGACGACCGGGACCGGGTCAACCTGGAGCAGGACCGCAAGCAGAACGAGCGGTCGATCGCGGACACCGAGTACCTGACCCGGGAGATCGCCGCCCTGCGTATCGGGCTCGGCGAGGTCGCGACGCGGGACTGGATCCGCTCCGAGCTGCAGGACCTCGTCAAGGACCTGGAGGAGCGGCAGAACGGCCACCACCCCGACCGCGGGGTATTCCCGGCGGACCGGTCCGCGGGGCGTGACGTACACGACCGCTGACGGGGCTTTCCGCGCCCGGTGGGCGGCGCCGTACCATCGACCCTATGGCTACGGAAGACGCGGTGCGCGAAGCACTGGCGACGGTGAACGACCCCGAGATCAACCGGCCCATCACCGAGCTGGGAATGGTCAAGTCGGTGGAGATCGGCGCGGACGGAGCGGTCGCGGTCGCCGTGTACCTGACGGTCTCCGGCTGCCCCATGCGGGACACCATCACGCAGCGCGTGACGGACGCGGTCTCGCGGATCGAGGGCGTCACGCGCGTCGACGTCGAGCTGGACGTGATGAGCGACGAGCAGCGCAAGGAGCTGGCCACCGCCCTGCGCGGCGGCCAGACCGAGCGCGAGGTGCCCTTCGCCAAGCCGGGCAGCCTGACCCGGGTGTACGCGGTGGCGTCCGGCAAGGGCGGCGTCGGCAAGTCCTCGGTGACGGTGAACCTGGCGGCCTCGATGGCGGCCGACGGCCTGAAGGTCGGTGTCGTCGACGCCGACATCTACGGCCACTCCGTGCCGCGCATGCTGGGCGCCGACGGGCGTCCCACCCAGGTCGAGAACATGATCATGCCGCCTTCGGCCCACGGGGTGAAGGTCATCTCGATCGGCATGTTCACCCCGGGCAACGCGCCGGTGGTCTGGCGCGGCCCGATGCTGCACCGCGCGCTCCAGCAGTTCCTGGCGGACGTGTACTGGGGTGACCTGGACGTCCTGCTGCTCGACCTGCCGCCCGGCACCGGCGACATCGCGATCTCGGTGGCGCAGCTGGTGCCGAACGCGGAGATCCTGGTCGTGACGACCCCTCAGCAGGCCGCCGCCGAGGTGGCGGAGCGGGCCGGCGCCATCGCCGTGCAGACCCACCAGAAGATCGTCGGCGTGGTCGAGAACATGTCCGGGCTGCCCTGCCCGCACTGCGGCGAGATGGTCGACGTCTTCGGCACCGGCGGCGGTCAGACGGTCGCCGACGGCCTGACCCGCACGACCGGTGCGTCGGTGCCGGTCCTCGGCGCCATCCCGATCGACGTCCGGCTGCGCGAGGGCGGCGACGAGGGCAAGCCCGTCGTCCTGTCCGACCCGGACTCCCCGGCGGGCGCGGCCCTGCGCTCGATCGCGGGCAAGCTCGGCGGCCGGCAGCGTGGCCTCTCGGGGCTGTCGCTGGGGATCACGCCGAGGAACAAGTTCTGACGTCCCGTACGGGACAGGGGTACGGCAAGCAGGGGCGCTGTCCGCCGGGACGGCGCCCCTGCGTCGTACGCGCGGCCGGCTAGGCGTACGCGGCGATGTCCTTGACGACGGCGAACGCCAGCCCGTACGCGCTCATGCCCCGCCCGTACGCGCCGAGGTGCACGCCCTGCTCGGTCGAGCCGGCCAGCACCCAGCCGAACTCGGACTCCCGGTAGTGGAAGGGCGTCGGCACGCCGTCCACCGGCAGGGACAGCGTCGTCCAGTCCTCGCCGTCGAGGTCGTCCGCGAGGACCCAGGCGGTCTCCGTCTGCTGCTCCAGCCAGTCGTCGCGCAGCGAGTGGTCCATCTGGCCCGGCCAGGTGAAGGACAGCAGCCCCACTCCGGCGAGCCAGGCCGCCGAGGACACCGAGGTGGCCTCCAGCAGGCCGGTGCCGTCGGCGCTGCGCCGGTCGGGGTTGGCCGCGACGGTCACGACGACCGCGAACTTCTCCTTGGCGTCCTGCTCGTCGCCCGCCACGTGCTCGTTGCGCACCGACGGTTCGTCGCCGTGCCCGATCGAGCCGTGCTCCACGGCCCCGTCGGCCGCCGTACCGACCTGCATCAGCCAGCGCCGTCCCGTGAAGGCCTCGTCGAGGCCGTACCACGGGAAGGGCGCACGCAGGTAGCCGTCGACCGTGCTCCGGCCGGAGGGGGACTGTGGTCCGCCCTCCGCGGCCGGCGCCTGCGCGACTGCCCGACTCGTCGTCTCCATGTGCCCGGACGCCTCCTCGCTCTCGTCGGACCGGAACGGCCCGCCCCCCTTCGGGCGCACTCGTCCGGTCCGCACAACAACTCGGGCAGCATAGCCATCCCACTGGCGGCAGCCGGGAAATCGCCCGGCGCGTGGGCCGCCCGGGCGTCGCCTTCAGGGCCTGTGCGCCCCGTCCGGAGTATGAGACACGTCACGTTCGCGGTCCGCGGGCCGGGCGCGGGGTGGGGTCAGGTGGCGTCCATGTCGAAGGGCGGACGGTCGTCGGCGGGCTTGTCGGTCTTGCCGGGCGTCTCGGGCTTCTTCGACATGTCGACACGACCGCTGCCCGAGCCGGAGGACGACGACCCGGAGGACGAGGGCTCCGTGTCACGGCCGTGGACCGCGTCGGTGACCTCGGCCATCTCCTTCTTCAGGTCGAAGCCGTTGCGGATCTCCTTGAGCCCCAGCTCGTCGTTGTCCAGCTGCTTGCGCAGGAACGTCTTGGGGTTGAGGTCCTCGAACTCGAAGTCCTTGAACTCGGGGCCCAGCTCCTGGCGGATGTCCTGCTTGGCGCTGTCCGAGAACTCCCGGATCTTCCGGATGGTGCGCGTCACGTCCTGGATGACCTTGGGGAGCTTGTCCGGCCCGAAGACGAGCACGGCAAGGACGACGAGCGTCACCAGCTCTAGTGCGCCTATGTCATTGAACACCTGAAGCTCCTTGGGATGTCCGGGCCGCCACCACGGTACCCGTCGATCCCGTCCGACCGGTACCGTCCCGTGAGCCCCGAGTGGGTGTACGTGAGCGCTTTCCGAATTGTTTGCCTTCCTGGCGCCTTGTCGGGACCTTCGCCGGGGTCAGTCGCCGCCGGAGGAGCCGAGCACCAGTGAGACCTCGGTCTCCTTGCCGTCGCGTTCCAGGGTCAGCTCCAGGCGGTCGCCGGGGCGGTGGGCGCGGGTCTTGACGATGAGTTCCTCGCCGGAGTGCACACGCTGTCCGTCGACCGCGGTGATCACGTCCCCCGGCTTGATGCCGGCCTTGGCGCCGGGGCCGCCGGTGGTGACCGCGGGTCCGCCGTCGCCGTCCTTGGCGCTCACCCGGGCACCGTCGCCCGTGTAGTTCATGTCGAGGGTGATGCCGATGACGGGGTGGGCGGCCTTGCCGGTGTTGATCAGTTCCTCGGCGACGCGCTTGCCCTGGTTGATGGGGATGGCGAAGCCGAGCCCTATGGAACCGGCCTGACCGCCGTCCGACTCGGCGCTGCCGCTGTCGGCGGAGCGGATGGCGGAGTTGATGCCGATGGCCCGGCCCCGCGCGTCCAGGAGGGGGCCGCCGGAGTTGCCGGGGTTGATGGGCGCGTCGGTCTGCAGGGCGTCGACGTACGAGACGTCGCTGCCGTCGCCCTCCTCGCCGCCCGCGGTGATGGGCCGTTCCTTGGCGCTGATGATGCCGGAGGTGACCGTGCCGGCCAGGTCGAAGGGGGCGCCGATGGCGACGACGGGGTCGCCGACGCGCACCCCGTCGGAGTTGCCCAGGGGCATCGGGGTGAGGCCGCTGACGCCCTTGACCTTCACCACGGCGAGGTCGTACCCGCTGTCCCGGCCGACGACGGTGGCCTCGGCGGTGTCGCCGCTGTTGAAGGTCACGGTGATCTCGCCGCCGGAGCCCGCGGGCTCCACGACGTGGTTGTTGGTCAGGATGTGGCCGCGGTCGTCGAGTACGAACCCGGTGCCGGTGCCGGCCGCCTCGCTGCCGCTCACGTGCAGGGTCACCACGCTGGGCAGGGCGCGCGCGGCGATGCCGGCGACGCTGTCCGGGTCCCGCTCGGCCGCCTCGGGTCCGGCCTGGGGCAGCTCCACGGTGCCCACGCCGCCGTTCCGTTCCAGGTGGGCGCCGACGGCGCCGCCGATGCCGCCGGAGACCAGGGCGATGAGCAGCGCCCCGCCGACGAGCACCTTCACGGCCGGCCGACGTCGCCGCTCCGGCGCGCGCTCGGCCGCGTCGTGGAGCCGGGCGGAGGCGGCCCAGGGGTCGTAACGCCCCCACGGATCGGCGGCGGGTTCGGCACCGGCCACCGGGACGGCCGGCCCCGCCCACGGGTCGGGCGCCGTGTCGTACGCCGAGG
>NZ_MULI01000066.1 GCF_002939385.1 Streptomyces sp. MH60 | reverse complement strand
CGTCCCCCGGGGCCGGGGCCGGGGCCGAGGCCGGGGCCGGGGCCGAGGCCGGGGCGGCGGCGGCCCGGCGTGCGGTCACCAGGACCTCCAGCCCGTCCAGAATGCGTTGCAGCCCGAACTCGAAGTGGTCGAAGCCGGTGCCGAAGGCGTCCTCGGAGAGGGAGGACAGCACGGGGTAGCGTCCACTGCTCATGGCCTTCACCAGCACCGGCTGCTGGGCCTGCCAGAACTCCGCGTCCGTCAGTCCGGAGCCGCGCTCGGCCTCCCGCTCGTACACCTGCGTGCGGGCGGCGCCGACGACGTACCCGTCGATCATGACGATCACCGAGACCAGCTCGGGGTCGGTCAGACCCATCGGTCTGATCCGGGCGAGAACCTTCTCCATGCCGTCCAGGGCGGACGGACCGAGGATCGGCCGGGACTGGTTGACCTCCAGCAGCCAGGTGTGGCGGCGGTAGAGGGCGAGCGTGGCGTGGCCGAGGGCCTCCAGCGCCGGGCGCCAGCCGCCGTCGCCGAGGTCGGCGGGGTTCTCGGACGGGCGCTGCACGCGGTCCAGCATCAGGTCGAGCAGCTCGCCCTTGCCGGGGACGTAGCGGTACAGGGACATCGTGCCGGTGCCCAGCTCGGTGGCGATCCGGCGCATCGAGACCGCGCCGAGACCGTCCCGGTCCGCGACCTCGACGGCGGCCTCCACGATCCGCTCCAGCGTCAGCCCCGGCCTCGGGCCCCGGCTGGGGCGCCGGCCGGTGTCCCACAACAGTTCGAGGGTGCGGCCGATGTCGCCGCTGCCGCTGGTCTCCGTACCGCTCGCCATGGGGTCAGTTTAAGTCCGCGCCGAAAAAGTGAGTACGGCGTACGCGCAATCGGGTACGGTGTACTCAGTTGGGAAGTGAAAGGGGGCTGGGACCCATGAGCGACACGTACGCGGTACGGGCCGAGGGCCTGGAGAAGAGGTACGGCGACAAGCGCGCCCTGGACGGCTTCGACCTGACCGTCCGCGAGGGCACCGTGCACGGCCTGCTCGGACCGAACGGCGCGGGCAAGACCACGGCGGTGCGCATCCTGTCCACGCTGATCCGGCTCGACGGCGGACGGGCCGAGGTGGCGGGCCTCGACATCGCCCGGCAGCCCCGTGAGGTGCGGGCGCGGATCGGCCTCACCGGCCAGTACGCGGCCGTGGACGAGGTGCTCACCGGCCGGCAGAACCTGGAGATGTTCGGGCGCCTGTTCCACCTGGGCGGCAGGCGGGCCCGGGCCCGGGCGGTCGAGCTGCTGGAGCGGTTCGATCTGACCGACGCCGCCGACCGGGGCGTGGGCAAGTACAGCGGCGGCATGCGGCGCCGCCTGGACCTCGCCGCGTCGATGATCCTCGCCCCGTCCGTCCTGTTCCTGGACGAGCCGACGACGGGCCTGGACCCGCGCAGCCGCGGCGAGGTCTGGGAGTCGGTCCGGGCGCTGGTGGCGAGCGGCACGACGGTCCTGCTGACCACGCAGTACCTGGAGGAGGCCGACAAGCTCGCCTCCCGCATCACCGTCATCGACCGGGGCCGGGCCATCGCCGACGACACCCCGGACGGGCTGAAGAACCTGGTCGGCGGCGACCGGATCGAGGTCGTGGTCGCGGACCGGGCCGAGATCCCGCGGGCGGTGAGGACGGTCGCCCGGGTCTGCCGGGGCGAACCGGCGGTGGAGGAGGAGGCGCGGCGCGTGCACGCCCCGGTCACCGACCGGGTGTCGGCCCTGACCGAGGTGGCGCGCACCCTCCAGGACGAGGGTGTCGCGGTGGAGGACATCGGACTGCGCAGGCCGAGCCTCGACGACGTGTTCCTGCGCCTGACCGGCCACCGCACGGGCGCGGAGCACGCGAAGGACGCGGCGAGCACGGAGAAGGAGGCGGTGGCGGCATGAGCACCCTCGACCTCGACGGCGCCGCCGGTCCGGCGACGGCCCCGCCCGAGCGCGGGAGGCTGTACTGGCTGCTGGCCGACTGCGGCAACATCGTCCGCCGCGGCCTGACCCACTACCAGCGCCAGCCCGTCAACATCGCCTGGCAGCTGGGCTTCCCGATCCTGTCCGTCCTCCTCTACGGCTATGTCTTCGGCAGCGCGATGAGGGTGCCCGGCGGCGGGGACTACAAGGACTTCCTGATGCCGGGCATGTTCGTGATGACCATGGCGTTCGGCTTCATCAACACCGCGACCGTCGTCGTGTACGACTCCACCAAGGGGGTCATCGACCGGTTCCGCTCGATGCCGATGGCGTCGTCCGCGGTGGTGGCGGGGCGCGGGGTGACCGATCTGGTCGTCGCCTGCGCGGAGTTGGCCATCATGATGCTGACCGCGATGGCCATGGGCTGGCGTCCGGACGGCGGCTGGGGCTTCCTGGCCGCGTTCGGGCTGCTGCTGTGGCTGCGGTTCGCGCTGATCTGGATCGGGGTGTGGCTGGGCCTGCTGGTCCCCAACCCGGAGGCGGCGGGCGGCCTGTTCGCCGTGGCCTTCCCGCTGACGATGATCTCCAGCATCTTCGTCGCCCCGCAGCTCATGCCCGACTGGCTGGGCTGGGTGGCCGCCTGGAACCCGATCTCCTCCACGGCGGCGGCCGCCCGCGAGCTGTTCGGCACGCCGGTCGGCGGCGGCGACTCGTGGGTCGAGCGGCACGCGCTGCTGATGGCGGGCGTGTGGCCGGTCATCCTGACGGCGGTCTTCCTGCCGCTGGCGGTACGCAGGTTCCAGCGGCTCGGCCGGTAGGGGCGCCCGGGGTGGCGGCCGGGCCCGGGGTGGAGACCCACGGCCGGGCCGGGGGTGGTGACCGGAGGGCCGGGGGAACTCCACCCCCGGCTCCACCCATGGGTCCAGGTGCTGAGCGCCCGGTCGGAGCAGCCTTGAGGGCATGACAACGACCGAGTGGATCACCGACATCGCCCTCGTCCTCGTCGTCTTCCGGCAGCTGCGGGAAGGCCGACTCGACCGCAGGACCTTCCTGATCCCGCTGGGGATCGTGGCCTTCGTGGCGTACTCCTACCTGGACTCCGTCCCGACCGGCGGCAACGACCTGGTGCTGATCGCGGCCCTGGCGGCCGTGGGCGCCGTGCTCGGCGTCGCGGGTGGCGTCTACACCCGGATCCGGGCCCTGGACGGACATCTCATGATCAAGGCCGGCGCGGTGTCGGCGCTCCTGTGGGTGCTGGGCATGGGCGCCCGCATGGGCTTCCAGGTCTGGGTCGAGCACGGCGGCGGTGCCGACGACGTCGCCCGGTTCAGCATCGCCCACCACATCACGGGCGACCAGGCGTGGGTGACGGCGTTCGTGCTGATGGCGGTCACCGAGGTGGTCACGCGGGTGGGCACCATCTACCTGCGCAGCCGGGCCCACGCCCGCGCCGTGGCTCCCGCCGCTCGCACCGCGCCCGTCCTCGACCGTACGGCCTGACCGGGCGCTATGTTCGGCCGGTGTCCGCCACCAAGAGCGCCCCGCCCCCGGACCCGGGGGCGGACCCGCGGCCGGTCCCCGGTCAGGACCCGCGTACGCAGTGGGGCCTGAGCCTCGCGGTCGTCGCGGTAGGAGCGCTGACGATCAGGCCCATGGGGATCAGCGGCCAGGGACTGGCGGTCGCCGTCCTCTTCGTGCTCAACTCCGCGGCCCTGCTGGCCCGGTCCCTGCCCGAGAACCGGGTCCCCGCGCGAGCGGCGCTCACCTGGCTCACGCTCGGCATCGTCGCGGCCGCCGCCCTGATCGGCGTCAGCGGCAGCGGTACGGGCTACCTGTTCGCCTTCTTCCTCGCCGGCCACATCGGCTACCGGCTCGAGACCAGGCGGGCCCTGGCCCTCGCGGCGACGTGCTCCCTGCTCTGCGCCGGTGTCCTGTACTTCGACCTCGGGCCGGGGCACCCGGAGCTGCCCTGGGTGCTCGGTCTCACCACCGGCGTCCCGGTCGTGGTCGGCATCGTCAACCGCAGCCAGCGCCAGGCCGTACGGTCGGCGCTGTCGGCCGCCGAGTCGGCGGAACGCGCCGCCCGCGCGGAGGCCCGCACCGCCGTCCTCACCGAGCGCGGCCGGATCGCCCGGGACGTGCACGACGTCCTCGCGCACTCCCTCGCCGGGATCAACATGCAGCTGGAGCTGGCCGACGCGCTGCTCGACACCGGTGACCTGGAGAAGGTCCGGGAGGCCAACGACAAGGCCCACGGCCTGGTCAAGGAGAGCCTGAAGCAGGCGCAGTGGACCGTGCACGCGCTGCGGGAGGACGCGCTGCCGCTGCTGGAGAGCCTGACCGCGATGATCGAATCGGCGGGCCACCACGACGCCCTCACCGTCACCGGCACCGTCCGCGAGCCGTCGGCCCAGGTGACCCAGGGCCTGCTGAGGATCGCCCAGGAGGCCCTGACCAACGCCGCCCGGCACGCCCCCGGCGGAAGGGCCGCCGTGGAGCTGACGTTCACCGCCGCGTCGATCACACTGAGGGTCCGCAACCGGCCCGCCACCCGTGCGGTGACCCCGGGCGTCGGCAGCGGGATGGGGTTGATCGGGATGCGCGAGCGCGTCGCCCTGCTGGGCGGGAGCGTCAGCGCGGGGCCGGTCACCGAGGGGCGGGACCAGGGCGGCTGGCAGGTGGAAGCGGTGATTCCGGGATGAGTGAACAGGTGGGGAGCCCCGTGCGGTTGAAGGTGGTCGTCGCGGACGACCAGGCCGCCGTGCGAGAGCCGCTCGCCGCGGTGCTCGGGCTGGCCGACGACATCGACGTCGTCGCGGCGGCCGCGGACGGCGGCGAGGTACTGGCGGCGGTGGCCGCGGGGCCCGTCGACGTGGTGCTGATGGACCTGCGCATGCCCGTGATGGACGGCATCGAGACGACCCGTCGCCTGACCGAGGAGCATCCGGAGGTGGCGGTGGTCGTCCTGACCACCTTCGCCGACGACGACTCGATCCTGGGCGCGCTGGGCGCCGGTGCCCGCGGATACCTCACCAAGAACGCGGGACGCCAGGACATCACCCGGGCGATCCGGGCCGCCGGCGCGGGCCAGTCCGTCCTCGACCGCGAGGTCCAGGACCGGCTGCTGGCCACGGCCAGGGCGAAGGCCCCCGGCCGGCCGGCCGCCCAACAGCCCCTGCCGGACGACCTCACCCCCCGCGAGCGCGAGGTCCTCGCCCTGATCGGCCAGGGCCTGTCCAACCGGGGCATCGCCGAGAAGCTCTTCATCAGCGAGGCCACGGTCAAGACCCACATCAACAACCTGTTCGCCAAGGCCCACATCCGGGACCGCGCCGACGCGGTCCGCCGCGCCCTCGCGGCGGGGCTGGCCTGAGGCCGGGCCCCGCGGTCGCGACAAGCCGGGTGCCCGTGGCCGGACGGGCGGACGGGCGGCTCAGTCGATGCACCGCCACGTCTGCGGGCCGATGACCCCGTCAACGGGGATGCCGCACTCCCGCTGGAGCGAGACGGTCGCGTTGTAGGTCTCCCGGCCGAAGACGCCGTCGATCGCGACATGGCGTCCCCACTTTCCGAGCTTGCACTGCGCGTGGCGTACGGCGTTGCCCGCACTGCCCCACCCGATGGTGGGGTGGTTCTGGCTCCAGCCTTCCGAGCAGTAGTTCGCCGTCGCTCCGGACGGGGCCGCGGTGACCGCCTGGGCGGTGCCGGGAACCCCCAGCGCACCCAGCACGGCCAGGGACAGGGCGGAGAGCGACACGGCGATTCGCCGGTGGGTGATCATGCGTTCCTCCGGGACCAGTTCGTGGAGTGTGGAGAGAGGTGACATCCGATCGCCCGTCGAACGTACGGCCCACTCCGTGCGGCCCGCGTCCCCTGCTGGATTGACTTCGGCGTAAACCGGTGCGGTAGCGGGGTCGACGCCTGCAACGCGCGTGGTACGGCGGGAGTTGACGACCAACGCGGAAGGGGCGCCCGGCGGGTGATCCGCCGGGCGCCCCTTCCGCGTCGTACCGGTGACGACTACAGCTTCTCGATGACGTAGTCGACGCACTGCGTGAGCGCCTCGACGTCCGCCGGGTCGATCGCCGGGAACATCGCGACGCGCAGCTGGTTGCGGCCGAGCTTGCGGTACGGCTCGGTGTCGACGACGCCGTTGGCGCGCAGCACCTTGGCGACGGCGGCGGCGTCGATGTCGTCGGCGAAGTCGATGGTGCCGATGACCTGAGAGCGCTTGGCCGGGTCCGAGACGAACGGGGTGGCGTACTTCGACTCGTCGGCCCACGTGTACAGGCGGGACGAGGAGTCCTTGGTGCGGGCGGTGGTGAAGTCCAGGCCGCCCTGGCCGTTCATCCAGTCCAGCTGCTCGCCCAGCAGGAAGAGCGTCGCGAGCGCCGGGGTGTTGTACGTCTGGTTCTTGCGGGAGTTGTCGATCGCGGTCGGCAGCGAGAAGAACTCCGGGACGTGGCGGCCGGACGCGTGGATCCGCTCGGCGCGTTCGATCGCGGCCGGGGAGAACACGCCGATCCACAGGCCGCCGTCGGAGGCGAAGGACTTCTGCGGGGCGAAGTAGTAGACGTCGGTCTCGGTGACGTCCACCGGCAGGCCGCCCGCGCCGGACGTCGCGTCGACCAGCACGAGGGCACCCTCGTCGGCACCGGCCACGCGCTTGATCGGCATGGCGACACCGGTCGAGGTCTCGTTGTGCGTGAGGCCGTACACGTCCACGCCGGCCTCGGCGCGGGCCTCGGGGTGGGTGCCCGGGTCGGAGGAGACGACGGTCGGCTCGGCGAGCCACGGGGCGAGCCTCGCGGCCTTGGCGAACTTGGAGGAGAACTCGCCGAAGCTCAGGTGCTGCGACTTGTTCTCGATCAGGCCGTGGGTCGCGACGTCCCAGAACGCGGTGGAGCCGCCGTTGCCGAGGATCACCTCGTAGCCGTCGGGGAGCCGGAACAGCTCGCGGATGCCCTCGCGGACCTTGCCGACCAGGTTCTTGACGGGCGCCTGGCGGTGGGAGGTGCCGAGCAGGGACGTACCGGTGGCGGCCAGGGCGTCCAGCGCCTCCACCCGCACCTTGGAGGGGCCCGCGCCGAATCGACCGTCCGCGGGCTTGATGTCAGCAGGAATCTGGATCTCAGCCACGAGCCGGAGGGTATCGCCTCGGCCAAACCGGACGAAGACATGTCCGTCCGATGAGACGAGATCTCCGCCGTGCGGACCTGTACGGACCCACGAGAGCCCATGCTGGAGGGCATGACCGATCTGGAGGCAGCACTGCGCAGGGCCGTCCGCGGCGAGGTCGGGTTCGACGTCACCTCCCGGGCGCTGACCACCATGGACGCCTCGAACTACCGGAGGGTCCCGCTCGGTGTCGTGGCGCCGAGGGACGCCGACGACGTGGCGGCGGTACTGGAGGTGTGCCGGGAGCACGGCGTACCGGTCGTGGCGCGCGGCGGCGGGACGTCGATCGCCGGGCAGGCGACGGGCACGGGCGTGGTGCTGGACTTCACCCGGCACATGAACCGGCTGCTCGCCCTCGATCCGGAGGCGCGTACGGCCGTCGTCCAGCCGGGGCTGGTCCTCGACCGCCTCCAGGACGCCGCCGCCCCGCACGGGCTGCGCTTCGGCCCCGACCCCTCCACCCACAGCCGCTGCACGCTCGGCGGCATGATCGGCAACAACTCCTGCGGCTCCCACTCGGTGGCCTGGGGCACGACGGCGGACAGCGTGCGCGAACTGTCGGTGCTGACCGCGCGCGGCCGGCGGCTGCGGCTCGGGCCGGAGTGGGCCGGCGCCCCGGAGGGCCTGCGCGACCTCGTGGACGGCGACCTGGCCCGCCTGCGCACCGGCTTTCCCGACCTCCCCCGCCGCATCTCCGGCTACGCGCTGGACGCCCTGCTCGCGGAGAAGGGCGCGGACGTGGCCCGCTCCTTCTGCGGCTCGGAGGGCACACTCGGCGTGCTGACCGAGGCGGTCGTGCGGCTGGTCGAGTCGCCCCGCGCGCGTGCGCTGGCGGTGCTGGGATACGCCGACGAGGCGGGCGCGGCCGAGGCGGCGGCCGGGTTGCTGCCGCTCGGCCCGCTGACCGTGGAGGGCATGGCGGTGGACCTGGTGCCGTCCACGGAAGGGCTGCCGCGGGGCGGGGCCTGGCTGTTCGTGGAGACCGGCGGCGACACGGAGGCGGAGGCCCGCGCGCGTGCGGAGGCGGTGGTCCGCGCGGCGGACGTGGTGGACGCCCTCGTGGTCACCGACCCGGCCGGGCAGCGGACGCTGTGGCGGATCAGGGAGGACGCGAGCGGTACGGCGACGCGGATGCCGGACGGCAGGGAGGCGTGGCCGGGGTGGGAGGACTGCGCGGTGCCGCCGGCCCGGCTGGGCGGCTATCTGCGCGACTTCCGGCGCCTGCTCACCGCCCACGATCTGCGCGGCACGCCGTACGGGCACTTCGGTGACGGCTGCATCCACGTACGCATCGACTTCGACCTGCTGACGGAGGCCGGGGTGGCCCGCTTCCGCCGCTTCTCGCAGGAGCTGGCGGACGTGGTCGTGGCGCACGGCGGCTCCCTCTCCGGGGAGCACGGCGACGGGCAGGCACGGGCCGAGCTGCTGCCGAGGATGTACGGCGCGGAGACGGTCGCCCTCTTCGAACGCGCGAAGGCCGTCTGGGACCCGGACGACCTCCTCAACCCGGGGATGCTGGTCCGACCGGCGCCGCTCGACGCGAACCTGCGCTTTGCCGTGTTGCCGCGAGAGCCCGTGGACGTGGAGTTCGGCTACCCGTCCGACGGCGGCGACTTCTCGGCGGCGGTACGCCGCTGCG
Source organism: Streptomyces sp. MH60 (assembly GCF_002939385.1). Classification (GTDB taxonomy): domain Bacteria; phylum Actinomycetota; class Actinomycetes; order Streptomycetales; family Streptomycetaceae; genus Streptomyces. Next base: position 31,436 of record NZ_MULI01000066.1, on the reverse strand, counting down.
TGGGGGTCGCCAAGTGCCGTACGACGTCCGTGTCCGGGCCGGCGGTGATGTGCCCGTCGTTCCGCGCGACGGGGGACGAGGCGCACTCCACGCGCGGCCGGGCCCGTCTGCTGCACGAGATGCTCGCGGGTGAGCTGGTGACGGACGGCTGGCGCTCGCCGGAGGTCCGGGACGCCCTGGACCTGTGCCTGTCCTGCAAGGGCTGCCGCTCCGACTGCCCGGTCGAGGTCGACATGGCCACGTACAAGGCGGAGTTCCTGCACCACCACTACGAGGGGCGCCGCCGGCCCGCCGCCCACTACACGATGGGCTGGCTGCCGGTGTGGCTGCGCTGGGCGGCACGGGCGCGGATGGCGCCGGTCGTCAACGCGCTCGCGTCGGTACGGCCGTTGGCCGCGGTGGCGAAACGGCTCGGCGGGATCGCGGGCGAGCGGGAGGTGCCGCGGCTGGCGGGGGAGACGTTCAGCGGGTGGTGGCGGGGGCGGGGCGGACCGGCCGAGGGAGGGGACCTGGTGGTCCTGTGGCCCGACACCTTCACCGAACACCTCTCGCCCTCCGTGGGCCGGGCGGCCGTACGGGTGCTGGAGGCGGCCGGGCTGCGGGTGGTGCTGCCGCCGACGCTGCGGGGACGGGCGGTGGTCGGGGACGGTACGTCGAGGTCGGCGGCCCCGCTCCTGTCTTCGCTGACGGCACGCCGGAGCCGGGTCTGCTGCGGCCTGACGTACGTGTCCACGGGTCAACTGGACCGCGCCCGCGCGGTGCTGCGCCGCACGCTGGACCTGATGGCCCCGGTGCTGGAGACGTCCGCGCCGGTCGTCGTCCTGGAGCCGAGCTGCGCCGCCGCCCTGCGCACGGACCTGCCCGAGCTGCTGCACGACGACCCGCGCGCGGCCCGGCTGGCCTCACGCGTCCTGACCTTCGCGGAGGCCCTGGAACGCCACGCCCCCGACTGGACCCCGCCCGCCGTGAACCGTCCAGTCGCCGGCCAGACCCACTGCCACCAGCACGCGGTCCTGGGCGACGCGGCCGACCGTCGGCTGCGCGAGTCGGCGGGCCTGACCGGCGAGCTGAGCGGCGGCTGCTGCGGCCTCGCGGGCAACTTCGGCTTCGAGGCCGGCCACTACGAGGTGTCGGCCGCGTGCGCGGAGGACCAGCTCCTCCCGGCGGTCCGCGAGGCGCCCGGGGGCGCGGTGGTCCTGGCGGACGGTTTCTCGTGCCGGACCCAGCTGGAGCAGCTGGCGGGTGTGCGGGGGCGGCATCTGGCGGAGGTGCTGGCGGAGGGGCTGGAGTGAGGCTGCCGGGGGCTTCTACGGCTGGTGGAAAACGACCTCCGGGTGGGAGGACGTAGGACCATTGAGGAGCGGCTGGGGGACGCCCCGCAGGTGGAGGTCGAAGAAGGCCCGGACATAGTCGCGGGTGAGGTACCAACCCCGCTCACCCGGGAGGGGAACCTCCGGATCAGCGAGCCCCAGCTGCTCGGCCAGCCAGGGGATGTCGGTGAAGGAGAAGTGCCCGGCCCCCGTTACGGTCAGCCAGCGTTTCCAGCCGTACAGGCGGTTCCAGGTGGCGGCCCAGTCGCTGCCGGTGTTGGCGGGACCATGGACGGCCTCGGCGCCGATCATCATGAACGGGCGCCGGCCGAGCCCGGCCCCCGCGTCGCGTACGAAGAAGCCGCCGTCCAGGTTGACCCCCGCCCGCACCCGGCGGTCGGCCTCCATCGTCGCCATGGCGGCCGCTCCGCCGATCGAGTGCCCGGCGACACCGATACGGCGCGGATCGATCACGTGCGCCAGTGCCCCCGCTCTCCGGCGGTCGGTCAGCTCGTCGATCACGAAGGACAGGTCCGCCGCCCGGCCTGCCACGACGGTCGCCTCCTCGACATCGACGCCGACGCGGTCGCAGGCCACGCACGGCGGGACCCGCCCCCCGGGGAACTCCGTCCCGACGGACTCGTAGGCGTGGTCCACGGCGGCGACGACGTAACCGCGGGCGGCCAGTTCCTCGGCGAGCGCGGTGAGCGTGGTGCGCGGCATCGAGAAACCGGGGGACAGCAGGACGAGGGGGAAGCGGCCCGGCGCAGGGGCCGCGTCGACCTGCGCGTGCGTCCGCGTTCCCGCGACCGTCGCGGCCGGTACGACCCCGGCGAGCCCCTTGGCCTCCAGGAGCCGTCGCGCCTCGCTCTCGGTCATGTACCCCGCCGTGTCCCCGCCGGACGAGCGCGCCGGGTAGGACACGGACACCATCAGCTCCCTGCCCCGGGCCGTCGGCACCCAGGGGTCGGTGCGGTGCCGGTCGACGAGGTGCAGGGTGCGGCGGCCGACGGGGCGGGGACCGGTGGGGGAGGGCAGCTCCAAGGTGTCGGTGGCGGCCGACGACGCGGGCGCGGCCCCCAGGAGGGGGACGGACACGGCTCCCGCGAGCAGTGCGGTCAGGACGGATCTGCGTGAGGTGCGTGATCTGCCGGTCATGCGCACGACGTTAGGCGCCGGCGCCTGCTCAACACGTCGGCCTGCGGCGGTACTTGGGTGTACGCCCGGAGACTGACCCCCGGGGCCCCGGATGGCACCGTGGAATCAGTTCAGGCCCCGGAGCCCGCGTCCCCGGCTCTCGGCCACGCGCAGCGCCGCCGGGCGGCCATGAGAATGCCGGGGCGGCGAGTTCGCACCTGCTGGTCGTTGGGCGTCGGCCCGGCTGAGGCGGCGGAACCGCGTGCAGCGGTCATCGCGTGATCGTTCGTATGCACGGTTCGGGTGATCAGGTGGAGGCGGAGTCGCGGTGGCGGGGTGGTAGGCGGACGTGGGTGGTCGGGGGCGGTGCGGTCGTCGTCGCGTTGGCGGTCGCCGTGGGGATGGTGGTCGCCGACGGGGGGCCGGACGACATCGCAGCGCCGTACGGATGCGGGACCGGCACCGTCGACCACGGCACCGCGGCCTCCGCGCCCGTGCCGGACGGTGCCGCCGACTTCGACGGGGACGGGCACCCCGACCTGGCCCTCGGCTCGATGGGGAGCGTGGCGGACGGGGCCGGCGGCGGCAGTGTCGAGGTCGTGTACGGGGCCGGGGACGGGACAAGGGTCGACCGGTGTCAGTACCTGACGCAGGACGACCCCGGGATACCGGGCGGCAATCGGGACGAGGCGTTCTTCGGGAGCGATGTCGTGGCTCGCGACTTCGACGGGGACGGGTACACCGACCTCGCCGCCTCCGTCTTCGACTGGAAGCCGAGCGTGATCATCTTGTGGGGGTCCGAGGACGGGCTCTCGCGTGCCGTCCGGGTGCCGGGGACGGACGGCAGCCACGTCTCCTGGGGAGACGACCCGATCCTGGACGAGCAGCTCGTCGGCGGTGACTTCGACGGTGACGGGCACGCGGACCTGGTCTTCGGGCTCGGCTCGGGCAAGGGGCTGCTCAAGGGGCCCTTCGGGCGGGACGGCACCCCCGCCGCGACGGGCCCCGTCCCCGCTCCGCGCCGTCCCGCCCCGGACGTCGCGGCCGCGAACTACGACGACCTGCTCGCCGGGGACCTCGACGGCGACGGCGTCGACGACCTGGTGAGCTTCCACGACGCCGACACCGGACCCGAGGTTCCCTGGCGCGAGAGGAACCAGCCGGTGAGCTACCTGCGCGGCGGCCGGGCCGGCTTCACGCAGCCCGAGGGCACCCGGCTCCCCGACGCGGGCGAGGGGGCGATCGGCGACGTGGACGGCGACGGGTACGGCGACCTGGTCCTCAGTCCCCGGGGCGGCGACGCGAGCCGCAGCTCGGTGACGGTGGTCTACGGGTCGAAGACCGGGCCGGGGGAGCGGACGACGACCGTCGACCGCGACACCCCCGGCGTACCCGACGAGGAACCCCAGGACGAGGACGCCGTCTTCACCGGCCTGGACACGGGCGACGTCAACGGCGACGGGTACGCCGACGTGGTCGCCGGGGCTCCCCGGTGGGACGTGTACGGAGAGCCGGGGCCGGAGCAGGTGCTGTACCTGAAGGGCGGGCCGGACGGGCTCAGCGGTGCGGGCGCCCGGCTGTTCGACGGGGACGACCTGGGCGCCGCGCCGGGCGGGGACGCCGACTTCGGCAGCGCCGTGGGCCTCACCGACCTCGACGGCGACGGTCACGCCGACCTCGTGGTGACCGCGCCGGGCAGCGACACGGTCGACGGCGTCGCCCACCTGCTGCCCGGTACCGCGGACGGTCCCTCCACCGCGGGCGTCACCCGGCTGTCGGGGGACGTCTTCGACGACACCGAGGGGCTGGGCCTGCTGATGGGTGGCGGGGAGATCGCCCACTAGGCAGCCCGTCTCTTGCGGCCGCTGCCGTCGGTTCCGGCATTCTCCGGCAGCTGCGCTGTGATCTAGGACCGGAACTGACCTATACGGCCCCTAACGTGTTCCTTGACCGACGGAGCAGGAACACCGGAAGGCGGAGACCATGACCACCAGCGAGTCCTTCACCAGCGAGCCCACCACCCCCGACCTGACCGAGGCCCCGGCCCTCACCGGCGAGCGTGCGGACCTGCTGGAGACGCTGGCCAAGCACCGGCACTTCCTGCGGTTCACCACCCGTGACCTCACCGACGAGCAGGCCGGACTCCGGACCACCGCCAGTGAGCTGTGCCTGGGCGGCCTGATCAAGCACGTCACCGCGGTCGAGCGGAACTGGGCCGGCTTCATCGTGGACGGCCCCTCCGCGATGGGTGACTTCACCGCCATGACCGAGGCCGACTGGGCCCGGCGGGCCGACGAGTTCAAGATGCTGCCCGGCGAGACGCTGGCCGGTGTGCTGGACGACTACGCCGAGGCGGCCCGCCGGACCGAGGAACTGGTCGCCACGCTGCCCGACCTGGGGGCCACGCAGCCGTTGCCGAAGGCGCCGTGGTTCGAGGCCGACGCCGAGTGGTCGGCGCGCCGGGTGCTGATGCACATCATCGCCGAGACCGCCCAGCACGCGGGTCACGCCGACATCATCCGGGAGTCCCTGGACGGCGCCAAGAGCATGGGGTGACCGGCGGCGGCCCGGTCGAGCGGGATCCGGCGGGTGCGCCGGGGTGATCACCCGTAGAGCGAGCGGGCCCCCGGGCTGCCGTCCTCGAAGCGCCGGCCCATGGCGATCTCCTCGCCGATCACCGACCAGACCGTCTCCTCGTCCTCCTCGTCCCGGAAGGGGAGCGGGTCGATACGGCTCGTCTCCCGGCGGATGCGCTCCACCTCGCGGTCGAGCCGCTCGAAGCCGGCTTCCTCGTCGTCGTCGCCGTCAAAGGCGAACTCCGCCAGCAGGCGCTGGAAGCGGACGGCGACCCGGACGAGGGAGGAGACGTCCGTGTGCAGTTCCCGCACCGTCTCCTCGTCGGCGTCGAAGGCGTACACCTTGCCGGAACCCGGGTCGAGGGCGAGGTGGGCGTTGAGGAGCCAGCCGAAGACGGGCCAGTCGGCCGCTTCCGGCGGGGCGTCCTCGAAGTCCCCGGTGTCGACGACGCATCCGATCACGGGCAGCCGTCCGGTGTCCTCGTCCGGCTCACGCAGCCAGAGCGTCCCGGTGGGGACGCCGACGGTCCGCAGGAGGCGGGCGCCCTCGGTGTCCGCGGCGAGGGGCGGGAAGGCGGCGGCGGGCAGGGTCGCGAGCCGGGACTCGCCGAAGGCGTCGACGAGTTCGCCGCGGGTGACGTCGAAAAGCACTGCCGGGACTCCTCACTCGGCCGGGCCACGGGCGCCGTGGCGCGCCGGCCGGATCACTTCACGGTCGCTGTGACACCGTTGCCACAACCGGTGCTCAGGGCACTGTTTCGCCCCGCACCAGCGGGCGGCACACCGGCTGGACGTCCTCGGGGAGTTCGTCCGGGCGGCACCAGCGGGCCTCCAGGATCTCGGACGGGTCCAGGCGCAGCTCGCCGCCGACCAGCCGGGCCTCGTACGCCACCTCCAGGCGGGTGCGCAGGCCGCTGTTCAGCATGACCAGCCGGCCCACCTCCACGTCGAGGCCGGTCTCCTCCCTGACCTCCCGGACGACGGTCTGCCGGAAGTCCTCGCCCTGGTGCGCGAAGCCACTCGGCAGACCCCACTGGCGGCCCGGCGCCCACATCCGGTGCTTCAGCATCAGGACCCGCCCCTCGCCGTCCCGCACGACGCCGGTCACACCGACCACGAACTTGGCGTTCACCAGCCACATCAGGCGGCTCTGGACGGGGCGCAGCAGGCGCCAGAGGCGGGTCGGGAGTCGGCTCACCCGGTGGACGGTACCCGCTCGCCTCGCGGCCGGGACCGGGCGGTCCCGGCTCGCCCGGCGGACGGGCGTTGACAGCCGTACGTCCCGGCCCTGACAGTTGCGTAAAAGCGCTACATGCCTGACAGCGTCCATTACGCTGGACCGTGCAGTGCAGCATGCTGAACGTAGCCCACCCGCACACCGTCCCGGAGCCCCCGTGAGTACCCCCAGCGCCACCCCCGGCACCTCGTCCCAGGTCGCCGCGCCCGCCGTCGGCCACGCGTCCGTGCCGGACGGTGCGCCGGGCGGGCGGTCCGGTGCCCTCGGCCCGGTCGGCCTGGTCCTCGCCGGTGGCGTCTCCGTGCAGTTCGGTGCCGCGCTGGCGGTGAGCCTGATGCCGCGGGCCGGAGCGCTCGGCGTGGTGACCCTGCGGCTGGCCGTGGCCGCCGTCGTCATGCTCGTGGTGTGCCGGCCCCGGCTGCGCGGCCACTCCCGGGCCGACTGGGGCACGGTCGTCGTCTTCGGCATCGCCATGGCGGGGATGAACGGCCTCTTCTACCAGGCCGTCGACCGCATCCCGCTCGGCCCCGCCGTCACCCTGGAGGTGCTCGGCCCGCTCGCCCTGTCCGTGGTCGCCTCCCGCCGCGCGGTCAACCTGGTCTGGGCCGGGCTCGCCCTGGTGGGCGTCTTCCTGCTGGGCGGTGGCGGCTTCGACGGCCTCGACCCGGCCGGTGCCGCCTTCGCCCTGGCGGCGGGCGCCATGTGGGCGGCGTACATCGTCTTCAGCGCCCGCACCGGACGCCGCTTCCCGCAGGCCGACGGACTGGCCCTGGCGATGGCGGTCGGAGCGCTGCTGTTCCTGCCGCTGGGTGTCGTCGAGTCGGGGGCGAAGCTGATCGACCCGGTGACGCTCGCGCTGGGCGCCGGGGTCGCCCTGCTCTCCTCCGTCCTGCCCTACACCCTCGAACTGCTCGCCCTGCGCCGCCTGCCCGCGCCGACCTTCGCCGTCCTCATGAGCCTGGAGCCCGCCATCGCCGCGGCGGCCGGTTTCCTCATCCTCGACCAGGCCCTGACCGCCACCCAGTCCGCCGCCGTCGCGCTGGTCGTCGTGGCGAGCATGGGCGCGGTACGGACCCAGGTGGGGCGTCGGGGCGGAGGACGCCGGGGGCGCCGGACCAAGGCAGCGCCCGACGTCCCCTAGGTCGTCCAGGCGAGTCGTCCAGACGAGGCGACCAGGTGAAGCCGACCGTCCTGCCGGAGGCCGCGTTCCTCTCCATGGTTCCTCTCCGTGGTCCGTCTCCGTGGTCCGGCTCCATGGAGTCGACGGCCCGGCCGGCCGAGAAGAGACGGTCCGGCCGGCCGAGAGGAAACGAGAGCGCGCGACCGTCCAGCGGCCTGGCGCATCGATGCCGGGCCGCTTCGGCCTTCCCCGCCTTCGCCCTCGCTCAAAATCATGCAAGCGTGCTTGATTGTTACCGGCCGCCCTGCCATGCTCCTCCCCACACCGCGCCGCACATCGCCGTGCCCGAGGGGAGCGACCGTGTCCGACCCGACGCCCGTGATCGACGACCTGCGCGAGGAGGGCGAGGAACTCGACGCCCTGGTCGCCGGATCGAGACCGGAGGACTGGCGGCTGGCCACCCCGGCGCCCGGCTGGACGATCGCCCACCAGATCGCGCACCTGAACTGGACCGACCGGGCCGCCCTGGTCGCCGTCACCGACGAGGACGGGTTCAAGGCGCTGGTCGAGCAGGCCCTCGCCGCGCCCGACCGCTACGTCGACGACGGCGCCGAGGAGGGGGCGAAGCAGGACCCCGCCGCGCTGCTGGCGGCCTGGCGGCAGGACCGCACCGCCCTCGACGAGGCGCTGCGCGCCGCCGCCCCCGGTGCCCGCTTCCCCTGGTACGGCCCGCCCATGGCCACCGCCTCCATGGCCACCGCCCGCCTGATGGAGACCTGGGCGCACGGCCTCGACATCGCGGCGACCCTCGGTGTGTCCCGCCCGCCCACCGACCGCCTGCGGCACGTCGCCCGCATCGGCGTCCGGGCCCGGGACTTCGCCTACGCCGCCCACGGGCTCACCCCGCCCGCCGAGCCCTTCCGCGTCGAACTCACCGGCCCGGGCGGCGACCTGTGGACGTACGGCCCCGAGGACGCCCCGCAGCGTGTCACCGGCCCCGCGCTCGACTTCTGCCTCCTCGCCACCCAGCGCGCCCACCGCGCCGACCTCGCCCTCACCGCCGAGGGCCCGGACGCCGACCGCTGGCTGGACATCGCCCAGGCCTTCGCCGGACCGCCCGGAGCCGGGCGCCCGCCACAGGGGGAGCCCCGGTGAGCGTGCTCCGCGTCGGCAACGCCTCCGGGTTCTACGGCGACCGCTTCTCCGCCATGCGCGAGATGCTCACCGGCGGCGAGCTGGACGTCCTCACCGGCGACTACCTCGCCGAGCTGACCATGCTCATCCTGGGCCGGGACCGGCTGAAGGACCCCGGCGCCGGATACGCCCGCACCTTCCTGCGGCAGGTGGAGGAGTGCCTCGGGCTCGCCCACGAGCGGGGCGTGCGGATCGTCGCCAACGCGGGCGGCCTCAACCCGGCCGGACTCGCCGACGCCGTACGGGCACTGGCCGAGCGGCTCGGCATCCCGGTGCGGGTCGCGCACGTCGAGGGCGACGACCTCACCGCCGCCCACCCGGGAGCACTGGCCGCGCACGCCTACCTCGGCGGCTTCGGCATCGCCGCATGCCTGCGGGCCGGCGCCGAGGTGGTCGTCACGGGCCGCGTCACCGACGCCGCGCTGGTCACCGGACCCGCCGTCGCACACTTCGGCTGGGAGCCGACGGAGTACGACCGGCTCGCGGGCGCGGTCGTCGCCGGGCACCTGCTGGAGTGCGGGGCACAGGCGACCGGCGGCAACTACGCCTTCTTCCAGGACGGCGACGTACGGCGGCCCGGCTTCCCGCTCGCCGAACTGCACGCCGACGGCACCTCGGTCATCACCAAGCACGACGGCACCGGCGGCTTCGTCGACGTCGGCACGGTCACCGCCCAGCTGCTGTACGAGACGGGCGGCGCCCGGTACGCCGGGCCCGACGTCACCGCCCGGCTGGACACCGTACGGCTCGGCCAGGAGGGGCCCGACCGGGTCCGCGTCGAGGGCGTGCGCGGCGAGGCACCGCCGCCCACCCTCAAGGTCGGCCTCAACCGCCTCGGCGGCTTCCGCAACGAGGTCGCCTTCGTCCTCACCGGCCTGGACATCGAGGCCAAGGCCGACCTGGTCCGGGCGCAGCTGGAACCAGCCCTCGGCAAGATCACCGACGTCCGCTGGGACCTGGCCCGCACCGACCGGCCCGACGCCCCCACCGAGGAGACGGCCAGCGCCCTGCTGCGGCTCGTCGTCCGGGACGCCGACCAGCAGGTCGTCGGGCGGGCGCTGAGCGGCGCCGCGATCGAACTGGCCCTGGCCGGCTACCCCGGGTTCCATGTGCTGGCGCCACCCGGGAAGGGCGCGCCCTATGGGGTCTTCGAGGATGTGTACGTCCCCCATGGGGCCGTCGACCATGTGGCCGTCCTCCATGACGGGCGGCGCCTGACCGTGGCACCACCCCCGGCCCAGGACACCGTCGTACTCGCACCCGTACCGGAACCACCCCTGCCGAGGCCGCTCCCCCCGGGACCCGTCCGCCGCGCCCCCCTCGGACTCGTCGCCGGTGCCCGCAGCGGCGACAAGGGCGGCAACGCCAACGTCGGCGTGTGGGCGCGGACCGACGACGCCTGGCGCTGGCTCGCCCACGAGCTGACCGCCGACCGCTTCCGCGAGCTGATCCCCGAGGCCCGCGACCTGCCCGTCACCCGGCACCAGCTCCCCAACCTGCGCGCCCTCAACTTCGTCGTCGAGGGCATCCTCGGCGAGGGCGTCGCCGCGCAGGCCCGCTTCGACCCGCAGGCCAAGGCGCTCGGCGAATGGCTGCGCGCCCGGCACCTGGACATCCCGGAGGTTCTGCTGTGACCGTCCCGCCGTACGCCCCGGGGAGCCCGCTGTGACCGTCCTCGCCTCCGCCCTGGACCCCACCGACCCCGACCACCGCGCCCACCGCGAGGCGATGCTCGCCAAACTCGCCGACCTGGACGCCGAACACGCCAAGGCCCTCGCGGGCGGCGGCGAGAAGTACGTCGCCCGGCACCGGGGGCGCGGCAAGCTCCTCGCCCGCGAGCGCATCGAGCTGCTCCTGGACCCCGACACGCCCTTCCTGGAGCTGTCCCCGCTGGCGGCCTGGGGGAGCGAGTACACGGTCGGCGCCTCGCTCGTCACCGGCATCGGCGTCGTCGAGGGCGTCGAGTGCCTGATCACCGCCAACGACCCGACCGTGCGCGGCGGTGCCAGCAATCCCTGGTCGCTGAAGAAGGCCCTGCGCGCCAACGACATCGCCCTCGCCAACCGGCTGCCCTGCATCAGCCTCGTCGAGTCCGGCGGCGCCGACCTGCCCTCCCAGAAGGAGATCTTCATCCCCGGCGGCGCGATCTTCCGGGACCTCACCCGGCTGTCGGCGGCCGGCATCCCCACCGTCGCCGTCGTCTTCGGCAACTCGACCGCCGGGGGCGCCTACATCCCCGGCATGTCCGACCACGTGATCATGGTCAAGGAACGCGCCAAGGTGTTCCTCGGCGGGCCGCCGCTGGTCAAGATGGCCACCGGCGAGGAGAGCGACGACGAGTCGCTGGGCGGCGCCGAGATGCACGCCCGCACCTCCGGCCTCGCCGACCACTTCGCCGTCGACGAACCGGACGCCCTGCGCCAGGCCCGCCGCGTCGTCGCCCGCCTCAACCACCGCAAGGCGTACGCCGACCCGCCCCTCGCCGAGCCGCCCGAGTACGACCCCGAGGAACTCCTCGGCATCGTCCCCGGCGACCTGCGCACCCCCTTCGACCCGCGCGAGGTGATCGCCCGGGTCGTCGACGCCTCCGACTTCGACGAGTTCAAACCGCTGTACGGGACCAGCCTGACCACCGGCTGGGCGAGCCTGCACGGCTACCCGGTCGGCATCCTCGCCAACGCCCAGGGCGTCCTGTTCAGCGAGGAGTCGCAGAAGGCCGCCCAGTTCATCCAGCTCGCCAACCAGCGCGACATCCCGCTCCTGTTCCTCCACAACACCACCGGCTACATGGTCGGCAAGGAGTACGAACAGGGCGGCATCATCAAGCACGGCGCCATGATGATCAACGCGGTCTCCAACTCCCGCGTCCCCCACCTGTCCGTCCTGCTGGGCGCCTCCTACGGCGCCGGCCACTACGGCATGTGCGGCCGCGCCTACGACCCCCGCTTCCTCTTCGCCTGGCCCAGCGCCAAGTCCGCCGTCATGGGCCCGCAGCAGCTCGCCGGCGTGCTCTCCATCGTCGCCCGCCAGTCCGCCGCCGCGAAGGGACAGCCGTATGACGACGAGGGCGACGCCGCCCTGCGCGCCATGGTGGAGCAGCAGATCGAGTCCGAGTCGCTGCCCATGTTCCTGTCCGGGCGGCTCTACGACGACGGCGTCATCGACCCGCGCGACACCCGCACCGTCCTCGGCCTGTGCCTGTCCGCCCTCCACACCGCCCCCTACGAGGGCGCGCGCGGCGGCTTCGGCGTCTTCCGGATGTGAGGAACCACATGATTGCTTCCGTACTGGTCGCCAACCGGGGCGAGATCGCCTGCCGCGTCTTCCGCACCTGCCACGCGTGGGGAATCCGGACCGTCGCCGTGCACTCGGACGCCGACGAGAACGCCCTCCACGCGCGCGTGGCCGACGCGGCCGTACGCCTGCCGGGCGCGTCCCCCGCCGACACCTACCTGCGCGGCGACCTGATCGTGAAGGCCGCCGTCGCCGCCGGGGCCGACGCCGTCCACCCCGGCTACGGCTTCCTCTCCGAGAACGCCGACTTCGCGCGCGCCGTGCGGGACGCGGGCCTGGTGTGGATCGGACCGCCGCCCGAGGCCATCGAGGCGATGGCGTCCAAGACCCGCGCCAAGGAGCTGATGGGCATCGCGCCCCTCACGGACGTCACCGAGGCCGACCTGCCGGTGCTGGTGAAGGCGGCGGCGGGCGGCGGCGGACGCGGCATGCGCGTCGTACGGGACCTCGCCGACCTCGACGCGGAACTGACCGCCGCCCGCGCGGAGGCCACGAGTGCCTTCGGCGACGGCGAGGTCTTCGTCGAGCCGTACCTGGAGAACGGCCGCCATATCGAGGTGCAGGTCCTCGCCGACACCCACGGCACCGTCTGGGCGCTCGGCACCCGCGACTGCTCCCTCCAGCGCCGCCACCAGAAGGTGATCGAGGAGGCCCCGGCACCCGGCCTGACCGCCGCACTCACCGCCGAACTCCACGACCTCGCCGTACGCGCCGCCCGCGCCGTCGACTACGTCGGCGCGGGCACCGTCGAGTTCCTCGTCGCCGACGGCGAGGCGCACTTCCTGGAGATGAACACCCGCCTCCAGGTCGAGCACCCCGTCACGGAAGCGGTCTTCGGCATCGACCTCGTCGCCCTCCAGCTCCGGATCGCCGAGGGCCACGCCCTCGAAAACGATCCCCCGCGCGCGCGTGGCCACGCCGTCGAGGCCCGCCTGTACGCCGAGGACCCGGCGAACGGCTGGGCCCCGCAGACCGGCCGCCTGCACCGCCTCACCGTGCCCGACGGCATCCGTCTGGACACCGGCTACACCGACGGCGACGACATCGGCGTCCACTACGACCCGATGCTCGCCAAGGCGGTCGCCCAGGCACCCACGCGCGCGGAGGCCGTCCGCCGACTCGCCGGCGCCCTGGAACGGGCGGCGATCCACGGCCCGGTCACCAACCGCGACCTCCTCGTCCGCTCCCTGCGCCACGAGGAGTTCACCTCCGGCCGCATGGACACCGGCTTCTACGACCGCCACCTGGCCGCCCTCACCGAGTCGGCCCCCGACCCCCTCGCCCCGCTCGCCGCCGCCCTCGCCGACGCGAGCACCCGTACGGGCCGCTTCGGCGGCTGGCGCAACCTGCCCTCGCAACCGCAGGTCAAGCGCTACACCATGGCGGGCGAGGAACACGAGGTCCGCTACCACCACACCCGCACCGGCCTCACCGCCGACGGCGTCCGCGTCGTCCACGCCGACGCCGAACGGGTCGTCCTCGAAACGGACGGCGTCCGACGCCGCTTCGACATCGCCCGCCACGGCGACCAGATCCACGTCAACGCCACCGCACTGACCGCCCTGCCCCGCTTCCCCGACCCCACCACCCAGCACGCCCCCGGCTCCCTCCTGGCCCCCATGCCGGGCACGGTCGTCCGCGTCGCGGAGGGCCTGACGGAGGGCACCACCGTCCGGGCGGGCCAGCCCCTCCTGTGGCTGGAGGCCATGAAGATGGAGCACAGGATCACGGCTCCGACCACGGGAGTTCTGACGGCCCTGAACGCTGTGCCCGGCCACCAGGTCACGGTCGGCTCTCTCCTGGCGGTAGTGCGGGAGACCTAGGGGCGCGAGGCACCGCGCGAGCCACCACACACCACCCGCACCCGAAGGAGCACAGTGACCACCCTCATCGAATCCGAAGAGCACAAGTCCCTCCGCGCAGCGGTGTCCGCCTTCGCCCAGACCCACCCCCACACCACCAACCCCGAAGACGGCACCCGCCTCTGGCAAGACGCCGCCAAGCTCGGCTACATAGGCGTCAACCTGCCGACGGCATACGGCGGAGGCGGCGCCGGCATCACCGAACTCTCCCTCGTCCTGGAAGAGATGGGCGCCGCCGGCAGCCCCCTCCTCATGATGATCGTCTCCCCGGCGATCTGCGGCACCGTCATCGCCCGCTTCGGCACCGAGGAACAGAAGCGCGAGTGGCTCCCGCCACTCGCCGACGGCACCCGCCTCATGGCCTTCGGCATCACCGAACCCGACGCCGGTTCCAACAGCCACCGCATCACCACCACCGCCCGCCGCGACGCGGCCACCGGGGACTGGATCCTCACCGGACGCAAGGTCTTCGTCTCCGGGGTGGACATCGCCGACGCCACCCTGATCGTCGGCCGCACCGAAGACGCCCGCACCGGCAGTCTCAAGCCCTGCCTGTTCATCGTCCCGCGCGACGCCCCGGGTTTCGAGCGCCGACCCATCGACATGGAACTGGCCGCCGTGGAGAGGCAGTTCGAGCTGACCCTCGACGACGTGCGCCTTCCCGCCGACGCCCTGGTCGGCGACGAGGACGCGGGCCTCCTCCAGCTCTTCGCGGGCCTCAACCCCGAGCGCGTGATGACGGCCGCCTTCGCGATCGGCATGGGCCGCCACGCGCTCGCGAAAGCCGTCGAGTACGCCCGCGAGCGCACCGTCTGGAAGACGCCCATCGGCGCCCACCAGGCCATCGCGCACCCCCTCGCGCAGGCGCACATCGACCTCGAACTCGCCCGCCTGATGATGCAGAAGGCGGCCCACCTCTACGACGCGGGCGACGACGTCGGCGCGGGCGAGGCCGCCAACATGGCCAAGTACGCGGCCGGCGAGGCCTGCGTGAAGGCCGTCGACCAGGCCGTGCACACCCTCGGCGGCAACGGCCTCACCCGCGAGTTCGGCCTCGCCCGGCTGATCACGGCGTCGCGCGTCGCCCGTATCGCCCCCGTGAGCCGGGAGATGATCCTCAACTACGTCTCCCACCAGACCCTGGGCCTGCCCAAGTCGTACTAGGCCAGTAAGAGGCCATCCAGCCCGCGTTGGAGGAACCGTGTTCCGCAGCGAGTACGCAGACGTCCCGCCCGTCGACCTGCCCATCCACGACGCGGTGCTCGGCGGGGCCGCCGCCTTCGGGAGCGCCCCGGCGCTGATCGACGGCACCGACGGCACCACCCTCACCTACGAGCAGGTGGACCGGTTCCACCGGCGCGTCGCCGCCGCCCTCGCCGAGACCGGCGTGCGCAAGGGCGACGTCCTCGCCCTGCACAGCCCCAACACCGTCGCCTTCCCTCTGGCCTTCTACGCCGCCACGCGCGCGGGAGCCTCCGTCACCACGGTGCACCCGCTCGCCACGGCGGAGGAGTTCGCCAAACAGCTGAAGGACTGCGCGGCCCGCTGGATCGTCACCGTCTCACCGCTCCTGTCCACCGCCCGCCGGGCCGCCGAACTCGCGGGCGGGGTCCAGGAGATCCTGGTCTGCGACAGCGCGCCCGGCCACCGCTCACTCGTCGACATGCTGGCCTCCACCGCGCCCGAACCCTCCGTCGCGATCGACCCGGCCGAGGACGTCGCCGCCCTGCCGTACTCCTCGGGCACCACCGGCACCCCCAAGGGCGTCATGCTCACCCACCGGCAGATCGCCACCAACCTCGCCCAGCTCGAACCGTCGATGCCCACCGCGCCCGGCGACCGCGTCCTCGCCGTGCTGCCGTTCTTCCACATCTACGGTCTGACCGCCCTGATGAACGCCCCGCTCAGGCTCGGCGCCACCGTCGTCGTCCTGCCCCGCTTCGACCTGGAGCAGTTCCTCGCCGCCATCCAGAACCACCGCATCACCAGCCTGTACGTCGCCCCGCCGATCGTCCTGGCCCTCGCCAAGCACCCCCTGGTCGCCGACTACGACCTGTCCTCGCTGAAGTACATCGTCAGCGCCGCCGCCCCGCTGGACGCGCGCCTCGCCGCCGCCTGCTCCCGGCGGCTCGGCCTGCCGCCCGTCGGCCAGGCCTACGGCATGACGGAACTGTCCCCGGGCACCCACGTCGTCCCGCTCGACGCCATGACCGAAGCGCCGCCCGGCACCGTCGGCAAACTCATCGCCGGCACCGAGATGCGCATCGTCTCCCTCACCGACCCCGGCAAGGACCTCCCGGCCGGGGAGTCCGGAGAGATCCTCATCCGCGGCCCCCAGATCATGAAGGGCTACCTGGGCCGCCCCGACGCCACCGCCGCCATGATCGACGGCGACGGCTGGCTGCACACCGGGGACGTCGGACACGCCGACGGCGACGGCTGGCTGTTCGTCGTCGACCGCGTCAAGGAACTGATCAAGTACAAGGGCTTCCAGGTGGCCCCCGCCGAACTCGAGGCCCTCCTGCTCACCCACCCCGGCGTCGCCGACGCGGCCGTCGTCGGCGCCTACAACGACGACGGCAACGAAGTACCGCACGCCTTCGTCGTACGCCAGCCGGCCGCACCCGGCCTCGCGGAGGGCGAGATCATGATGTACGTCGCCGAACGCGTCGCCCCCTACAAGCGCGTCCGCAGGGTCACCTTCGTCGACGCCGTGCCCCGCGCCGCGTCCGGCAAGATCCTCCGCCGACAGCTGAGGGAGCGGCAGTGACCCCGACCGCCCACGTCGGCCGCACGCGCGCGCGGGGCGTCGAAACCCTCACCCTCGACTCCCCGCACAACCGCAACGCCCTGTCCGCCGCCCTCGTCGCCGACCTGGCCACCGCCCTCACCGACGCGGCCGAGGACCCCGGCGTCCGCGCCGTCGTCCTCACCCACACCGGCACCACCTTCAGCGCGGGCGCCGACCTGCGCGACCCGCCCGCCCCGGACGCCCTCGTCGGCCTGCTCCGGCAGCTCGCCGAGGTGCCGAAACCGGTGCTCGCCCGCGTCGCCGGACACGTTCGCGCGGGCGGCCTCGGCCTGGTCGCCGCCTGCGACATCGCGGTGGCGTCCACGGAGTCGACCTTCGCCTTCACCGAGGTCCGGATCGGCGTGGCGCCCGCGGTCATCTCCCTGACCCTGCTGCCGCGCACCGACCCCCGCGCGCTCGCCCGCTACTACCTCACCGGCGAGCGCTTCGACGCCGCCGAGGCCGCCCGCATCGGCCTGGTCACCGCGGCGGGCGACGACGTGGACGCCGTACTCGAACCCGTCCTCGACGGTGTGCGCCGTGCCTCACCGCAGGGCCTGGCCGAGACGAAACGGCTGCTCACGGCTAGGGTGCTGGAGGCCTTCGACCGGGACGCGGCCGACCTGACCGCGCTCTCGGCCCGGCTGTTCGCCTCCCCGCAGGCCCGCGAGGGGATGACGGCCTTCCTCGAACGACGGGATCCGGAATGGGTGGTGTGAGCGGCGCCGTGAACACGGCCGACCGCGCGGAGCGCGTTCCCAAGCAGGACCGGAGCCGGGCCACCCGGCAGCGGCTCCTGGAAGCCGCGGTGGCCTGTCTCGCCGAACGCGGCTGGGCCGGGTCCACGGTCTCCGTCGTCGCCGAACACGCCGGAGTCTCCCGCGGCGCCGCCCAGCACCACTTCCCGACCCGCGAGGACCTCTTCACGGCGGCCGTGGAGTACGTCGCCGAGGAACGCTCCGTGGCGCTGCGCGCCCTGTTCCCCGAGGGCGCCGCCGCCGACGACCGGCGCGCGGTGGTCGCCGCCCTCGTCGACCTCTACACCGGCCCGCTCTTCCGCGCCGCCCTGCACCTGTGGGTGGCCGCCTCCAACGAGGAGCAGCTGCGCGGCCGGGTCACCGAGCTGGAGGCCCGCGTCGGCCGCGAGAGCCACCGCATCGCCGTCGACCTCCTCGGCGCCGACGAGACCCGCCCCGGCGCCCGCGAAACCGTCCAGGGCCTCCTGGACATGGCCCGCGGCCTGGGCCTCGCCAACCTCCTCACCGACGACGGAACACGCCGGGAACGGGTGGTGGAGCAGTGGGCGCGACTGCTGACCCGGGCGCTGGACGCAGAGGCGGACTGACACCGTGGGGGACCGGTTCCAGGTGATCGTCGACCTCGACGCGGACGACGGCGACGCCGAGCGGCTCGCCCGGCGCGTACGGGAGTGGCTCGTGGCTGAGGGCGCCGTCCTCGCCGGGCGCACCCCCGGCGCCGGAACCCGTCACGGACTCAGCCGCTCCACCCGCCAGCCCCCGCCGCCCTCCGCCGTGTACCGCAGCCGGTCGTGCAGCCGGTTCTCGCGGCCCTGCCAGAACTCCACCGCCTCCGGCACCACCCGGAACCCGCCCCAGTGCGGCGGCACCGGCACCTGCTCGCCCTCCGGGTACCGCGCCGCCAGCTCGGCGTACGCCGCGTCCAGGGCGCGGCGGTCCGCCACCACCGAGGACTGGACGCTCGCCCAGGCACCCAGCTGGGAGCCGTGCGGCCGGGTCCGGAAGTACGCGGCGGTCTCGTCCCGCCCGGTGCGGCGCGCGACGCCCGTGACCACGACCTGCCGGGCCATCGGGTGCCAGGGGAACAGCAGCGAGACGTACGGGTTCGCGTCCAGCTCGCGCGCCTTGCGCGAGTCGTAGTTGGTGTAGAAGACGAACCCCTGCTCGTCGAAGTGCTTCAGCAGCACCGTGCGGGAGCTGGGCCGCCCCCGCTCGTCCGCCGTGGAGACGACCATGGCGTTCGGCTCGAACAGCCCGCCGTCCGTCGCCGCCTGCTTGAACCAGCGCGCGAACTGCTCGACGGGCGTCGCCGCCAGCTCGGTCTCGGACAGCCCCTCGGCCCGGTACTGCTTGCGCATCGAAGCGAGATCGAAGGGGACTGAGGCGGCGGCGGGGAGGCCGGTATCGGCTTCGCGATCGGTCACGCCGCCCATCCTGCCGTATCCGCTCCACCGCCCGACCGGGGTGGCACCGAGTGCCGCACCCACTCCCCAAACCTGGCACCCGGAGATATGGTGCTTGGTCCCGCCCCGGCCGGATGACCGACGGCCGTACGGGGCATCACAGGGATGACCGCCGGGACCGCGAGTCGGGACACGACCGTGGATCCATGGAGGCGCCGCACCGTCCCCGCCCAGGTCGCCGTACACCACTGATCACGAGGAGCCGCCTGATGTCCGACTTCGTACCCGGGCTAGAGGGAGTCGTCGCCTTCGAGACGGAGATCGCCGAACCCGACAAGGAGGGCGGCGCCCTTCGCTACCGCGGCGTCGACATCGAGGACCTGGTCGGGCACGTCTCCTTCGGCAACGTCTGGGGCCTGCTCGTCGACGGGGCCTTCAACCCCGGCCTGCCGCCCGCCGAGCCCTTCCCCATCCCCGTGCACTCCGGCGACATCAGGGTCGACGTCCAGTCCGCCCTCGCGATGCTCGCCCCGGCGTGGGGCCTCAAACCCCTGCTGGACATCGACGCCGCACAGGCCCGCGACGACCTCGCCCGCGCCGCCGTCATGGCCCTGTCCTACGTCGCCCAGTCCGCGCGCGGCCAGAGCCTGCCCATGGTTCCGCAGCGCGAGATCGACAAGGCCCAGTCGGTGGTCGAACGCTTCATGATCCGCTGGCGCGGCGAGCCCGACCCCAAGCACGTCGCCGCCGTCGACGCCTACTGGACCTCCGCCGCCGAGCACGGCATGAACGCCTCCACGTTCACCGCCCGCGTCATCGCCTCCACCGGCGCGGACGTGGCCGCCGCCCTCTCCGGAGCCGTGGGCGCCATGTCGGGCCCGCTGCACGGCGGCGCCCCCTCGCGCGTCCTGCACATGATCGAGGAGATCGAGCGCACCGGCGACGCCGAGGCCTACGTCAAGAAGACCCTCGACGCGGGTGAGCGCCTCATGGGCTTCGGACACCGCGTCTACCGCGCCGAGGACCCGCGCGCCCGCGTCCTGCGCCGCACCGCCCGCGAACTGGGCGCCCCGCGCTACGAGGTCGCCGAGGCCCTGGAGAAGGCCGCCCTGGCGGAGCTGCACGCCCGCCGCCCCGACCGGGTGCTGGCCACCAACGTCGAGTTCTGGGCCGCCATCATGCTGGACTTCGCGGAGGTCCCGGCCCCCATGTTCACCTCGATGTTCACCTGCGCCCGTACCGCCGGCTGGTCCGCCCACATCCTGGAGCAGAAGCGCACCGGCCGCCTGGTCCGCCCCTCCGCCCGCTACATGGGCCCGGGCACCCGCGACCCGCGCGAGATCGAGGGCTACTCCGACATCGCGGGCTGACCGCCCCCCGGCCCTGAACGCAGGCGACCCGCGAGTCTGGTTCCTCCGTGGAGGAGCCGGCCGGACGTACCGGCGACTCGCGGGTCGGGTGACTGCTTGGGATTGGGCCGGCTGCACGCTTCACTCACGCGCTGGTCCGGCGCCGCACTCCGTGTGGTGCCGGGCCGCTAGCCCGCAGCCACCTCACGCGTCCGGATCTCATACATCTGCCGAACCACCTCCCTTCTTGTGTAGCGCCCACCCTAAGAACCGGTCGGCCGCCGATCAATCGAATTTCCGGATGGATTCGTCGTCGATCTCCCATGGACGCGTCTGCGCTGGTCACCTACGGTTTCGCCCATGACGAAACGACTGGGGGAGCCGCCGGTCAGGCGGGCGATAGTCAGCGGGTCGACGTTCGAGGAGCGGATCGGGTACGCCCGGGCCGTCGTCGACGGGGACTGGGTGCACGTGTCGGGGACGACCGGGTTCGACTACGCGTCGATGACGATCTCCGAGGACGTGGTGGAGCAGGCCGAGCAGTGCCTGCGCAACGTCGGGGCGGCGCTGGCCGAGGCGGGGTGCACGTTCGCGGACGTGGTGCGGGTGCGCTACCTGCTGCCCGCGCGGGAGGACTTCGAGCCCTGCTGGCCCGCGCTGCGGCGGGCGTTCGGGCAGGTGCGGCCGGCCGCGACGATGATGGTGTGCGGGCTCGCGGACGAGCGGATGCGCATCGAGATCGAGGTGTACGCGCGGCGCGGGACGGTCGCGACCGGTGCGGGCTCGGCGCTGCGGATCGCGCCGGTGGACGGCGACGCCATGGTGGAGGAGTGGCGGCACGTGCACAACGTGATCGTGCCGCCGGCCGCCATGACCCCCGACGAGGCGCGGGAGCGCGCCGGGCGCAACCGGCTGGCCAACGCCTACCTCGGGGACGTGCTCGTCGGCTGCTCCACCGTGCGGCCGCCCGGGGGCGAGGAGCGGGCGGCGACCGTGATCGCGCGGGTGCTGCCGGCGTACCGGGGGCGCGGGATCGGCACCGCGCTCTACGAGGCGGGGCTGGCCCACGCGCGCGAGCTGGACGCCGGGGCGGTGGAGACCGTGGTGCTGGCGGCCAACGCCGACGGGTTGCGGTTCGCCGGGGCGCGTGGGTTCGTGGAGAAGGAGCGGTACGTGCTCGACGGCGAGCGCGAGGAGTGGGTCGACCTGAGGCTCGCCGGCGCCCGCCCGGCCCGATCCGCCGCGCCCCCGTCATGACGGGGGCTTATGCCGAGTTTCCGCAGTACAACGATTTCCGCGAACTTGCGGGAACCCGGTGTGTGCCGCATCACGTTCGAGTTGAATGAAGGCCAGTGAACGAACCGACGTACGGTACGGCGGACGCAGCCTGCAGGGGGTCCAGGTGAGTGCTTCGCGGCGTAGTGGGACCACCGACGAGCTGGGTCCGGACGAGCCGGAGCAGCCCGAGCGGGACGGCGCGGACCTGTTGGCCGCGCTCCTCGACGGCATGGACGCGGCCCTGTGCGCCTTCGACGCGGACGGGGTCGTGACCCATTGGAACCGCGAGGCGGAGCGGATCCTCGGCTGGAGCGCGGCCGAGGCCGTGGGACGGCAGGGCTTCGCCGGATGGGCCGTGCGCAGCGCGGACGCCGGTGAGGTGGAGGACCGGCTGCTGTCCGCGATGCGGGCGCCGGGCCGCCAGGTGCACGAGTTCGCGCTGCTGACCAAGGACGGCGGCCGGGTGCTGGTGCGGACGCAGTCCGCGGCGGTCCGCGGTCCCGACGGGAAGCCCGCCGGGGTGTACTGCGCGTTCAGCGAGGTGCACGCGCAGATCGACCTGGAGCGGTCCATCGCACTGAGCGAGGCCCTGCTGGAGGACGCCAGCTGGGGTGTCGTCCTGGTCGACGTGGACCTGCGCCCCGCCGTGGTCAACGCGCACGCCGCACGGGCGCTCGGAGCCGGGCGCACGTCCGTGCTGGGGCGGCCGCTCGGCGATCTGCTCGCCCAGGGCGTGGAGGAGCTGGAGAACGCGCTGACGCACGTCCTGGCGGAGGGCGCGCCGCCCGGGCCCGCCGAGGTCTGGGTGAGTCTGCGCACGCCGGAGGGCGAGCGGCGCCGGTGCTGGCGCAGTGGGTTCGTGCGGCTGGCCTCGCCGCTCGCGGAGGAACCGGTGCCGCTGGGCGTCGGCTGGCTCTTCGAGGACGTCACGGAGTCGAAGCAGAGCGAGCAGGAGGCGTCGCTGCTGCGCTTCCGGGCCAACCAGCTGCACCGGGCGGCGCGTGCCGCGGCCGAGTGCGAGGACCCGGCGGAGGCCGCGATCGTCCACCTGGACTTCGCGCTGGCCGGGTTCGCCGACCACGCGCTGATCGACCGGGTGGTGGGCGGGGCGACGTCGGACACCGACGCGGCCGAGCCGGTGCGGCTGGTGCGGGTCGCGGCCACCCCGTCCGGCGCGCCGGGGCCCAGCGTGCCGTCCGGTACGGCCGGGATGCCGGTGCGCTACGGCGAGGGGCACCCCGCCGTGCAGTGCGTGGAGCGGGCGGGCTCGGTGCGGGCCAGCGCCGGTGTGCGGGCGGTCCCGGCGGAGCAGGTGCGCCGGTGGGCCAGGGCCCGCCAGTGGCCGGAGGACACCGTGCACGGCCTGTGCGCGGCGCTGCGCAGCCGCGGCCGGACGCTGGGCGTCGTCACCTTCCTGCGCGGCGCGGGACGCAGCGCCTTCGAGCGGGCGGACGCGATGTACGCCGAGGACGTGGCGGTGCGGATCGCCACCGCCCTGGACCTGGCCGGCACGCTGGAGCGGCCGTAGCCGGCGGGCCGCCGGATTCGGCTCAGCGGCGGTAGAAGATCCGGTCCCGGTACTGCTCCAGTACCCGCCCGTTCCACTCGTGGCCGCCGTCCACGTTGCCGGAGCGCAGCAGCGGCGGTTCGACACCGCGGTCGGCGAGGGTCGCGGCCGCCGTCGCCGTCATGGCCTGCATGAGGGCGCTGGTGACGACCGTGGAGGCGGGGGCGAAGGGCGCCGGGACGGTGTCGAGGGTGAGTTCCGCGTCACCGACGGCGATCTTGGAGTCCAGTACGACGTCGCAGTGGTCCTTGAGGAACGTGCCGGAGACGTGCCGCGACGTCGTCTCGGCGGCGTACGCCACCGAGGTCACGCCGATGACCCGGACGCCGAGGGCGCGGGCGTTCATGGCCATCTCCACGGGCAGGGCGTTGCGCCCGGAGAGGGAGATGATCACCAGGGCGTCGCCCTCGCGCAGCGGGGAGGAGTCCAGCACGGCGCTCGCGAGGCCGTCGACGCGTTCCAGGGCGGAGCCGAGCGTGGCCGGCATCACGTCGACGCCGACGACGCCGGGCACGGCGAGCAGGTTCATCAGGGCGAGTCCGCCGGCGCGGTACACGACGTCCTGGGCGGCGAGGGAGGAGTGACCGGCGCCGAAGGCGAAGAGCCGGCCGCCGCTCAGCACGGTGTCGGCGAGCAGCGTGCCGGCCGCCTCGACACTGTCCGCCTCCTCGTCGCGGACACGTCGCAGGAGGTCGATCGCCGCGTCGAGGAACTGACCGGCCGGCTTGTGGTCGCTCATGCGGGACCCCTTCGGAGTGGCTGCGTCGCGGATCACGGTGCGGTCTGGACCAGCGCGGTGTCAATACGGCGTCGGGGCGGCGCGGAGGGCCCGGACGGGCGCGGCCGGGCCCGGCTTTTCGCGGCGAGGCACGGTTGTCGGTGGTATGCGTCAGAATTGGTGGCAGGGCCAGCGCACGCGCCGGTGGGCCTCAGCCTCCGGCAATCTCATCGAGGGGCACGTATGTCCGGACTGATCGACACCACGGAGATGTACCTCCGCACCATCCTGGAGCTGGAGGAGGAAGGTGTGGTCCCGATGCGCGCCCGGATCGCCGAGCGGCTCGACCAGAGCGGTCCCACGGTCAGCCAGACGGTGGCGCGGATGGAGCGTGACGGGCTGGTGTCCGTGGCGGCGGACCGGCATCTGGAGCTGACCGACGAGGGCCGGCGGCTGGCGACGCGCGTGATGCGCAAGCACCGACTCGCGGAGTGCCTGCTGGTCGACGTGATCGGCCTGGAGTGGGAGCAGGTGCACGCGGAGGCGTGCCGCTGGGAGCACGTGATGAGCGAGGCGGTCGAGCGCCGGGTGCTGGAGCTGCTGCGGCACCCGACCGAGTCGCCGTACGGGAACCCGATCCCGGGCCTGGAGGAGCTGGGCGAGACGGACGGGGCCGACCCGTTCCTGGACGAGGGCATGGTGTCCCTCGCCGACCTCGACCCGGGGATCGAGGGCAAGACGGTCGTCGTGCGCCGGATCGGCGAGCCGATCCAGACGGACGCGCAGCTGATGTACACGCTGCGCCGGGCCGGGGTGCAGCCCGGCTCGGTGGTGAGCGTGACCGAGTCGGCGGGCGGCGTGCTGGTGGGCAGCGGCGGCGAGGCCGCCGAGCTGGAGGCGGACACCGCCTCCCACGTGTTCGTCGCCAAGCGCTGACCGCGCGCCCCGGAGGGGCCCGTCGGCCGGGGCCCGTCGATTCGGATTCCAGTGCGCGGAATCGCAGCGGCCGGACGCTTCGCGTGCAAGGCTGTGGCGTGAGGCAGCGGACGTGAGGGGCTCTTGGCCCGTGGCTGACAGCGATGTCGCCCGGCCGGAGAGGGGGAGGGGCGTGCCGGAGAGACGGAGAGGGCCCCGGCGCCGTGCGGCGCCGGGGCCTGTCCTCCCCTGTGCTGACCTGGAGCCCCGAGCTCTCAAGGTCAATCCCCTCGGACCGTTTTCCCCGAGCGGTCCGCCTCCCGTTGAAGATCTCCCCTGGGCGGCGGCGATCAATCCCTGAGCGGTGTCACTCGAATGAGGGGTGTTGCTCGTCGAAACGGCTCTTTCGAATGCGTATTCGATAAGTTGGCTACTCTGCACGGCAGGCAGGACACGGTTCACAGGACGGCCGGCCCGCGAGGGCGGGCGGGTCCGAGCGGAGCTTGGGGGTGCCAGGACCTATGGCGCGGCGCATCGACGTGACCGGCGCGGGCGGTGTACGCCTCGCGGCCTGGGAGTTCGGCGACCCTCCCAAGACCGACCGGGCGTCCGACCCGGCCTCCTCCGGGTCCGGCGCGGGAGACCTGCCCGGCGTGCTGTTATTGCACGGCCTGATGGGCCGCGCCTCGCACTGGGCCGCCACGGTCCGCTGGCTCTCCGCCCGCCACCGGGCGGTCACCCTCGACCAGCGCGGCCACGGCCGCAGCGACAAGCCCCCGCGGGCCGCCTACACCAGGGAGGCGTACGTCGAGGACGTCGAGGCCGCCCTGGAGCAGCTCGGTCTCGGCCCGGCCGTGCTCATCGGCCACGCCATGGGCGCGCTGACCGCCTGGCAGCTCGCCGCCAAACGCTCCGACCTGGTCCGCGGCCTGATCATCTGCGACATGCGGGCCTCCGCCCTCGGCACCGCCTCCCAGCACACCTGGACCGAATGGTTCCGCGCCTGGCCGGTCCCCTTCGCCACGCTCGCCGACGTCCGCAAGTGGTTCGGCGAGGACGATCCATGGGTGGAGCGGCCGAACCCGGCCCGCGGCGAGTTCTACGCCGAGGTGATGGCCGAGTCCCCGGACGGCTGGCGCCCCGTCTTCGAACCCGAGCAGATGCTGCGCTCCCGTGAGACCTGGGTCTACGACGCCCACTGGGAGGAGCTGGCCCAGGTGCGCTGCCCCACCCTGGTCGTGCGCGGCCTCGACGGCGAGCTGGGCCGCGCCGAGGCCCAGGAGATGGTCCGCGTCCTGCCGAACGGCCAGTACGCGGAGGTCGCCGACGCCGGTCACCTCGTCCACTACGACCAGCCGGAGGCGTGGCGGGCGGCCATCGAGCCGTTCCTGAACACCCTCGGGGACGCCTGAACACCCTCGGGGACGCCTGAGCGCCCTCCGGGACGCCTGAGCACCCCCTGGGACGCCTGAGCGCCCGCCCGCCGACCGTGCGCCGCCCGCGCCCGGGAGGGCCGGTCCGTCACCCCTTGCTGACCGCCACGAGGATCTCCGGCAGCCGGTCCGCCGTGCGCGGCGCGGCCAGCCGCAGGCCGAGCAGCGTCAGCGCCGCGCCGTACACCGCGCCGACCGGCAGCAGCACCCAGCCCACGTCCCCGGCCCGCTCGCTCACGTTCAGCCAGATCGTCAGCGCGATCACCGGAGCGCACAGCAGGGCCGCGCCGATCATGCCGCCGAAGATCGAGACCCAGGCCAGTCCGACCTGACCCGGGGCGACGTTCTTGTACCCCTCCTGCGGGATGGAGTACGGGAAACGCGCCGAGGTCCACGCGCCCGTCGCCAGCATCGCGCCGAGCAGCGCGAAGGACAGGCCGAGCGCCTCGGGCAGGGCCCGCCAGTCGTCGAGCATCGCGGTGGTCAGCACCGTGACGAGGGTGGCGTACGGCAGCGTGATCAGCAGCAGCGCCAGCGCGCGGGCCCGCAGTTCGACGTAGGCGTCCCGGGTCGAGGAGATGGTCATCGCGACCATCCAGAACGCGGACGTGTCCTGCCCGAACTGGTTGTACATCTGGATGCCGAGCATCCCGGCGGCGAAGCAGGCGAAGTAGACCGAGCCGGTGCCCTGCCAGGCGTTGAACACCGGCACGATCAGACCGATGGCCAGCGAGGTCACCCACGCCGCCTTGGTCTTCGGGTCGCGCCACACATAGCGCAGGGTGCGCTCCATGGTGGTGCCCGTACGGCCCGCCGGCAGCCACCGGGCGAGTCCGGCCGAGCCGCGCTCGCGGATTGCCCCGGTGTCGCTCTGGATCGTGGAGCCGTCGGGCGCCGTCATCAGCCGCGTCAGGTGGCGGGCCCACACCCACAGCAGCAGCCCCAGCGCCGCGGCCGTCAGCGCCAGCTGGGCCAGCGCGATGCCGTACGACCCGTCGCTCGCCGCGTCCATCGCGCCGACCGCCGACGCCGGCGGCACCCAGCGCACCACGTCGGCCACCGGGTCCAGCTCGCCCAGCCCCGAGGAACCCAGCCGCTGCGCGCCGAAGTTGACGAGCTGCGCGCCCACCGCGACGACCAGCCCGCTCAGCACCGCGAGATCGCGCCCCTTGCGGCTGGTCAGCAGCCGTACGTTGGCGGCGGCGACGGCCCGCGCCAGGGTCACGCACACCAGCAGCGCGAGGACCGCGCCGACGACCCCGACGGCGTACGCCGCCCCGCCGTGCGCGACCGCGACCACGGACCCGGCGAACATGCACAGCGTGAACAGCGGCCCGATGCCCACCAGCGAGGAGGTGAGCAGGGCCCGCACCAGGGGGCCGGGCCGCAGCGGCAGCATCACCAGCCGGGTGGGGTCGAGCGTCTCGTCGCCGCCGGGGAAGAACAGCGGCATCACCGCCCAGCCCAGCGCGAGCACCGCCGCGAGCAGCACGACCAGCGAGTCCACGTGCGCGTACCCGCGCAGTGCGATCAGGCCGATCAGCTGGAGCGCGGCGAAGAGCAGCACGAGGACGGCGGAGGCGAGGTAGGCGGCCCGCCGCCCGCCGGACTGCCGCAGCCCGTTGCGCAGCAGCGACAGCTTCAGCCGTACGAAGACGGACGTGACGGACGCGCCGGAGGCGACCGGTGGACGGCCCGACGAACCGGACGGCACCGCCGCGGCCGGTGAGGTCGGCGCGCTCATCGGGACCCGCCGCCCAGCCAGTCCAGGTCCGAGCCGGCGTCCCGGCCCCCCGCACCGACGAGTTCGAGGAACGCCTCCTGCAACGACGCCGCCCCGCCGCGCACCTCGGCGAGCGTCCCGGTGGCCCGGATGCGTCCCGCGGCCATGACGGCCACCCAGTCGCACAGCGACTCCACCAGCTCCATGACGTGGGAGGAGAAGACGACGGTGGCGCCGGAGGCGGTGTAGCGCTCCAGGACGCCCCGGATGGTCTGCGCGGAGACCGGGTCGACACCCTCGAACGGCTCGTCCAGGAACAGCACTTCCGGATTGTGCAGCAGTGCGGCGGCGAGCCCGATCTTCTTCCGCATGCCGGTCGAGTAGTCGACGACCAGCTTGTGCTGGGCCCCCGCGAGGTCGAGCACGTCGAGGAGCTGGGTGGCGCGCTTGTCGACCTCCTCGCCGGGCAGCCCGCGCAACCGGCCGGTGTAGCCGAGCAGTTCACGGCCCGACAGCCGCTCGAAGAGCCGCAGCCCCTCGGGCAGCACCCCGATCCTGGCCTTCACCTCGACCGGATCGCGCCACACGTCGTGCCCCACGACCTCGACCGACCCCTGGTCCGGCCGCAGCAGCCCGGTCACCATCGAGAGCGTGGTGGTCTTCCCGGCCCCGTTGGGCCCGACGAGCCCGATGAACTTCCCGGCCGGCAACTCCAGATCGATCCCGCCCACGGCGACCTGCTGCCCGAACCGCTTCCAGAGCCCTCGCACGCGCACAGCGCTGTCACTCACCACGTCCCCCTCCGTCGCGATGAACCCTACGGGGGGAAGAGCGCCCCGAAAGGGGCGCGGGGAACTGCGCGAGCAACCACATCCGGCCGGCAGCCGCCGAAATCGGGCAACCCGGCAGATGAATGGGCGCCCCTAACGATCCCGACCGCACGCGTACGCCAACGCCGAGATCAACTCCTCCACATCCGGCAACCACCGATTCGCGGCCGTAGGCCGGCAGGCCCACTGCACCGCACCCCACGACCCGAACCGCGTCGGCGGCGCCGCCACATACGCCCCCTCCCCGAGCACGCCCAGATCGAGCACCCGGGGCGACCACCCCAACCGCCGCACGAGATCCGGCACCTTCGCCCCCGCACCCGGCAGCACGAAGAACCGCATCCGCCGGTCCGGTGCCAGCGTCACCGGCCCCAGCGTCAGCTCCATCCGCTGCATCCGCGCCAGCGCCAGGAACCCGGCGGTCTCCGGCACGTCGATCGCGTCGAACGTCCGCCCCGTGGGCAGCAGGATCGACGCCCCCTGCTGCTTCTGCCACATCCGCCGGGCGACGGTCGCGCTGCCCGTGGCCTGCGCCGCCCAGTCCTCGCGGGCCGGGTGCGCGCCCGGGGCGGCGCACGCCGGGTCGCCGCAGGAGCAGCGCTGCACCCCGTCGGCGGGCACCAGCCAGGTGCCGGGAAACACGTCCCAGTGACGCTCCTCGGCGTAGCGAACGGCGGTCTCCAGCAGCGACGTGCCGCGCTGCTGCGGGATCTGGGCGGCTTCGGTGCCGGGGATGGTCTCTTCCACGTGGGTCTCAACTCCCGTGCTCACCGGGGGTTACGGGCGCCGTGCGCGCGGGGGAGGTGCATCGGCACCGCACTCGGGGCGCATGGGTGCACAGGCGGGGGCGCGCAGGAGGATTCACCGCGGGAGCTGGGTAGCCAGCAGTGGGGCCGGCACCGGCCGTTACCCCGGCAATCCTCGCAAGCTCCGCAAGTCTCGCATTGTCGGCACATCGACGGGGCATTGATCTTCACGGCCGGATCTCTTTCGTCCGACGATCCGCCGGGACAGCATCGAGACCGCATGAGACCGCATGGGGGTTACGCCATGGCCGCAAGGCCTCTCGTCGCGCGGCAGCCGAACGAACGACTGCAGGCGCTCATTCAGGAAGCGGGCTGCTCGAACGCGGGCCTCGCCCGCCGGGTCAACGTGTGCGGGGTCGAGCACGGTCTCGACCTGCGGTACGACAAGACCTCCGTGGCCCGCTGGCTGCGCGGACAGCAACCGCGCGGCCGGGCACCGGCGATCATCGCCGAGGCGCTCGGACGCAAGCTCGGCCGTACGGTCACGATCGACGAGATCGGCATGGCCAACGGCAAGAACCTCGCGTCCGGCGTCGGCCTCCAGTTCTCGCCGACGGTACTGGGAGCCATCGAGCAGGTCTGCGAGCTGTGGCGCAGCGACGTGGGGCGCCGGGACTTCCTGTCCGGTTCCTCCGTCGCCTCCTCGGCGCTCGTCGAGCCCAGCCGGGACTGGCTGATTTCCGCCCCCGACCCGCAGGTGTCGCGTTCGGCGGGGCCGCGGGTGGGCCAGTCCGACGTGGCGGCCGTGCGCGCGATGACCCAGGCGCTGGTGGACCTGGACCACCAGTACGGCAGCGGGCACGTGCGCCCGGTCCTCGTCCACTACCTGAACAGCGTGGTCTCCGGACTGCTGGCCGGCTCCTACCGGGAGGCGGTCGGACGGGACCTGTTCGCCACGGTCGCCCGCCTGACCGAACTGGCCGGATACATGGCCGTGGACACCGGCCAACCCGGCCTCGCCCAGCGGTACTACATCCAGTCGCTGCGGCTCGCCCAGGCGGCCGGGGACCGCGGCTACGGCGGGTACGTCCTCGCCGCCTCCATGAGCCACCTCGCCGCACAGCTCGGAAACCCGCGCGAGATCGCCCAGTTGGCGCGGGCGGCGCAGGAGGGGGCACGCGGGCGGGTGACGCCGCGCGCGGAGTCGATGTTCCACGCGGCCGAGGCCCGCGGCCACGCGCTCCTCGGCGACGTACGGGCGGCCCACGAGGCGGCCGGACGGGCGGTCGGCGCGATGGAGTCGGCCGATCCGGCCTCCGGCGACGACCCCGTGTGGATCGCGCACTTCGACGAGGCCTACCTCGCCGACGAGTTGGCGCACTGCCACCGGGACCTGGGGCAGGCGGACGCGGCCGCCCGCTACGCGCGGCAGTCCCTGGACGGACACCCCGAGTCGCGGGCACGCAGGCGGGCCATCGGGCATGTGCTGTTGGCCACGGCGCAGGTGCAGCAGCGCGAGATCGAACAGGCCTGCAACACGGCGACGAAGGCGGTGGAACTGCTGGAGACGCTGCGCTCGAACCGGGGCGCCGAGTACCTGGACGACTTCCAGGCCCGGCTGGAGCCGTACCGGGAAGAGGCCGTGGTCAGGGAGTTCGGTGCCCGGCTCGACCTCCAGACCGCGGCGTGAACGGATGGGGCGCGGATGAGTGAACGCGCGTGAAACTCCGGCGCGATGAGCGGAAACGGACATCAACAGCGCGCCGCGGCCTGGTTTTGTTACTGCGGTCACAGGGAAGGAGCTGACGCCCCGGGCGGCGTGGCAGTGGGCTCGGGGGACCCGGTAGCGTGAGCCGACGATTCCGAAGGTCCCCCATTCGTAGGAGTCCCGGTGACGCAGAGTGGACAGGGCGAGGAGCCCTCGCCGCGGCAAGCGCGCGAAGGCATCGTGCTGCCCTCGGACGGCGGCGAGCCCTTGCTGCCCGGTCGGGCCGGCACTCCCGTCGGCCCGCAGACCGGTGGCCCGGCACCCGCCTCCGCGCCGCCCGGCGGTCAGGCCTGGGACCGGCCCTGGGGCCCCGACCAGCAGCAGGGGTCGCCCGCCACCCAGAGCTGGCCCACGCCGCCCGGCGCCCAGCCGTGGGGCGTCCCGGAGACCCCGCAGCAGTCCGCGCCGCCGTCGGCGCCGCAGGCCT
>NZ_MULI01000065.1 GCF_002939385.1 Streptomyces sp. MH60 | reverse complement strand
GGTGCCGGTCCCCCACCCGGGGCCGGTCCCGCAGCCCGGACCGGCCCCGGTTCCGGCGCCCGCCCCGGCCGTCGCGTACCCGCCGCCGTTCGGGCCCACCCCGCCCGGCGTCCCGGCCCGCGGCGGCCTCACCGCCGCCCAGGTCCGGGGCACCAACGGTCTGGAGTCGGTCCCGGCGACGGGCTGGCCGAACGCCGCGGGGATGGGCCAGGCGGGCTGATCCGCGCCGGGTGCCCCTACCCGGCCGAGGTGGCCGGAGTGTCCGACGGGGTCGGGCAGGACGGGTCCGTCGGGGAGGCCGTGGGGTCGGGGGACGCGGTCCCCGGTTCCGTGGAGCAGCCGTCCGTGGCCGTCGGCGAGGGGCTCGGGCCGGTCGGGTCCGGCGAGGGGTCCGGGGTCTCGGTGGGCGACGACGGGGAGGGGTCCGGGCTCGTCGGGTGCACCGTCGGGGAGGGCGGGTTCGGGGCCGTGGACGGTACGGGGCGGGACGGGGACGGTCCGGGGCTGCCCGGCGTGGTGCTCGGGTCCGGGCCGATGTCGATGCCGTCGTCCGCGCCTCCACCGCCGTTCCCGCCGCCGTGTCCCCCGCCGCCGCTCTCGCCGTCGACGGGCTCGGTCGCCGGGGTGTCGCCGCCCGCGCCGGGGCTCTTCGGGACGACGCCCTTGCCGTCGGGGACGGTGTGGACTCCCCGGCTGTAGAACTCCAGCCAGTGCCTGACCAGTTCGAGGTAGGTGCGGGAGTTGTTGTAGCTGAGGACCGCCCGGTCCAGGTCCGCCGCCCGGCCCAGGTCCCGGTCACCGGCGCACAGGTAGTGCCCGGCCGCCAGCGCCGCGTCGAAGACGTTGTCCGGGTCGGCGCGGCCGTCGCCGTTGCCGTCCGCGCCCCAGCGGGCCCAGGTGGACGGCAGGAACTGCATCGGGCCCACCGCCCGGTCGTAGACCGTGTCGCCGTCGTGGGCGCCGCCGTCCGTGTCCCGGATCAGGGCGAAGCCCCGGCCGTCGAGGGGCGGTCCGGTGATCCGGCTCAGGGTCGTGCCGTTCCGGTCGACCGCGCCGCCGCGTGCCTGGCCGGACTCGACCTTGCCGATCGCCGCGAGCAGTTCCCAGGGCAGCCGGCAGCCCGGGTCCGTCCTGCCGACGGCCGTCTCGGCGGCGCGGTAGGCGCGCAGCACGGTGGCCGGGATGCCCGACTGGGCGCGGATCTCCGGCCCGAGGGCGGGGGCGGCCGAGCCGCCGTCCCGGGTCCTCAGCGGCGGGAGTTCGGTGTGGTAGGAGCCGTCGCCCGGCGGCACGAGTTCGGCGAACGGGCCGTCCGTCGTCGGCAGGCTCAGGTCGTCGGCCGCCGGTCCGGCGTGGGTGTCCTTCGCGTCGCCGGTGAGGCCGGGGGCCTGGGACGCGGTGAGGGCCGCCATGGCCGCCACCGCGAGGGCGGTCGTGCGCAGTCCCTTGCGGGCCCGCCCTCGGTACAGGCGTCGGGCACGGCGTACGGACATGGTCGTCACTCCTGTCGGATCCGTCGGAGGTGCGGGGGCGGGAGGCGGGAGACTGGTCAGGGCCGCGGGTTCGGGGGTGCGGTCGGGCGTGCGGTTCAGCGGCCGAAGGTGTCGAGGGCGGAGACCAGCCAGCGTCCGTCGCGGTGCACGACGTCGACGGCGAGCATGGCCGCCGCGTACACGCCCTCGTCCTGCGCGGTCCCTCCTCCCGCCTCGTTCTTCTGGTCCGTGGCGGCCTGCTTCCCGGTGGTGGCGACGCTGCTCTGGTCGGCGTAGACGAGGACCCGGGCCCGGTCGCCGTCGATCCGTTCGACCGCGCTCTCGGTGACCGTCGTGGTGATCACCGCCTTCTGCTCGTCGGCCCGCGCGCGGACGTCGGCGAACAGGTCGCGGTGCTGGTCGACGGCCTTGCCCGTCAGGAGGTCCTTGGCCGCCTCGTCGAGGGCGCCGGGGTCCGCGTGGTCGTAGGAGAAGAGCCGGTCGACGGCCTTGGCCACCTGTCCCTTGATCTCGCTGGTGCGGGCGAGGTCGGTCAGCGCGGTGTTGCTCCGCGCGGGCTCGGACCTGAGCCCTTCGGCCTTCGCGTGCGCCCAGCCCGCGAAGCCGCCGAGGAGCACCGTCAGCGCGCAGAGCAGCACGAGGAGCGGGGGGCGGCGGCGCGGCCGGCCCCCGGTGGCCTTCGGGGCCGCTCCGTCCGTGGACGGGTCGGCGGTGGCGGCCTCGGCGGGCTCCAGGACGGCGGTGGCGCCGCGCGTACCGGCCCCCCTTGGCGTGCGCTCGGTGTGTTCCGGGTGCCCGGCGGAGGCGGCGGGCCGGGTCTCGCGGGCCTGGCGGCGCCGCTGGCGGTTGATGTGGTGACGGGTCGTCGACATGGTGCGGTGTCCTCCTCGCTGCGGCCGGCTTCGCGGTACGGAACCGGGTCAGCCGGTCGATGTGCCGCCGACGGGTGCCTGTCCCAGGGCGCTCAGCTTCCACCGGCCGTCGGTCCGGGTGAGTTCGCCGAGCATGCGGCTGTCCTTGTCGGACTTCGCCCCGTCGGCCGCCTTGACGGTGACGCGCAGGGCGACCAGCACCCGGGCGCGTCCGGCGCGGTCGTCGAGTTCGGTGACCGCGCCGGACAGCACCCGGGCCGTGCTCACCGTCTTCGCCTCCTTCACCTGGGCGGCGAACTCGTCGCGCCCCGAGGCGAGTTGCTCGTGCAGCTCGCCGGTGGTCGACGACTCCCACAGGTCCAGGCCGCGCTTCAGCTCGCGGTGGTCGAGCGTGTTCAGGTTCTGCACGGCCTGCTCGCCGGCGGAGAGTGCCGCGTCCCGCTGGGTCGCGTACGCGGCCTGTTCGTCGTGGGCCGCCCGGTACCAGTCCTGGCCGGCCCAGGCGGCGAAGCCGCCCGCCACGAGGGTGAGGGCGAGGGCCAGGGCCGGCAGCGGCCGGGAACGGCCGGCGTCGAGGAGGCGGACCGCGCGTTTCATGGGGTGCTCCAGTCTCCCGCGCATGGTCAGCGGGCCTTGATGTCGACGATCCGCCACCGGTCGCCGTCGAGCCGGGCGGTGACGGTGAGCTGGGCCGCCGCGGTGGTGGTCTCGGCGTCGGCCTTGGCTTGGCCCTTCCCGTTGCCCTTGTCTTCGCCGCGGTGGGAGGTCTGGTCGAGGAAGACCAGCAGGCGGGCCCGGTCTCCGTCGAGTTCGATCACTCCGGTGCGGACGGCCCGGGTGCTCAGGGTGACGCGCTGCTCGGTGAGGTCGTCGCGGACCCGGGCGAAGAGGGTCTCGTACTGGCGGGCGGCGCGGCCGTCGAGGACGCTGTTCGCGGAGCGTTCGGCGGCCGCGGTGCCGTCCGGCGTGTAGGAGAAGATCCGGGCGAGGGCGTCGCCGACGTCGCCCGCGACGCGGGTGGTGGCCTCGGTGTCGGTGAGCGCGCGGTTCCGGGCGGGCGCCTCGGACCTCAACTGGTGGGCGGCGTAGAAGAATCCACAGCCGCCGAGGACGAGGACGGCGGCGGTCCCGGCCAGGGCCGCCCTCCGCAGGCGCCCGTTCGGCGGGCCCTTCTCGGCGGACGCCTCGGCGGCGGGCTCCGGCTCGGCGTCCGCGTCCGGGGCGTCCGCGTCCGGGGCCTGCTCGTCCTCCGTGCCGGGCTCCGGTGCGGCGCCCCTGCGCAGCAGCCACGTCGGTGTCATCACTCCTCGCCCTTCCCTTCCGCCACCGGCACGGCGCTCAGCGCCCGTACCTTCCACTCCCCCTCGCCCGTGCGGGCCAGGACCGCCTCCAGGCGTTTGCGGTCGGTGGACGGCTTCTTCGTCCCGGCGGGGGTGACCTGGACGCGTACGGTGGCGATGAGCTTGGCCGTGCCGGACCGCGTGTCGAGCGCGGTGACGGCGGCCTCGGTGACCGTGCCGCGCGCCGAGGTCCCGGCCGCCGCCTCGGTGTCGCCGAGTTCCTCGCGCAGCGGCCCGGTGGAGACGCTGCGCCAGTCCCGGATGCTCCGCTCCGCGCGCTGCCGGGTGGCGGCGTCGAGCGTGGTGAGTACGGCGATGCCGTCCCGCCCGTCGGCGAGCGCCTCGTCCCGCTCCCGGCCGTAGGCGAGCGCGTCGTCGGTGCGGGCCTCGGCGTACGTCCACGCGCCGGTGCCGCAGACGCCGAGGGCCAGCACGAGCCCCGCTCCGGTGAGGATCCCGGCCCGTCTCATCGCGTGCTCCCGGCGGCCGGGGCGAGGAGACCGGTCAGGCCGGCCGGCGCCTCACCGCTCTGTCCGGGCAGGGCGAGAGCGCCGGGGAGGGCCGGGGTGCTCTCCTTGGCCGGAGTGCCGCCCCCGGCCGGGGTTCCGCCGCTGCCCGAGGGCAGGGAACCGGGTCTGGCCGGGTCGGGCACCGGGCCGCTCTTCGGGGCGTTGGCGGAGCCGCGCACGTTCTTCCCGCTCGACGCGGGGGCGGTGCAGGCCGCGTCGGTGTTGAGGGCGGGCGCGGTGCCGAGGTCGAGGCCGTTGCGGTAGCGCGTGGCGCCGTAGCCGTCGGTACAGGGCAGGGGGCTGAAGAAGGTGACGGCCAGGCCGAGGTTCAGCCTGCCCCCGTCGACCGCGGTGGCGCCGGCGGCGACGGCCGCCGGGTACTTCACGAGGAGTTCCTCGATGCCGCGCTGCCGGGTGACGGCGACCTCGGAGGTGGTCAGGAGGTTGGCGAGGACGACGCCGAGGCTCGGGTCGAGGTCCCGCAGCAGGCCGCTGACCTGGGTGGCGGCCTCGGGGGTGACCGCGAGCAGGCGGCGCAGGTCGGTGTCGGAGCCCTTGAGCGCGGCGGCCAGGTCCTTGGCGCCGACGGCGAAGTCGCGGATGGCCCGCGCCTCCTGGGCCTGGGTGCGCAGGACGGTCTCGCCGTCGTTGATGAGCAGGGTGGTGGAGGGCAGGGCGCGGTCGGCGGCCTCGACGAAGTCGCTGCCGCTGTCGAGCAGCACCTGGAGGTCGTCGCCGTGCCCTTCGAAGGCCTTGCCGAACTCGTCGACGACCGTGCGCAGATCCTCCAGCGGCACCGAGCTGACGAGGTCGTCGACGCTGGTGAGGACGTCGGTGACGGGTGCGGGCACCTCGGTGTCGGCCTGTTCGATGCGGGTGCCGTCGGCGAGGTAGGGGGAGCCGTCGCTCTCGGGCCGCAGGTCGATGTACTGCTCGCCGACGGCGGACAGCCCGGCGACCACGGCCTTGGTGTCGGCCGGGATGCGGGGCGCGGACTTCTTGATGCGGAGTTCGGCGACGACGCCCTCGTCGGTGAGGTCGATCGGGCCGACCCGGCCCACCGAGACGCCCCGGTAGGTGACGTCCGAGTGGGTGAAGAGGCCGCCCGTGCGCGGCAGCCGGACGTCCACGGTGTAGTAGTCGGCGACGCCCACGTACCGGCCGAGGTCGGCGTAGCGGATGCCGAGGTAGGACAGGGCGAGGACGGCGACGACGAGGAAGGCGAGGTTCTTCAGCCGTACGGCCAAGGTGATCACTCGCGCTCACCTCCGGACTCCGACACGGAGGGCAGCGGCAGGGGCGAGGAGGAGGACCGCTTCTTCGCCGGTTTGTCCTCGGACACGAGCGGCGGGATCACCTGGGTCCCGGGCACGGCGGTCATGGTCAGATACGTGTTGAGGTAGTCGCCCTTCACGCCGCTCAGCACCTCGTCGGTGAACGGGTACGTCAGCAGCACCTGGAGCGAGTCGGGCAGGTCGGTGCCCGCGTCGGCCAGGGCCTTCAGCGTCGGCGCCACGGCCTTGAGGTCGGCGATCATGTCGTCCTTGCTCGCGTCGATGGTGGAGACGGCGACGCCGGACAGCGTGTCGAGGGAGCGCAGCATGGTCAGCAGGGAGCCGCGCTGCTGCTCCAGCGTCTTCAGTCCGGGCGACAGGTCGGTGAGGACGGTGCCGACGTCGTCCTTGCGGGTGGCGAGGGTCGAGGAGAGCCGGTTGACGGCGTCGAGGGCGTCGGTGATGTCTCCGCGGTGGTCGTCGAGGTCGCCCACCAGGGTGTTGACCCGTTTCAGCATGGAGCGGACCTCGGGTTCGCGGCCGCCGAGCGCGGCGTTGAGTTCCCGGGTGATGGTCTTGAGCTGGTTGACGCCGCCGCCGTTGAGGAGCAGGGACAGCGCGCCGAACACCTCCTCGACCTCGGTGTTGCGGCCGGTGCGGGCGAGCGGGATGACGCTGCCGTCCGTCAGCCGGCCGGTGCCGGTCTCCTTGGCGGGGGCGACGAGCTGGATGTACTTCTCGCCCAGCAGGCTGGACTGTTCGAGGCGTGCGGTGGCGTCGGCGGGCAGCCGCACGTCGCCGTTGATCTCCATGGTGACGCGGGCCGACCAGTCGTCCTCGCCGAGTTCGATGCCGGTGATCCGGCCGACGGCGACGTCGTTGACGCGTACGGCGGCGTGCGGGACGAGGCTGAGCACGTCCTGGAGTTCGGCGGTGACGGTGTAGGGGTGGTCGCCGAGGTCGGCGCCGCCCGGCAGCGGCAGGTCCTCGATGCCGTCGAAGCCGCTCGGTACGACGGTGACCCCGCCGAGGGTCAGGACGAGGGCGAGTCCGACGGCGGCCAGTGCGCCGGCGGTGAGGCCCGCGGCCCGGCCCGCGCCGGTTCTGCCGCGCCTCATCGCCCCTCCCCCTTCGCCCCGTCGGCCGCCCCGGCCACGGGCAGCGGCAGCAGCGGGCCGCCGCCGCTGATCTCGTTGAGGTTGGCGCGGCCGTCGAGGGTGCGGGTGTCCGGGTTGTAGGCGTTCACGACGTTGTCGGCGGCCAGGGGCGCCACGTCCAGCGCCTCGGCCAGCGAGGCGCGTTGCTCGACCAGGGTCCGGGTGAGGGGGACGAGCCGGTCGACGTTCTTCTTCAGCTCGCCCCGGTTGTCCTCGATGAAGGTCTTGACCTGGCCGAGGGCCTTGCCGAGTTCCTTCAGCGCGCCGGTGAGGTCGTCCTTGTTGTCGGCGAAGAAGCTGACGACGTCGTCCAGGCGTTCCTGCGCGGTGCGCACGTCGGTGTCCTTGTTCTTCAGCATGGTGGTGAAGGTCTGGAGGCTGCTGAGCGTCCTGAACAGGTCGCCGCTGCTGCCGTCGAGGGTCTTGGCCGCCTTGCCGAACTCCTCGACGGTGTCGCCGATGGCCTCGCCGTTGCCGTCGAGGTTGTCGGCGCCGGTCCTCAGCAGTTCGGACAGGGCGCCGTCGGAGTTGGCGCCGTCCGGGCCGAGGGCGTCGCCGAGTTCGGTGATCGAGTCGTAGATCTGGTCGATCTCGACGGGGACGTGGTTGCGGGAGGCGGGCAGTACGGCGCCGTCGGCGAGGGCCGGGCCCTCGCGGTAGGCGGGGGTGAGCTGCACGTAGCGGTCGGCGACGACGCTGGGCGCGACCACGACGGCCCGCGCGTCCTTCGGGACCTTGATCCCCTCGTCCAGGCGGAGGCCGACGCGGACCCTGGTGCCCTGGGGGTCCACCGACTCCACCTCGCCGACCCGGACCCCGAGGATGCGCAGGTCGGACCCGGCGTAGACGCCGATGGCGCGGTCGAAGTAGGCGGTGACGCGGGTGCCGTCGGGTTCGAGGACCCGGGCGGCGACCAGGCCGCCGGCGGCGAGCACCACGAGGGCGAGCACCCCGGTGAGGATCTTTCGGCGTCGGGTCATCACTCACCGCTCCCCTGGGCCGCCGCGGGCTGTTTGGGCGGCAGGCATCCGGTCTCGGGCTGGGAGGTCGCGGGCAGGTAGTCGCGGGGCACGACGCCGCACAGGTAGCTGTCGAACCAGCGGCCGTTGCCCAGGGTGTTGCCGACCAGGCGGTAGTAGGGGCCGACCAGCGCGAGGGTCTCGCCGAGCTGGGTGTTGTTCTTCTCCAGGACGCTGGTGACACGGCCGAGCGCCTTCAGCGTGGGGCCGAGCTGCTTCTCGTTGTCCTTGACGAGGCCGCCGAGTTCGGTGCCGAGGTCCTGGCTGCCCTTGAGCAGGGCGCTGATGGCGGTGCGGCGGTCGCGGAGTTCACCGAGCAGTGGGCCGCCGTCCTCGATGAGGGTCTCGAAGCTGGATTTGTTGTTCTCCAGCGTCTTGGTGAAGTCGGCGCTGCCCTTGAGGAGTTCGGAGAGCTTGGCGTCGCGCTTCGAGATCGACTTCGACAGGTCGGACAGACCGGTGGCCGCCTTGCGCACGTGCGGCGGGGAATCCTTGAAGGTGTCGGAGATGGTCGCGAAGCTCTCCGCGAGCCGCCCGGTGTCGATGTCGTCGACGGTGCCGCTGAGGTCCTGGAACGCCTGGGTCACGTCGTACGGGGACGTGGTGCGGGCCAGCGGGATGCGGACGCCCGGGTCCTGGCGGCCGGAGCCGAGCGGGTCGAGCGCCAGGTACTTGTCGCCGAGGACGGTCTTGATGGCGATGGCGGCGGTCGTCCGGTCGCCGAGCCAGGCGTCCTCGACCTCGAAGGTGACCTTGACCTTGGCGCCGTCGA
Source organism: Streptomyces sp. MH60 (assembly GCF_002939385.1). Lineage (GTDB taxonomy): Bacteria > Actinomycetota > Actinomycetes > Streptomycetales > Streptomycetaceae > Streptomyces. The sequence continues at coordinate 33,162 of NZ_MULI01000065.1, read as the reverse complement.
GCGCGACGCCGGTGACCTGGCCGACCTTGACGCCGGCGATGCGTACCTCGTCGCCCTCGTCCAGGCCGGCGGCCTCGGAGAAGTCGGCGTTGTAGGTGGTCCCGCCGCCGAACGGCAGCCGGTCGACGTGGTAGGCGAGGAGGCCGATCAGGGTGAGGACGAGCAGTCCGGCGACGCCCACGGCTACGGGGTTGCGTTCCTTGACCGGCTTGAAGCGCGGCTGGTTGCGGGGGCGCGTCATCCGCGGCACCTCGATTCGGTGATCGCGATGCCGGTCGGCGGCTTCGAGCCGTCGGAGGTGGTCACTCCGCTCACGCGCGCCTCGCAGAGGTAGAGGTTGAACCACGATCCGTAGGAGGACAGGCGGGCCAGGGCGGTCATCTTGGCGGGGCTCTTCTCCAGGAAGTCCTCGATCTGCGGGGTGTGTGCGCCGAGGTTGGCCGAGAGCCGACCCAGTTCCCTGATGTCCTTCTTGAGGGGCGCGCGGCCGTCCTCCAGGAGTCCCGCGGTGACGGTGGTCAGGTCGCCCATGGCGGTGACGGCCTCGCCGAGGGGCTTGCGGTCCTGGTTGAAGCCGCTGACGAGCTTCTGGAGGGTGCCGACGAGGTCGTCGAAGTCGTCCTCGCGGTCGTTGAGGGTGTCCAGGACGGTGGTGAGGTTCTCCACGACCTGGCCGATCACCTTGTCCTTGGCGGCGACGGTCGTGCCGAGCGAACCGATGTGCCGGATCAGGCTGTCGACGGTGGTGCCCTCGCCCTGGAGCACCTGCACGATCGAGCCGGCGAGTTCGTTGACGTCCTTCGGGGAGAGGCCCTCGAACAGCGGCTTGAAGCCGTTGAAGAGCAGGGTGAGGTCGAGCGCGGGCGTGGTGCGGTCCAGCGGGACGGTGCCGCCCTCCGGGAGGGTGCCGGTGAGGTCGCCGCTGCCGCGGTCGAGGGAGACGTAGCGCTGGCCGACCATGTTGAGGTACTTCACGGCGGCGGTGGTCGACCGGGGCAGCCTGCGGTCGTCGCGGACGGTGAAGGTGACCTGCGCGGTGCGCCGGTGCACCACGCGGACGTCGGTGACCTCGCCGACCGTCACCCCGGAGATCCGCACGCTGTCGCCGTCGGTGAGCCCGGTGACGTCGGTGAACAGGGCCTTGTAGGTGCTGGTGCCGCTGGCGGAGTCGACGCTGGTGCCGGCGACGCTCAGACCGAGCACGGTGGTGGCGAGGGCGGTGACCACCACGAAGACGAGGGACTTGACCAGCGGTCCGGTCAGCGGGCGGCGCCGGGTGTGCGCGTGGTCGGCGCCGGTCATCCGAGGGTCACCTCCGTACCGCGGTAGACGGGGCCGACGAGCAGGCTGCTCCAGTCGGGCAGGTCGCCGGGGCTCTTCCCGGCGGCGGGCGCGAGGAGTTCGTTGACGAGGTCGTTCTCCTGCGGGGAGTTGGCGGGACCGAGGTCCTGCTCGGCCGCGGGGGCGGCGGCCCGCGCGGCGGGCCGGGGCAGGGCGCCGAGGTAGGGCACGGAGGGGCAGCGGGGACCGCCGCCGGCGTCGTACACCGGGGTGTCGCGGCCGGGCCGGTAGGCCCCGCGCGAGGCGACGCTGGTGACGTCGACGTGGATGCCGGGCCGGTCGGTGCCCTTGCCGAGCGCCTTGTCCATGGCCGGCACGAAGTCGGCGAGGGTGCGCAGGGTGCAGGGGAAGGCCGAGGAGTACTCGGCGAGCAGTTCCAGGGTGGGGCGGCTGGTGTCGCCGAGCCGGATGATGTTGTCCTTGTTCTTGCGCAGGAAGGCCGTCACGTCCTCGGCCGTCCGGGTCGTGGCGCCGAGGGTGGCGGCGAGTTCCGCCTCCTGCTCGGCGAGGGTGCCGCTGGTGGTGGTGAAGTCGGTGAGCGCCGTGATGATGTCGGGCGCGGCGTCCGCGTAGACATGGCTGACCTTCACGAGTTCCTTGAGGTCACGGTTGAGGGCGGGCAGGTTCGGGTTGAACTCCTCCAGGTGCTCGTCCAGCAGGCTGAGCGTGTCGCCGAGGCGTTCCCCGCGGCCTTCCAGGGCCTGCGAGACGGCGGACAGGGTCGCGGAGAGCTTCTGCGGCTGGACGGCGGTGAGCATCGGCAGCACGTCGTCGAGGACCTGCTGGAGTTCGATGGCGTTCGCGGACCGGTCCTGGGGGACGACGGCCCCGGCGGCCAGGGGTTCGGGCGAGGGGTCCGCGGGCGGTACGAGGGCCACGAACCGCTCGCCGAACAGGGTGGTGGGCAGCATCTGCGCGCGGACGTCGGACGGTACGTCGTCCAGCGCGCCGGGCTTCATGGCGAGGGTGAGCCGGGCGCCGTCGCCGGTGGCGTCGATGGCGCGGACCTCGCCGACGACGACGCCGCGCAGTTTCACCTCGGCGCCCGGGTGCATCTGGTTGCCGGCGCTGCCCGTCTCGACGACCACGGGGTCGGAGTCGGTGAACTTCTTGTCGTAGACGGCGACGGCCAGCCAGATCAGCAGGGCGGGCACCAGCACGAACACCACTCCGGCCAGCCGGTGGCGCAGCCGCCGGCCGCGTGCTCCTCGGGGTCCGCTCATCTCACCCCGCCACTTTCACGGTCGTGGTCGCGCCCCACAGGGCCAGCGACAGGAAGAAGTCGGTGACGCTGATCAGCACGATGGCGTTGCGCACGGACCGGCCGACGGCGACACCGACGCTGGCCGGGCCGCCGGAGGCGCGGTAGCCGTAGTAGCAGTGGGCGACGATCACCATCACGCTGAAGATCAGCACCTTCAGTACGGACAGCAGCACGTCCGTCGGGGAGAGGAAGAGGTTGAAGTAGTGGTCGTACGTCCCCCGGGACTGCCCGTTGAACAGGACGGTCACGTAGCGGGAGGCGAGGAAGGAGGAGAGCAGCCCGATGGCGTAGAGCGGGACGATGGCGACGACGCCGGCGATGATGCGGGTGGTGACGAGGTAGGGCATGGAGCGGATGCCCATGCCCTCCAGCGCGTCGACCTCCTCGTTGATGCGCATGGCGCCGAGCTGCGCGGTGAAGCCGGCCCCGACGGTCGCGGAGAGGGCGAGTCCGGCGACGAGGGGGGCGATCTCGCGGGTGTTGAAGTAGGCGGAGACGAATCCGGTGAACGCGGCCGTGCCGATCTGGTCGAGGGCCGCGTAGCCCTGGAGTCCGACGACGGTCCCGGTGAAGAGCGTCATCGCGATCATCACGCCGATGGTGCCGCCGATGACGCCGAGGCCGCCGGAGCCGAAGGCCACCTCGGCCAGCAGGCGCTGCACCTCCTTGAGGTAGCGGCGCAGGGTCCGCGGGATCCACAGCAGGGCCCGGACGTAGAAGAGGAGTTGGTCGCCGGAGCGGTCGAGCCAGACGAGCGGGGAGGCCATCGGACCTCAGCCTCCCTTCGGCGGGACGATCTGGAGGTAGACGGCCGTCATCACCATGTTGACGAAGAAGAGCAGCAGGAACGTGATGACGACGGACTGGTTGACGGCGTCGCCGACGCCCTTGGGGCCGCCGCGCGGGTTGAGCCCCCGGTAGGCGGCGACGATGCCCGCGATGAACCCGAAGACCAGCGCCTTGAGTTCGCTGACGTAGAGGTCGGGCAGCTGGGCCAGGGCGGAGAAGCTCGCGAGGTAGGCGCCGGGGGTGCCGCCCTGCATGATGACGTTGAAGAAGTAGCCGCCGAGGATGCCGACGACGGAGACCAGGCCGTTGAGCAGGACGGCGACGCCCATGGCGGCCAGGACCCGGGGCACGACCAGCCGCTGCACGGGCGATACGCCCATGACCTCCATGGCGTCGAGTTCCTCGCGGATCTTGCGGGAGCCGAGGTCGGCGCAGATGGCCGAGCCGCCGGCGCCGGCGATGAGCAGGGCGACGATGAGCGGGCTGGCCTGCTGGACGACGGCGAGGACGCTGGCGCCGCCGGTGAACGACTGGGCGCCCAGCTGCTCGGTCAGGGAGCCGACCTGGAGGGCGATGACGGCGCCGAAGGGGATCGAGACCAGGGCGGCGGGCAGGATGGTCACGCTCGCGACGAACCAGAACTGCTCGACGAACTCGCGGAACTGGAAGGGTCTTCGGAAGACGGCTCGGACGACTTCGGCGGCGAGCGCGAAGAGCCTGCCGGTCTGCCGCAGGGCGCCGGTGATCACGCGCCGCTCCCGGCGGCGGGCATCGGCAGGGTGGCCGCCTCGGCGTCCTTGGCGTAGGTGTCCCGGATGGCGGAGCGGGCCGCGGGCGGCAGCGTGTCGATCATGCCCATGACGCGCTCGCGCCGGCGGGCGACGGCCTGACGCGGCGGCAGGCCCGGCGAGGGCTCCAGCTGCGGCACGATCACCCGGGGCCCGTCGGGCACGGCGGGGGCGGCGTTCGCCTCGGCGGCGAGGGTGGCCGCGTCCTTCTCCTCGGACATCCCGATGGGTCCCTCGCGGCGGCCCCCCAGGAACTGGGCGACGACGGGCTCGTCGCTGGTGAGCAGCACCTCGCGCGGGCCGAAGGTGACTAGCTCGCGCAGGAAGAGCATCCCCATGTTGTCCGGCACGGTGGCGGCGATGTCGAGGTTGTGGGTGACGATCAGCATCGTCGCGTCGAGCTGTGCGTTCAGGTCGATCAGCAGCTGGGAGATGTAGGCGGTGCGGACCGGGTCGAGCCCGGAGTCCGGTTCGTCGCACAGGATGATCTGCGGGTCGAGGACGAGGGCGCGGGCCAGTCCGGCCCGTTTGCGCATGCCTCCGCTGATCTCTCCCGGGAGTTTTCCCTCCGCGCCCAGCAGCCCGACGACCTCGATCCGCTCCATGACGATGCGGCGGATCTCGGACTCCTTCTTGCGGGTGTGTTCGCGCAGCGGGAAGGCGATATTGTCGAAAAGTGACATGGAGCCGAAGAGGGCGCCGTCCTGAAACATGAGACCGAACAGTTTACGGGTCTCGTAGATGTCTCTTTCCGGACTGTTCACCATGTCCACCCCGTTGATGAGGACACGGCCCTTCTCGGGTTTGAGCAGCCCTATGAGCGACTTCAGGAAAACGGTCTTACCGGTTCCGGACGGGCCCAGCATCACGCTGACCTCTCCGGCCGGAAGGGTGAGTGACACGTCCCGCCAGATGCTCTGCTTACCGAAGGACTTGGTCAGGCCCTCGACCACTACTTCGATTCCCATATCACCTCCAGCGGACGCCAATCGGATACGCGCTGCGGGCCCGCACGTTAAGTCGGTACGGAGCGCACTGACAACGGGTGCGGCACGGATCACCGGCGCCCCGGTGGAACTTGTCACCGCGCAGACAACCCGGCCGCCCCGCACTTGTCTCCGGGGAGACAGGGCAGGGTCTCGCGGTTCCGGGGGGTGTGGATCCCGCGGGACCCCGCCGGCGGACACCCGGGCCCGACAGGAGGTGGGGCCCGCACGCGTCCGCCATGGCTCCGGCCGACGGGGGCCACCGACCTGGAACCGAGCATCGCACCGGCACGTTACGGCCGAGTAACCTCGACGGGCAACACCGGAATCGGAGTTTTCCGGGATACCGACTCCGGCCATACGGAACCTGTCAGGGAGGACACAAAAACCACTCGGGAACTTGTCATCGAGTGAGTACGGAAACCCCGGCGCGTGCGACGGTGGTGACGCGGGAGCGGCCCGGGACGGCCGCTCGACCTTGGCAGCAGGTGACTAAGAGGAATCGCGATTCACTCACCCCGGAAACAGCTTGTTCCACTTTTCAAAGAATCATGGACGGCCGCATTGTTCGGCTATGTTTCCGGCGAGTAACGTCACGGCGCAATGCAGGTCAACCCTCAAGGAGACCGAGTCATGAAGAAGAGCATCAGAAGGTCCGCCCTCGTGGTGTGTGCGGCCGCGTCGGCACTCGGCCTCGCCGCCGTCCCGTCCTCGGCGGTGCCCTCCACGGTGTGGACGGTCAACCCCTCGCCGGCCGCCTTCAACGCCGTGAACGTCGGCAACATCGTGCTGACCGCCACCATCCCCATGACGTGCACGACCTCGAACGCGGCCGGGACGATGGCGAGCGCCACCGGCAACCCCGGCGACGTCGCCGACATCACCACCATGAACTTCGGTGCGTCCGGCTCGCCGTGCACCAGCGTCCTGGGCAACGTCACCACCACGTCGGTCACCCCGTGGGACGTCATCGCGCTGGACTACAACGCCTCCACCGGTGTCACCAAGGGCTACGTCGGCAACGTCAAGGCCAACGTGACCGCCGGCGCCTGCAAGTTCACGGTGACGGGCAAGGCGTCGGGCACGTACACCAACTCCACCGGTGTGCTGGCGATCAACAGCACCGCCGGTGAACTGGTGGTCACCAACCCCGTCAACTGCGGGGCGATCGTCACGACCGCCACCAAGCCCACCTTCAAGGGCAACTACGCCGTCAAGGTGGCCAGCACCGGCGCCATTCCGACCATCGTCGGCTCCAACCCGTAGGCCGCCGACCAGCCCGTCCGCCCGGCCGGCACCCCGGCCGGGCGTTCGCGGGCCCGGTGCCGCGCCCGAGAAGACACGGCCTCCCGTCCGAGCCATCCGAGCGGAGTCGCATGCAAGCCAAGCCAGCCGCCGCCCCGCGGCCGCCCCGGGCCCGGGCCCGTGCCCGGACCACGTCGATCGCCGCGTTCGTGGTGCTCGCCGCCCTGGTCCCGACCGGGGCCTCCGCCTCGGGCACCCAGGAGGTCGAGGCCGAGCTGCCCTACGTCTGCACCCTCCCCTCGGGGCAGTGGCCCGCGACGGTGCGGATCTCGGCCCACTTCCCGGAACGGGCCGGGGCGGGCGAGGCGTTCACTCCGTCCGACGTCACCACCACCGTGGAACTCCCGGCCCAGGCGGTCGCGGACCTCACCGCCCGCGACGCGGCCGAGGTGCGGGCGGCCACCCGGCTCGCCGTCGGCGTCGCCCAGAACGCGGCCACGGCGACGGCGACCTGGCGGGGCAGCTCCGAGCCGGTTCCGCTGCCCGAGTCGGGCCCGCTGACGCTGACCACGACGGGCGACGTCCCCTCCGTGGCCGGCCGGGGCGACGGCGACCTGACGTTCTCCGCGGGCGCCCTCGCGCTCGACCTGGCGCTCGGGGCGGCGGACCCGGCCACCGCCGACCCCGGCTCGCTGACCGTCGACTGCGCCCTCGCCGAGGACGCGCCCGGCCAGGGGCTGCTGGCGACCGTACCGGTCGGCGCGGGCGAGCCGGCACCGAGCGGTTCGCCGTCCGCGTCGGGACCGGCCGAAACCTCCGGGGCGCCGGACGACGGAGGGCCGGACGAACCGGCGGACCGGCAGCCGGAGCGGCAGTCCGAGAGGTCGCCGAAGGTGCTGGAGAACGCCCCCGGCACCGCCGTGGACCGCGACGACGTCCCGCCGTGCCGCTACGACGAGCAGCACCCGCCCACCTCGAAGTCGCTCAACGCCTACATCACCGGCTACACCAACGTACGGAAGCAGAAGGCCGCCTCGTACCTGCCGCCGTCCTGCATGCTGATCGAACAGGGTGACCCCGTGATGGGCCCCCTCGACCCGGAAGCCCTCATCTTCGACACCCTGTCGTGGGGCGACTTCAGTTATCAGGGGCGCAAGCAGACACCGCCGTTCCGGAGCACCTTCCTGTCCTTCGACTTCGTTCCGGTGACCGCCACCATGGTGCTGGAGCAGACCGGCCCCGTCAGGATCGACTCACGTCTGAAGCTGTACCTCCTCGAGGGTCTGACGACCATGGACACCTACGTCCGGGCTCCGTTGGTCCTTCATGTGACCTCGCTCGAGGTCAACGGGACACCGTTGGACGTCGGTCCGGGGTGCCGGACCGAGAAGTCCCTCACCTCCGCCGACCCGGACCCCGCGAACTTCCCCGGTGACCACCTGGTGCTGTTCGGACGCGGCGAGCAGGTCACCGGCCAGCCCGCCACCGGCTACCAGCTCACCTCCGGCGGTGTGCTGTCCGGCGAGACGACCATCCCGGCCTTCACCGGCTGCGGCACCGACGGCGAGGACCTCGACCGGTTGCTCACCGCCTCCGTCTCCGGCCCCGGCAACTACATCAAGCAGGTCCAAGGGCAGACGTGCGCAGTCATGAACGTCAACCCGCTGGAGTGCACCGAGGACCTCCAGCCCGCCCAGATCCCCGTCGCCGAGCGCTGATCCGGCGCCGCGCTCCCGCCCCTCCCACCTCCACGGAAGGCCACCACCATGCCCCCGATCTCCACCCGTACCCGGCTCGCCACCGTGTCCGCGCTGACCGCGCTCGGCGCCTTCGCCTCGCTGGGCACCGCGACCGCGGCGGACCCCGCGCTGAACGGCGAGTGGGCCCCCTTCACCCGCTGTCCCGTGGACGCCCCGGCGATGCTGGCGGCCGACGGCTTCGAGAAGACCCCGCAGTGCGTGGTGTCCACCTCGGCGAGCGGCTCCATCAAGCTGGGCGACACCGTCGTGACGACCGGCAGGACCAACCTCCAGATGGGCGTCGTCCAGAACGCGGACGGCACCAGCAGCGTGGTCGCCCCCGCCTCCGGCGCGCTGGTCGCCGAGCCCGCCACCGTGCCCGGCGGACTGCTCGGCCTGATGTGCCCGAGCGACATATTCGTGATCACGGGGATCTGCAAGTCGCTGGAGAACTCCAGCCTCAACAAGATCACCGCGACCATGGAGTCGGCCGGCGCGCCCTACGCCTTCGACCAGACCGCGGGTGTCCTCACCGACCTGCCGATCGTCGCCCTGCCGGTCCGCATCCACCTGGAGAACCCGCTGCTCGGCGACAAGTGCTACATCGGGACGGCCGCCCACCCGATCGTGCTGCGCCCGGAGAACCGCACCTACCCCGAGTTCGGCATGACCTTCTTCCAGGGCGACGGAACCGAGGACGCGGCCGGCGAGATGAGCCGGATCAACCTCACCGGCGCCGCCCAGAACGACAGCACCTTCGCGGTGCCCGGCGCCACCGGCTGCGGCCTGAACGTCGGTCTGATCAACGCCGCGGTGAACGCGAAGACCGGGCTGCCCTCCGCCGCCGGGAACAACAGCCTCACCCTCAACGACACCCGGACCCACCTCACCGGCCTCAACGCGCCCGGCACCGTCGTCCCCGACGCCGGCAAGGTCCTCTCGGAGAACTGGCACTCCGCCGTCAACTAGCGGCCGTGCACACGCGGTTGGCGACGTACACAACCGTGACACGATTCCTCCCCAAGAGATGTACAACACAACAAAGTTGATTTACCGTCTGCTTGCCAGACCGGTGAACGCCTTGGACCGGTCCAGGCTCCGCCCGCCGAGGGCGGGGCCCGGTCGGCCCATCCCCACCGGACATGTCGACGGCAAGGGATCACTCATGCCCTCAAGCGCGCGTCCCTCGGTGCTCGGTGAACCGCTCGACCCCCTGCCCAAGAAGTTCGCGGCCTTCATGCGCCCGCTGCTTCCCGGGCTGCTGAACGAGATACGCACCGAGGTCACCCGCAGCTACCCGGTGTACGGCAGGCTGCTCAACGGCCCGGACGGGGACGCGATCCGCCAGGGCGTCGAACAGGCGCTGACCGCCTTCGTGGACCGGGTGGCCGACCCCTCCAGCAGCTCCGAGCTGCGGGACGAACTGCTGCGCAGGTTCGGCCGGGTGGAGGCGTACGAGGGCCGCGACCTGGAGGTCCTCCAGGGCGCCTACCGGCTCGGCGCCCGCATCGCGCTGCGCCGGGCCAAGACACTGGGCCGGCAGTACAGCCTCTCCCCCTCGCTGATCCTCGCCTTCGCCGACGCGCTCTTCGCGTACGTCGAGGAACTGGAGGCGATCACCCGCGAGGGGTACGCGGAGGTCCGGGAGCGGGCCGCCTCCGAGGAGTCCGCGTTACGAAGACAGTTACTGCACTTCCTCCTGGCCGCCTCCCCGCTGCCCCGCACGGCCGTCTCCGAACTGTGCAAGGCCGCCGCCTGGGAGCTGCCCCGGTCGTGTTTCCTCGTGGCCCTGCGGTCCCCGGCGCCCGACCACATCCAGGCGGGACTCGACCGGGACGTCCTCGCCGACCTGGACATCCCCCAGCCGCACCTGCTCGTGCCCGGCGACCTCACGCCCGCCCGCCTGGACATGCTCCGCACCGCCCTGACCGGCACCCGCGCCGCGCTGGGCCTGACGGTACCGATCACCCAGGCCGCCGACTCCGTCCGCTGGGCCCGCCGCGTGCTGCAGCTCGTTGACGACGATGTCATACCCGACGCTCCGCTGATCCGCTGCGAGGAGCACCTGACGACCCTGTGGCTGCTGTCCGACTCCGCCCTGGTCGACCGGATCGCGGCCCGTGAACTGGCCCCGCTCGACGCCTTGCCGGCCAGGCGGCGCGACCGGCTGGTCGAGACCCTGCGCGTGCACGTGTCCACCCGGGCGCCCGCGGAGCAGGTCGGCGAGATGCTGGGCGTGCACGCGCAGACCGTCCGCTACCGCCTGCGGACGCTGGACACCCACCTGGGCGACCGGCTCGCCGACCCCGACCACCGCTTCGCCATCGAGGTGGCCCTCCGCTCGCTGCACCTGCGGGGCCACGACGACGCGGAGTGATGCCCGGGGCCGGTGTGCGGGTCCGTACCGGCGGGCGGCTCAGTACGCCACGGGCCAGCCGCTGCTCCAGTCCAGGAGGTTGATGCCGAGCTTGGGCGTCCCGTTGTCGTTGCCGTCGTAGTAGTGGTAGACGATCAGGTCGCCGTCCACGTCGTTCATGATCGACTGGCCGCCGGGGCCGATGACGCTGCCGTGCGACTCCAGGACCGGCGTCCCGCCGTTGTTCATCATCGAGACGCCGTTGCGGTCGCGGTAGGGCCCGGTGACGCTCGTCGCCCGGCCGACCTTGACCTTGTAGGTGGAGCTGGTGCCGTCGCAGCACACGTCGTACGAGGCGAAGAGGTAGTAGTACCCGTTCCGCTTGACGACGTACGGGGCCTCGACGGCCTTGGTGCCCGTCGGGCGGGAGGCGAGGGAGCGGCGGGCGGTGTCGGAGGCGAGCTGCCTGCCGGTGGCCGGGTCGACGCGGATCATCTTGATGCCGGTCCACCAGCTGCCGAAGGACAGCCACCAGGTGCCGTCGTCGTCGACGAAGAGGTTCGGGTCGATGGCGTTGTAGTCGCTGGCGGCGTTCGAGGTATAAACGATGCCCCGGTCGCTCCAGCTGCCCGGCGCCCCGGTGGTGGAGACCGCGAGCCCGATGGCGGAGGTGTTCACCCCGAAGGACGAGACGGAGTAGTACATCAGGTACGTGCCGCCGTGGTACGAGATGTCGGGCGCCCAGGCCTCGGGGACGTTCGAGTACTGCGACCACCAGGTGGGCCGGGAGCCGAAGGCGTCCGCCCCGGCGGAGAAGGCGGTGCGGTCCGAGGACGCCTTGCTGCTGATGCCGCCGCCGGTGGCGTAGAGCCGGTACTGCCCGGACGAGGTGCGGATCATCGTCGGGTCGTGCGTGACGACGGAGCCGGTGACCCGGCCGGGGTTCGGATAGGCCGACGCCGTGGAGGGGACGAGGGCGAGCAGGGCTGCGGTCGGGAGAGCGAGGAGTGCGGTTCGTGTGCGCAGGCGGCTCATGGATGGCGCTCCTGTTCTGTTGTTGCATTGATTGTCCGTGATTTCGAACATTGGTCGCCTCTTCGGACGGGAACGTAGGGTCGATGCCGTCGCGCGTCAATGCTCTGAGCGGCGACGGTGGCCAACGTCCGGAAAACGCCGGGTTTCACAGGTGTCCGGCGTATGAATGCGAACAGGCGAATCGCCGGACCCGCGCTCCCTCGCACCGCAGCCCCGTCACCATGGCCTCCCGTGTCACCGTCCTGAGGGGGAGCCGGGCGTGAGTCTGTCCTGGGGTTCCGTGGCCGCCGTGCTGGGCCTGGCCGTGCCCGTCGTGGCCGCGCTGTGGGAGTTCGTGCTGGCGGGCCGCAAACGGCTCGGCTACCGCGTCCAGTTGGACACCACGATCCGGGACTCGGCCGCCTCGGGGCCCGACACCACGGTGCTGCAGCGCATGCAGTGGGACGGTACGAACCTGCGCGACCCCTCGGTCGTGCTGCTGCGGATCGAGAACGCCGGCTGGAGTCCCGTGGTGGCCGGCGACTACGTCGCTCCCGCCAGCGACCCCGTGGGCATACGCATCGCCTTCCCCGGCCGCCGTGTGGTCGGCATGACCGTCACCGAGCGCAGTGCCCAGGTGCCGCCCTCCTTCTTCGTGCCGGGCGCCGAGGGGTTCGAGACCACGGGCCGGGAGATCAGGCTGCCCAAGGTGATCCTCAACCGCAGGGCGCACTACAAGGTCCTGGCGGTCCTGGACCGTGAAGAGGGCTTCACCGACCCCGAGTTCCCCGAGCCGGAGGTCACCGCGGGGGTCGTCGGCGGGGTGCGCGGCGGGAACATCAAGAAGACCGCGTACTACCCGTTCGCCTCGCGGCAGGTCCGGTGGCTGCTCGCCTCGCTCATCCTCGTCAGCGCCACCCAGTCGGGGTTCACCCTGGCCGGGAGCGGCGACGGCGCGGCCGCGCCGCTGGACTGCGCCGCCGGGACCCTGCACCTGTCGGGTTCCACGGCCTTCGCGCCAGTGCTGCGCGAGGCCGCCAGGCAGTACGAGCGGACCTGCCCGGACGCCCGTATCCCGCTGACCGCGACCTCGTTCAAGGGCAGCGTCGACGGGCTCGACACCCTCGCCGCGGCCGGTGCGGGCGCCCGGCTCCCGGACGGCCGGGGCCTGGGCGACGGACTGTCGTTCAGCGACGGACCGAAGTCCGACGGCCGCCCGCGGCTGCTGCCCAGGCCCGTCGCGCTGTCCCTGTTCACCCTGGTCGTGCACGAGGACGCGGGGGTCGAGGACCTGTCCCTGAAGCAGGTACGGGACATCTACGCCGGGAACATCACCAACTGGAGCCAGGTCAAGGGCAACGACGTGCCCATTCACCTGGTCAGCCGGAACCCCGGCTCGGGCACCCGCACCACCCTCGAACAGCAGGTCCTCGACGGCCGCCCCCTCCCGGCGGTCACCACGCCCGACTGCGCGGGCCTCGACCGCGGCCGGCCGGGCCGCTGCGAGGTGGGCGGCACCGGGACGCTGCTGGACACGGTGGCCGCCACCCCCGGGGCGCTGGGGCACAGCGAGGTCGGCGCCGCCGCCGCGCACGACGACGTCCGGCAGATCCGCATCGACGGCTTCCCGGCCACACTGGAGGGCGCCGACGAGGGGGCGTACCCGTACTGGCAGACGGAGATCGCCTACACCTACGGCGAACCGCCGGCCGACTCGATCGCGGCGGGTTTCCTGCGTTACCTCGCCAACGAGGTCGGCAAGGACGTCATCCGCTCCAAGGGCCACCGCCCCTGCGCCGAGCTGGACAAGCCGCTGCTGTGCCGGCCGGACGGTTCACCCGCCGCGAGGTGACGCCCCGGGAGGGGCCCGGTCACACCGGCCGCCAACCGGCCGCCTCCCGTCGAACGGGCCGGGACCTACGGGTTCTCCCAGGCCGCCGGTTCCGCCGCCAGCTCCCGCACCGGGTCCGGCAGCGCGTCCGCCGCGAGGTCCGCGATCGTCACGCCCTCCAGGATCCTGCGCACGTTGGCGCGCAGCGCCACCCACAGCGGCAGCAGCGGCCCCGCCGTGCCCGTGTAGACCAGCCCCGTCGGCCGCTCCCCGCGCACGGAGACGATCGGGCCGTCCACCGCCCGGATCACGTCCGCCACCGTGATGGCCGCCGCCTCGCGCGCCAGCCGGTACCCGCCGCCCCCGCCGCGCCGGCTCGCCACGACGCCGCCGCGCCTGAGGTCCCCGAGGATCCCCTCCAGAAATTTGTGCGGAATGTCCTGTGCGGCGGCCACGTCCTCCGCCTTGACCGGGGAATCGTCCTGCCGGACGGCCAGTTCCAGTACCGCCCGTACCGCGTAGTCCGCACGCGCCGAGATCCTCATGCCGACCATTGTGGCGCGCGCTGGGACAATGGCCCGGCACAGGCGTCCCGGGCTACTGACGGGACCAGAGGTACGCGCGCAACAGGAGAGGCTCCCTTGGAGCTCAGCAGGCCCAGCAAGCTCGGCAGACGAGCGTTCAGCGCCCTCGCGGGCACCACCGTCCTCGGTCTCGCGCTCGGCGGCAGCGTGAGCAGCGCGGCGCTGTCCGCCCCCGGCGCCCCGGGCCCGGTGCCCACCGGGCCGCCGCCCGGCCCGCCCGGCGCCGACGGCCGGCGCCACCGGATCGCCATGGACCGGTACTCCCTGCTGGTGGACGGCAGACGGCTGGCCCTGTGGTCCGGCGAGCTGCACCCCTTCCGGCTGCCGAGCCCGTCCCTGTGGCGGGACGTGCTCCAGAAGATGCGGGCGTACGGCCACAACGCGGTCAGCGTGCGCCTGGCCTGGAACCAGCACTCCCCCGCCCCCGGCCGGTACGACTTCACCGGCGTCCGCGACCTCGACCTGTTCCTGCGCACGGCCGCCGAGTGCGGTCTGTACGTCGTCCTGCACCCCGGCCCGTACATCGGCGCCGGCGTGGACGCCGGGGGCCTGCCCGGCTGGCTCACGACGGCCGGGGGGCGGGCCAGGACCACCGACCCCGCCTACCTGCGCCACGCCGACGAGTGGCTGGGCCGGGTCAACGCGATCGCCGCCCGGCACCAGTTCACCCGGGGCGCCGGCACGGTGCTGCTCTACCGGGCGGACACCCCCGAGCGCGCCGACCTGGACCACCTGCGGGAGCGGCTCCGCGCCGACGGCGTCGAGGTGCCGCTGCTGCACGCCGGCTCGCCGCTGGCCTGGCAGGAGCCGGAGCCGACCCGGGACGCCGCCGAGGCGCGGCGGGCCCACTTCGACCGCCTGACGCGGGGGAGCACGCTGCACAACGTCCGCATGGCGTTCGGCGGCACCTCGTGGGGATGGCTGCCCGCGCCGTCGGCGCCCTCCCCGACGTACGACCCCACCGCGGCGATCGACGAGGCACGGCGGCCGACGGCCAAGCTCGCGCCGCTCCACCAGCTCGGCCACCTCCTGCGGCACGTACCGGACTTCGCCCGGATGACCGAGGCGCCGGCGGTCCGGGCCGCGGACCCCCGGCTCCGGGTGCGGCACCTGGCCAACCCGGACACCGGCGCGCACGCCTACGTCCTGCGCAACGACTCCGCGGCCGACGTCACCTCGACGCTGCCGATGGGCGGCAGGGACGTGGAGGTCACCGTCCCCGCCCGGGACGCCAAGCTGCTCGCCACGGGCCTCCGCCTGGGCGCGGGGCGCGAGCTGGCGTACGCCACCGTGCAGCCCATGCTGTCGCTGAGCGTCGGGAAGCTGGACGTCGCCGCGTTCGTGGGGCGGGCCGGTGAGATGGCGCACCTGGTCCTGGACTGTCCGGACGAGCCGTGGCCGACCCGGCTGGACGAGGAGGCGGCCTGGACCTTCGACGACGGCAAGCTGCACGTGATGGTGCCGCTGAAGGAGGACCGCCTGACCCGGGTGCGGGTGCGCAGCGGCGAGACCGACCGCACCCTGCTCCTCCTCTTCGCCGACGACGCCGCCTCGCTGCGGCTGTGGCCGTACGAGACCCCGTCGGGCCGGGTCCTGGTGCGCGGCCCCGAGCTGCTGCGCGAGGCCGCGCTGGACGGTGCCGTGATCCGGCTGACCGGTGACACGGTCGACGAGCGCGAGCTGGAGGTGTGGGCGCCGCCCGGCATCACGGACGTCACCTGGAACGGCGCGCCGGTGCAGTCGGGACTGGGCCGCGCCCAGAGCCTGATGACCGTGTGGCCGCTGCCCGGGGTGCCCGACCTGGTCCTGCCCGCGCTCGACGGCTGGCGGCGGCGCACGGAGAACTTCGAGTCGGGGCGCGACTACGGCGACGAGGGCTGGACGGTCGCCGACCGGCGCACGTCGCACGGCACGACCCCGGTCCCCGACGGGCAGCCGGTGCTCTTCGCCGACGACTACGGCTTCCACTACGGCGACGTCTGGTACCGCGGCCGCCTCACCGGCGCCTCGGGCCTGGAGTCGGTGTCCCTGTCGTACCGGACCGGCGCGCACGGCCTGCTGATGGCCTGGCTGGACGGGGAGCCGCTGGGCAGCCACCGGCCGGGCGGGGCGGGCGACGGGAAGGGCACCTGGACGGCCACGGCGGACTTCCGGCTGCCGCGGCCCCTGCGCGCGGGGGGCGGCGAGGACGGTGAAGCCGTCCTGTCCGTCCTGGTCCGGCGCACGCAGCACGACCAGGACGCGTACCGGTCGGCCCGCGGGCTCGCGTCGGCGCGCTTCGAGGGCGCCTCGCCCGACGTGCGCTGGCGGATCATGGGCGCGCCCGCCCCCGACCCGGTGCGCGGGCCGCTCAACACCGGCGGCCTGTACGGCGAACGCCACGGCTGGCACCTGCCCGGGTACGACGACGGCGCCTGGGAGCCGGTGTCCCCGGCGGCTGCCCGGGACGAGGACCGGCGCCAGGGCGTGACCTGGTACCGGACCACGTTCCGCCTGGACGTCCCGCCGGAGACCGACGCCTCGGTCGGCCTGGTCCTCGACGGCGTCCCGGGCCGCGACGTGCGCGTCCAGGTCTTCCTGAACGGCTGGAACATGGGCGCGTACGTGGGCGGCCGCGAGGGCGCCCCGCACACCTTCGTCCTGCCGAACGGCATCCTGCGCACCCGCGCCGCCGCCAACACCCTGGCCCTCGCGGTCCTGTCCGGCGCCGACGCACCGCCGGGCCCCGGCCCGGTCCGCCTGGAGCTGCTGGGCAGCGCGGCCGGAGGAGTACCGGTGAAGCCCGTCACCTCCCCGGGCCGGCCGCACCGCGGTTGACGGCCGTCGGTGTCGTCCGGCGGTGTCGTCCGGCGGTGCAGGTGCGGTCCGGGGGCGGGGCGGGGGTCGCCCCGCCCCCGGCTTCGGAGTCGCACGCCGCCGAAAGGGCGGGTCCGGCTCAGCGCAGCCGGATCACGTTCCAGGACAGCGGCTCCAGGGCGGCGGTGAGCCTGCCGTCGCTCAGGGCCGTGCCGTCCACCGGGTGCGGGACGACCCGCTCGGGCTCGGCGAGGGTGTTGCGGGCGTCGGGGTCGGCGTCCGCGAGGGCGCTGTGCTCGACGACCTCCGTCAGCTCCAGGCCGCTCAGGGCGGCCTCCAGCGGGAGGGCCTCGGTGCGGGAGCGGTTGACGGCGAAGACGGTGACCGTACCGTCCTCGGCACGCACGGCGGTGGCGTGCAGGAGGTCGGCCTCGCCGTACTTCGCCGTCTGGTACGTCGGGGAGTCGACCCGGACGTCGAGCACCTCGCCGCGGCCGTGCTTCGAGGCCTGGGAGAAGGGGAAGAACGTCGTCTGGCGCCAGGCCGGGCCGCCCGGCTCGGTCATGATCGGGGCGATGACGTTGACCAGCTGGGCGAGGCAGGCGACGGTGACGCGGTCGGCGTGGCGGAGCAGGGCGATCAGGAGCGAGCCGAAGACGACCGCGTCCAGGACGCTGTAGTTGTCCTCCAGCAGGCGCGGCGCCTCGGGCCAGTCCAGGACGCTCACCTGGGCCTCGGTCCTGCTCATGTACCAGACGTTCCACTCGTCGAAGGAGAGGTTGATCCGCTTCTTCGACTTGAGGCGGGCGCCGACGTGGTCGCAGGTGGCGACGACGTTCTCGATGAACGACTCCATGTCGACGGCGGAGGCGAGGAAGGAGTCGACGTCGCCGTCGTGCGGTTCGTAGTAGGCGTGCAGGGAGATGTGGTCGACCAGGTCGTAGGTCTCCTTGAGGACCGTCGCCTCCCAGGCGGCGAAGGTGTCCATCGCCTGGCTCGACGACCCGCAGGCGACCAGTTCGACGTCCGGGTCGATCTGGCGCATGGCGCGGGCGGTCTCGGCGGCGACGCGGCCGTACTCCTCGGCGGTCTTGTGGCCGGTCTGCCAGGGGCCGTCCATCTCGTTGCCGAGGCACCAGAGCCTGATGCCGAAGGGGTCCTTGTCGCCGTGCTCGGCGCGCAGGTCGGACAGCGCCGTGCCGGCGGGGTGGTTGGCGTACTCCTGGAGTTCCAGGGCCTCGGCGACGCCGCGGGTGCCGAGGTTGACCGCCATCATGGGCTCGGCCTGGGGGCCGATCTTCTTCAGGAAGGCGATGTACTCGGACAGGCCGAAGCGGTTCGTCTCGGTGGAGCGCCAGGCCAGGTCGAGGCGGCGCGGGCGGTCCTCCACCGGGCCGACGGAGTCCTCCCACTTGTAGCCGGAGACGAAGTTGCCGCCGGGGTAGCGGACGGCGGTGACGCCGAGTTCCCTGACCAGCTCCAGCACGTCCTGGCGCAGGCCCTCGGCGTCCGCGGTGGGGTGCCCGGGTTCGAAGACGCCGGTGTACACGCACCGTCCGAGGTGTTCGACGAAGGAGCCGAAGAGGCGGGGGTTGACGGCGCCGACGGTGAAGGCGGGGTCGAGGGTGAAGCGGGCGGTGCGCATCTTTTCCTTTCGGGGGGGGTGACGTGTCCTCGTACGGGGCTACGGGGCGCTACTGGCCGGCGAGACCCGTATGGGCCACGCCCGCCACGATCTGGCGCTGGAAGAAGACGAAGACGATGATCAGCGGCAGGCCGGCCATCAGGCCGCCGGCCATGAGCTGGGCCCACTGGATGCCGTAGGAGTTCATGACGGTCGCGATGCCGTTCGGCATGGTCATCAGGTCGGGGTTGTTGGTGACCATGTAGGGCCACAGGAAGTTGTTCCAGGAGCTGATGAAGGTGAAGATGCCGACCGCCGCGAGCGAGGGGCGGGAGAGCGGCACGATGATCGTGAAGAAGACGCGCCAGCGGCCCGCGCCGTCGATGAAGGCGGCCTCCTCCAGCTCGCGCGGGATCCCCTGGAAGAACTTGTAGAGGATGTAGACCATCGCGGCGGGCGCGCACTGCGGCAGGATCATGCCCCAGTAGGTGTCGACCATCCCCATCTGCTGGACGCTGGTGAACAGCGGGACGCCGAGCACGGCCGGGGAGACCATGAGGCCCGTCATCACCACGCCCATCAGGACGCCCTTGCCCCGGAACTCGGTGCGCGCGAAGCCGTATCCGGCGAGCGCGGCGACCAGCAGCACGATCGCCGTCACGCACACCGACACGACCAGCGAGTTGACGAACCAGTTGGTGATGTTGCCGGTCTCGAAGAGGGCCTTCCATGCCTGGCCGGTCCAGTCCTCGGGCAGCCAGTGCGTGGGCACCTCGACCGCCTCGGTCTCCGACTTGAGCGAGGTGAACAGGGCCCAGGCGAGCGGGGCGAGGAACACCGCGGCGACGGCGGTGCCGAGCAGGGTGAGCACGATCTGGGCGGGCGTCCAGGCCCTGCGCGGCCTGGTGCTCCGGGTCGTCTGCGCCGTGGCGGTGGTCATCGGCCGCCCTCCTCACGGTTGCGCAGCAGCCACATCCGGGCGAGGGCGACGGCCGCGATGAGCACGAAGAAGATGATGGAGATCGCGGAGGCGTAGCCCACGCGGTAGCTGGTGAAGCCCTGTTCGAGCGTGTACTGCACGAAGGTGCGGGTCGAGTCCTCCGGGCCGGGGCCGAAGTCCTGCATCACGACGGCCTGGTCGAAGACCTGGAGGGAGGCGAGGATCTGCAGGGCGAGGACGAGGCCGGTGATGTTGCGCAGCATCGGCAGGGTGATGTGGACCATGCGGTGCCAGGCGTTCGCGCCGTCCAGCTTGGCGGCCTCGTAGAGGTGGGCGGGGATGCCCTGGAGCGCGGCGAGGTAGAGCAGGAAGCTGAAGCCGACGGTCCACCACAGGGTGGTGATGACGACCGCGAGCATGGCGTACGACTTGTCGGTCAGCCAGGGCGTGTCGAGGCCGAAGACGTGGTTGACCATGCCGGTGCCGGGGTTGAACAGCCACTGCCACAGGTTGCCGGCGACGGTGGACGGCAGCAGGAACGGCAGGAAGAAGCAGAGCCGCCACAGCCACTTGCCGCGCTCGATGTGGTGGGCCAGCATCGCGAGGAGGAAGGCGAGGACGGTGATGCAGGGCACCACGAGCAGCGTGAAGTACGCGCTGTGGCCGAGCGCGTCCCACATCAGCGGGTCCTTCAGGGCCTCGCGGTAGTTGTCGAGGCCGATGAAGCTCGCGCTGTCGCCGGAGATGTTGGCGTCGGTGAAGCTGAGGTAGAGGCCGCGCAGCAGCGGCCAGATCACGAAGAGCGCGAAGAGCGCGAGGAACGGGGCGACGAACCAGCCGCCGTGCTGGAAGCCCTGCCCGCGGCGGACACCGGCGCTGTCGGCGGCGGTCTTCGCACGCGCCGGGCGGATGATCGTTTCGGCGCTGGTGGCGGTCATGCGGCGCTGCCTCCCTGTGCGGCGGTGCGGCCGTCCATGGGGTTCTTCATGGCGAGCAGTTCGGTGAGCGTGCCCTTCATCCGGCGGGCGGCGGACTCGGGCCCCGCCGAGCCCGTCGTCGAGGAGACGACGATCGGGCCGACCCGCTGGGCGAGGATGCCGGTGGACCCGGCGAACCACACCTTGGGCTCGGTGGCCTGGTGGTCCATGGCCGAGACGTACTCGTTCTGCGGCTGGAGCTTCTTGTACGCGGCCGTGGACAGGGTCGGCGTGTAGGCGGGGATGTGCCCGCCGGCCGCCCACTGCCGGGCGTGTTTGACGACGTAGGCGGCGAGCCGGTGCGCGCCCTCGTTGGTGGCGCCGCCGCGGCCGGCCTGGTGCGGCAGGACGAAGGAGTGGGACTCGGCGTGGGTGGCCCGCTTGCCGAAGACGGGCGGCAGCGGGGTGGCGCCGTAGTCGAGCTTCGCGGTGTCGAAGACCGGCACGGACCAGTTGCCCTCCCAGGCGAACGGGGAGCCGTTGACGAACTGTTCGGCGCCCGCGTTGCCGCCGAAGGCGGGGTTGGCGTAGCCGTCGGCGACGTGCTTGCGCAGGAACTCCAGGACCTGGGCGGCCTTGTCGGTGTCGAAGGTGACCTCGGTCTTGGCGTCGTTGAACCAGGTGCCGCCGAGCTGGGTGTAGAAGGCGACGAAGAACCACCACTGGAAGTTCTGGTCGTTGTGCCACAGCCCGATGGTCTGCAACCCCTTCGCGGTGGCCTTCCTGGCCTCCTTGAGCACGTCGAACCACTCGTCGGTGGAGGTGACGGGCACCATCCGGCCGTCCTCGCCGAGCAGGCCCGCCTTCTTCAGCACGTCCTTGCGGTAGAAGCAGAGCTGGACGTGGATGTCGAGCGGCAGCGCGTAGAGCTTGCCGTCGATGACGGCGCGCTTCCACAGCTCGGGGTTGAAGTCCTCCTCGCGCACCCCGTACTTGGCGAGCAGTGCGGGGTCCCAGGGGTCGAGGAGGCGGCCGGGCGAGAACCCGGTGACGCGGCCGAGGTGCATGACACCGAGGTCGGGCGCGCGGTTGCCGGCGGCGGCCATGGCGAGCTTGGTGTAGAAGGGGCTGCCCCACTGGAGGGTGGAGTCCTTCACGTCGATGCCGGGGTTGTCCTTACGGAAGGAGTCCAGCATCGCGATCATGTTGTAGCCGTCGCCGCCGCTGAAGAGGTTCCAGTAGCGGACCCGGGTGTCCGCGCCGGAGGCGAGCGCGTCGGCGCCGGTGCCGAGGGCCGCGAAGCCGAAGCTGCCCGCGACCGTCAGACCGCCGGCCGCGGCCAGAAAGTGCCTGCGATTCAGGCCAGGTCGTCCCATGCCCTGCCCCATCTGTCGTCATTCGGACATTGTCGTTCGGTATTTCGAATACTGCTCGTAACTTCGAACGGGAACGTAGGTGGGAAGCGCTTGCGCGTCAATGGTTCGGACAGGATCGGGCCGGACTTCACAGGGTGCGGGGGACGTGGCGGGGAAACGTCCCGGCCACTCGGCGACCGGCGGGTCCCCGGAACTGGCCCGGAGGCCACGCGTCTTGGCATATTGCAGGGGTGACCGACGGACGGCCGGGGGGACGAGGAGACAGCGGTGCGTACCAGGAAGGAGATGCGTCGTCTCGCTGACGCCCTCATCGACCCCATCCAGGTGGCCGTGCCGGCGGACCCCGAGGTGCTGTTCGAGGCACTCGTCGCCTCCGTCAGCGCGTGGCGGGGACGGGAGGTGGTCGTGCACCGGGCGGCGTTCCCGCCGCACACCGCGAGTGGACTGTGGCTGGAGCGCGAGAGCCACGACGACGTGGTGGTGGACGAACGCGCGGCCGTCTGGCACCAGATCGTGATCCTCTGCCACGAGGTGTGGCACATGAGCCGCCGTCGGGCGGAGGCGGACGACCGGGCGGGCGACCGGCCCCGGCCGGTGGCCGCGCGCACCGACTTCTCCCTGGCCGAGGAACAGGAGGCGGACCGCTTCGGCATGCTGATGGGCAGCCGGCTGCGCACCTGGCTGGACGCCTCCACCGACTCGGTGTTCGCCGCGGAGGGCGGCGGTCCGGCCAGCCCGCAGAGCCTGGCCGGCCGTATCGGGGCCGCGCTCAACTACCGCGGGACGACCAGATGAACAGCCTGATCAACTACCTGAGTTGCGGTGCGCTGTGGCTCGGCCTCGCGGTGCGGGCCCCCGACCTGCTGCGGCACCGGCACGATCCGTATCTGCGGGCCATCTGCGCGGTACTGGGACTGGCGGGGCTCTGCTTCCTGCTCGGGGCGCCGCCGACGGTGGGAGCCGTCAACCGGCTGAGCGGCGTGCCCAACCTCGCGGCGCCGGTCACCTATGCGGCGATCACCGGGTACTGCGCCGCCTCCCAGGTCCTCGTCGTCCACTGGCGCGGCGGTCCCCGGGTGCGCCGCACCGCGCGCCGGTGGACGCTCGCCTACGCCGCCGTGGTCCTCGGCATCGCGGTGACCTTCGCTCTCGGCGACGCGCCCGTGGAGCGCCGCACCGATCTGGACACCTACTACGCGACGACCCCGTTCCTCGCCCAGATGATCGTGCTGTACCTGGTCGCGCACCTGACCGCGGTGACCGTCACGACCGTGTCCGCACTGCGCTGGGCCCGGCAGGTGCGCGGCGGACTGCGGGCCGGTCTGACGCTGATCGGGGCCGGTTCGCTGTGCGGCGCCGGTTACAGCGTCGCCAAGCTGGTCGCGGTGAGCGCCCGCTGGTCCGGGCACGACTGGCCGGCGCTCGGCACCACGGTCTCCCCGGCCGCCGCCGGCCTCGGCGCCCTGCTGGTGGTCGTCGGGGTGCTGGTGCCGCTGGTGACGCCGCGGGTGGCCGAGTGGCGGCGGGCGGGGCGCGCGTACGCCCGGCTCGGGCCGTTGGAACGGGCCCTGGACGATCTGCTGGTCCGCCGGTCGCTGCGGCTGCCGCGCCCGCGGTTCGCCTCGCCCGCCACCCGCCTGATGTGGCGCCGGACCAGCATCCACAACGCACTCGGCCACCTGGACGCGTACTGCGACCGGGACCTGTACGACCGGACCCGCGCCGACACGCTGGCGGCCACGGGCGATCCCGAGCTGGCCGGGGCGAGGGCCTGGGCCGCCGTGATCGTCGACGCGCTGCGGCACGAGGCCGAGCCCGGGACGGTGTCGCCGCCCGGCGTCGGCACCGGTCGCGCCCTGGCCCCGTCACCGGACCCGGCGGCCCTGGCGAGGATCGCCGACGTGCTCGCCGGCGCCGTACGGGTACCGGCCGCGTCCGCCGTGCCGAGCGGCAGGACCACGGCGGGCACCGCGTGACGGCCGGCGGGTGCGGCGACGGGCACGACGGGGACACGGCCGGCCGCGCGGGCGCCCGGCACGGCCGGGACGCACGGGTCCCGCACGAGAGGAGTGATCGGACGTGAGTCTCGTCGTCTACCTGGCGGCCCTGGTGTTCGGCATGACCTCCGTCCTGCTGTTCCGCCGTCCGCGCACCGCCATGAGCAATCCGCTGACCCTGTCCACCTGCGTGGCGATCGTCCTCGGTGCCCTGGTCTTCGTGTGCGCCGCCCCGGCCACCCTGCGCACCGTCAACGAACTCACCCGCGTCACCAACTTCGGGGCGCCGCTGACCTACGGCATGCTCTCCGCGTACAGCTGCGCGGTGCTGGTGCTGCTGATCAACTGGCGGGGCGGCCCCCGGCCGGTGGTGCGGCGCGCGGTGATCCGCAGCATGGCCGCCTACGGTCTGCTGGTGGCCGCCATCGTCGTGCTGTTCCTGCTCGCCGACGCGGACACCGAGCGGCTGACCGACCTCGACACGTACTACGCGGGCACCCCGTTCATGCGGGAGATGATCCTCCTGTACCTGCTCGGGCACAGCGCGGCGATGCTGGTGATGTGCGCCGTCTGCCTCAAGTGGAGCCGCGAGGTGGACGGTCTGCTGCGGGCCGGGCTGCGGCTCATCCTGCTGGGCGCGCTGCTGGACCTGGTGGGGTTCCAGTTCGCCAAGTACACGGCCGTGGCGGCGCGGTGGACGGGTCACGACCTGGACTTCCTGTCCACCACGGTGGCCCCGCCGATGGCGTCGCTGGCGGCACTGGTGTGTTCGGTGGGCTTCGCCCTGCCCAGGCTGCTGCCGTCCGTGCTCGCCCACTGGCGGGGGCTGGACGACTACCGGCGGCTGGGTCCGCTGTGGTCGCTGGTGAGGTCGGTGTCCACGGCGCCCCGGCAGCCGTCCGCCTGGTGGCAGCTGCCCCGGGCCCGGCTCCAGTGGCGTGAGGTCTCCATCCACGACGCCCTGCTCACCCTGGCGCCGTACTTCGACCACCGGGTCCGTGAACGGGCGCGGGACGCCGCCCTGCGCGCGGGACGCTCACCCCACGAGGCCCGGCTGGCGGCGGAGGCGGCGATGCTCGCCGACGCGGCGCGCCGGGCCGCCGCCCACGAGGAACCGCCCGACGCCACCGGGTCCTACCGGCTGCACGCCACCGAGGTGCCCGGCCCGAGCGGGCTGGTGGAACTGTCCCAGGCTCTGCACCACCGCCCGCCCGGCCCGGCCACCGCGCCCGGCGGCACGCACCCGTCGTCCCTGACCGGAACCCTGACCGAACCCGAGGAGCCCCATGTCGCGTAGAGCTGTCGTCGTCGGTGCCGGACTGGCCGGGATGCTGGCCGCCGCCGTACTGGCCGACGCGGGCGTGGAGGAGGTCGTCGTGCTGGACCGCGACGAGCTGCCCGACGGTCCCCGTCAGCGCCGCGGGCTGCCCCAGGGCCGGCACGCGCACCTGCTCATGCCCGGTGGGCTGACCGCGATGGAGGAACTCGTGCCGGGCGTCAGCCTGCGCAAACGGCTGCTCGCGGCCGGCGCGCACGAGATATCCCTCAGCTCGGGCATGCTGGCCCACACCTCCGAGGGCTGGCTGCGCCGGTGGCGGCGCGAGGGGCCCGTCATGCTCACCTGCACCCGGGCGCTGGTGGACTGGACGGTACGGGCCGCGGTGCTCGAACACACGGGCGTCGAGGTGCGCCGGGCGGCCGCGGTCGGGCTGACCGGGTCCGCGGGCCGGGTGCGGGGCGTGCGGGTCTCGGGGCCCGACGGGGAGACGGACCTGGCCGCCGACCTGGTGGTCGACGCGAGCGGACGCGGCACGCGGATCGTCTCCTGGCTGGAAGGGCTCGGGCTGTCCGGCGTCCGGACCCGGACGGTGGACTCGGGGCTGGTCAACGCCTCGCGCGTGTACCGGGTACCGGCCGGGGCGGAGCGGTTCCCGCTGACGATCGTGCAGGCCGATCCCTATGTGTCCCGGCCGGGCCGGAGCGCCATGGTCATGCCGGTCGAGGGGGACCGCTGGCTGGTCAGCTGCGGCGGCACGCGCGGCGGTGAGCCGCCGGCCGATCCCGAGGGTTTCCTGCGGTACACGCTCGACCTGCCGGACCCGATCGTCGGCCGGCTGATCTCCGGCGCCGAACCGCTCACCGACGTGCACCTGAGCCGGTCCACCAGCAATGTGCGGCACTACCTGGACAAGGCGCCGCACTGGCCGGAGGGCCTGGTGGTCCTCGGCGACGCGCTCGGCACCTTCAACCCGGCCTACGGGCAGGGCATGTCGGTGGCCGCGTTCGGCGCCCGCGTCCTGGGCCGGGAACTGGACCGGGCCACCGGGCTCGACGCGCCCGGCCTGGCCCGGCGGGTGCTGCGGGGCGCGGCGCGCACGGTGGACGCGGCCTGGGCCATGGCCGTCGGGCAGGACGTCCTCTACCCGGGGACGCGCGGCGGCGGGCGGCCGGGGATCGCGGACCGGGCGGTGACGGCGTACACGCGGCGCATGACGAGGGCGGCGACCTCCAGCTACGCGGCGGCCTCCGCGATCTGGGACGTCACCAGCATGCGCACGCCGCCGACCCGCATGTTCCACCCGGCGGCGGTCCTGGCCGCCCTCACCGGGCCGCCGCTCCCCCTGCTGACCGGGCCGCCGCTGACGCCCGGCGAACGCGAGGTGCTCGCCGGGCTCGACCGCACGGGGGTGTGAGCGGACCGCCGGGTCGGCACCGGGTGCCGCGGCGGCCGCTCACCCCGCGAACGCCGGCTGCGCCACCCCCCGCCCCGCCCCCGGCACCACCAGCAGCGAGCCCGCCAGGGGGTGCGGGGCCGCCAGGCCGACCCGGGCGGTGGTGAGGTACAGGTCGGTGAGGTCCGGGCCGCCGAAGGCGCAGGCCGTGACGCGCGGGACGGGGAGGGCGACCACCCGGTCCAGGTCGCCGGACGGGGTGTAGCGGCGGACCGCGCCGCCGTCCCACAGGGCGGTCCACACACAGCCGTCGGCGTCGACGCACAGGCCGTCGGGGAAGCCCGCGCCGTCCTCGATCACGGCCAGCGGGCGGCGGTTCGCGACCCGGCCGTCCGCGGCGACGTCGAAGACGTCGATCCGGCGGGTCGGGGTGTCGGCGTAGTACATCAGCGTGCCGTCGGGGCTCCATCCGGTGCCGTTGCTCACCGTCACGTCGTCGAGGACGGTCTCGGCGGTGCCGCCGCCGGTGAACCGGGTGAGCGTGCCCCCGCCCGCCGCCTCGTCGTAGCGCATGGTGCCCGCCCACAGGCTGCCGTCGGGGGCGACGGCGGCGTCGTTGCCGCGGCGGCCGGGGACGGGCTCCCGGTGCAGCCAGCGGAAGGTGTCGTCGGGGTCGAGCAGGCCGATGCCGTCCCGCAGGTTGAGGACCAGGCCGCCGCCCGCGCGGGGCTTGACGGCGCCCACGTGCTGGTCGGTGCGGCGCAGCGTGCGCCGGCCGGTGGCCGGGTCGTAGGTGTGCACGCGGGAGTTCAGGATGTCGAGCCACAGGAGGCGGCCCGTCGCCGGGTCCCAGGTGGGGCCCTCGCCGAGGGAAGCCTCCGCGTGGACGGCCACCTCGAAGGCCGTGCCGCTCGTCGTCATGCCGCGCTCCTGTGGCCGAGCCGCTCGGAGAGGTCGGCGGCGCCCTTGACGGCCAGCTGCTCCAGTTCGGCGCGGCGTTCCTCGCTCCAGCGGATCATAGGCACCGAGATCGACAGCGCGGCGACGACGCGGCCGGTGCGGTCGCGGACCGGGGCGGCCACGCAGGACACGTCCGGGTTGGACTCGCGGCTCTCCACGGCGGTGCCGCGCTCGCGGATCGCGGCCAGGGCCTCGCGCAGGGCGGCCGGGTCGGTGATGCTGTTCGGGGTCATCGCGGTCAGCTCGGCATCGTCCGGGAAGCGCGCGGCGACCTCCGGCTCGGGCAGGGAGGCCAGCAGCATCTTGCCGACGGACGTGCAGTGCGCGGGCAGCCGGCGCCCGGCCGCGGAGACCATGCGCACCGCGTGCGTGGAGTCGACCTTGGCGATGTAGATGACGTCGGTGTCCTCCAGGATCGCCACATGCACCGTCTCGTCGCAGGTCTCGGCGACGGTGCGGGCGACCTGCTGGCCCTCCGCGGCGAGGTCGAGGTGCTCGGCGTAGCGGGCGCCGAGCTGGTACGGACGGACGCCGAGCCGGTACCGTCCGGACTGCCCGGGGACCGGGACGATGTACTTGCGGGCGGCGAGCGTGGTGACCAGCTCGTGCACGGTGGTGCGCGGCAGCTGGAGCCTGCGCACGATGTCGGGGGCGGAGAGCGTGCCGTCCCCGTCGAGGAAGAGCTCCAGTATGTCGAGAGCCCGGGTCACGGCCGGCACGAGGCGTCCCATGTCCAGCCCCCTCCCTGAGTATGTTCGAGATTTCAACAGGCGGTCGGAATAACGAACACAGGCTACTCATATCGCGTTTGCCTGGGCAATGGGCGGGTTCCGGCCGCTCCCCCGGCCCCATCGGGCCCCCGGTCCGCGATGATGGTCGCCATGCCGACCGGAAAGCAGCCCGCAGGACCGTTCACCCCGCGCGACTTCCAGCTGGTCCTGCTGCGCCGCATGGCCGACCACAACCCCGGCCCGGTCGAGGACGCCCGCCGCGAGCTGGGCGCCTCGGTCGCGGACCTGCGCGAGGCCAACAGGCGCTGGCAGGCGATGCTCCGCTCCCCCCGGTCCCGTTCGGCCGCCGCCCGCTACCGCTCGGTCCTCGGCGAGCCGGAGTCGGTGGCGTCCCGCCGGATCGGCGACCTGGAGTGTGAGGCACGCCGGTGGGCGCTGCCCCTGTGGCCGGACCTGCGCTTCGAGGTGCTGGTCGCCGACAAGGGCGTCGTCTGGAACGAGTGGCTGGTGCGCGCTCCCGGCGCGCCGGGGCCCGAGCTGCGCACACTGGACGACCTCACGCCCTGGTCCTGCACGGTGGACGAGGCGGCCCGCGCCTTCGCCCCCGCCCGGCCGCTCCAGGGCTCGGCCCCGACCCGGTGGGGACTGGCCTTCACCGCCCCGGACCGGGACGGCGTACGGCACGAGGTGGTCGCGGAGTTCACCTGGGGGCTGTTGCAGCGCACGGCCGTCGGCGGGTGACGCGGGCCCCGCGTCACCGGGTCAGTGTTCGTCCTCCGGGTCCCAGTCCAGCAGGCGGACCTTGGCGACCGTACGGACGTGGCGGCGCATCGCGGTGGCGGCCTGCCGGGGCTGCCGGGCGGCCACCGCGTCCAGGATCGCCCGGTGCTGGGCCAGGGAGCGGCCGGGGCGGCCGGGCTGGCGCAGGGACTCGGTGCGGCTCTCGGCGATCTGGTGGGCGATGGAGCGCATGAACTCGGCGAGCAGGCTGCTGTGCGCCGCCGCCGTCACCGCCGCGTGGAACAGCCGGTCCCCCTCGACGCCGTGCCCGCCCCCGTCGATCTCCTCGGCCATCACGTCCAGCGCGGACCGCATGGCGGCGAGGTCGTCCTCCGTGCGGCGCTCGGCGGCCAGTTCGGCGAGTTTGGTCTCCAGGGCCTCGCGGGCCTCCAGGACGTCCGGGAGGCGCCGGCGGCGTTCGACCATCTTCTCCACGGGTTCGACGTCGAGGCTGTCCCGGACCAGATAGGTCCCGCCGCCGTGCCGCGCCTCCACCAGACCCTGGACCTCCAGGACCACGATCGCCTGCTTCACCGAGGCGCGGCTGACGCCGAGGCGCTGGGCGAGGTCCCGTTCGGGCGGAAGCCGGTCGCCGGCCCGCAGGCCGCCGTCGGTGACGTACTGGCGCAGCCGCTCCAGCACCTGTTCGTACAGGCGCTGCTTGGTCATGGGCCGCAGGGCGTCGGTCATGAGATCCCCCCTCTCGCCGGGAGCGTAGCACCGGGGCCGACGGTGGCCCGGTGGCCGAGTGGCTGAGCCAATTATTGCGCGACCCCTTGACGTGTCCCCCGGCCGGGCCCACGCTGACCAGCCAACCGCACCACTCCAAGTGGCTCAGCCACTCGTCCACTCATACCGACAGTCAGGTCAGCACTCGGGAGCCCCGCATGTCCCCCGAACTCATCTCGATCCTCGTCCTCGTCGTGGTGTTCGTCATCGCCACCACCCGCTCCGTCAACATGGGCGCGCTCGCCTTCGCCGCCGCGTTCGGGGTGGGCACGCTCGTCGCTGACCTCGACGCGGACGGCATCTTCGCCGGTTTCCCCGGTGACCTGTTCGTCGTCCTCGTCGGCGTCACCTACCTGTTCGCCATCGCCCGCGCCAACGGCACCACCGACTGGCTGGTGCACGCGGCCGTCCGGCTGGTGCGGGGGCGGGTGGCGCTGATCCCGTGGGTGATGTTCGCGCTCACCGGCGCGCTCACGGCGATCGGCGCGGTCAGCCCCGCCGCGGTCGCGATCGTGGCGCCGATCGCCCTGAGCTTCGCCACCCGGTACTCGATCAGCCCGCTGCTCATGGGCACGATGGTGGTGCACGGCGCGCAGGCCGGCGGATTCTCTCCGATCAGCATCTACGGCTCGATCGTCAACGGCATCGTGGAGCGGGAGAAGCTCCCCGGCAGCGAGATCGGCCTCTTCCTCGCCTCCCTGGTCGCCAACCTCCTCATCGCGGCCGTGCTGTTCGCGGTGCTCGGCGGGCGGAAACTGTGGGCGCGCGGGGCGGTGACGCCACAGGACGGCGGCGCCCCCGGCAAGGGCGCGGAACCCACCGGCCCGCCCGCCGCAGCCCGGACCGGTACGGGTACGGGTACGGGTACGGGCCCCGGTACGGACGCGGGCACCGGCACCACCGCCCCCGCCGCCGTGGCCGTGCGCCCCGACCGGGAGACCGGCGGCGCCGGGGGCACCGGCGTCCGCCTCACCCCCGCCCGCATCGCCACCCTGGTCGCCCTGGTCGCCCTGGTGGTGGCCGTCCTCGGCTTCGACCTGGACGCCGGTCTGACCGCGGTGACCCTCGCCGTCGTACTGAGCACCGCCTGGCCGGACGACAGCCGTCGCGCCGTCGGCGAGATCGCCTGGTCCACGGTGCTGCTGATCTGCGGTGTCCTCACCTACGTCGGCGTGCTGGAGGAGATGGGCACCATCACCTGGGCCGGTGAGGGCGTCGGCGGCATCGGCGTCCCGCTGCTGGCCGCCGTGCTGCTCTGCTACATCGGCGCCATCGTGTCGGCCTTCGCCTCCTCCGTGGGCATCATGGGCGCGCTGATCCCGCTTGCGGTGCCCTTCCTCGCGCAGGGCGAGATCGGGGCGGTCGGCATGGTGGCGGCGCTCGCGGTGTCGGCGACGGTGGTGGACGTCAGCCCGTTCTCGACGAACGGCGCGCTGGTGCTGGCCGCGGCCCCGGACGTGGACCGGGACCGCTTCTTCCGCCAGCTGATGGTCTACGGCGGGATCGTGGTGGCGGCCGTGCCGGCCCTGGCCTGGCTCGTGCTGGTGGTGCCCGGATTCGGGTAGGCCCACCTCGCGGATCCGGCGCGACCCGGCGCGATCCGGCGCGATCCGGCAGCCTTGAACGACAGCTCCCGGGCGACGGCTCCCGGGCGACAGCTAAGGAGTACTTCGCGTGTCCTCTCTCTTCCCGGCCCTCTCCCCGGCCCCGACCGGCGCTCCGGCCGACCGGCCCGCCCTGCGGTTCGGCGAGCGCTCCCTGACGTACGCGGAACTCGCCGCAGCGGCGGGCGCCACGGCCGGGCGGCTCGGCGGCGCCGGCCGGGTCGCGGTCTGGGCGACCCCGGCGATGGAGACCGCCGTCGCCGTGGTGGCGGCACTGCTGGCCGAGGTCCCGGCCGTGCCGCTCAACCCGAAGTCCGGCGACAAGGAACTCGCGCACATCCTCTCCGACAGCGCGCCCTCCCTCGTCCTGGCGCCCCCGGGCGCCGAACTCCCGCCCGCCCTGGGCACCCTGGAGCGGGTCGACGTCGACGTGCGGGCCCGCGGGACCGTCCCCGAGGACCGCGCCGACGACGGCGACCCCGCGCTCGTCGTCTACACCTCCGGCACCACCGGCCCGCCCAAGGGCGCCGTCATCCCCCGGCGGGCGCTGGCGACGACCCTGGACGCGCTGGCGGACGCGTGGCGGTGGACCGGCGACGACGTCCTCGTACAGGGGCTGCCGCTGTTCCACGTGCACGGGCTGGTGCTCGGCATCCTCGGCCCGCTGCGCCGGGGCGGGTCCGTGCGGCACCTGGGCAGGTTCTCCACCGAGGGCGCGGCGCGGGAGCTGAACGACGGCGCGACCATGCTGTTCGGCGTGCCGACGATGTACCACCGGATCGCCGAGACGCTCCCCGGCGACCCGGAGCTGGCGAAGGCGCTGTCCGGGGCGCGGCTGCTGGTGTCCGGGTCGGCCGCACTGCCGGTGCACGACCACGAGCGCATCGCCGCCGCCACCGGGCGCCGGGTGATCGAGCGGTACGGCATGACGGAGACGCTGATGAACACCAGCGTGCGCGCCGACGGCGAGCCGCGCGCCGGGACGGTGGGCGTGCCGCTGCCCGGCGTGGAGCTGCGGCTGGTGGAGGAGGACGGCACGCCGATCGCAGCGCTCGACGGGGAGAGCGTCGGCGAGATCCAGGTGCGCGGCCCGAACCTGTTCACCGAGTACCTCAACCGCCCCGACGCCACCGCCGCCGCCTTCACCGCGGACGGCTTCTTCCGCACCGGCGACATGGCGGTACGCGACCCCGACGGCTATGTGCGCATCGTGGGCCGCAAGGCCACCGACCTGATCAAGAGCGGCGGGTACAAGATCGGGGCGGGCGAGATCGAGAACGCGCTGCTCGAACACCCCGGGGTGCGGGAGGCCGCGGTCACCGGGGAGCCCGACCCCGACCTCGGGGAGCGGATCGTGGCCTGGATCGTCCCGGCCGACCCCGCCGCGCCGCCCGCCCTCGACGCGCTGGCCGACCACGTCGCCGGGCGGCTCGCCCCGCACAAGCGGCCGCGCGTGGTCCGGTACCTCGACGCGCTGCCCCGCAACGACATGGGGAAGATCATGAAGCGGGCGCTGGACCGTGACTGAGCGCCTGACCGCGCGGGAGTTCCTCGCCCTGGTCACCGACGGTTCCACCTTCGCCGAACTCCCCCACCCGGACGGCGCATGGCAGCCCGACGGCCCCCTCGGCTGGCCGGGCTACGACGCCTCGCGGGCCCGCGCCGCCGAGCGCACCGGCGAGACGGAGTCCGTCGTCTGCGGCACCGGCCGGGTCGAGGGCACCCGGGCCGTGCTCGTCGCCTTCGAGTTCGGTTTCCTCGGCGGCTCGCTGGGCGGCCGCACCGGCGACCGGATAGCGGCGGCGTACGCCCACGCCCGTGAACACCGGCTGCCGGTGGTGCCGTTGGTCGCGACCGGCGGCAGCCGGATGCAGGAGGGGATGCTCGCGCTGACCCAGCTCCAGCGGGTCGCCCGGCAGTCGGCGCTCACCCGGGCGGCCGGGCTGGCGCAGATCGCGGTGGTGCGGGACCCGGCGACCGGGGGCGGCTGGGCGACGCTGGGCGCGGGCGCCGACGTGGTCCTCGCCCTGCCCGGCGCCCAGGTCGGTTTCGCCGGGTCGCGGGTCCGGCCGCCGGACGCCGACCCCGCCGCGTACACG
>NZ_MULI01000064.1 GCF_002939385.1 Streptomyces sp. MH60 | reverse complement strand
CGCGCCGACGGCCGCCACCCCGCCCACCGCGACGGGCAGCCGCCGCACGGCCGCGTAGTGGCGGTAGCGGAAGTCCGGGCCGTAGCGGTCCAGGGCCTTGGCGGACCGGCGCACGATCTGCGCGTCCACGGTCGGCAGCGGCAGCGCCCACGCCCCCACCTCCCCGGCGAACCGCGGCGTCCCCATCGGCGTCACCACACGGCGGCCGACCAGCCGGGGCTCGTGCCGCCGGCGTTCCAGCGCGGCGGCCCGCAGCGCGCGGCCCCGCGCGAACTGGCCCAGCGCGGAGGCGAACGTACCGCCCGAGAACGTGGCGCCGACCCGCACGAAGCCGTCCACGCTCAGCGGCACGCCCTCCGGCAGCTGCCGCACGGTGAAGTACACGCCGAGGTCGTGCGGGACGGAGTCGAAGCCGCAGGCGTGCACCAGACGGGCGCCGGTCTCCCGCGCGCGGGCGTCGTGGCGGACGTACGTCAGGTCCACGAACTCGGGCTCCCCGGTGAGGTCCAGGTAGTCCGTGCCGGCCTCCGCGCAGGCGGCGACCAGCGCGTCGCCGTACCGGATGTAGGGGCCGACCGTCGTGGCCACCACGCGCGCCTGCCCGGCGAGTTCGCGCAGGGAGGCCGGATCGGACACGTCCGCGAGCAGCACGCCGACGTCGGCCGCGGCACCCGCCGCACCGGTCAGCCGGTCGCGCAGACGGCGCAGCTTCTCCTCGCCGCGGCCGGCGATCGCCCAGCGCAGTCCGGCCGGTACGTGCGCGGCGAGGTAGCGCGCGGTCAGTTCGCCGACGAACCCCGTCGCCCCGAACAGCACGATGTCGTACGGCCGGTCGGCCGCCTTCAGCCTGCTCATGACATCCCTTCGTCACCCGTCGGCAACCCCTGGGTCCGCAGCACGCGCCGTTGCCGGTGGCTGAGGCTAGCGTGAGGATCGCGCGAACCGGAGAGGAGCCTGCACCATAATTGGCTAAGCGCTTGCTCGCCCGGGTCTTGTGCCCAGTGGAACACGTTCTTAGCATCACTGGTGTTACATCGGTTGTGTCACAGAGCTGGGGGCTGGATGTCGGAAGCGAGGACGCCGACGCGGACGCCGGGCACCGAGGGCCCGCTCGCCGGTGTGCGCGTGGTCGAGCTGGCCGGTATCGGTCCCGGACCCTTCGCCGCCATGCTCCTGGCCGACCTGGGCGCCGACGTCGTCCGCGTCGACCGTCCCGGCGGGCCCGGCCTCGGTATCGACCCCGCCCACGACGTCACCAACCGCAACAAGCGCTCCGTGCTCGTCGACCTCAAGGCAGCCAACGGCCCGGCCCGCGTCCTCGACCTCGCCGAACGCGCCGACGTCCTGATCGAGGGCTACCGCCCCGGCGTCGCCGAACGCCTCGGTGTCGGCCCCGGGGACTGCCACGCCCGCAACCCGCGCCTCGTCTACGGCCGCATGACCGGCTGGGGCCAGGACGGCCCGCTCGCCCCCCGCGCCGGGCACGACATCGGGTACATCGCGCTCACCGGCACCCTCGGCATGATCGGCGACCCCGGCAGGCCCCCGGCCGCCCCGGCCAACCTCCTCGGCGACTACGCGGGCGGCTCCCTCTACCTGGTCGTCGGCATCCTCGCCGCCCTGCACCACGCGCGCGAGAACGGCACCGGGCAGGTCGTGGACGCCGCCATCGTCGACGGCACCGCCCACCTCTCCGCGATGATCCACGGCATGCTGTCCGCCGGCGGCTGGCAGGACCGGCGCGGCGCCAACCTCCTCGACGGCGGCTGCCCCTTCTACGGCACCTACGAGACCGCCGACGGCCGGTACATGGCGGTCGGCGCCCTGGAGCCCCGGTTCTACGCCGAGTTCACGCGGCTGCTCGGCCTCCCCGACCTGGCACCGGCCCGCGACGACCTGGCCCGCTGGCCGGAGCTGCGCGCGGCCGTCGCCGCCCGGTTCAGGACCCGTACCCGAGACGAGTGGACGGCGGTCTTCGAGGACTCCGACGCCTGTACGGCCCCCGTCCTGTCGCTGCGCGAGGCCCCGCACCACCCGCACCTCGCCGCCCGCTCCACCTTCACCGACCACGACGGCATCACCCAGCCCGCCCCCGCGCCCCGCTTCTCCGCGACCCCCACCGCCGTACGCACCGGGCCCGCCCTGCCCGGTGCCGACACCGAGGCCGTGGTCCGCGACTGGGGTCTGGCCCCCGGCTGGGCCCCGGCCCCCCTCCCGAATCCCGAAGTGCACCACCCTCAGTGAAAGGCCTGCCAGTGAGCACCGAAGCGTACGTGTACGACGCGATCCGCACCCCGCGCGGACGCGGCAAGGCGAACGGCGCCCTGCACGGCACGAAGCCCGTCGACCTGGTCGTCGGCCTCATCCACGAGATCCGCGCCCGTTTCCCCGGCCTCGACCCGGCCGCCGTCGACGACATCGTGCTCGGTGTCGTCGGTCCGGTCGGCGACCAGGGCTCCGACATCGCCCGCATCGCGGCCATCGCCGCCGGACTGCCGGACACCGTGGCGGGCGTCCAGGAGAACCGCTTCTGCGCCTCGGGCCTGGAAGCCGTCAACATGGCGGCCATGAAGGTGCGCTCCGGCTGGGAGGACCTGGTCCTCGCGGGCGGCGTCGAGTCCATGTCCCGCGTGCCGATGGCCTCGGACGGCGGCGCCTGGTTCAACGACCCGATGACCAACCTCGCCACCAACTTCGTGCCCCAGGGCATCGGCGCCGACCTGATCGCCACCATCGAGGGCTTCTCGCGCCGCGACGTCGACGAGTACGCGGCCCTGTCCCAGGAGCGCGCGGCCACCGCCTGGAAGGAGGGCCGCTTCGAGCGCTCCGTCGTGCCGGTGCGGGACCGCGCCGGTCTCACCGTCCTCGACCACGACGAGCACCCGCGGCCCGGCACCACCGCCGACTCCCTCGGCAAGCTCAAGCCGTCCTTCGCCGACATCGGCGAGCTGGGCGGGTTCGACGCCGTGGCGCTGCAGAAGTACCACTGGGTGGAGAAGATCGACCACGTCCACCACGCGGGCAACTCCTCCGGCATCGTCGACGGCGCCTCCCTGGTCGCCATCGGCTCCAAGGAGGTCGGCGACCGCCACGGCCTCACCCCGCGCGCCCGGATCGTCTCCGCCGCCGTCTCCGGCTCCGAGCCCACCATCATGCTCACCGGGCCCGCCCCGGCCACCCGCAAGGCGCTCGCCAAGGCCCAGCTGACCATCGACGACATCGACCTGGTCGAGATCAACGAGGCCTTCGCGGCGGTCGTCCTGCGCTTCGTCAAGGACATGGGCCTGTCCCTGGACAAGGTCAACGTCAACGGCGGTGCGATCGCGCTCGGCCACCCGCTCGGCGCCACCGGCGCGATGATCCTCGGCACCCTCGTCGACGAACTGGAGCGCCAGGACAAGCGCTACGGCCTCGCCACCCTGTGCGTGGGCGGCGGCATGGGCATCGCCACCATCGTCGAGCGCATCTGACCCCCTCCCGACGGATACGACGGATCACCTGGAGCACACCCTCATGAGCACCGAGCCCACCACCATCCGCTGGGAACAGGACGACACCGGCGTCGTCACCCTCGTCCTCGACGACCCCGACCAGTCCGCGAACACCATGAACCAGGCGTTCCGCGACTCCCTGGCGGCGATCACCGACCGCCTGGAGGCCGAGAAGGACTCCCTCCGCGGCGTCATCGTCACCTCCGCCAAGAAGACCTTCTTCGCGGGCGGCGACCTGCGCGACCTCATCCGGGTCACCCCGGAGACCGCCCAGGACCTCTTCGACGGCGGCATGGCCATCAAGCGGAACCTGCGCCGCATCGAGACCCTCGGCAAGCCCGTCGTCGCCGCCCTGAACGGCGCGGCCCTCGGCGGCGGCTACGAAATCGCGCTGGCCTGCCACCACCGCGTCGCCCTCGACGCGCCCGGCTCCAAGATCGGCTGCCCCGAGGTCACCCTCGGCCTGCTCCCCGGAGGCGGCGGCGTCGTCCGCACCGTCCGGATGCTCGGCATCACCGACGCCCTGCTGAAGGTCCTCCTCCAGGGCACCCAGTACAACCCGCGTCGCGCCCGGGAGAACGGCCTGGTCGACGAGGTCGCCGACAGCCGCGAGGACATGCTCGCCAAGGCCCGCGCCTTCATCGACGCGCATCCGGAGTCCGCCCAGCCCTGGGACCGGCCCGGCTACCGCATCCCCGGCGGCACCCCGGCGCACCCGAAGTTCGCGGCCAACCTGCCCGCCTTCCCGGCCAACCTGCGCAAGCAGACGAACGGCGCCCCCTACCCGGCGCCGCGCAACATCATGGCCGCCGCCGTCGAGGGCTCCCAGGTCGACTTCGAGACCGCCCAGGTCATCGAGGCCCGCTACTTCGTCGAGCTGGCCGCCGGGCAGACCTCGAAGAACATGATCCAGGCGTTCTTCTTCGACCTCCAGGCGGTCAACTCGGGCGCGAACCGCCCGAAGGGCGTCGAGTCCCGGAAGGTCACCAAGGTCGCCGTGCTGGGCGCGGGGATGATGGGCGCGGGCATCGCCTACTCGTGTGCCCGTGCGGGCATCGAGGTGGTGCTCAAGGACGTCTCGCTGGAGTCGGCGCTCAAGGGCAAGGCGTACTCGGAGAAGCTGTGCGCCAAGGCCGTCGCGAAGGGCCGTACGAGCCAGGAGAAGGCCGACGCGCTGCTCGCCCGGATCACGCCGACCGCCGAGGCGGCCGACCTGGCGGGCTGTGACGCGGTGATCGAGGCGGTGTTCGAGGACACCTCGCTCAAGCACAAGGTGTTCCAGGAGATCGAGCACGTCGTCGCCCCCGACGCCCTCCTGTGCTCCAACACCTCGACGCTGCCCATCACGGCGCTGGCCGAGGGGGTCGAGCGCCAGGCCGACTTCATCGGGCTGCACTTCTTCTCTCCCGTGGACAAGATGCCGCTGGTGGAGATCATCAAGGGGGAGCGGACCGGGGACGAGGCGCTGGCGCGGGCGTTCGACCTGGTCCGGCAGATCAGCAAGACGCCGATCGTGGTCAACGACTCGCGCGGCTTCTTCACCTCCCGGGTCATCGGCCACTTCATCAACGAGGGCGTCGCGATGGTCGGCGAGGGCGTCGAGCCCGCCTCCGTCGAGCAGGCGGCGGCCCAGGCCGGTTACCCGGCCAAGGTGCTGTCCCTGATGGACGAGCTGACCCTGACCCTCCCGCGGAAGATCCGCAACGAGACGAAGCGGGCCGTGGAGGAGGCGGGCGGCACCTGGACCGCGCATCCCGCCGAGGCGGTCATCGACCGCATGGTCGACGAGTTCGAGCGCCCGGGGCGTTCCGGCGGCGCCGGGTTCTACGAGTACGGGGACGACGGGAAGCGCGCCGGGCTGTGGCCGGGGCTGCGCGAGCACTTCACCGACCCGGGGTACGAGATCCCGTTCGCCGACATGCAGGAGCGCATGCTCTTCTCGGAGGCGCTGGACACCGTCAAGCTCCTGGAGGAGGGCGTCCTGACCTCCGTCGCCGACGCCAACATCGGCTCGATCTTCGGCATCGGCTTCCCCGGCTGGACCGGCGGCGTCCTCCAGTACATCAACGGCTACGACGGCGGCCTGCCGGGCTTCGTCGCCCGCGCGCGCGAGCTGGCCGACCGCTACGGCGAGCGCTTCACCCCGCCGGCGCTGCTGGTGGAGAAGGCGGAGAAGGGCGAGGTCTTCACGGACGGCCGCTGAGCCGGATCATTCACCGGCCTCCCGGTCGAGCCACTCCCGCAGCTCCTCGCGCAGCGACCGCTGGAACGTGGTGAGCAGTGCCTGCACCACCAGCGGGCGCATGTGCGCCGACAGGGACCGCACGTCCCGCGCGTCGCGTTCGGCGACCGCGTCGCGCAGCAGCCGCGACAGGTCCCGCGCGGCGGCGCGGGAGTGCTCCAGGAGGGCGGTACGGGCGGCGAGGACCGTCTCGGGGGAGAAGGGCAGGTCGAGCAGCTCGACGCCGAGCCGGAGCAGCCCGGCGTCGACGCGGTAGCCGTCGCCGTCGGGCACCACGATGTCCATCGCCCCCAGCCGGTCCACCTCCTCGTCGGTGAGCGGGCGCCCCGCCCGCCTGCCCAGCTCGTCGCGGGTGACCCGCTCCACCGTCCGGGGCGCCCAGGAGGCCACCACCGCGCGGTGCAGCGCCAGGTCGTGCGCGCTCAGGTCCGACGGCAGCTGCCCGAGGTAGCGCTCGATCGCGGCCAGCGTCATGCCCTGGTGCTGCAGCTCCTCGATCAGCGCCAGCCGGGCCAGG
The DNA here is from genome assembly GCF_002939385.1 of Streptomyces sp. MH60. Taxonomy (GTDB): domain Bacteria; phylum Actinomycetota; class Actinomycetes; order Streptomycetales; family Streptomycetaceae; genus Streptomyces. Next base: position 36,169 of record NZ_MULI01000064.1, on the reverse strand, counting down.
TGCTCCCCGTCGTAGTGCCCCACCCGGCGCGGGCCGATCACCGGCGGCGGCAGCAGCCCCCGGGTGCCGTAGAAGCGGACCGTGCGCACGGTGACGCCGGCCCGCGCGGCCAGCTCGTCGATCGTGAGGGTCTGCCCCCCGGCCTCGGCTGCCTCGGTGTCGCTCGTCGTCATGTGCAGCAGTATCGCTGTCTCACCAATGCTGTGACACCTCTTGTGCACCGGGTGGAGGCGATCGGTGGATCATGTGAGAAGTCACGCTGTGTGACATGAGACACCGCATGTCTACGCAGCGTCGTGGGAAGGTGCTGCCTTGGTCTGTGCCGCGAGGGTGGTGCGGGCCTTGTCACTGTACGGACGACCCGGGCACATCCCGCCCGGGCGCACCAGAGAGTGGAACCACCCGTGAGCAAGGACGCCGTCGCCACGGCACAGGCCGCCGCCCACCCACAGGCGGCCCAACGACCCGCGGACGCGGGCGACGCCGGCTACAGCAAGGACCTCAAGGCCCGCCATGTCAACATGATCGCCATCGGCGGCGCGATCGGCACCGGCCTCTTCCTCGGCGCCGGCGGGCGCCTGCGCGACGCCGGACCGGCGCTCGCGATCGCCTACCTCGTCGCCGGCGTCTTCGCCTTCTTCGTCGTCAAGGCACTCGGTGAGCTGGTGCTCTACCGGCCCTCCTCCGGATCCTTCGTGTCGTACGCGCGCGAGTTCCTCGGCGAGAAGGGCGCCTACGTCGCCGGCTGGATGTACTTCCTGAACTGGTCGACGACCGGTATCGCCGACATCACCGCGATCGCGCTGTACACGCACTACTGGAGCATGTTCACGAGCATCCCCCAATGGGTGCTCGCCCTGATCGCCCTCGCGGTGGTCCTGGCCGTGAACCTCATCTCGGTGAAGATCTTCGGCGAGATGGAGTTCTGGTTCGCGATCGTCAAGGTCGCCACCCTCGTCGGCTTCATGCTGATCGGCATCTTCCTGCTCGCCACCCAGCACGAGGTGGGCGGGCAGACCCCGGGCGTGGGCATGATCACCGACCACGGCGGCCTCGTCCCGCACGGTGTGATGCCCGTCGTCCTGGTCATGCAGGGCGTGATCTTCTCCTACGCGGCCCTGGAACTGGTCGGCGTCGCCGCCGGCGAGACCGCCGAGCCGCACAAGATCGTTCCCCGCGCGGTGAACTCGATCATGTGGCGGGTCGCGCTGTTCTACGTCGGCTCGGTCGTGCTCCTGGCCCTGCTGCTGCCCAGCTCGCTCTACTCGGGCGACGAGAGCCCCTTCGTCACGGTGCTGTCGGGGATCGGTGTGCCGGCCGCCGGTGACGTGATGAACCTCGTCGTCCTCACCGCCGCGATGTCGTCGCTGAACTCCGGCCTGTACTCCACCGGCCGCATCCTGCGCTCCATGGCGATGGCGGGTTCCGCGCCCAAGTTCACCGGCGTGATGAGCCGCAGCCAGGTCCCCTACGGCGGCATCCTGCTGACCTGCGCGGTGTGCGTCCTCGGTGTCGGGCTGAACTACCTGGTGCCGAGCAAGGCCTTCGAGATCGTGCTGAACGTCGCCTCCCTCGGCATCATCAGCACGTGGGTGATCATCATGATCTGCCACCTGGTGTTCGTCCGCCGGGCGCGTGCGGGCCTGGTCGAACGGCCGAGCTTCCGGCTGCCCGGCAGCCCCGTCACGGAGATCGTCACGATCGTCTTCCTGCTGGCGGTCATCGGCCTGATGTGGAACGACGAGGAGGTCGGCCGCAAGACCGTGCTGCTGGTGCCCGTGATCGCGGTGATGCTGGTGGCCGGCTGGTTCGGCGTCCGGCGCCGGGTGGCGCGCGACGCCGGGCAGGAGCCGTCGACGCCGGCGAAGTAGCGGCCCGGGGCCGTTGTCAGTGGCAGCCCCTGCATGATCGGCCAGCGCGGCACGAGAACCGGCAGCAAGGGCGTCCCCGTGCGCTACGAGGCCATCGGCAGCGCGCTCGGCCGTCTCGCCGGCAAGGCGGCCGAGCTGGACGCGTCCGTGCACCTGCCCCGCATAGGCTGCGGCCTGGCAGGCGGCGAGTGGTCCCGCGTGGAGCCGCTCATATCCGACCGCCTCGTCCGGCGCGGCATCCCCGTGACCGTCTACGACCACGGGGACAGCGCCTAGGACGCTGCGCGACTCAGTGCTCGTGCACGTCGTTCGTCGCGGCGATCTTCTGCCAGGAACGGGGCTGCACGGTCGGCGCCACGGGGGCCTTCGCGAGGGACCGGGCGCTCGCCGCCGGGGCGTCCGGCTTCGACGGCTGGAACAGCCAGGTGTCGAACAGCGCGGCCAGCGGCTCGCCCGACACCTCCTCGGCGTACCGCTGGAAGTCCGCGACGGACGCGTTGCCGTGGGCGTACTTCGCGGGCCACCCCTTCAGGATCGCGAAGAAGTCCTCGTCCCCGATCTCGTTCCGCAGCGCCTGCACGGCCAGCGCACCCCGGTCGTAGACGGCCCCGTCGAACTGGTTCTCCGGACCCGGGTCGCCGGGCTTCACCGTCCAGAACGCGTCGTCGGCCGGGTGCGAGGCGTACGTGTAGTCGGCCAGCTCCTGCGCCGTGCCCTCGCCCTCGTGCTCGGACCACAGCCACTGGGCGTACCGAGCGAAGCCCTCGTTGATCCAGATGTCCTTCCAGCCGCGCACCGAGACCAGGTCGCCGTACCACTGGTGGGCCAGCTCGTGCACGACGACGGACACGTTCGACCCGTTCGCGAACTGCCGCGGGCTGTAGAACGGCCGGGTCTGCGTCTCCAGGGCGTACCCGGTGTCGGTGTTCGGCACATAGCCGCCGAGCGCGTCGAACGGATACGGCCCGAAGTAGTCGCTCAGCCAGTCGGCGACCTCCCCGGTCCGCTCGACGCTGGCCCGCGCCGCGCCGTCGTTCGCGCCCAGGTCCCTGCTGTAGGCGTTGACGACCGGGATGCCGCCCTCGGTGGTGCCCGTGGTGAGGTCGAACCTCCCGACCGCCAGTGTGGCCAGGTACGTGGCCTGCGGCTGGTCCGAGCGCCAGTTCCAGCGCGTCCAGCCGAGGCGCGAACTCGTCGACTGGAGCGTGCCGTTGGAGATCGCCTGGGTGCCGTCCGGCACCTGCACCGACACGTCGTAGGTGGCCTTGTCGAGCGGGTGGTCGTTGCTGGGGAACCACCACGCCGCGGCCTCGGGTTCGTTCGCGGCGACCCCGCCGTCCGGGGTGCGGTGCCAACTGGTGAAGCCGAACGCCTGTTTCGAGGACGGCACGCCGCTGTAGCGGACGACGACGGTGAGGGACGAGCCCTTGTCCAGCGGCTTCTTCGGAGTGATCACCAGCTCCTGCTGGCCCGAGGTCGTGAACGCGGCCTTGGCGCCGTTCACCCGCACCTCGCCGACGTCCAGCAGGAAGTCGAGGTTGAACCGCGACAGGTCCGCGGTGGTGCGGGCCAGGATCGTCGCCGTCCCCTCCAGCCGGTCCGTGGCCGGCTGGTACTTCAGGCGCAGGTCGTAGTGCGAGACGTCGTATCCGCCGTTGCCGTAGGCCGGGTAGTAGGGGTCGCCGATACCCGGAGCGCCGGGGGAGTGGGCCGCCGCCGACGCCGGGATCGCCAGCATGAGGGAGGCGGCGCCCAGTGCGCCCGGCACGATGAATCTGCGGTGCACGAAAGCTCCAAGTCGTAGGGACACGAGATCCGTTCGGAATCCGTTCGGAGCCTATTCAGCCCCTGAGCGCACCGTCATGTCCACGGCCACTCCTGTCACACGATCGCCATCCGGCCGTCATGGGTCACCCTCGGCCCTCTTATGCGCGGGGGTGGACCGATGTACCGTCCGCGCATGCCGATACGCATGCGCCTCACCCTCCGGAGACCGCTCGCGACGGCGGCCCCGGCCCACCTGTCCGCCCCGCGCGTCGACAAGGGCCTCGACGGCCCTTCCACCGACACGCCGACATGCGCCTTGGACCTCTCCCGCAGGTCGGCCCGCATACCGTTCGTCGGCGGCACCGCCGCGTGCACCAGGCCCCCCGCCGGTACGAGGACCGCCGCTCAGGCACTCGCGCCGCACCGCGGCGTGACCGCACCGCACCCCACGCACCGCGTCCCGAAGGGAGGCCGATGAACCGCCTGCGCACCCTCACCGCGACCATCGCGGCCCTCGCCGCGTCCCTCCTCGTCCCGTCCCTCCTCACCGCACCCGCCCACGCCGACGACGCCGTACACCACCCGCCTCGCACCGGGTTCGAGCGGACGAACGGCGCCCGCTGGACCAGCCAGCCGGAGGAACAGGCCCTCCTGGCCGCCGTCGACCGGGCGAGCGGCCGGGTCGGCCTCGACCGCATCGGCACCACGAAGCAGAACCGTCCGCTCCAGCTCGTGACCATCGGCAGTCCCTCCGCCGCGAACAAGGTGCTCCTGGTGTGCAGCCAGCACGGCGACGAACCCTCCGGCCGCGAGGCCTGCCTGACCACCGTGCGGGACCTCGCCTACGCCACCGACCGCGCGACCCGGCGCTTCCTGGACCGCACCGCCGTGCTGGTGGTGCCCACCGCCAACCCCGACGGCCGGGCCGCCGACACCCGCGGCAACAGCGACGGCGTCGACGTCAACCGCGACCACCTGGCCCTCGCGACGGCCGAGGCCCGCGCCCTGGCCGCCGTCGTCCGCGACGAGCGCCCCGACGCCATCTACGACCTGCACGAGTACGGCGCCACGCCCCCGTACTACGACAAGGACCTCTTCGACCTCTGGCCCCGCAACCTCAACACCGCCGCGCCGGTCCACGACGAGGCCCGCACCCTGTCCGGCGCGTACGTCCGCCCCGCCGCCGAGCACGCCGGCCACTCGACGGGCACGTACGGCATCTGGACCGACCCCAAGACCGGCGACCCGGTCAAACAGACCGCCGGCGACGGTCAGGAACGCATCCTGCGCAACATGTCCGGCGTCAAACACGCGGTCGGCCTGCTCATCGAGAGCCGCGTCGACGCCCTCACCGACGCCGAGCGCGAGGACCCGGCCCTGAACCACCGGCGCCGGGTGGACTCCCAGCTCGCCGCCCTGGACGGCCTGTTCCGCTTCACGGACGTACGGCGCGGACGTGTCGAGGCGGCCACGGGCGCCGCCCGCCGGGCCGGACTGGCCGATTCCGGACCCGTGTACCTGGGCGGCGCGGACAACGACCCGGCCGAGGACTCCGAGGTGCTCCAGGACCCGCCCTGCGGCTACCGGCTGACCCCCGCCCAGTACCGGGACGTCGCGGACGAACTCGCCCTGCACGGTGTAAAGGTGCGTCCGACCGGGGAGAAGGGCGCCTACGTACCGCTGCGCCAGGCACAGCGAGCCCTGGTGCCGCTGCTCCTGGACGAGCGCGCGACGTACCACGTGACGGTGGGCGAACCGGACGCCCGCTGTTGAGGAGGTGAGTTCCGCGTCTTACGTGGTAAGGGCGTAGCGGAGGAGTATTTTCGGCCTGATCGACGTGAAAGGTGCCGTCTGTGACGCAGGACCGACCAAGCGACAAGGAAGAGCACGAAAGGGGCACGCTTCCGGGTTCGGAAGCGGGCCTGCCGGGGCAGGAGCACAAGCCCCGGACCGACCGCGTCGTCTTCGGCGTCACGGCTGTCCTGACCCTGGCGTTCGTCGTGTGGGGTGCCGCCGCCACCGACTCGCTGGAGGACGTCTCCAGCAGCATGCTCGGTGGCCTGCTGCACAACGGCGGCTGGGCGTTCACCCTGGCCGCGTCCGGTTTCGTGGTCTTCGCCCTCTGGCTGGCGGCCAGCCGCTACGGCCGCATCCACCTGGGGGCCGAGGGCGAGGAACCCGAGTTCCGGACCGTGTCCTGGGTCGCCATGATGTTCAGCGCGGGCATGGGCATCGGTCTGATGTTCTACGGCGTGAGCGAGCCGCTGGCGCACTACACCACGCCCCCGCCCGGCACCGACCCGGCCGACTCCGGCGACCGCATGGCCACGGCCATGGCCACCACCCTGTTCCACTGGACGCTCCACCCGTGGGCGATCTACGCGGTGGTCGGTCTCGGCATCGCCTACAGCACCTTCCGCAGGCGGCGCAGGCAGACCATAAGCGCGGTGTTCACCCCGCTCATCGGCGAGAGGCACGCCAACGGCGCCGGCGGCCGGGTCATCGACATCCTGGCCATCATCGCGACGATCTTCGGCTCCGCGGCCTCGCTCGGCCTCGGCGCGCTCCAGATCGGCTCCGGCATGGAGAAGCTCGACTGGATGGACAAGGTCAGCACCGGACTCCTCGTCGGCATCATCGCGGTGCTCACGGTGGCGTTCGTGGCCTCCGCGATCTCCGGCGTCGAGAAGGGCATCCAGTGGCTGTCCAACACCAACATGGTGCTGGCCCTGCTGCTCGCCGTCTTCGTGTTCATCGCGGGTCCGACCATCCTCATCCTCGACCTGCTGCCGACCTCGGTCTTCGCCTACCTCGGCGAGCTGCCCCAGATGGCCGGCCGCACCGAGATCAGCGGCGGCAAGGGGGTCGCGGACTGGCTGGGCAGCTGGACCGTCTTCTACTGGGCGTGGTGGATCTCCTGGACGCCCTTCGTCGGCATGTTCATCGCCCGCATCAGCCGGGGCCGGACGATCCGTCAGTTCATCGGCGGCGTCATCCTGGTGCCCAGCACGGTCAGCCTGGTCTGGTTCGCGATCTTCGGCGGCTCGGCGATGCGGCTGCAGGAGCAGAACCGGCTGGGCGACGACTCGACCCCGGAGGGCCAGCTCTTCGGCGTGCTCCAGGAGTACCCCATCGCCACCGCCACCAGCCTGCTGGTGATGATCCTCGTCGGCATCTTCTTCGTCTCGGGCGCCGACGCGGCCTCCATCGTGATGGGCACGCTCTCGCAGAAGGGCGCGCTCGAACCCAGCCGCTGGGTGGTGATCGTCTGGGGCGTGGTGACCGGCGCCGTCGCGGCCATCATGCTGCTGATCGGCAGCGGCGAGGCGGACGCGCTCACCGGTTTGCAGAACCTCACGATCCTCGCGGCGGCGCCCTTCGTCATCGTGATGATCTTCATGTGCGTCGCCCTCATGCGCGATCTGCGCCGCGACTCGCTCATCGTGCGCGGCGAGATGGCCAACGAAGCCGTCGAACTGGCCGTCATCGAGGGCCACAAGCAGTACGAGGGCGACTTCGAGATCCGGATCGGCCCCGGCCCCGGCACGGAAGTGGAGGGCGACCCGATCGGCAAGCACCACGAGGACTGAGCCCCGCGGCCCGGCCGACCGGAACACCGGCGTCAGGAGGCGAGCCGGGCCGCCTCCTCGGCGCAGCCCCAGGCCACGGTGACGCCCGCGCCGCCGTGGCCGTAGTTGTGCACCAGCCGCCGCCCGTCCGGCAGCGTCCCGCGCTCCAGCCGGACCGTGTCCCGGGCCGGCCGCAGCCCCACCAGGTGCGCGAGCACCCGCGCCCCGGCGATCTCGGGACGCAGGGCCGCGCACCGCCGCACGATGGCCTCCGCGACCGCCGGGTCCGGCTCGGTCGACCAGGCGTCCTCCTCGGCCGTCCCGCCCAGCAGGAGCCGGCCCGGCTGCGGAAGGAAGTACGTGGTCTCCCCGGAGTCCGCGTCGGCCGAGACCAGCCAGGTGCGGATGCCGGGGTTCTCCACGACGACCAGTTGCCCGCGCACCGGCCGCACCGCCGGGTCCGGCACCAGGTCCCGGGCGCCCAGACCGGTGCAGTTGACCACGACCGGCGCGTCCGCCTCGGCCAGGTCGGTCACCGCGCGGTCCTCCACCGTGCCGCCCGCGGCCAGCAGCCGCTCCCGCAGCCACGGCAGATGAGCCGACATGTCGATGAGCGGCAGCCGCGCCCACAACCCCGTACCGGCGTACTCGGCGGCACGGGCCGCACGCAGTCCCGGCAGCCGGGCCGCGGCCCACCCGTCCACCTCGTCCAGGCCGGTCTCGCCGAGCACCCCTTCGAGCAGGCGTACGCCGGTCCGTTCGGGCCGGGCCGCCAGCTCCTCGTACACGTCCAGGGACCGCAGCGCCCAGGTCTGCGCCAGCGCGACCGGCTCGATCCGGTACGGCCACCACAGGCCGCCCGCGACCACCGAGGTGGTCCGCTCCGCGGGTTCCCGGGTCCACAGCCGGACCCGCCTGCCCCGCTCGGCGAGGACGACGGCCGTCGTCAGCCCGATCACCCCGCCGCCGACCACGACGACCTCGTCATCCAGTTCGGTTTCCACACCGCGACGTTAACCGAAGCCCGGGCGCCGTGCTCCAAGCGGCCCCGCCGCGGGAATACTCACCGCATGGCTGCCGAGTACGCGACCTTCGGTCTGGCCCCGGCGACGCGCGCCGGCGGGGTCCACACCAACGGCGACTTCCAGGTCCACCGCGACTTCATGGACTTCGTCGTCGACGGGCGCCCCCTCCTGTTCCGCCTCTCCGACCTGGACGCGGTCTCCCCGCTCGCCTCCGACGTACCGCCCGCCATCTTCACCGCACAGGTCCGCGGCCTCCTCCTGGAGACCGACGCACCCCTGCCCGGCGGCCGGTACGTCATCTACGGCTGCCCCGAGTGCGCGGACCTGGCCTGCGGCGCGGTGACCGCCGTGATCCTGCGGGACGGCGACGACTTCGTCTGGCGCGACTTCGCATGGCAGACCGGCGCACACGCCGACCTGGAGCTGAACGGCTACCACGGCATCGGCCCCTACCGCTTCGCCGGCGCCGACTACCGCACGGCGCTCGCCACCCTGCTCGACGGCACACCGCACCCCCGCCGCCGCGTCCTGCTCATCGGCGCCCGGGTCGCCCAGCTCGCCCGGCTCGCCGCCGCGCTGCGCACCATCGGCATCGGCGCCGACATCACCCAGGACGCCCGCGACGTGCCGGCCGACGAACTGCGGACCTACGGCGCCGTCGCCTTCGGCCGCGCGGTCACCGAGGACCAGCGCGCGTCCGTACGCCGGGCCTTCGCGGACGCCGGCGTGGAGGTGACCCACGTCGACGGCCTGGCCCCGGTCGTCCCGGTGCTCGTCGCCCAGATCGAACACGCCCTGGACCGCGGCCCGGCCGAACGCCACCGCCTGACCCGCCTGACGGCGAACGCCGCCGCCGCCGACATCGAGGTGACCTCGCCCTGCCGGGTACGCCTCACCGCGTACCGCCTCGACCGCCTGCACCGCACCCACGTCCACGAGGTCTTCGACGGCGTACTGGAACCGGGCGGCCACCGCGTCGCCCTGGCCGCGGGCGCGGTGAAGGGGGAGGCCTACGTGGTGGCGCGGACGCCGGAAAGCGTGCTGGTGACGGCGGTGACGCGGGACGGACCGGGGCCGGTCGAACCCGGCTGAGCGGCCGCGGGAGCGGCGTTAGGATCGACGGTCTGATGACTGCCACCCTCGTCGCCAAGAACCTCGCCGCCGGCCACGGCGACCGCTCCCTGTTCACCGGGCTCGACCTCGTCGTCGCACCCGGCGACGTCATCGGTCTCGTCGGGGCCAACGGCGCGGGCAAGTCCACCCTGCTGCGGATGCTCGCCGGGCTGACCACGCCGGAGGAGGGGGAACTGCGCCTGTCCCCGCCCACCGCCACCGTCGGCCACCTCCCGCAGGAGCCGGAGCGCCGCCCCGGCGAGAGCGTCCGGGCGTTCCTGGCCCGCCGCACCGGCGTCACCGAGGCCCAGCGCGCCATGGACGAGGCCACCCAGGCCCTGGTCGACGGCAGCCTCGGCGCCGACGACGCCTACGCGACCGCCCTGGAGCGCTGGCTGGCCCTGGGCGGCGCCGACCTCGACGACCGGGCGGAGGAGACCGCCGACGCGCTGGGCCTGACCGTCGACCTGGACCAGCCGATGACCTCGCTGTCCGGCGGCCAGGCCGCGCGCGCCGGCCTCGCCTCCCTCCTCCTGTCCCGCTACGACGTCTTCCTCCTCGACGAGCCGACCAACGACCTCGACCTGGACGGCCTGGAGCGCCTCGAACGCTTCGTGACCGGCCTGCGGGCCGGCACCGTCGTCGTCAGCCACGACCGCGAGTTCCTCACCCGCACCGTCACCAAGGTCCTCGAACTCGACCTCGCCCAGCGGCAGGTCAACCTCTACGGCGGCGGCTACGAGGGCTACCTGGAGGAACGCGAGGTGGCCCGCAGGCACGCCCGCGACGAGTTCGAGGAGTACGCCGATAAGCGGGCCTCCCTCCAGGACCGGGCCCAGACGCAGCGCGCCTGGATGGACAAGGGCGTCAAGAACGCCCGGCGCAAGGCGGGCAACGACAACGACAAGATCGGCCGCAAGTTCCGCAGCGAGGCCAGCGAGAAGCAGGCCGCCAAGGCCCGCCAGACCCAGCGCATGATCGAACGCCTGGAGGTCGTCGAGGAGCCGCGCAAGGAATGGGACCTGCGCATGGAGATCGCCTCGGCGCCCCGCTCGGGCGCGGTCGTCGCCACCCTGCGCGACGCCGAGGTCCGGCGCGGCGGCTTCGTGCTCGGCCCGGTCTCCCTCCAGATCGACTGGGCGGACCGGGTGGCGGTGACGGGAGCCAACGGCGCGGGCAAGTCCACGCTCCTCGGCGCCCTCCTCGGCCGCGTCCCCCTCGACGCCGGGCACGCGGCGCTCGGCTCCGGTGTCCTGCTCGGCGAGGTCGACCAGGCCCGCGCGCTGTTCCACGGCCCCGAGATCCTGCTCGACGCCTTCCGCGCGGCCGTCCCGGACATGGACCCGGCGGAGATCCGCACCCTGCTGGCCAAGTTCGGCCTCAAGGCCGACCACGTCGTCCGCCCGGCGTCGACCCTCTCACCCGGCGAACGCACCCGGGCCGCCCTCGCCCTCCTCCAGGGCCGGGGCGTCAACCTCCTGGTCCTGGACGAGCCGACCAACCACCTCGACCTGCCGGCCATCGAACAACTCGAGTCGGCCCTGGACGCCTACGAAGGCACTCTCCTCCTGATCACCCACGACCGCCGCATGCTCAACGCGGTAAGAGTGACCCGCCGCCTGGAGGTGACGAACGGCAAGGTGACGGAGACCTCCGCCTGACTGCGGGCAATCGTGCCGCTGGGGCGGCACGGGTGGGCGCAGCGGCACCCCGCAACGCCGGGCTGCGCACCCACCCCCGCCCCGCCCCAGCGCCGGGCGCCTACGCCAACCCGGCCCGCCGCAACGCATCCGCCATCGCCCCGCTGGACGGAGCAGGCGCCGACGTAGGCCGCCCCTTACCGCCGGCGGCCTTCCGCTGCCGGGGCGGCTTCCCACCCCGCTCCTTCTTGGGCTCCCCCTGCGGAGCCGCTTCGTCGTCCAACCGCAGCGTCAACGAGATCCGCTTGCGCGGAATGTCGACGTCCATCACCTTCACCTTCACGATGTCCCCGGGCTTCACCACGTCCCGCGGATCCTTCACGAACGTCCTCGACATCGCGGACACGTGCACGAGCCCGTCCTGGTGCACACCGACGTCCACGAAGGCCCCGAACGCCGCCACGTTCGTGACGACCCCCTCCAGCACCATCCCGGACGACAGGTCGGAGAGCTTCTCCACGCCCTCCTTGAAGGTGGCCGTCTTGAAGGCGGGCCGCGGGTCGCGCCCCGGCTTCTCCAGCTCCCGCAGGATGTCCGTGACCGTCGGCAGACCGAACGTCTCGTCCACGAACTGGTCCGGCCTCAGCGACCGCAGCACCGACGTGTTGCCGATCAGCCCGGTCACCTCCTGCCCGGCGGTCCTCACCATCCGCCGCACCACGGGATACGCCTCGGGGTGCACGCTGGACGCGTCCAACGGGTCCTCGCCGCCCCGGATCCGCAGGAAGCCCGCGCACTGCTCGTACGCCTTGGGACCGAGCCGCGGCACCTTCTTCAGCGCGGTCCGCGACGTGAACGGCCCGTTCGCGTCGCGGTGCGCCACGATGTTCTCGGCGAGTCCGGAGGTGATGCCGGACACCCGGGCGAGCAGGGGTGCGGAGGCGGTGTTGACGTCCACCCCCACGCCGTTCACACAGTCCTCGACCACCGCGTCCAGCGACCGGGACAGCTTCACCTCGGAGAGGTCGTGCTGGTACTGGCCGACGCCGATCGACTTCGGGTCGATCTTCACCAGCTCGGCCAGCGGGTCCTGCAGCCGCCGGGCGATCGACACCGCGCCGCGCAGCGAGACGTCCATGTCCGGCAGTTCCTGGGAGGCGAAGGCGGAGGCCGAGTACACCGAGGCGCCAGCCTCGGACACCATCACCTTGGTGAGCTGCAACTCCGGGTGCTTCGCGATGAGTTCCCCGGCGAGCTTGTCGGTCTCGCGGGAGGCCGTGCCGTTGCCGATGGCGATCAGGTCGACCGTGTGCTCCTTCGCGAGGCGCGCGAGCTTGGCGATCGCCTCGTCCCACCGGTTGGCGGGGACGTGCGGGTGGATCACGTCCGTGGCCACCACCTTGCCGGTCGCGTCGACCACGGCGACCTTCACGCCGGTACGGAAACCGGGGTCGAGGCCGAGCGTCGCGCGGGTGCCCGCCGGGGCGGCCAGCAGCAGGTCGCGCAGGTTGGCGGCGAACACGTCGACCGCCTCGTCCTCCGCGGCGGTGCGCAGGCGCAGCCTGAGGTCGATGCCGAGGTGCACCAGGATGCGGGTGCGCCAGGCCCAGCGGACGGTGTCCACCAGCCACTTGTCGGCGGGCCTGCCCCGGTCGGCGATCCCGAACCGGCTCGCGACCATCGCCTCGTACGAGGACGGACCCTCGGTGGGCTCCTCGGGCTCCAGGACGAGGTCGAGCACGCCCTCCTTCTCGCCGCGCAGCATCGCGAGGACCCGGTGCGAGGGCAGCTCGGTGAACGGCTCGGCGAAGTCGAAGTAGTCGGCGAACTTGGCGCCGGCCTCCTCCTTGCCCTCCTTGACCTTGGCGGCGAGCCGCCCGCGCGTCCACATCCGCTCGCGCAGCTCGCCGATCAGGTCGGCGTCCTCCGAGAACTTCTCCGTGAGGATCGAGCGCGCCCCGTCCAGGGCGGCCTGCGGATCGGCCACGCCCTTGTCGGCGTCGACGAACGCGGCCGCCGCGGCCGGCGGGTCCACCGACGCGTCGGCGAGCAGGCCCTCGGCCAGCGGCTCCAGACCCGCCTCGCGCGCGATCTGCGCCTTCGTCCGCCGCTTCGGCTTGAACGGCAGGTAGATGTCCTCCAGGCGCGCCTTGGTCTCCGCCGCGCGGATCCGCGCCTGAAGCTCCTCCGTGAGCTTGCCCTGCTCGCGCACCGAGTCGAGGATCGCCGAGCGCCGCTCCTCCAGCTCCCGCAGGTAGCGCAGCCGTTCCTCGAGCGTGCGCAGCTGCGCGTCGTCGAGCATCTCGGTCGCTTCCTTGCGGTAGCGGGCGATGAAGGGCACCGTCGAGCCGCCGTCGAGCAGCTCCACCGCGGCCTTCACCTGCCGCTCCCGCACGCCGAGCTCGTCGGCGATCCTGCTTTCGATGGACCCTACGTCGGGTGTCGTCACGATGCCGTACCGCCTTCTCACTGAGGTTGCGCGGCAATTGTGGCAGGTGACACCGACAATCGGGGATCAGGGCGCCGTCCGGGCCGGTCGCGACCGACGAGAGGGGCCCGGATCAGACCCTGCGGCTCCGGGTGGAGGACGAGGCCCCGCCGAAGAGCCGGGCCAGGGCCCGGAAGGGAAGCGTCACCACGGTGGCGATCGCTCCACCGATCTGGCGCAGAACGTCTGCGATGGCACGGAACACGGGTAGCCCCTTTCGTCTCCCGGCCGCCCCGGCCGGGAGACTTACGGGTACCTCGGTCGCGGCCTCGCATGCCTGTCCGTACACTCCGTCCGAACCCGGGCGTGTCGTCAGCGCTTGGCGAGCAGGTCCGCCGGGAAGGCGCCCGCACCGAGCGCCTTACGCGCGAAGGCCGTCCCGAGTTCCGTCAGACGTGCCACACCCTCCGCGCCCAGGTGCGCGTACGGGGCCGTGTCCAGCCGGTCCGTCTCCCGCTCGATCCCCTCGCGCAGGGCCGTACCCTCCTCGGTCAGCTCGCCGGCCGCGTCGACCAGCCCGCGCTCGCGCAGCCGGCCCGCGGCCGCGTCCCACTCCTCCCGGGTCCAGCCCCGGGTGGTGAAGATCCACTTCGGTGCCATGCCCTTGCCGGTCGCCGTGTGCGTCACCAGCGCCTCCAGGCCGTCCAGGCCCGCGGTCATCAGCGCGGCGAGGTGGCCGTCGCCGCGGTGCTCGCGCAGCAGCGTCGCGGCGTGCCAGAGCGCCAGGTGGGGGGCGTCGGGCACGGGCAGGTCCGCGTGGGCCGAATAGAGCGGGCGGGCGCTGCGGGAACAGCCCTCGGCGGCGCGCAGGGCCAGCTCGGCCGCCTCCGCCATCTCGGCCGACGCCACGGCCTCCTCGCCCAGCAGACGGCGCAGTGTCGCGTCGACGGCGCGCACGCGCCCCGCCAGCGCCTGCTCCGGCGTGACCTTCTCCCACACCGCGGGCACGTGCCGGGCGACGAGGTCGTGCTTGTAGTTGTAGAACGCCGCCGTCACGGCACCGGCGCCCACCGGACCCAGCGCGGCGGCGCGCACCGCGAAGTTGACGGCACGGGCGTCGGTGACCCCGAGAGCGCCCAGCTCCCGCCCCAGGTCGGGCGAGAAGTAGTGCGTCGAGTGCAGGGAGTTGAGTGCGTTGTGGCAGCGGCGGCCCGCGCGTGCGTCGATGGCGGCAGTCGTCATGCCACGCACGTTACCAACCGCTCAGTACGTCGTCCGGGCCGGTGCGGTGGACGGCAGGAAAGGTGGGGTTCTCGTCATTGCGGACGTACCGCGGCGGGGCCAAGAATCAACGGCATGGCACAGCGAACCGGCCGAACCGTTCTGGTGCTCCTCTTCGACGACGTCCAGAGCCTCGATGTCACCGGCCCCGTGGAGGTCTTCGCGGGCGCGGAGACGCACACGCCGGGCACCTACCGCATCCGCACGGCCTCCCTGCACGGGGCTCCCGTGCGCACCTCCAGCGGTCTGACCGTCGTACCGGACCAGGCACTCGGCGACGGGCCGGCACCGGACACGCTGGTGGTCCCCGGCGGCCAGGGCTCGCGGAACCCCGACCCGCGCCTGATCGGCTGGCTGCGCGAGCACGGACCCGGCGCCCGGCGTCTGGTCTCCGTCTGCACCGGGGCGATCCTGCTGGCCCGGGCGGGGCTGCTGGACGGCCGCCGTGCCACCACCCACTGGGCCTACAGCGGCCGGCTCGCCCGCGACCACCCGGCCGTGGACGTCGATCCCGACCCCATCTACATCCGGGACGGGAAGGTCTCCACCTCCGCCGGCGTCACCTCCGGCATCGACCTCTCCCTCGCGCTGGTGGAGGAGGACCTGGGCCGGGACGTCGCCCTGACCGTCGCCCGGCACCTGGTGGTGTTCCTGCGCAGGCCGGGGAACCAGGCCCAGTTCAGCGCCCAGCTGGCCGCTCAGACCGCACGCCGGGAACCGCTGCGCGACGTGCAGCAGTGGATCACCGAGCACCCCGGCGCCGACCTGAGCGTGGAGTCCCTCGCCGCCCGCGCCAGCCTCTCGCCGCGCCACTTCGCCCGCGCCTTCCGGGCGGAGACCGGCACGACACCGGGCCGGTACGTCGACCGGGTCCGCCTGGAGCACGCCCGCAGGCTCCTGGAGGACACCGGCGACGGCGTCGAGGAGGTCTCCCGCGCCAGCGGCTACGGCACGCCGGAGGCCATGCGCCGCGCCTTCGTCAAGGCCCTCGGCGCCTCACCCGCGGAGTACCGCCGCCGCTTCCGCCCCGTCCCGGCCCACTGACGCCCGTCACCGCACCACCGTCCACCGACCGACCCCGGGAGGAAACACGTGCAGATCGCCATCGTCCTCTTCGACCGCTTCACCGCCCTCGACGCCGTGGGCCCGTACGAGATCATGAGCCGCGTTCCGGACGCCGAGACCGTCTTCGTCGCCGAGCGGACCGGCCCCGTCCGCAACGACACGGGGAGCCTGGCGCTCACCGCCGACCGGACCCTGGCGGACCGGCCCGCCCCGGATGTCGTCGTCGTCCCGGGCGGCCCGGGCCAGGACGCGCAGATGGACAACGAGGCCCTGCTGGACTGGCTGCGCGCCGCCGACGCCACCAGTACCTGGACCACCTCGGTCTGCTCGGGCTCGCTGCTGCTCGGCGCCGCGGGCCTGCTGAGCGGCCGCCGCGCCACCTCGCACTGGCTGGCCCTGGACCTCCTGAAGCGGCACGGCGCCGAGCCGACCGGGGAACGGGTCGTCACCGACGGCAAGTACGTCACCGCGGCCGGCGTCTCCGCCGGCATCGACATGGCACTCACCCTGGTCGGCCGGATCGCCGGCGACGAGCACGCCCAGGCGGTGCAGCTGCTGACCGAGTACGACCCGCGGCCGCCCTACGACGCGGGTTCCCCCGAGAAGGCGCCCGCCCGGCTCGTCGAGGAGTTCCGCACCGGGAACCGCTTCACCCTGACGTAGGCCCGCTCCAGCCGAAACGCGGCTGCCTGCGCTCCAGGAAGGCGGCGACCCCCTCCGCGGTGTCGCCGCTGCCGCGCGCCTGCGCGGCCCAGTGGGCGTCCCGGTCCGTGCGCCCGTTCGCGAACTCCTTCGCCGCCGCCTGGGTCAGCAGCGAGCGGGACGCCAGCACCCGGGTGAACTCCGCCACCCGCTTGCCCAGTTCGCCCTCCGGCAGCACCTCGTCCACCAGACCGGTGCGCAGCGCCCGTGCGGCGTCGATCAACTCCCCGCTGAACAGCAGGTACTTCGCGGTGGCGGGCCCCGTCAACGCCACCAGCCGCCGGGTGGCGGACGCCGGATACACCACCCCCAGCTTGGCCGGGGTCACGCCGAACAGGGCCGTCTCCTCGGCGAACCGCAGGTCGCACGCCGCCGCCAGCTGCGCCCCGCCGCCCACGCAGTGCCCCCGGACCGCGGCGAGCGTCGGCTTGGGGAAGGCGGCGAGAGCCTCCTCGGCCCGCACCGCCAAGCCCTGTGCCTCCTCGGCCGACTCGCGCAGGGCCGAGATGTCGGCACCGGCGCAGAAGGTCGCGCCCTCGCCGGTCAGCACCAGCGCCCGCACCCCGGGATCGGCGGCCAGGTCGTCGAGGACGCGGGGCAGCGCCCGCCACATCGCGGCCGTCATGGCGTTGCGCTTGGCCGGGTGGTGGACGACGACGGTGGCGACCGAGTCGGCGACCCGGTGCAGCAGCTGCGGCTCCATGGGCCGGATGTTATCCACCGGCCCCGGCGCGGCCGGCGGCCGGGCAGGCGGGTCAGGAACGGTCCCGTGTCATGCGCCAACGATCAGAAATCGCTCGATACCTGCTGACTTGTGTTCAGGCGTCCGGGGCGGCGCGGTGTGTTACCAACACTCGGGGGTGTGGTGACAATCGATCCCAGGGGTGGCGACCGGACGATGGACGAGACCGGGCCCGCCGGGCCGCTGCCGTACGAAGGTGTCTGGCGGTTCACCGCCCCCGCCGTGGACGCCTCGGTGCCGCAGGCCCGGCATGCCGTGCGCGACCTGCTGACCCGCCAGGGCGTGCCGGTCTCCGACGACGTGACCCAGGCCCTGCTGCTGATCGTCTCGGAACTGGTCACGAACGCGGTCCGGCACGCGGCGGTGCTCTCGCCGGTGCTCGCCGTGGAGGTCGCCGTCGGACCCGAGTGGGTGCGGGTGGCCGTGGAGGACGACCACCCCTACCGTCCGACCGCCCTGGAGACCGACCACGGCCGCACCGGCGGGCGCGGCCTGCTC
Source organism: Streptomyces sp. MH60 (assembly GCF_002939385.1). Classification (GTDB taxonomy): domain Bacteria; phylum Actinomycetota; class Actinomycetes; order Streptomycetales; family Streptomycetaceae; genus Streptomyces. Next base: position 18,468 of record NZ_MULI01000064.1, on the reverse strand, counting down.
CTGGTCCGTGAGATCACCCGGGAGGCGGGCGGGGCCTGCGACGTGGCCCACACCGCGAGCGGCGGCAAGGTGATCTGGGCCGCCCTGCCGCTCAAGCACGCCGCGCGCTAGGTCACCAGCCCGCGGACGGGCCCGTCAGCTCGCGGACGGCCGGCCGGGCCGCGTCCAGCACCGTCATGAACCACGCCGAGAAGGTGTCCCGCGCGTGCCGCTCGGTCAGCTCCGCCGGGGACACGAAGACCGTGTCCGCCACCTCCTCCGGGTCCGGGCGCGGCTCGGCCTGCACCAGGCCGACGAAGAGGTGGTTGTACTCCTGCTCGACCAGCCCCGAGGCCGGGTCCGGGTGGTTGTAGCGCACCGTGCCCGCCTCGGCGAGCAGGGAGGGCGACACCCCCAGCTCCTCGAACGTCCGCCGGGCCGCCGCGGCGAACGGCGCCTCGCCGGGGTAGGGGTGGCCGCAGCAGGTGTTCGACCACACGCCGGGGGAGTGGTACTTGCCCAGGGCCCGCTGCTGGATCAGCAGCCGCCCCCGCTCGTCGAAGAGGAACACGGAGAAGGCGCGGTGCAGCCGCCCCGGCGGCTGGTGCGCGGAGAGCTTCTCCGCGGTGCCGATCGTCACGCCGTTCTCGTCGACCAGTTCCAGCAAAATCGCGTCTGCGGTGCCGTTCGACGAGCTGGGCGTCGCGGTGGCAGGAGTGATCGGCATACCCATCCTTCACATCGGTCCTCGCGCCCCAAGTGTGCCGTACGAATCCGGCACTCTCGGCACTTCCCGGCACACCCGCATGTCCCGCGGGCCCGTGTCGGCACCGGGGGCGGCCGGCCGGACGCCGAGCAGGGGTCCGATGAGTGAGCGTTCCCGGGCCGCGGCCCCGGAACCCTTCCGTCGGAGCGATCGGCGGCGCGTGCCGGTGCGTGCGCGCCCCCGTCGTCCGCCGTGCCGCCCCGGCTCAGTGGCAGAGCCGGGCCTCGTGCTCCGCGTGACCGCTGGGCTCCAGCTGGAAGGTGCAGTGCTCCACGTCGAAGTGGTCGCCCAGGCAGCCCTGCAGCTCGTGGAGCATCTTCTCGTGGCCGATCGCGTTGAGCGCGTCGCCGTTCACCACCACGTGCGCCGACAGCACGGGCAGGCCCGAGGTGATGGTCCACGCGTGCAGGTCGTGCACGTCCTCGACCCCGTCCAGGGCCAGTAGGTGGGCGCGCACCTCGGCGATGTCCACGCCCTTGGGAGCCGCCTCCAGGAGCACGTCCAGGGTCTCGCGCAGCAGGCGCAAGGTGCGCGGGACGATCATCAGACCGATGAGCAGCGACGCGATCGGGTCGGCCGGCTGCCAGCCCGTGGCCAGGATCACCAGCGCCGAGACGATCACCGCCAGGGAGCCCAGCGCGTCGGCGGCCACCTCCAGGAAGGCGCCCCGCACGTTCAGGCTCTCCTTCTGGCCGCGCATCAGCAGCGACAGCGACACCATGTTCGCCACCAGGCCGATCGCGCCGAAGACGACGGTCGGGCCGCCCGCGGTGTCGGCCGGCGTGACGAACCGGTCGATCGCCTCGTACAGGACGTAACCGCCGACCCCGAGCAGCAGCAGACAGTTGGCCAGGGCGGCGAGGATCTCGGCGCGGGCGTAGCCGAAGGTGCGGCGGTCGCTCGGCGGGCGGCTCGCGAAGTGGACGGCCAGCAGGGCCATGCCGAGCCCCAGGGCGTCCGTCGCCATGTGCGCGGCGTCGGCGATCAGCGCGAGCGAGTCGGCGAGCAGCCCGCCGACGATCTCGACGACCATGACGGTGAGGGTGATCGCCAGCGCCGCCCGCAGCCTGCCCCGGTAGGCGGCCGTCGCCGTCCCGCCGGCGTGCCCGCCGTGCGCGTGCCCGTGATCGTGCCCAGCCCCCATGAGAAAGCCGCCTCCCTGTGCGTCCCGGCGTCCGGTGTCCCGGCGCCCGGATGACAGTCAACTACGGGTAGGGGGTATCGGGCAACGCGGCACTGAACACCGTTGTCATCTGCTCTGACCTGCGAAAACGTTCCGCAGGTCAGGGCGCTGGAAGGAATCCGGAGGTGCGGCTTCCGCCTTGGGGCGCCCACGGTAGCCAAGGGGCGCCCTGACCCTGTGCGCGCGACCGCCGACACAGTGTGATGTCCGCGATGCCCGGTCTGGGAGCGCGGTTTGTGGGGCGGGCCCCGCATCCCTGATGATGATCGCGGCAAAGGCGGGAGCAAGCGGCGTCGACCGACCGTGAAACGGGCGGTGAACACGGCGTTCCCCGCATCCGATAACCTCTGCCGACATGCCGCCCGGGTGCCCCAGGCACGGGCGCTCCACCATGCACAGGCCCGGCGCCCAGGCGCCGGCACCAGGGAGTGAGTTCGGTTGCCGACCGCCATCCTCACCGGTCAGCCGGTCCCCGGTTCGTCGATCGAGAGCGAGCTGCGGTCCCTGGGCTTCGACGTGCACCTCGCCTCGGATGCCGCCGACACCGAGACCCTCCTCGCCCGGGCTCCCGGCGAGGAACGGGTCGCCGTGGTCGACGCCCGCTTCGTGGGCCACCCGCACGCCCTGCGCCTCGGCCTCACCGACCCCCGCTTCCCGCTCGCCGCGATCCCGGGCGCCGTGACCGCCCAGCCGGCCGCCCGCCAGGCACTGACCCGCGCGATGGCCCGCGAGAACTCCGCGGGCGGCGGCAGCGCGCAGGGGGGTGCCCCCGCGCGAGCGAAGCCGAGCGTGGGGGAGGTGGACAGCCTCGCCGACCGGATCACCACCGCCCTCGACGCCGACGGCGCGGACGTGCACCGCCCCGAGCTGGGCAGCCTCGTCGCCGCCGTCCCCGCCGACCCGCAGGCCCGCAACGAGGCACGGCAGGCCGTCGCCGCCGTCGACGACGAGGCCGTACGCCTGAAGTCGGCGGTCAAGGCCCGCGACGGCTTCGTCACCACCTTCCTCATCAGCCCGTACTCCCGCTACATCGCCCGCTGGTGCGCGCGGCGCGGGCTGACGCCCAACCAGGTCACCACCGCCTCGCTGATCACCGCGCTCATAGCGGCGGGCTGCGCCGCCACCGGCACTCGCGCCGGGTTCGTCGCCGCCGGTGTGCTGCTCATCGCCTCCTTCGTCCTCGACTGCACCGACGGACAGCTGGCCCGCTACTCCCTGCAGTACTCCACGCTCGGCGCCTGGCTCGACGCCACCTTCGACCGGGCCAAGGAGTACGCCTACTACGCGGGTCTCGGCCTCGGAGCCGCCCGCGGCGGCCATGACGACGTCTGGGCCCTCGCGCTCGGCGCGATGGTCCTCCAGACCTGTCGCCACGTCGTCGACTTCTCCTTCAACGAGGCCAATCACGACGCCTCGGCCAATACCAGCCCCACCGCCGCCCTCTCCGACAAGCTCGACAGCGTCGGCTGGACGGTCTGGGTGCGCCGCATGATCGTGCTGCCGATCGGCGAACGCTGGGCCATGATCGCGGTGCTGACCGCGCTCACCACGCCCCGGATCACCTTCTACGCGCTGCTGATCGGCTGCGCGTTCTCCGCGACGTACACCACCGCGGGCCGCGTCCTGCGCTCGCTGACCCGCAAGGCCGTGCGCACCGACCGGGCGGCGAAGGCGCTGGCCGACCTCGCCGACTCGGGACCGCTCGCCGAGGCGGCCGCCCGGGGCCTGCGCACCGCCGCCCGCCGACTGCCCGGCTTCACCGCCCCCGCCGTCGCCCTCCTCGGCGGTGCCGCCGTGGTCGCGACGGCCGCCCTCACCGACTTCGGCGGCCCCGGGCCGCTCGTCGCCGCGATCGTCTACGTGCTGACCTCGGCGCTCGCCGTCGCCCGCCCCCTCAAGGGCGCCCTCGACTGGCTGGTCCCGCCGTTCTTCCGGGCCGCGGAGTACCTCACCGTCCTGGTACTGGCCGCGAAAGCCGACGTGAACGGGGCCCTTCCGGCGGCTTTCGGGCTGGTGGCCGCGGTCGCCTACCATCACTACGACACGGTCTACCGCATCCGCGGCGACGCGGGCGCGCCGCCGCAGTGGCTGGTGCGGACGATCGGGGGGCACGAGGGCCGCACGCTGGTGATCTGCGTGCTGGCCGTGCTGCTCACCGCCACACAGTTCAAGGTCGCGCTCACGGTCCTCGCCGTGGCCGTGGCACTCGTGGTGCTCGTCGAGAGCATCCGCTTCTGGGTCGCCGCCCACAAGGTCGGCGCGCCCGCCGTACACGACGAAGGAGAACCCGCATGATCGGCCTCGTGCTGGCGGCCGGCGCCGGCCGGCGTCTGCGTCCCTACACCGACACCCTGCCCAAGGCACTGGTGCCGGTCGGCCCCGAGGGGGCGGAGGACAGCATCACGGTGCTGGACCTGACCCTGGCGAACTTCGCCGAGGTCGGCCTGACCGAGGTCGGGATCATCGTCGGCTACCGCAAGGAGGCCGTGTACGACCGCAAGGAGGAGCTGGAGCGGAAGTACGGCGTCAAGCTCACCCTCATCGACAACGACAAGGCCGAGGAGTGGAACAACGCCTACTCCCTGTGGTGCGGCCGTGACGCCCTCAAGGACGGCGTGATCCTCGCCAACGGCGACACCGTGCACCCGGTCTCCGTCGAGAAGACCCTGCTCGCCGCCCGCGGCGACGGCAAGAAGATCATCCTCGCCCTCGACACGGTGAAGAGCCTCGCCGAGGAGGAGATGAAGGTCGTCGTCGACCCCGACAAGGGCGTCCAGCGCATCACCAAGCTGATGGACCCCGCCGAGGCGACCGGCGAGTACATCGGCGTCACCCTCATCGAGGGCGAGGCCGCCGCGGAGCTGGCCGACGCGCTGAAGGCCACCTTCGAGCGCGACCCGCAGCTGTACTACGAGGACGGCTACCAGGAGCTGGTCAACCGCGGCTTCAAGGTCGACGTGGCGCCGATCGGCGACGTCAAGTGGGTCGAGATCGACAACCACGACGACCTCGCCAAGGGCAGGGAGATCGCGTGCCAGTACTGACGAGGCTCATCCCGTCGCCGGTCGTCGTGGACATCCGCGCGGGTGCCCTCGACGACCTGGGGGCTGTCCTCGCCGACGAGCGCATCTCCCACTCGGGCAAGCTCGCCGTCGCCGTCAGCGGCGGTTCCGGCGCCCGGCTGCGCGACCGCGTCGCCCCGTCCCTGCCCGGCGCCGACTGGTACGAGGTCGGCGGCGGCACCCTGGACGACGCCATCAAGCTGGCCGGCGCCATGAAGGGCGGCCACTACGACGCGGTCGTCGGTCTCGGCGGCGGCAAGATCATCGACTGCGCCAAGTTCGCGGCGGCGCGCATCGGCCTCCCGCTGGTCGCCGTGCCGACCAACCTCGCGCACGACGGCCTGTGCTCCCCGGTCGCCACCCTCGACAACGACGCGGGCCGCGGCTCCTACGGCGTGCCGAACCCGATCGCCGTCGTCATCGACCTGGACGTGGTGCGCGCCGCCCCGGCCCGCTTCGTGCGCGCCGGCATCGGCGACGCCGTCTCCAACGTCTCCGCGATCGCGGACTGGGAGCTGGCCAACCGGGTCAAGGGCGAGAAGATCGACGGTCTGGCCGCCGCGATGGCCCGGCAGGCCGGCGAGGCCGTGCTGCGGCACCCCGGTGGCATCGGCGACAACGACTTTCTCCAGGTGCTGGCCGAGGCACTGGTCCTCACCGGCATCGCCATGTCGGTCTCCGGCGACTCGCGGCCCGCCTCCGGCGCCTGCCACGAGATCAACCACGCCTTCGACCTGCTCTTCCCCACCCGCGCGGCCTCCCACGGCGAGCAGTGCGGCCTGGGCGCGGCCTTCGCGATGTACCTGCGCGGGGCCCACGAGGAGTCCGCCCACATGGCCGAGGTCCTGCGGCGGCACGGGCTGCCGGTGCTGCCCGAGGAGATCGGGTTCACGCCCGAGGAGTTCTTCCGGGCCGTGGAGTTCGCCCCCCAGACGCGGCCCGGCCGTTACACGATCCTCGAGCACCTCGACCTGAAAACCGACCAGATCAAGGACCTGTACGCCGACTATGTCAAGGCCATCGGTAGCTGAACTACGCCCGGTCGTCCATCCCGCGGGAGTCAAGGACCGGCGCAGCGGTGAGCACTGGGCGGGACGCCTCTACATGCGCGAGGTCTCGCTGCGGATCGACCGCTACCTGGTGAACACCAGGATCACGCCCAACCAGCTCACGTACCTGATGACCGTCTGCGGCGTGCTCGCGGCCCCGGCGCTGCTCGTGCCGGGCATCTGGGGCGCGGTGCTCGGCGTGGTCGCGGTCCAGCTGTACCTGCTGCTGGACTGCGTCGACGGCGAGATCGCCCGCTGGCGGAAGCAGTACTCGCTCGGCGGCGTCTACCTGGACCGGGTCGGCGCCTACCTGACCGACGCCGCCGTCCTGGTCGGCCTCGGCCTGCGCGCCGCCGACCTCTGGGGCACCGGACGCATCGACTGGCTGTGGGCCTTCCTCGGCACCCTGGCCGCCCTCGGCGCGATCCTGATCAAGGCCGAGACCGACCTGGTGGGCGTCGCCCGGCACCAGAACGGGATGCCCCCGGTCAAGGAGGCCGCCTCCGAGATCCGCTCCTCCGGCATGGCGCTGGCCCGCCGGGCCGCCGGGGCGCTCAAGTTCCACCGGCTGATCCTCGGCATCGAGGCGTCCCTGCTGATCCTGGTCCTCGCCATCGTCGACCAGGCCCGCGGCGACCTGTTCTTCACCCGCCTCGGCACCGCCGTACTCGCCGGCATCGCGCTGCTGCAGACCCTGCTGCACCTGGTGTCCATCCTCGCCTCCAGCAGGCTGAAGTGAGCGCGCCCATGAAGGTCGGCGCCGTCGTCATCACGATGGGCAACCGCCCCGAGGAGCTGCGTGCCCTGCTCGACTCGGTCGCGAAGCAGGACGGCGACCCGGTCGAGGTGGTCGTGGTCGGCAACGGCTCGCCCGTCCCGGAGGTGCCGGACGGCGTGCGCACCGTCGAGCTGCCCGAGAACCTGGGCATCCCCGGCGGCCGCAACGTCGGCATCGAGGCCTTCGGACCGGGCGGCAGCGACGTCGACGTCCTGCTCTTCCTCGACGACGACGGCCTGCTCGCCCGCACCGACACCGCCGAGCTGTGCCGCCAGGCGTTCGCCGCCGACGACGAGCTGGGCATCATCAGCTTCCGCATCGCCGACCCGGAGACCGGCGAGACCCAGCGCCGGCACGTCCCGCGGCTGCGCGCCTCGGACCCGATGCGCTCCTCCCGGGTCACCACCTTCCTCGGCGGCGCCAACGCCGTGCGCACCCGCGTCCTCACCCAGGTCGGCGGGCTGCCGGACGCGTTCTTCTACGCCCACGAGGAGACCGACCTGGCCTGGCGGGCCCTCGACGCGGGCTGGATGATCGACTACCGGTCCGACATGGTGCTGAACCACCCCACGACCGCGCCGTCCCGGCACGCGGTCTACCACCGCATGGTCGCCCGCAACCGGGTCTGGCTCGCCCGCCGCAACCTCCCCGCGCTCCTGGTCCCGGTCTACCTCGGCGTCTGGATGCTGCTCACCCTGCTGCGCCGGCCGTCGCGACCTGCCCTGAAGGCCTGGTTCGGCGGCTTCCGCGAGGGCTGGGGCACCCCGTGCGGTCCCCGCCGGCCCATGCGGTGGCGTACGGTGTGGCGCCTGACCCGGCTGGGCCGCCCCCCGGTGATCTGACAAGCTCGTACCCGAGAGCGTTCCGGCCCCGACCGGGGCCACCAGGTCCATGCCAGGCCCGCGCGGCCGAGCGTTTCCGAAGACGAAAGTTTCCACCAGTGAGTGAGACAACGCACGACGGCACGGTCGCCATGACCAAGCCCGTGTCGCCCGACGAGGGCCTCACACCGGCCCGGCTCGCCGCCAAGTACGGGCTGACCGTGAGCGGTGCCAGACCTTCCCTCATGGAGTACGTCCGTCAGCTCTGGGGCCGGCGGCACTTCATCCTCGCCTTCTCCCAGGCGAAGCTGACCGCCCAGTACAGCCAGGCCAAGCTCGGCCAGCTGTGGCAGGTGGCCACCCCGCTGCTGAACGCGTTCGTCTACTTCGCGATCTTCGGCCTGATCCTCAACGCGGGCAAGGGCATGCCCAAGGACGTGTACATCCCGTTCCTGGTGACGGGGGTGTTCGTCTTCACCTTCACCCAGTCCTCCGCGATGGCGGGCGTGCGCGCCATCTCCGGCAACCTCGGACTGGTGCGGGCGCTGCACTTCCCGCGCGCCTCGCTGCCCATCTCCTTCGCGCTCCAGCAGCTCCAGCAACTGCTGGCCTCGATGATCGTCCTGTTCGCGGTGGTCATCGGCTTCGGCAGCTACCCCTCGCTGTCCTGGCTGCTGGTCCTGCCGGCGCTCGTCCTGCAGTTCCTGTTCAACATGGGCCTGGCGCTCATCGTGGCCCGCATGGGGGCCAAGACGCCGGACCTCGCGCAGCTGATGCCGTTCATCATGCGGACCTGGATGTACGCGTCGGGCGTCATGTTCTCCATCCCGATCATGCTGGAGGACAAGCCGGCCTGGCTCGCGGACGTGCTCCAGTGGAACCCGGCCGCCGTCTACATGGACCTGATCCGCTTCGCGCTGATCGACGGGTACGGCTCCGAGAACCTGCCGCCGCACGTGTGGGCGGTCGCACTGGGCTGGGCCGTGGTCCTCGCCGCGGGCGGCTTCGTGTACTTCTGGAAGGCGGAGGAGAGGTACGGCCGTGGCTGAGCAGCAGCAGGACCAGCGGGTGCCGACGGTCATCGCGGACGAGCTGCACATCGTCTACCGCGTCAACGGCGCCAGGACCGGCAAGGGCAGCGCCACCGCCGCCCTGAGCCGCATTCTCAAGAGAGGCTCCGACGACGCGGCGCGGGGCGTGCGCAAGGTGCACGCCGTGCGCGGGGTCTCCTTCACCGCGTACCGGGGCGAGGCCATCGGCCTGATCGGCTCCAACGGCTCCGGCAAGTCGACGCTGCTGCGGGCCATCGCGGGTCTGCTGCCGGCCGAGCGCGGCAAGGTCTACACCGACGGCCAGCCCTCCCTGCTGGGTGTGAACGCGGCCCTGATGAACGACCTGACCGGCGAGCGGAACGTCATCCTCGGCGGACTGGCGATGGGCATGACCCGCGAGCAGATCAAGGAGCGCTACCAGGACATCGTCGACTTCTCCGGCATCAACGAGAAGGGCGACTTCATCACCCTGCCGATGCGCACCTACTCCTCCGGCATGGCCGCCCGGCTGCGCTTCTCCATCGCCGCCGCCAAGGACCACGACGTCCTGATGATCGACGAGGCCCTGGCCACCGGCGACCGCAAGTTCCAGACCCGCTCCGAGGAGCGCATCCGGGAACTGAAGAAGGAGGCCGGCACCGTCTTCCTGGTCAGCCACAACAACAAGTCCATCCGCGACACCTGCAACCGGGTCCTGTGGCTGGAGCGCGGCGAGCTGCGCATGGACGGCCCGACCGACGAGGTGCTCAAGGAGTACGAGAAGTTCACGGGCAAGTAGCCCGACACGCCGAGGCCCCGCCGGAACTGTTCCGGCGGGGCCCCGCGTGTGCAAAGGAAACGTCAACTCCTGGCGTTCTCAGGAATCTTGAAGTCGATCGGTGTGTTGTTGTGATGCGCAGTGCACCCCGACGGACGCCCGTGAGTTGTACAACGTAAGCTGGACCGGTCCCGAATCGCGGCACATGGGGCGATAATGCCCGACACCCTTGAGCGGGCCTGCCGCGCGGGTGGCGGGGCGGCGTGTCCGAAATAGTGTGTATTGGGTCGGCAGTGTAGAACGGGAGATGTGACGGCAATGGCTACGGAAACTCCCCAGCTCCGCGAAGCGTGCGCCGTCCCCGCCCAGGGCAGCCCGCGATGACGGCCACCGACACGGCGCACGCCGTCGATCCGGAGCGCGGCACCCTCGCCAAGGCCGCCGACGAGAACTTCCCGGTCGCCCCCTTCTTCCTGCCCCGCGCCTGGCGCACCGACCTGATGGCGGTGTACGGCTTCGCCCGCCTCGTCGACGACATCGGTGACGGCGACCTCGCCCCGGGCGGAGCGGACGCCCGCCTCCTCGGCGTCCCCGAGGACCGCGCCGACGACCGGCTGCTGATGCTGGACGCCTTCGAGGCGGACCTGCGCCGTGTGTTCGACGGCCCCCACGGATCGGACGGCTCCGACGGCCCGCCCCGTCACCCGCTGCTGCGCCGTCTGGTGCCCACGGTGCGCCGCCGCGCGCTGACCCCCGAGCCCTTCCTCGGCCTGATCGCCGCCAATCGCCAGGACCAACTGGTCGCACGGTACGAGACGTACGACGACCTGCTCGCCTACTGCGAGCTGTCCGCCAACCCGGTCGGCCGTCTCGTCCTGGCCGTCACCGGCACCTCCACCCCCGAACGGATCCGCCGCTCCGACGAGATCTGCACCGCCCTGCAGATCGTCGAGCACCTCCAGGACGTCGCCGAGGACCTGGGCCGGGACCGCGTCTACCTGCCCGCCGAGGACATGAAACGTTTCCACGTCCGGGAGACGGACCTCGCCGCGCCCACCGCCAACGCGTCCGTGCGCGCCCTGATCGCCTACGAGGCCGGACGCGCCCGCGACCTGCTGAATGAAGGAGCCCCCCTGGTGGGTAGCGTCCACGGCAGGCTGCGGCTGCTCCTGGCGGGCTTCGTGGCGGGTGGAAGGGCGGCGCTCCGCGCGATCGCCGCGGCGGATCACGACGTACTTCCCGGCCCGCCCAAGTCAGGCAAGGTCCACTTGCTGCGCGAGGCGGGCGTGGTCCTGCGAGGAGAGGGGTGATCGGGTCCGTGGAGTCGTCAGCGAACACGTCGGCACCGGTGCTCGCCGCCTACAGCTACTGCGAGACCGTCACCGGTCAGCAGGCACGTAACTTCGCCTACGGCATCCGGCTGCTGCCCACGCCCAAGCGGCGGGCGATGTCCGCGCTGTACGCGTTCTCGCGCCGGGTCGACGACATCGGTGACGGGGTGCTGGCGGACGACGTCAAGGTCGCCCGGCTGGACGAGACCCGGGCCGTGCTCGCCCGGATCCAGGACGGCGCGGTCGACGAGGACGACACCGATCCGGTCGCCGTCGCCCTCGCCCACGCGGCCGGGCGGTTCCCGATCCCGCTCGGCGGCCTGGACGAGCTGATCGACGGCGTCCAGATGGACCTGCGGGGCGAGACCTACGAGACCTGGGACGACCTGAAGGTCTACTGCCGCTGTGTGGCGGGCGCCATCGGACGCCTCTCGCTCGGGGTCTTCGGCACCGAACCGGGGGCGCGCGGCGCCGAGCGCGCGCCCGAGTACGCCGATACGCTCGGTCTCGCGCTCCAGCTCACCAACATCCTGCGCGACGTCCGGGAGGACGCCGAGGGCGGCCGCACCTACCTGCCCGCCGACGACCTCGCCAAGTTCGGCTGCTCGGCCGGCTTCGACGGACCCACACCACCCGAGGGCTCCGACTTCGCGGGCCTCGTGCACTTCGAAGTGCGTCGGGCCCGCGCCCTTTTCGCCGAGGGCTACCGGCTGCTGCCCATGCTCGACCGGCGCAGCGGCGCCTGCGTGGCCGCCATGGCCGGCATCTACCGCCGCCTCCTGGACCGCATCGAGCGCGACCCCGAGGCCGTGCTGCGCGGCCGGGTCTCCCTGCCGGGACGCGAGAAGGCGTATGTCGCCGTGCGCGGTCTGTCCGGCCTCGACACCCGGCACGTCACCCGGCGGACCGTCAGGAGGCGCGCCTGATGGACACACCGGGCACACTGGACGCCCAGGACCCGCACGGAACCACCGGCGGACAACGGCGGGCAACCCTCCGGTGGCGGTCGGCGTCCCTGACTGAGACGGTCGGCCGTACGCAGTTCAAACACCACGGCGACCGGACCGGGAAGGGCGCACCATGACGCAGGGCAACGGCACGCGCGAGGGCGGCGTGCTCGCGGACGTCTCGGCCCTCGGCCCCGGCGGGCACGCCGTCGTGGTCGGCGGCGGACTCGCGGGGGTCACCACCGCGCTCGCACTCGCCGACGCCGGCGTGCGCGTCACCCTGCTCGAAGGACGCCCACGCCTCGGCGGGCTCGCCTTCTCCTTCCAGCGCGGCGACCTCACCGTCGACAACGGCCAGCACGTGTACCTGCGCTGCTGCACCGCCTACCGGTGGTTCCTCGACCGGATCGGCGGAGCGGCGCTCGCACCGGTGCAGAACCGTCTCGACGTGCCCGTGGTCGACCTGGCGCGGCCCGAGGGCAACCGGCTCGGCAGACTGCGGCGCGACGCGCTGCCCGTACCCCTGCATCTGGGGCGCAGCCTGGCGGCCTACCCGCACCTCTCCCTCGCCGAACGCGCCTCGGTGGGGCGTGCCGCGCTCGCGCTGAAGGGGCTCGACCTCGCCGATCCGGCCCTGGACACCCAGGACTTCGGCAGCTGGCTGACCGCGCACGGTCAGTCGGCGCGTGCCGTCGAGGCCCTGTGGGACCTGGTCGGGGTCGCCACCCTCAACGCGGTCGCGGGCGACGCCTCGCTGGGGCTCGCCGCGATGGTGTTCAAGACCGGTCTGCTGTCCGACCCGGGAGCGGCCGACATCGGGTGGGCCCGCGTCCCGCTGGGCGAACTGCACGACCGGCTGGCCCGCAAGGCGCTCGACTCCGCGGGCGTCCGTACCGAGGTCCGTACACGCGTCACCTCCGTCTCTGTAAACGAGAACGGCGGCTGGAGCGTTCAGGTTCCCGGCGAGACGCTCGAAGCGGACGCGGTCGTCCTCGCCGTACCCCAGCGCGAGGCGTACGACCTGCTGCCGGACGGCGCGCTGGACGCCCCGGACGACCTTCTGCGGATCGGCACCGCGCCGATCCTCAACATCCACGTGGTCTACGACCGCAAGGTGCTCGCCGCACCGTTCCTCACCGCCCTCGGTACCCCGGTGCAGTGGGTGTTCGACCGTACCGAGGCCTCCGGACTGAAGGAGGGTCAGTACCTGGCGCTCTCCCAGTCGACGGCGCAGAACGAGATCGACGAGCCCGTGGCCGCGCTGCGCGAGCGGTACCTGCCGGAACTGGAGCGGCTGCTGCCCCGCACCCGGGGTGCCGAGGTGAAGGACTTCTTCGTGACCAGGGAGCGCACCGCGACGTTCGCCCCCGCCCCCGGCGTCGGCCGCCTGAGGCCCGGCGCCCGCACCAAGGCACCCGGCCTCTACCTGGCCGGGGCGTGGACCGCCACCGGGTGGCCCGCGACCATGGAGAGTGCGGTTCGCAGCGGTGTCGGAGCGGCGGCCGCCGCGCTCGGCACCCCGGGCCGGTCCCGCGGCCTCCTGCCCGACTTCTTCGAGGAGGCGGCGTGAGAGCCGATCCACGCGGGACCGGCTCCCGCACTCCCGGCACCGCAACTGGAGGAAAGACTGTGCCCACTGTGCCCCCGGCCCCCAAGGCCGATCGACGGACCACGGTGGACGTGACCGCGCTTCTGGAGCGCGGCCGGACCCTGGCCACGCCGGTCCTGCGGGCGGCGGTCGACCGACTGGCCCCTCCCATGGACACCGTCGCCGCCTACCACTTCGGCTGGATCGACGCCCAGGGCAACCCCGCGCACGGTGACGGCGGCAAGGCCGTCCGCCCCGCGCTCGCCGTGCTCTCCGCCGAGGTGACCGGCGCCGCGCCCGAGGTCGGCGTGCCCGGCGCGGTGGCCGTGGAACTGGTGCACAACTTCTCCCTCCTGCACGACGACCTGATGGACGGCGACGAGCAGCGCCGCCACCGCGACACCGTCTGGAAGGTGCACGGCCCCGCCCAGGCCATCCTGGTCGGCGACGCCCTGTTCGCCCTGGCCAACGAGGTGCTGCTGGAACTGGGCACCGTCGAGGCCGGCCGCGCCACCCGCCGCCTCACCAGCGCCACCCGGGCCCTGATCGACGGTCAGGCCCAGGACATCTCCTACGAGCACCGCGACCGCGTCAGCGTCGAGGAGTGCCTGGAGATGGAGGGCAACAAGACCGGCGCCCTGCTCGCCTCCGCCAGCTCCATCGGCGCGGTGCTCGGCGGCGCCGACGAGCGCACCGCCGACACCCTCGAGACGTACGGCTACCACCTCGGCCTCGCCTTCCAGGCCGTCGACGACCTGCTGGGCATCTGGGGCGACCCGGACGCCACCGGCAAGCAGACCTGGAGCGACCTGCGCCAGCGCAAGAAGTCGCTGCCGGTCGTCGCCGCCCTCGCCGCCGGGGGGCCTGCCTCCGAGCGGCTCGGCGAGATCCTCGCCGCCGACGCCAAGGCCAGTGACTTCGCGAACTTCTCGGAGGAGGAGTTCGCGGCCCGCGCCGCCCTCATCGAGGAAGCGGGCGGGCGGGAGTGGACCGCCGACGAGGCGCGTCGCCAGCACACCATCGCCATCGAAGCCCTCGACGCCGTCGACATGCCCGACCGGGTGCGGGACCGGTTCACGGCACTCGCGGACTTCGTCGTCGTACGAAAGAGATGATCATTATCGGTCGAATAGCCCTCGCGTAGTCGCCGGCCGGTGTCGTGGAGACACGAGCACCGGCCGACGGCGGACCCAGCAGACGCACCACGCACACTGCACGAAGGGGAAGCCATGACAGCGACGACCGACGGAAGCACCGGGGCCTCCCTGAGGCCCCTGGCAGCCTCGGCCAGCGACACCGACATCACGATCCCCGCCGCGGCGGCCGGGGCACCAGAAGCCGCCGCACGCGCCACCCGGCGCGCCACCGACTTCCTGCTCTCCCAGCAGGACGACGAGGGCTGGTGGAAGGGCGACCTCGAGACGAACGTCACGATGGACGCCGAGGACCTGCTCCTGCGTCAGTTCCTGGGCATCCAGGACGAGGAGACCACCCGCGCCGCCGCCCTGTTCATCCGCGGCGAGCAGCGCGAGGACGGCACCTGGGCCACCTTCTACGGCGGCCCCGGCGAACTGTCCACCACCATCGAGGCCTACCTCGCCCTCCGCCTGGCCGGCGACGCGCCCGACGCGCCCCACATGGCGCGGGCCGCCGAGTGGATCAGGTCCCGCGGCGGCATCGCCTCCGCCCGGGTCTTCACCCGGATCTGGCTGGCCCTGTTCGGCTGGTGGAAGTGGGACGACCTGCCCGAACTCCCACCGGAGCTCATCTACTTCCCCACCTGGGCCCCGCTCAACATCTACGACTTCGGCTGCTGGGCCCGGCAGACCATCGTGCCGCTCACCATCGTGTCCGCCAAGCGGCCGGTGCGTCCCGCGCCCTTCCCGCTGGACGAACTGCACACCGACCCGGCCCGTCCCAACCCCACGCGCCCGCTCGCACCGGTGGCCAGCTGGGACGGCGCCTTCCAGCGCATCGACAAGGCCCTGCACGCCTACCGCAAGGTCGCCCCGCGCCGCCTGCGCCGGGCCGCGATGAACAGCGCCGCCCGCTGGATCATCGAGCGGCAGGAGAACGACGGCTGCTGGGGCGGCATCCAGCCCCCGGCGGTCTACTCGGTGATCGCGCTCTACCTGCTCGGCTACGACCTCGAACACCCCGTGATGCGCGCGGGACTCGAGTCGCTGGACCGTTTCGCCGTGTGGCGCGAGGACGGGGCCCGGATGATCGAGGCCTGCCAGTCCCCGGTGTGGGACACCTGCCTGGCCACCATCGCGCTGGCCGACGCGGGCGTGCCCGAGGACCACCCGCAACTGGTCAAGGCCTCCGACTGGATGCTGGGCGAACAGATCGTGCGTCCCGGCGACTGGTCGGTGAAACGCCCCGGACTCCCGCCCGGCGGCTGGGCGTTCGAGTTCCACAACGACAACTACCCCGACATCGACGACACCGCCGAGGTGGTGCTCGCCCTGCGCCGGGTCAAGCACCACGACCCGGAGCGGGTGGAGAAGGCCATCGGCCGCGGGGTGCGCTGGAACCTCGGCATGCAGTCCAAGAACGGCGCCTGGGGCGCCTTCGACGTCGACAACACCAGCGCCTTCCCGAACCGGCTGCCGTTCTGCGACTTCGGCGAGGTCATCGACCCGCCGTCCGCGGACGTCACCGCGCACGTCGTCGAGATGCTCGCCGTCGAGGGCCTCGCCCACGATCCGCGCACCCGCCGCGGCATCCAGTGGCTCCTGGACGCGCAGGAGGCGGACGGCTCGTGGTTCGGCCGCTGGGGCGTCAACTACGTCTACGGCACCGGGTCCGTGATCCCCGCCCTGACCGCCGCCGGGCTGCCCACCTCGCACCCGGCCATCCGGCGCGCGGTGCGCTGGCTGGAGTCCGTCCAGAACGAGGACGGCGGCTGGGGCGAGGACCTGCGCTCCTACCGCTACGTCCGGGAGTGGAGCGGCCGGGGCGCCTCGACCCCCTCGCAGACCGGCTGGGCGCTGATGGCCCTGCTGGCGGCGGGGGAGCGGGAGTCCAGGGCCGTGGAGCGCGGCATCGAGTGGCTCGCGGCCACCCAGCGGGAGGACGGCTCCTGGGACGAGCCCTACTTCACGGGAACCGGCTTCCCGTGGGACTTCTCCATCAACTACCACCTCTACCGCCAGGTCTTCCCCCTCACCGCGCTGGGCCGGTACGTCCACGGGGAGCCCTTCGCCAAGAAGCCCCGCGCGGCCGAGGCACCCACCGAGCCCGCCACGGCCGAGGTGAAGGGCAGCTGATGACCCCACGGACCGGCCCGTCCCCGCTGCTGATCGCCTGCGCGCTGGGCATCGAGCACTTCGCCCTGCGCACCGGCGACCGCGCCGGCGCCGGCGGGCCGGTCACCGTCCTGCGCACCGGCATGGGCCCCAAGGCGGCCGAACGCTCGGTCACCCGGGTCCTCGCCGACCCGGGTCTCGAATCCGCCGCGGTGCTCGCCACCGGCTTCTGCGCGGGACTGGCCCCCGGCATGCACCCCGGCGACCTGGTCGTCGCCGAGGAGACCCGGGACCCGCGCTCCACCGTCGCCTGCGTCGCGACCGACCGGCTCGTCAAGGAACTCGCACGAGCCGTCCCCGGGCGCACCGTCCACACCGGGCCGCTGACCGGCTCGGACCACGTCGTCCGCGGCCCCGAACGCGCCGACCTGCTCGCGACCGGCGCGATCGCCGTGGACATGGAGTCCGCGGCCACGCTCCTGAGCGCCGTCCGCACGGGCCCGCGCCCGGTTGCGGCCGTCCGAGTGGTCGTGGACGCTCCAGAACACGAACTCGTCCGGATCGGCACCGTGCGCGGTGGAATATCGGCTTTCCGCGTTCTTCGATCCGTTCTTCCCGCATTTTTCGAATGGCACCGTTCTTTGTTGCTCCCCCGGAGGTGAGCCCAGATGGCCATGCCCCTGCGCCAGTCCATCAAGGTCGCTACATACCTGGCCGAACAGAAGATTCGCCGACGGGACAAGTTCCCGCTCATCGTGGAGCTGGAACCGCTCTTCGCCTGCAACCTGGCGTGCGAGGGGTGCGGCAAGATCCAGCACCCCGCCGGTGTGCTCAAGCAGCGCATGCCGGTCGCGCAGGCCGTCGGGGCGGTGCTGGAATCGGGCGCGCCGATGGTCTCCATCGCCGGTGGCGAACCCTTGATGCACCCGCAGATCGACGAGATCGTGCGGCAGTTGGTGGCCAAGCGGAAGTACGTCTTCCTCTGCACCAACGCCATGCTCATGCGCAAGAAGATGGACAAGTTCACGCCCTCGCCGTACTTCGCCTTCGCGGTGCACATCGACGGACTGCGCGAGCGGCACGACGAGTCCGTGGCGAAGGAGGGCGTGTTCGACGAGGCCGTGGAGGCCATCAAGGAGGCCAAGCGGCGCGGCTTCCGGGTGACCACCAACTCGACCTTCTTCAACACCGACACCCCGCAGACCATCGTCGAGGTGCTCAACTTCCTCAACGACGACCTCAAGGTCGACGAGATGATGATCTCGCCCGCCTACGCCTACGAGAAGGCACCCGACCAGGAGCACTTCCTGGGCGTGGAGCAGACCCGCGAGCTGTTCAAGAAGGCGTTCTCGGGCGGCAACCGCGCCCGTTGGCGGCTCAACCACTCCCCGCTGTTCCTCGACTTCCTCGAGGGCAAGGTCGACTTCCCGTGCACCGCCTGGGCGATCCCCAACTACTCCCTCTTCGGCTGGCAGCGCCCCTGCTACCTGATGAGCGACGGATACGTCCCGACCTACCGGGAGCTGATCGAGGAAACCGACTGGGACAAGTACGGCCGGGGCAAGGACCCGCGCTGCGACAACTGCATGGCGCACTGCGGCTACGAGCCCACCGCCGTCCTGGCCACCATGGGCTCGCTCAAGGAGTCCCTGCGCGCCATGCGCGAGACCGTCTCCTCGAACCGGGAGTGATGTCATGACCGCCATCCCCTTGGGGCTCCCCGAGGTACCGGTCCGGCCGATCGCCGAGCGGCGCGTGTCGCGGCGGATCCAGGTCGGGCCGGTGGCGGTCGGGGGCGGGGCCCCGGTGTCGGTGCAGTCGATGACGACCACCCGTACGTCCGACATCGGGGCGACGCTCCAGCAGATCGCCGAGCTGACGGCGTCGGGCTGCCAGATCGTCCG
>NZ_MULI01000063.1 GCF_002939385.1 Streptomyces sp. MH60 | reverse complement strand
CGCGGCCGGGTCCACCGCACCCGCCGGTGTCAGCGGCAGCTCGTCGAGGACCACCACCGTCGCCGGCACGGCGGCGTCCGGCAGCCGCCCGGCGACGAACTCCCGTACCTGCCCGGCGTCCACCCGGCCGTCGCGCACCGGCGAGACATAGCCGACGAGCCCGTCCGCGCCATCCGGGCCCACGGCCCGCCGTGTCCGGCGTACTCCAACGCGCCGTCGTCGCACCGCCGGGCGAGGTCCCCGGTGCGGTACATCCGGGCCCCGGCCGGTCCGAAGGGGTCCGGCACGAACCGCAGCGCGGTCCCGCCGGCCCGCCCGGGCCACCCGCGGGCCACCGCACCGCCGACGTACAGCTCACCCGTCACGCCCGCCGGGACCGGCCGCAGCGCGGAGTCCAGCACGTACGCCCGGGCCGAACCGGTCGGCAGCACCCGCGTGGCGGCGTCCGGGACGTGCAGCGCCGTACCGGTCGCGGCGGGGCCGTACACACCCACCACGCGCGCCCCCGGGATCAGCTCCCGCACCCGCCGCACCAGCGCCTCGGGCAGGGTGTCCCCGGTGAGGACCACCGTGCCGGCGTACAGGGCACGGCCCGCGCGGTTGAGGGCCTCGGTGAAGAACGGGGCGACCGTGGCGATCACGTCACCGGTCCAGCCCCAGTCCCGGCCGAACGTGCCGATCTCGGTCGGCACCTTCACCCCGGCGCCGCTGACCAGCGCCGCGACCACCTCGAACAGCATGGCGTCGTCGTGCGGCGAGGCCGCCAGCAGCCGGGTGCCGGACGCCAGGCCCGCGACCGAGGCGAACCGCCGCGCGCCCTCGACCAGGGACCGGTGGTCGACCGCCACCGCCTCCGGCCCGCCGTCGGCCGCGTACGGCCGGCGCAGCCAGGCCAGGTGCCGCGGGCCGAGCGGGGCCCGCAGCTCGCGCCGCGTCGGGTCCGCGTCGTCCGAGGGGTACGAGGGCTGCGCACCGAGTTCGTCCACGTCCGAGCGCCGCACGAACTCGGCCACGGGCACCGGTGCGTCGCCCGGCTCCGCCACCACGAACGCGGCACCGGACTTGAGCACGCCCAGCACGGCGACCGCCAACTGCACGGAGCGCGGCACGTCCAGCGCGACCACGGACTCGGGACCCACCCCGTGCCGGATCAGCTGGTGCGCGAGCCGGTTCGCCCACGTGTTCAGCTCCCGGTAGCTCAGCGAGACCCCTTCCGAGGTCACCGCCACGGCGTCGGGAGTGTCCCGCGCCCAGCGTTCGACCAGCGGCGGCAGCGGCTCCCGCGGCGGCGCCTCCTCCGCGCGCACCGCCGCGTGCCCGTGCCGGGCGCCGTCGCGCCGTTCCCGCTCCGGCGCCGTCAGCAGGTCCAGCGCGCCGACCCGCCGCGCGGGGTCCTCGGCGAGCGCGCACAGCACCTGGTGCAGCCGGGCGGCGACGGCCTCCACCGCGTCCTCGGCGAGGATCTCCCGGTGGTACTGCAGGGTCAGCCGCAGCCCCGGGTCGGTCTCCACGATCAGCGCCAGCGGATAGCCGGCCGCGCCCTCGGCGTCCACGCCCGTCACCTCCAGGCCGGCCGCGGCGCTCGCCTCGGCGATGCCCGCCCGGTCCACCGGGTACGACTGGAACGCCACCAGGGTGTCGAACAGGGCTTCGAGGCCGGTCTGCCGGTGCAGGTCGGACAGGCTGTGGTGATGGTGGTCGAGCAGCGCCGCCTGGCGGGACTGGAGTCCGGTCAGCAGACCGGCCAGGGTGTCCCCGGGCGCGCACCGGACGCGCACCGGCAGCGTGTTGATGAACAGGCCGACCATGGACTCCACGCCCGGCAGCGCGCCGGGACGGCCGGAGACGGTCGCGCCGAACACCACGTCCTCGCGGCCGGTGAGAGCCCCGAGGAGCACCGCCCAGGCGCCCTGCACCAGCGTGTTGACGGTGACGCCCAGTTCCACGGCGCGCCGGCCGAGGAGGCGGGCCTCGGCCGCGGTGAGCGCGACGGCCCGTTCCCCGGCCCCGCGGGCGGCGACCCGGGGGGCGCCCGGCACCAGCAGTGTCGGCCCGTCCAGACCGGCCAGCTCCTCGTCCCAGACCCGGGCCGAGGCGTCCCGGTCCCGGCGGTCCAGCCAGGCGAGGAAGTCCCGGAACCCGCGTACCGCGGGCAGGGCGGAGGCGTCGCCGGCGGACCCGTACAGGCGCAGCAGGTCCTGCATCAGGATCGGCTCGGACCAGCCGTCGATCAGTACGTGGTGGGTGGTGAGGACGACGTCGTACCGCTCCTCGCCGAGCCGGACCAGCGTCAGCCGCAGCAGCGGCGGGCGGGTGCGGTCGAAGTGGTCGGCGTAGTCCTCGGCCAGGAACTCCCGCATCGCCCGTTCGCGGTCGTCGTCGGACAGCGCGCCGAAGTTCAGCTCGCGCCACGGGAGTTCGACGCCGTCCACCACCAGCTGGACCAGCGTGTCGTCGGCGTCCGGGACGAAGGCGACGCGCAGGTTGGCGTACCGGTCGAGCAGGGCCTGGCCGGCCGCGCGCATCCGTCCGGCGTCCACGGGGCCGGAGAGGTGGAAGACGGTCTGCATCTGGTAGGCGTCGTAACCGGTGTCGCTCAGCGCGGACTCGAACAGGATCCCGGACTGCAGCGCGGTCAGCGGCCAGATGTCGGCCAGCCCCGGGTAACGCCCCTGCCAGGCCAGGAACTCCGCGGACTCCGGGTCGGCCAGGGGAGCCGACGGCAGCAGCTCCGCGGTGAAGTCCGTGCCGGTGGCCACGGCCGCCAGCCGGGCCGCGGTACGGCACTTCAGCACCAGCGGCGCGGTGACCTCCACGCCGCGGGCCCGGGCCCGGGTGACGACCTGGATGGCCCGGATGCTGTCACCGCCCAGGACGAGGAAGTCGTCGTCGACGCCGACCCGCTCCTGGTGCAGCACCTCGGCGAAGACGGCGGCCAGGACCCGCTCCTCGGCGCTCCGGGGCGCCCGGTACTCGGCGGTGGTGAACTCCGGCTCGGGCAGCCCCAGCCGGTCCAGCTTGCCGTTCGGGGTGAGCGGCAGCCGCTCCAGGGCGACGACGGCCGCCGGGACCATGTAGTCGGGCAGTCTGCGCGCGGCCAGGTCGATCAGGGCGCCGGTGTCGACCCTGCCGCCGTCCTCGGCGTCCTCGGCGACCACGTAGGCGACCAGGCGGTTGTCCCGGGCGACGGCCACGCTCTGCCGCACGTCCGGGTGGGAGCGCAGCACGCTCTCGATCTCGCCCAGCTCCACCCGCAGGCCGTGGATCTTGACCTGGAAGTCCTTGCGTCCGATCAGCTCGATCAGACCGTCGGGACCGAACCGCGCGGCGTCACCGGTGCGGTACAGGCGCTCGTCGCGCACCACGTCGCCGTACGACCACGTGAGGAACCGTTCCGCGGTCCGCTCGGGCTGGTCCAGGTAGCCGCGGGCCAGACCCGTGCCCGCCAGGTACAGCTCGCCCGGCACTCCGGGGGGCACGGGCTGCATCGCGTCGTCGAGGATGTAGCAGCGCTGGTTGGCCATGGGGCGGCCGTAGGGGATGCTCGTCCACTCCGGGTCGCTCTTGTCCACCTCGAAGATCGTGGAGTGGATCGACGACTCGGTGGCCCCGCCCATCACCACGAACCGCAGCCCGGGGGCGACGGCCGCCACCCGCTCGGGCAGGGCGACCGGCACCCAGTCGCCGCCGAGCAGCGCGAGGCGCAGCCGGGGCAGCGGCTCGGCGCCGGTCTGCTCCAGGTGGTCGGTCAGCAGGCCCAGCAGCGCCGGCGCGGAGTTCCAGACGGTGACGTCCTCGGCGACGAGCAGTTCCGCCCAGTGCCCCGGGTCCTTGGCGCGGCCGGCGTCCGGCACCACGACGGTGCCGCCGGCGGCGGTCAGGCCCAGGAACTCGTACACCGACATGTCGAAGCTCGGCGAGGACAGCGCGAGCACCGCGTCGCCGGGGCCGACGCCGTAACGGGTGTTGAGGTCGGCGACGTTGTTCAGCACGCCGCGGTGGCGCAGCGCGATCGGCTTCGGTGCCCCGGTCGAGCCGGAGGTGTGGATGATGTAGCAGAGGTGGTCGGGGCCCGCGAGGCGTCCGGGGTTGTGGTCGGGCAACGCGCGCAGCAGGTCCGCGTCCCGGTCGAGCAGCACCAGCGGGGTGCCGTCCGTCCCGGGCAGGTTGCCGGTGAGGTCCGTGCGGCTGACCATGACCGCGCAGGAGGTGCCGGTGACCATCGTGGCGATGCGCGACGCCGGGTAGTCGGGGTCGAGCGGCACATAGGCGCCGCCCGCCTTGAGGACCGCGAGTTCGGCCACCAGCAGCTGGGCCGAGCGGTCCAGGCAGAGCCCGACCCGGTCGTCGGGTCCGACACCGAGGGAACGCAGGTGGTGGGCGAGGCGGTTGGCCGCCGCGTTGACCTCGCCGTAGGTCAGGCGGTCGGTGCCCTGTACGACGGCCACCGCGTCGGGCGCCGCGTCCGCCCGCGCCTCGAAGGCCTCGTGCAGACAGCCCTGGGCGGGCAGGTCGGTGGCCGTGTCGTTCCACTCGACGAGCGTGGTGCGCAGTTCGGCGTCGGTGAGCAGCCGCAGCCGGCCCACCGGACGCGTGGGGTGTGCCAGCGCGTCGGCCAGGAGTGTGCCGTAGTGGCTCAGCAGCCGGGCCGCCGTGGCGCGTTCGAACAGCTCCGGGTCGTGGCGGAGCCGGACCGTGTCGCCCTGGACCGACACGACCAGCTCGAAGGGCGCGCCGTACGGGGCGGGGTCGGTGCCCGTGGCGAAGGCCACCGTCGTACCGCCGGTGGCGGCCGTACGGGTGGCGCCGGCGGCGAGGTCCCGCAGGGTCGCCCCGTCGGTGACCCGGAACCGCAGCTCGCCGTCCGGGCCGGCCAGGGCTATGTCCTCCTGGCCGGTGCAGCGGTACAGCAGCGCGGCGAGCGCGGCGGCCGCCAGCCCCGGGTCCGTCCCCGGGGGCAGCGGGGCGTCGAGCACGACCGAGGCCCAGGGGACGGCACCGGGGCGCCGCGGGGCATCCGCCGGGAGCAGGACCGGCGGCCAGGCCGCGGAGACGCCGGCGGACGCGGGCACGGTGGGTGTGGTGGCCGGGGTTGCGCCTGCCGGGGGCGCGGTCGTCGGGGCCGCGGCCGCCCGGGTTGCGCCTGCCGGGGTTGCGCCCATGGATGCGCCGACCAGGGACGCGGTGGTCAGGGACGGGTTGGCCGGGGGTGTCACCGGCAGGGTGCCGGTGGCGGGGGCGAGGGCGTGCTCTGGGGTCATGGTCCGACTCCGATCAGGGAAACCGGGGTGCTTGCGTCGGTGTCGATGGGCAGGGGGTTACGGGCGCACAGCCACCGGACCTCCTCGCGGACGGTGGTGACGAGGGCCGGGTCGATCCGGTAGGTGGTGTCGGAGACCAGGTGGGTGCCGGTCAGCACCAGGTGCAGCAGCTGCGCGCAGGCCCGCATCTGCGCCGGTCCCATCCCGCGCTGGGCGAGGATGTTGGTGCCCAGCCGCAGTCCGCTGGTGACCAGCGGCGGCCGGGTGTCGCCGGGGATGCGGTTGCGGTTGGCGAGGATCCCGCACTCCTCCAGCGCGCGCTCGGCGGTCACTCCGGTCAGACCGGTGCCGGTGACGTCCATCAGCACCATGTGGTTGTCGGTGCCGCCGGTCAGGATCCGGTGCCCGAGGGCGGACAGCTCGGCGGCGAGCGCCCGGGCGTCGGCCACGATCAGCTCGGCCGTCTCCCGGAACGCGGGTTCGGCCGCCACCGCGAAGGCGCGGGCCTTGGCCGCGATCGACGCCGGGCTCGGCGTGCCCTGGGACTGCGGGAAGACCGCCCGCTGCATCAGCCGGTGCAGCGGGGTGCGCCCGTCGGGGCCCGGGGCGTCGAAGTCCCGCCCGGCGAGGATCAGCCCGCCGCGCGGACCGCCCAATTGCTTGTAGGTGCTGGTCGTGGTGAGGTGCGCGACGTCGACCGGGCTCGGGTGCAGCCCCGCGGCGACCAGCCCGGCGATGTGGGAGATGTCCGCGAGCAGGTACGCGCCCACCCGGTCGGCGATCTCCCGGAACCGGGCGAAGTCGACGGTGCGCGGGTACGCGCTGGCGCCGGCGATCAGCACCCGCGGCCGGTGTTCCCGGGCGAGTTCCGCGACCTGGGCGAAGTCGATGAGCCCCCGGTCGTCCAGGCCGTAGGAGACCGCGTGGTAGTGGCGGCCGCTCACCGAGGCCCGGGAGCCGTGCGTGAGGTGGCCGCCCGCGTCGAGGTCCAGGCCCAGCAGCGTGTCGCCGGGGCGCAGCAGCGAGGACAGCACCGCGAGGTTGGCGGAGGAGCAGGAGTGCGGCTGGACGTTGGCGTAGCGGGCGCCGAAGAGCTGCTTGGCGCGCTCCACCGCCAGCCGCTCCACCTCGTCGAACTGCCGCGCCCCGGGGTGGTACCGGGCGCCCGGGTAGCCCTCGGCCGTCACGTTCGACAGGGCCGCGCCGCCCACGGCGAGGACGGTGGGGTCGGCGGTGCTCGCCGAGGCGATCATCGCCAGGGTGGAGTTCTGCTGCTCGACCTCGGCGTCCAGCAGCGCGGCCAGCTCGGGGTCGGCGTGGTGCAGGGTGTCCATGCCGGTGCGCAGCAGCTCCGCCTGCGCTCCGGTCGGGGGCCGCTCGCCCGGCACAACGGTCGGTTCCGGTGCGGTCACGGTCCGATGGGTCATCGGCTGTACCTCGTCTCACACTCGTGGGTGGATGGCTGGGGACCGGACGGGCCTCGGGCCGTCAGCGCGTGTCCGCGCGGCGCGCGGGCGCGGAACGGCGCTCGGCCCGGCGGCGGGAGACCCGGCGCAGGCCCGACGAGATGAGCCGGGCGGCGGTCAGGGACGTGTGGCGGAAACCCAGGTCGATCATGGGAGAAATCACGGCAACCTGCTCATGAGTTCGGCGGTGGCGCGGTGCCGGGTGCAGCCGCGCTCGGCGAAGGACCGGTGCACGCGCTCGCGTACCTCACGGCCCTGTTCCTGGCTGAGTTTGAACATTCCGTTGGCGCCGGTGACGGTGAAACGGAATGCACCGACACCGGGCAGGATCTGCCGGAAATAGGAAAGGGACTCGGTCATGTCCCAGTCGGCGCCGAATTCCTTCTCGAAGGCGAGCACCGTCGACGTCACCACGTGCAGCGTCTGCTCGCCGGGCGCGTCCTCCTCGATCTTCTCGAGGGTGCCGTGGGCGTGCACCGAGGTGAAGTCCCACGTCGGTGCGGCCGGCGTCTTCTCGTACACCGTCGGCGACACGTAGGCGTGCGGCCCGGCGAAGGTCAGCAGCGCCGGGCTGCCCGTCTCCAGGGCGGCCCAGTGCGGGTTCGCCCTGTTCATGTGGCCGTACAGGGTGGTGCCCGACAGGCCGCCGGCGTGCGGGCCGTCGGTCTCCGGGTCCAGGATCACGGGCAGGTGGGTGGCGAACGGGCTGCCGTCACGGGCGCCGTTCGACACCATCAGGGCGAGCGGGCTGGTGCGGATCAGGTCCAGCAGCCAGGAGTTCTCGGGCTCCCGGTAGGGCGGTGGGACGAACATCGTTACCGCTCCTTTCGGCTACGGCGTGAGCTGCGGCTTCGCGGTGCCCAGGAAGCTAGCCACGGAGGCTTTCGGGTCGTTATCGATCCGGTTTCGCAAAAAGCGCCCCGAGCGCGGCCGGCATCGGTCGGCGGAGTGGTGAACGGGACTGAATGATCTCGTCCGGAAATCGTCGCCCAGCTGGCCGAAAAGAGTTCGATAACGAAAAGGAAAGGAGCGGCGGCAACATTGCTGGCCGAGTAGTCACTGCCCAGGCTCGAGATCAGGAGAGAACATGTTCCATGTGAATTCTGAGGTCGGCGCGCTGAAGCAGGTCGTCCTGCACGAACCGGGCCTGGACTTCGAGCGGCTGACCCCGGCCAACAAGGACGAGCTGCTCTTCGACGACGTCGTGTGGGTGGCCCGCGCCCAGGAGGAGCACCGGGCCTTCCAGGCACTCCTGCGCGAGCGGGGTGTCACCGTCCATCTCCTGCACGACCTGCTCGCCGAGACGGTCAAGCTCGACGAGGCGGTGGACTTCCTCTTCGACCGCGTCCTGGACGACCGGCAGCCCCACCTCGGTGCCGGCCTGGCCGCCGCGACCCGGACGGTACTGGCCGCGATGGGCCCGCACGAACTGGCCACCCACCTGCTGGGCGGCCTGAACAAGCGGGAACTGACGACGGCGCTGGGCGAGCGGCACCCCCCGCTGCGCTCCCTGGGCCTGGACCTTCTGGCCGACGACGACTTCATCCTGCCGCCCCTGCCCAACTCCCTGTTCACCCGGGACACCAGCTGCTGGGTCTACGACGGGGTCTCGGTGAACCCGATGGCGAAGGCCGGACGCAAGGCCGAGACCGTCAACTACGAGGCCGTGTACACCTACCACCCGATGTTCGCCGAGGCCCGCGCGCACCGCTGGATCGACGGCGAGGCCATGGCGCCGGCCGCCATCGAGGGCGGCGACGTCGAGGTGATCGGCAACGGCGCGGTCCTGGTCGGCCTCGGCGAGCGCACCACTCCGGCCGGGGTCGAGATCCTGGCGCGGCGGATGTTCCGGGCGGGCTCGGCGCGGCGGGTGATCGCGGTGGAACTGCCCAAGGCGCGGGCGCTGATGCACCTGGACACGGTGCTCACCATGGTGGACACCGACGCGTTCGCCCTGTTCTCCGGCCTCGACCCCCGCGCCCTGCGCTCCTGGACGCTCACCCCGGGGACCGGCGACGCACCCGAGGTCAGGGAGAACCCCGACTTCTTCTCCGCCGTCGGCGCGGCCCTGGAGCTGGACTCCGTCCGGGTCCTCCAGACGTCCCAGGACTCCTACGCCGCCCAGCGCGAACAGTGGAACGACGGCTGCAACCTGCTGGCCCTCGCGCCCGGCACGGTCGTCGCCTACGAGGTCAACGAGGCCGGCAACCGGATGCTGGAGGACCACGGCATCGAGGTGCTGCGCATCCGGGGCGACCAGCTCGGCCGCGGCCGCGGCGGCCCCCGCTGCATGAGCTGCCCCGTCGAACGCGACGCCGCCTGACGCCGGTCCCGCGCAGGGCCTGACGCCCGGTCCCGCGCAGGGCCTGACGCCGGCCCCGCGCAGGGCCTGACGCCCGGCCCCGCCCGCGGCCGAGACCCGGTGACCCCACCGGGCCCAGCGCCCCGGACCTTGCGGGCAAGCCCTGCCCCGCCCGAGCCCCGCCCCGCCCGAGCCTCGCCCCATCCGAGCCCTGCCCCACTCGCCCAGACCACTGTCGACCCAGCCCCGTGCCCCGTGCCACCGAGCCACCGGGCCCCGGGCACACCGACCCACCTGGCCCCGGCCCCGCCCGGGTCCGCACCCCCGACCCACCGGGTGCGGGCCCCCGGCCCCACCGAGCCACCGCGTCCACCGGCCCCACCGGGCCGTGCGGATGCCGCCCCGCCGAGTTCCAGACGCTCCACCGACCGAGAGGAAGCAGGGCCTTGTCCCAGTCAACGGCCGGCCGCGAGGCCACTCCCCGCCACTACCTGATGTGCCGTCCGACGTACTTCGACGTCACCTACGCGATCAACCCCTGGATGGACCCCGGCAAGCCGGTCGACACCGACCTGGCGGTCGAGCAGTGGGACGCCCTGCGCCGCCTCTACCTGGAGCACGGCCACACCGTCGACGTGATCGACCCCGTCGAGGGCCTGCCCGACATGGTGTTCGCCGCCAACGGCGCCACCGTCGTCGACGACCGCGTGCTGGTGGCCAGGTTCCGGCACGCCGAACGCGCCGCGGAGGCCGCGGCGTACCACGAGTGGTTCATCTCCCGCGGCTACCCGCGGGTGCACACCGCCGAGTACGTCAACGAGGCCGAGGGCGACTACATGGTCCTCGGGGACAGGATCCTGGCCGGCACCGGATTCCGCACCGACCCGCGCGCCCACGCCGAACTGGCGCGCGCCCTGGGCCGCGAGGTGGTCACCCTCACCCTGGTCGACCCGCGCTTCTACCACCTGGACACGGCGCTGGCCGTGCTCTCCGACACCGAGGTCATGTACTACCCGGGCGCGTTCTCCGCGCGGAGCCTGGACGTCCTGCGCGCGCTCTACCCCGACGCGGTCCTGGTCGGGGAGGAGGACGCGGAGGTCTTCGGCCTCAACGCGGTCTCCGACGGGCTGCGGGTGTTCCTGCCCGACACCGCGACCCGCCTGGCCGGGCAGCTGCGCGACCGCGGGTTCCGGCCCGTCGGCGTGGACCTCTCCGAACTGCTCAAGGCGGGCGGCAGCGTCAAGTGCTGCACGTTGGAGATCCGCCACCGGACCGGAGCCTGAACCGTGCACCACCACCATCCGGCACGTCACGTCCAGTCACGGCAAGTCACCGTCAACACGCAAGCGGGAGTACAACCATGAGTCTTCGTGAACCCGAGACCTACGACGTGGTCGGTGTCGGCTTCGGCCCGGCCAACCTGTCGCTGGCCATCTCCCTCGAGGAGCACCCCGCCAACGTCCTGACCGCCCCGGTCACCGCCGCGTTCTTCGAACGCCAGCCGTCCTTCGGCTGGCACCGGAACATGCTGCTGCCGTCGGCGACCATGCAGATCTCCTTCCTGAAGGACCTGGTCACCTTCCGCAACCCGGTGTCGCGGTTCAGCTTCGTGTCGTTCCTGCACGACCAGGACCGGCTCGCCCAGTTCGTCAACCGCAAGGAGTTCTTCCCGACCCGGCGCGAGTTCCACCAGTACCTGGAGTGGGCGGAGTCGCGCATGTCCGACGTCGTCTCCTACGGCAGCGCGGTCACCGCGATACGCCAGGCGCCGGTGCACCTGCGGGACGTGGCCGGCGACCATCTGCGACTGGAGGTCCAGGACACCCTGAGCGGCACGTCCCGGCAGGTCAACGCCCGCAACGTGGTCGTCTCCACGGGCCTGCGCCCCCGCATGCCCCAGGGCGTGCGGCGCGACGAACGCGTCTGGCACAGCTCGGAGTTCCTGGAGCGCTACGGCCGCACGGACACCGACAGCCTCCGGAACGTGGCGGTGGTGGGGGCCGGCCAGAGCGCCGCCGAGATCACCGCGTTCTTCCACGAGCGCCTCCCGCACGCCCAGGTGCACGCGATCCTCCCGGCGTACGGCTACTCGGTCGCCGACGACACCCCGTTCGCCAACCAGATCTTCGACTCGGCGGCGGTCGACGACTACTACTTCGGCGACGACACCGGCCGCGAGGCCTTCTGGCGCTACCACCGCAACACCAACTACGGGGTGGTGGACGACGCCGACATCCGCCACCTCTACCAGATCGCCTATGACGAGGACGTGGCCGGCACCCGCCGGTTCCACTACCTCAACCTGACCAAGGTCCGCTCCGTCGAGGGAACCGGTGCCACGCGCCGGGTGCACCTCACCTCGTCGCACGGGCGGGGGCCGCAGTGGCTCGACGTGGACGCGATCGTGTTCGCCACGGGCTACGACACCATGGACCCGGCCGAGCTGCTCGGCGACCTCGACCGGCACTGCCTGCGCGACGAGAGCGGCCACCACCGGGTGACCCGCGACTACCGGCTGGTCACCACGCCGGAGGTGACCTGCGGCATCTACCTCCAGGGAGGCACGGAGCACACGCACGGCCTGTCCTCGTCGCTGCTGTCCAACATCGCCGTGCGCAGCGGTGAGATCGCGGACTCGATCATCCGGGACCGCGCGCCGCGGGAGCTGGCGCACGCGGGGGCGCTGGGAGTGGCGGAGCGGAGCGGCTGATCCGCGCCGCGCAGGCCCCCGGAACGACCGCCGGCCGCCGGCGGTCGTTCCGTTTGTGTGCGGCCGGTCCGCCATTACCGCGAGGCACCACGCCGGAATTCCGGAAAACCTCCCCGGAGCAGCTGGTTTTCATCCTGGTGGATTCTTTCCCGGGCGCGGTAGATTCATTGTGCAAGCATTTGCGGAGCACCGCGTCGGGCCTGGCAGCGGCCCTGGCGGCGTGGGGTGGCCCCCGGGCCAAAACTGGACCGATATTCCCTTGATAGAGCCACGTCCTAACGTCTTCGGTGGCAGAAGACGTGATGCCGGACCGGCTCACGGAACAAGCGTCCCAGTGGAGGCGACAGGCATGCCCGGTGCAGTCAACCTCGAGAACTCCGGCCGTCCCGCGACCGACAGCGAACGCCGGCTGGCGGGCCTGTGGGCCGACGCGCTCGGGGTCCCGGTCGAGCGGATCGGCCGCGACGACAACTTCTTCCGGATCGGCGGCACGTCGAGGGCGGCGGCGCGGCTGGTGATCGCGCTGGACCGGCGCCTGACCATCGGCGAGTTCGCGCGCACCCCGACCCTGGCCCACCTGGCCGAGCTGGTGGACGTGCGCACCGGCGCCGGCCCCGTGCCCGCCGCCGGCCCCGTGCCCGCGGGCGGATGAGATGAGGACCTCCGTACGGGCGCCCCGCGGCGGGGCGCCGAGGCCGTGCGTGACCGGCTTGCCGTGGCTGTGGCAGCACTGGCGGTCCCGGTCCCTGATCCCGTCTCCGACACCGCCGAGCCGTCCGGGCGTCCCTGGCCGGACCCGGCCGAGGAAGTGATCCGCCATGCGTCTGGTCATCGCCGAAGGCTCCGCCGTACTGCGGGCGGGGCTGGCCCACGTGCTCGGTGAGCGCGGCCACCAGCTGGCCGGCGCCGTCCACGACGCCAGAGTGCTGCCCGCCCTGTTGGCCACCCACCGCCCCGACGTCCTGGTCGCCAACGTCCGGCTCGCCCCGACCTGGACCGACGAGGGCGTGGGTGCCGCGCTGGACGCCCGCCGACGGCACCCCGGCACCGGAGTCCTGCTGTTCTCCGCGAGCCCCGAACCCCAGCACGTGGCCCGTCTGTTCGCCGGTGACGGCGCCGGTGTCGGCTATCTGATCCAGGACCGGATGACGGACGCCGAGGAACTGCTGGACACCCTCGGGCACGTCGCGACCGGCGGCACCGTCGTCGATCCCCGCGTGGTCGGCTCGCTGGCGGCGGGCACCGCGTCCGGATCCGATCAAGAAGGCGTGCTCGACGTATTGAGCGAACGGGAATTGGAGGTCCTCTCCCTCATGGCGCAGGGCCGCACCAACAGCGCCATAGCGGACCGGCTGATCGTTTCCCAGGGGACGGTGGAGAAACGGGTGGCGTCCGTCTTCGAGAAACTGCACATCCCCGGCAGTCCGAGCGACAACCGCCGGGTGCTGGCCGTGCTGCGCTATCTGACCGAGCGCCGGATCCCCGTGCGCCCGGCCCGCTTCGAGCGCCGTCCGGACCGCAGGCGGGTCCTCGGCCGGGCCGCGTGACAGACGCCGGTCCATGGCGGCCATTACCTCGGATTCCTTCGCGATAGGCGCTAAGGAAGCGAAAAAGTTTTGGAGTCTACATACGATCTTGACATGTTCTCCATGTCAATGTTTTGCTGACTCCCGACCGAAGGTAAAGCTGCAAATACAATCGCTTGCAAAGGTGACCGGACGGGGGGTCATGTACGTGAGCTTGGAAAATGGCGTGGATGGTGGAATAAGAGTTTCTCCCACCATCCCACCGCACATGGCGAAGACGGTTCCACCACATCGTGCCGGGGTCGGGCGAGGGCACATGCGCGCCGATCAGGTGCTGACCATGCGGGTCGGGTTACGGCTCCCGGACCTGCTGTCCTTCGAGGAGTGGGAGCGGGCGGGCCGCCAGCTGGCCGGCGTACTGGACTCGTCGTCGTGGTGGCTCGGTGACTGGCTGACCTACGGCAAGGACCACTACTCCGACCGCTACAAACAGGGGATCGCCGCCGCCGGACTGCGCTATCAGACGCTGCGCAACTACGCCTGGGTGGCGGGCCGCTTCGAGCTGGGGCGGCGCCGGTCCAGGCTGACCTTCCAGCACCACGCCGAGGTGGCCTCGCTGCCCCCCGGGGACCAGGACACCTGGCTGGCCCGCGCCGAGGAGCGCGGCTGGACGACGAAACAGCTGCGCAACGCCCTCCGGGAGGCCAGGGAGGACACGGCGCCCAAGGGCGCGAAGGTGATCCCGGTGCGGCAGCTGGCCGTACCGCGCGAGCGGTTCGAGCGCTGGCTCAAAGCGGCCGAGTGCACCGGCGTCGCCGTCGAGGAGTGGGTGCTCTCCATCCTCGACTCCGCCGCCGAGCAGGTCATGGAGGGGGAGGACGAGTGGGCCGCCGCGGTGGCGGGTCTGCCGCCGTCCGGCGCGCTGTCCGCCGCGAACGACCTCGGGGTCGCGCACGCCGGGTGACGGGCCCGGTGGGGCCGTATCCACGCCTTCCCCGCCGGTCCGCCCGGCCGGCTGTCCTGTCGACAGGACAGCCGGCCTTTCCGTGCCGGGAAACGGCGCCTGCGCGCCACGGTGGCGAATAATCGCCGTCCCGAAAACATTCGGCCATATCTGCGTGAATGGTGTCCGAAAGCCGTCCGGTGGCGCGTGCAATACCTGCAATACCTGAGTTGTCCGTCCTGCCGGATTCGCGCGAACCAATACGCGCCGCGGTGCCGGCCATTCTTTGCCGCCGTATCGGAGGGGCCGCCGGCCCCGGGAGGGAGGCGCGCGATGAGCGCGCTCGACGAGATCGTCGTAGGAGTACGGGAGGAGCTGGCGGGCCGCACGACGCGCACGTCCGGCGCGGAGCTGCGGGAGCGGGCCGCCGCCCGCGGAGCCGGCCGGGACTGCGCCGAACTGCTGCGCGGCCGCGGACGGGTACGGATCGTCGCCGAGGTGAAACGGGCCAGCCCCTCGGCGGGGCCGCTCGCGGACATCGCGGACCCCGCCTCGCTCGCCGCGGAGTACGCCGCCGGCGGTGCGGCCGCGGTGAGCGTGCTGACCGAGCGGCGCCGGTTCGGCGGCTCGCCCGCGGACCTCGCGGCCGTGGCCGCGCGCGTGGACGTGCCCGTGCTGTGCAAGGACTTCGTCGTCGACCCCTACCAGCTGTGGGAGGCGAGGGCCAACGGCGCCGAACTGGTGCTGCTCATCGTCGCCGCGCTCGGCCGGCCGCTCCTCACCGACCTGCTGCACCAGGCACGGGAGATCGGACTCACCCCGCTCGTCGAGGTCCACGACGAGGCCGAGGCCGAACAGGCGGTGGCGGCCGGAGCCACCGTGATCGGTGTCAACGCCCGTGACCTCAGAACCCTGGAGGTGGACCGGACCACCTTCGCCCGGGTCGCGCCCCACATCCCCGCGGAGGTGGTCCGGATCGCGGAGTCGGGCGTACGGGGCCCGCGGGACGTGGCGGAGTACGCCAGGGCCGGAGCGGACGCGGTCCTCGTCGGCCAGGCCCTCGTCACCGCCGGCCGTCCACGCCTCGCGGTGAGCGAACTCCTCCACGCACACGAGTGAGCCCGCACCGGACGGTGCGGGCTCACTCGACGAACGACGATGGTGCCCCCAACGGGATTCGAACCCGTGCTACCGCCTTGAAAGGGCGGCGTCCTAGGCCGCTAGACGATGAGGGCTATCGGCCCGCCGGGGCGCCTCACGGCGCGTCGGGGACGTGAGAAGCATAGGCGACGCCGCGACGTATCGCCAAAACGGTTTACGGGGCGCCGGGAGCGGAGGCGGCCGGGCCGCCCGGGGCCGTCGCGGAGGGCCCGGCCGAGGTCGGGGACGGGGACGCACCCGGCTGGTTCTCCTTCGGCAGATGGCGGCTGACCTCGGCCGTCGTCAGGCCCAGGCCGCCCAGCTCGATCTCGTCCCAGGCCTGCAGGCGCCGGGTGTCCCGGTCGAAGTAGAGGATCGACGCCTGGATCGGGTCGGGGTACTTGCCCTCGACCGCGCGCAGCCCGCTGCCGCCGGTGGAGCCCTCGACGCGCAGCCGGGTGCCGTACTTCATGACCTTCATGTCCTCGTGGTGCAGGTGCCCGGCGAGCACCAGCGGGACGTCACCGTCGACCTCGCGGGCGGCCGACGGCTCGTGGGCGACGGCGACGTCCACGGGGGTGCCGGCCGCGCTCTGGTCGCGCAGGGCGGAGGCGAGGCGGGCGCCGGCCAGTTCCTGGGAGGCCTCGGCGCCGTCCGCCTCGGAGCGGTCGGGGGTGTACTGCGGGTCGCCCATCCCGGCGAAGCGCAGGCCCGCGACGGTCCGGGCGTGGCCGTCGTCCAGGACGTGCGCGTTCTTCAGGTGCTTCAGGTACTCCTGGGTGCCGCGGGAGTCGTGGTTGCCGCGGACCCAGACGTAGGGGGCGCCGAGGTCTTCGACGGGGTCCAGGAAGCCGTTCTCCGCGGCCGTGCCGTGATCCATCGTGTCGCCGGAGTCGACGATGACGTTCACCTTGTACTGCCGCACCAGCGAGGCGATGATCTTCCAGCTCGCCGGGTTCAGGTGGATGTCCGACACGTGCAGGACGCGGATCGTGGTCGGGTCCGGCTGGTACGCGGGGAGCGTCGAGGTGACGTCGTAGAGCTTGGTCACGTTGGTCACCAGGCGGGCCAGTTCCTTCTGGTAGACGTCGAACTCGGTCACGATGCTGCGCGCGTCGCCGACGAGGGAGGGCGCGGAGGAGAGCAGCCCGGAGAACTTCGGTTCCAGCACGGAGTCGGGGTTCCAGGTCGCGTAGGCGGTGCCGCCGGAGGCGACCAGGAGGGTGAGCGCGAGGGCGCCCGCGCCGAGCGCGCGCCGGGGGCGCCGGTACACGGCGAGGCCGAGCGCGGTGGCGCCGGTGACGACGGCCACGCAGGAGCGGACGGCGAGGTCGAGCGTGCCGTGCTCGACGTCCTGGGCGACCTCGTCCTGGAGGCCGGAGAGGCGTTCGGGGTGGTCGACGAGGGCCTGGGCGCGGGCGGGGTCCAGCTGGTCGACGTTGACGTCGAGGCGGACCGGGGCCACGTGGCTGTCGAGCTGGAGGGCGCCCAGCGGCGAGACGTTGATCTTCGTGCCGCCGGCCAGCGAGGGGCGCAGGGTCATCGTCGTGTCCATGGGCCCGACCGGGACCCGGACGTTGCCGACGACCAGCAGCCCCAGCCAGGCACCGAGCAGGACGACGGCGACGAGGCCGGCGGCGCGGGTCCAGGGGCCGGAGCGGGCGGCCAGCTCGGGAGTGATGGACGGCGGCCGGTTCCGGCGGGCGAGCCGGTCGCGGTACCGGCGGGTGAGGATGCGCGGGGCGTTGCGGATTCGGATCATCACCTCGGCCAGGACGTGCGGGGCTGCGGCGGGGACGCGGGCCATTGGTCCCGTATGCCCGGACCCCGGGGTGGATATGCGGGTCGTACTCCACGGTCGTACCCGACAATGGGCGGGTGCTGGAGATGACGCGCGAGGAGTTCGAGGAACTGGTCGCCGAGGCCCTGGACCGGATCCCGCCGGAGCTGACGCGGCTGATGGACAACGTCGCGGTGTTCGTCGAGGACGAACCGCCGGCGGACGATCCCGAGCTGCTCGGGCTGTACGAGGGGACGCCGCTGACGGAGCGCGGGGAGTGGTACGCGGGGGTGCTGCCGGACCGGATCACCATCTACCGGGGGCCGACGCTGCGGTTCTGCGCGACGCGTGAAGACGTCGTGGCCGAGACCGAGGTGACGGTCGTTCACGAGATCGCCCACCACTTCGGGATCGACGACGCGCGGCTGCACTCCCTCGGGTACGGGTGACGCGCCCGGGTCAAGTCCGCCTCGCCGGGCGCGTGTCCTCTTGTGGGTGACGGGAGTTGGGCACGTCGACTCCTTGACCCCCGGAGGTGGCCGCCCGTGCGCCCCTTGTACGTACCCGTCCGTCTGGCCGCCACCGCCCTGGCCGTCGCCGCCGCATCCGGCTGCATGAGCGTCGGCGACGAGTCCGGCGGGGGCGCCAGGCCGTCGCACTCCGCCGGGGAGCGGGGCGGCGAGGCGCCCGGGGGCGGCCCCGCGGTCTCCGGAGGGAACGCCGGGTACGACGCGGCGGCGGCCGACGACGGGCACGGCAAGGGCAGGAAGGCGAAATCCAAGGGCAAGGGCAAGGGCGACGCCAAGGGGAAGGGCGGCGAGGGCGGCAAGGACAGGGCCGGGTCCGCCTCGGAGCCCCCGGCCGCGCGCCCGACCGGGGCTCCGCCGCCGAACGGCGGGAACCACGGCCCCGAGCCCACCTGGACGCCCCCGGCGGAGCCCACCCGGACGGCCGAGCCGGAGCCGACGCGGACCGCGGAGCCGCCCGCCTCCCCGACGCCGGAGCCGACGGTGGCCGAACCGTCCTCGTCGGCGCACGAGCCGCCCGGGACCCAGCTCGAGCAACGGGAGCCGGCACCGGCGGCCGGGACACCGGCGTAGGACGGACGGGCCGGAGGGCGGGCGGCCCGGCTCAGCCGGGCCGCGACGGGCCGCTGACCTGGGCATGTGTCGCCGGTTTGCCTTCGGGGGTGGAGGGTGCGTATGGTGGTAGATCGTTTGATCCCATTTGCCCGGCGCCACCGCAGAGCGCGCCGTGTGGCGCGTTCTCTCCCCCTGCCGTGGTGGACCGCATCGAGGCGGTCGTATTGCGAATCGCGATTCACGGAGTTGACGGGCGCGTGCCGACGAGAGACTCCGGAAGGTTTCGCATTCGCATGTCCATGATCAGTACTGACCACGTCGTCGTGCCCGAGAACGCCGAGGGCGTCGAGAGCGCGCCGGAGGCCGTCGAGGCCGTGGACGCCTCCACGACCACCGAGGCCACGGAGCCCGCGCAGGCTCCCGAGCCGACGTTCGCCGACCTCGGTCTGCCCGAGGGCGTCGTGCGCAAGCTCGCGCAGAACGGCGTGACCACCCCCTTCCCGATCCAGGCCGCGACCATCCCGGACGCGCTGGCGGGCAAGGACATCCTCGGCCGGGGCCGCACCGGCTCCGGCAAGACCCTCTCCTTCGGTCTGCCGGCCCTGGCCACGCTGGCCGGCGGCCGCACCGAGAAGCACAAGCCCCGCGCCGTCATCCTCACCCCGACCCGCGAGCTGGCCATGCAGGTCGCCGACGCGCTCCAGCCGTACGGCGACGTCCTCGGCCTGAAGATGAAGGTCGTCTGCGGCGGCACCTCTATGGGCAACCAGATCTACGCCCTGGAGCGCGGCGTCGACGTCCTGGTCGCCACCCCGGGCCGGCTGCGCGACATCATCAACCGCGGCGCCTGCTCCCTGGAGAACGTGCAGATCGCGGTCCTCGACGAGGCCGACCAGATGTCCGACCTGGGCTTCCTGCCCGAGGTCACCGAGCTGCTCGACCAGGTCCCGGCCGGCGGCCAGCGGATGCTGTTCTCGGCCACGATGGAGAACGAGATCTCCACGCTGGTCAAGCGCTACCTGACCGACCCGGTCACGCACGAGGTCGACAGCGCCCAGGGCAACGTGACGACCATGTCGCACCACATCCTGGTCGTGAAGCCCAAGGACAAGGCGCCGGTCACCGCCGCGATCGCCGCGCGCAAGGGCCGCACGATCATCTTCGTCCGCACCCAGCTCGGCGCCGACCGCATCGCCGAACAGCTCTGCGACGCCGGTGTGAAGGCCGACGCGCTGCACGGCGGTATGACGCAGGGCGCGCGTACCCGGGTGCTCGAGGACTTCAAGAAGGGCTACGTCAACGCGCTCGTCGCCACCGACGTCGCCGCCCGCGGCATCCACGTCGACGGCATCGACCTGGTCCTGAACGTGGACCCGGCCGGCGACCACAAGGACTACCTGCACCGCGCCGGCCGCACCGCCCGCGCGGGCCGCACCGGCACGGTCGTCTCGCTGTCCCTGCCGCACCAGCGCCGCCAGATCTTCCGGCTGATGGAGGACGCGGGCGTCGACGCCACGCGCCACATCATCCAGGGCGGCGCCGCCTTCGACCCCGAGGTGGCCGAGATCACCGGCGCCCGGTCGATGACCGAGGTTCAGGCCGAGTCGGCGGGCAACGCGGCGCAGCAGGCCGAGCGCGAGGTCAGCCAGCTCACCAAGGAGCTGGAGCGGGCCCAGCGCCGTGCCACCGAGCTGCGCGAGGAGGCCGACCGCCTGGTCGCCAGGGCCGCGCGGGAGCGCGGCGAGGACCCGGAGGCGGTGCTGGCCGAGGTGGCCGCGGCATCGTCCGAGACCGAGGTCTCGCTGCCCGAGCAGGCCGGCGCCCGGGACGTGGAGAAGACGGAGCGCACCGGCGGCGGCAACGACCGCGAGCGCTCGTTCGAGCGTCGCGACGACCGTGGCGGCTTCCGCCGTGACGACCGCGGTGACCGCGGCGACCGTGGCGGCCGTTCGTTCGAGCGCCGTGACGACCGCCGTGACGACCGCGGTGGCCGTTCCTTCGAGCGTCGCGACGACCGCGGTGACCGTGGTGGCCGCTCGTTCGAGCGTCGTGACGACCGTGGCGGCTTCCGCCGTGACGACCGCGGCGACCGTGGTGGCCGTTCGTTCGAGCGCCGTGACGACCGT
Organism: Streptomyces sp. MH60; assembly: GCF_002939385.1. Lineage (GTDB taxonomy): Bacteria > Actinomycetota > Actinomycetes > Streptomycetales > Streptomycetaceae > Streptomyces. Next base: position 22,446 of record NZ_MULI01000063.1, on the reverse strand, counting down.
GGTGACCGTGGCGGGCGTTCGTTCGAGCGTCGTGACGACCGTGGTGACCGTGGTGGCCGTTCCTTCGAGCGTCGTGACGACCGTGGTGACCGTGGCGGGCGTTCGTTCGAGCGTCGCGACGACCGGCGTGACGACCGTGGGGGCCGTCCGTTCGAGCGTCGTGACGACCGTGGCGGCTTCCGCCGTGACGACCGCGGCGAGCGCGGCGGACACCGGGGCAGCGACCGTCCGTTCAACCGCGACCGCCAGGGCGACCGCCCCGGCTTCCGCGCCGGCGGTCACGACCGTCCGAACGGCCGCCGCGACGACCACCGCGGTTCGTCCTTCGGCCGCCGTGACGACAAGCCGCGCTGGAAGCGCAACGGCTGACGCCTGAGCACCTGAGACGCGCCGTGGCCTCCGCCCTGACGGGTGGAGGCCACGGCGCTTCGCGTTGCGGTCCGGTTTCGGCCACGGAGTGACGCATGTCACGCCCACCGCTAGGGAATTGCTGGGGGCATGACAGATGACGCCAAGGCGAGTGGGCTGTCGGACGAGGAACGGCTGGCCCAGCTCGGCTACACCCAGGTTCTGGCCCGCCGCATGTCGGCGTTCTCCAACTACGCGGTCTCCTTCACGATCATCTCGGTCCTGTCGGGCTGCCTGACCCTCTACCTCTTCGGCATGAACACGGGCGGCCCCGCCGTCATCACGTGGGGCTGGGTCGCCGTCGGCCTGATGACGCTCTTCGTCGGTCTGGCGATGGCCGAGATCTGCTCGGCGTACCCGACCTCGGCGGGCCTGTACTTCTGGGCGCACCGCCTGGCGCCCCCGCGCACGGCGGCGGCCTGGGCCTGGTTCACGGGCTGGTTCAACGTGCTGGGCCAGGTCGCGGTCACCGCCGGCATCGACTTCGGCGCCGCGTCCTTCCTCGGCGCCTATCTGAACCTGCAGTTCGACTTCGAGGTGACGCCGGGCCGCACGATCCTGCTCTTCGCGGCCATCCTGATCCTGCACGGCCTGCTGAACACCTTCGGCGTCCGCATCGTCGGCCTGCTGAACAGCGTGAGCGTGTGGTGGCACGTCCTCGGCGTCGCGGTCATCGTCGGCGCGCTGACCTTCGCGCCCGACCACCACCAGTCGGCGTCCTTCGTCTTCGGCGAGTTCGTGAACAACACGGGCTGGAGCAGCGGGGCGTACGTCGTCCTCATCGGTCTCCTGATGGCCCAGTACACCTTCACCGGCTACGACGCCTCCGCCCACATGACCGAGGAGACGCACGACGCGTCCACGGCCGGCCCGAAGGGCATCGTCCGCTCCATCTGGACCTCCTGGATCGCGGGCTTCGTCCTCCTCCTCGGCTTCACCTTCGCCATCCAGTCCTACGACGGCGCCCTGACGTCCCCCACCGGCGCCCCGCCCGCACAGATCCTGCTGGACGCACTGGGCGCCACGGCGGGCAAACTCCTCCTCCTCGTCGTCATCGGTGCGCAGCTCTTCTGCGGGATGGCATCGGTGACGGCCAACAGCCGCATGATCTACGCCTTCTCCCGGGACGGCGCGCTGCCCTGGTCCCACGTCTGGCACTCGGTGAACCCGCGCACCCGCACCCCGGTCGCGGCGGTCTGGCTGGCGGCCCTGGCCGCGCTGGTCCTGGGCCTCCCGTACCTGATCAACGTCACGGCCTACGCGGCGGTGACGTCGATCGCGGTCATCGGCCTCTACATCGCCTACGTCATCCCGACCCTGCTGCGCGTCCGCAAGGGCGCCGCCTTCGAACGCGGGCCGTGGCACCTGGGCCGCTGGTCGCAGCCGGTGGGGGTGGTCGCGGTGACGTGGGTCGTCGTCATCACGGTCCTGTTCATGCTGCCCCAGGTCTCCCCGGTCACCTGGGAGACCTTCAACTACGCGCCCGTCGCCGTCCTGGTCGTCCTGGGCTTCGCCGCCACCTGGTGGCTGGCCTCGGCCCGGCACTGGTTCCTCAACCCCGACCACGAACGCACCCGCGCCCGCGCCGCCGCCCGGGCGAGCACCCCCGAGCCGGTGGACCCGTAGCCGAGGGCTCCTCCACCCTCCGACGCGGCCGTGACCCCGATACCCGATCGGCGTCCCGGCGGCGTCGGGCTATGCTCGGTGTGGCAACATCACGCAACACACCGCCTGGGCCCTTAGCTCAATTGGCAGAGCAGTGGACTTTTAATCCATTGGTTGTGGGTTCGAGTCCCACAGGGCCTACCCGCCGGACCCCAGCTCACCGCAGGAACGAGCTGGGGTCCTGTCCGTTTTGGTCACCCGTCTTGATCGCTTGCCGGCCCGTCGCCGGCCCGAGAGGTCACACGGTCGGTGGGGTGGACGAGTGCCACGTCCCATCCCGCCCGATGAGCGGGTCATCGCCCGCCGCCGCCTGGTCGGGGGACGCATCCGTCATGTGCGCGAGCACCTGAACTCGACGCAGCCGGACGTGTGCGGCCGCTCCGGCATCGACGTGCTGACGCGGCGCTGAGGGCTGGGCGGACAGGACACACCGCAGCGACCGCCGGCCCATCCTCGTCAGGTGCTGTACTCCTGCTCGGTCAGGGCCGCCTTCCGCACGCGAGCCGCCGCTGCTGGTATGTCGAGCGTGTCAAGGAACGCGGCGATGGCCTGCTTGGTCTCGGCCAGCCGTTCGGCGAGGGTCGGCAGCTCCAACTCACCAGGGAGAAGCACGCGGCGGAATTCCGGCTGCTGGACAGCCTCCGCGAGCAGTTGCTCGGCGAGCCACAGGGGCGTGCGCTCCCGGATGGCGAACGTGAGGTGCAAGCTGGGATCGCTGTGATTCAGGGCATGCGGGTTGTGGACCCAGCCGCGAGGCAACAACAGAGTCTGTCCGGCCGCCAGCTCGACCGTAAAGGCAGGGCCAGCGGCCTCCCATGCGGGGATGAAGTCGTCGCGCCACACTCGGAACGACTCGTTGAACTCGCGCATCGGGGACTCAACGGGCGGTTTCCACAACTGCCAGGTCTTGGTGCCGGACACCTGAACAATGACGGCCATCTGCTGATCCCAGTGATGCAGCAGTCCTTGCTCGCCCCCGGGGGTCAGGAAGGCGTGCATGTAGTTCGAGTAGCCGGTCTCTCGCTGAATGTCCTGGGAGATGCGGTGGAACGCAGGCAGCCAGCGCTGCAGATTTCCGAAGCGGATCGTATAGCCCTGATCCCGCAAGGCACTCAGCTTGACCGGGTCGATGCGGCCGTTGGTGAGGAACGCTGCCCGGTTGGCGGGCCCCGCCTTGATCACGGCGACCTCGTCAGGAGGCGCACAGCCGGTGTCGACCAGCTCGTTGAAGTAGTCCAGGCTCAGGGCCTCGTCGTCCTCGGTCAGCCTGCGGTCGTACACACGGGGCTGATCGGCCCAGGCGGACAGGAGGCCAGCTACGCCCTCGGCGGGCAGCAGTAAGCGGAGGGACATGATCTCTCCTCACAGATCACGAGGGGGCAGGGGGCACGTGATATTCGAGTGATGGAGGTTCGGGCAGCACACGACCTGAGCGGCAAACAGGGAGCGGGAAGGCGTCCAGTGGACCCAGGAGACATCGACGCCTCGCGGGAGCACGTTGAGGGCATAGTCGAGCTTCACGTCGAGCCCGACATACGCCTGCGCTCCATCAGTCCGCTCGAAGGGCGGGCTGCTGACGTACTGCTCCTTCAGCCACTGTGTGGCGTCGGCGGCGGCCGTCCAGGTACGGGCCCGCGCGGCCTGCCCGCGCTTCAGCAGCCAGTGCCCGGTCATCAGCGGAGGCAGGGCCCCGTTGGTGAACTCGCTGGCAGCCTCTCGGTATCGGTCGGCGCAGGACGCACCGGGGTCGGGCAGGATCTCGTGTGCGGGCCGCCTGTTGCCCTCGTTGAAGTAGCTCGCGGGCGACCCGGTCCAGGGGCCAAAACCGTGCCAGTGACCCGACCAGGACTGGCTGGTCAGAATCACTCGTTCGGGTGTGGTAACGGTCATGAGATCCCTTCAGGAACGGGCCGCCCCGCGCGCGGGGCGGCCCGTGGTGGGCGTGAAGGTGGGCGGACAGCCTAGAGCGCGAGGCCGCGGTTCCGGGCCCACTCGATGGCGAACGAGTCGAGCTCCGCGCCGGTCATGCGCAGCTCGCTGCCGTTCGCCTCGGCCTTGGAGTCGCCGACGGCGTACGCATCCACGGCGCCCGCCAGCGGCACGGTGGTCACGCAGGTCTCGTTGTCGCCGCCGAGATTGCCACCGCACCACTTCCGGGTGGACGCGTCGGCTGCCGACAGCGCGTACAGGTTCTGCTGCATTACTTGCCTCCAGAGTCTTGGTTGTCTCCTGCGGAGAAGCGGTCTCCGGCCGCTGAGCAACCCGCCCGGGGCTCGACCTGTCCAGGATTGGGGCCCGGGGCGGGGGCTTTGGGGTCCCCTGTTACGCCGGTCTCTCTTCGTCCGGCTGCTCGGTCAGCTGGTGCCGGCCGACGGCGATGAGGCGGGCGACAGCGATCGGTGCGCACAGCGTGGCCATCGACGGCATCGGTACCGCCCAGTACGACGCGTACGTCCGTCGGTCGAGAGCGGTGAGGTCGACGCGCGGCACGCCCAGGTAGGTGTGGCGGCCGAGACAGTCGACGTCCACCACACGCCAGTCGTCGACCGCCTGGTGCCACGTGGTGGGCGTGCTGGCCGGAACGAGGGCGTAATACCGGTGGCCGTGCGGGTCGCAGATGACCGGGCCGCCGCCGAGGACCTCGCCGAGGACGGCGTCGACCTCAGGCGAGGGGCCGGTCCCGCCAGTGACGGCGAGCACCAGGCGCTGTGGCAGACGGACCGCGGAGAACAGTGTGCCCAACGGCAGCATCGTGAGTCCGTGCTCCTGCCACTCCGTCCGGGCCCGATCCCGGTGCCGAACCGTCGACAGCAGCCAGCGAGACGCGGCCGGCTGACGGTTGGCCGCTGGATGCACCAGTACGCCCGGTCTTGACTCGACAGGACGAAGTGCCCGTTCGTTGGTCATGATCACACCTCTACGGTCATCGCGGTCTGTCCCAGAACCGTGACCGTATGTAGGTGTTGACCGGTCCACTCGAGCTGTGAGCTCGGGTGAGCCACGGGCTCGTCCTTTAGACGAGGCCGATCCGCTCGGCCAACTGCTCGGCCTGACGAGCGTGCATGCCCCGGGCGCGTCGGATAACCGTAAGCACCAGTTGGCGGGCGAGGGGGGTGCGCGCAAGGTCTTCGGGGGCGAGAGTTTCCAGGTCGCGGAGGGCGAGCAGTGCGGCGGCGTCGTCGCGGCGCTGAGAGTGACAGGCCGCGACCTCCAGGCCGAACGTGAACTCTCGCTCCCGGCTGGGCAGGCCGCTGGTGTCGATGGCGTCCGCAGTGTGCAGAGCCTCGCCGGTCTCACCGGCCTCCATGTCGATGGACAGGGCGTGCAGTGCGACGTTCGTCGGCCCGAATACGGTCCGGGCCACGTTGCTGTCGTCCGGCACCCGCCGGGCGGCCTTCGCTGCTTGCTGAGTCAGCCGGTCCCGGGCCTCCCACCACCGGCGGCGCCGGGCGGCCCCGACCACCGCGACAAGCTGGAGAGCCCCGACCATGGCGGCCTGCTCGGTCTCGGGCATCGTCGTGGCGGCGACCTGCTCGGCGGCGCGGAGCGCCAGTTCCTCCGCCTCGGCGGGCTGGCCGGCGGCGAGGAGGACGTGGCCCAAGTTCCACTGCGCGGCGGCGATACGGAGCGGATCGTCGGCGTCCTCGGCAGCGCGCTTGGCCCGGTCGGCGGCGATGGTGGCGAGGTCGACTCGGCCCGTGCGCCGCAGGTATGAGCGGAGCAGGCAGTAGAGATCGGCGGCGGCACGCAGTACGGCCCGCCGCTCGGCTGGGTCGGTGCTGGCTCGGGCAGCCCGGGTGGCGTGCTCGACATCGGCGACCAGGTCTGGCAGCGTCTCGGCGGCCTCCGTGAAACGATTGCCGCTGGTCTGCCAGGACTGCCAGGCGGCCTCCACCCGGTCCCGCAGCACGGCCGAGGGCACGGGTCTTGTGCTGCGGGCGGGGCCGTATCCGAGGAAGGCCCGGCCGACCGCTGCTTTGGCGGTGTCCGCCGCCTCCTCGGTCGCGGGCGCCTGCTCTGACAGCAGCGCTGCTGCTGGCACCCCCAGCTCCTGCGCGAGCGCGTAGAGGATCGGCAGCGACGGGACCTTCAGGCCGCGTTCGATCTGCGACAGGTAGTCGGGACTGATGCCGACCAACCCGGCGACAGCGTCCTGACGGCGTCCGCCGCGGTGGTGCCTGATCCAGTCCCCGATGGGGAGGTCTGCTGCAACCATCGCCCGCTCCTTGCTCGGTCCTCTGAGCGTAGGGTGCCCGAAGCGTGGGGACCCCGTTGTTGCAGAGAGAGGAGGCGTCGGTGCCGGAACTGGTGCTGTGGGACATCGACCACACGCTGATGGCGACGCGCGGGGTGGGCGGTGAGTTGTGGGCCGTGGCCTTCGAGCAGGTGACGGGACTGCCGTTGAGGGAGCAGGCGTCGGTGACGGGGTCGACGGAGCGGGTCATTCTGCGCGAGACCACGCGGCTGCACGGTGTGGATTACGACGAGGCGCTGTTCACTCGATTCTCCGATGCGCTCGGTGCGGTGCATGTGCGACGAGCGGCCGAGTTGCGCGAGCGCGGACACGCACTGCCGGGTGCCGCTGCGGCGTTGGCGGCCATCGAGGAGCGCGGGGTGCGGCAGTCGGTGGTGACTGGCAACGTGCGTGTGGCCGCCGAGGTGAAGCTGGCGATCTTCGGTTTGGACAGCTATGTGCTCCTGGGTGAGGGAGCGTTCGGCGAGGACGGTGAAGGGCGGCCGGAGCTGCTGCGCAAGGCGCTGACTCGGGCGGGCGTGACCGCGAGTGAGGCTGTGTTTCTTGGGGACACCCCGGCTGATGTGGAAGGCGGGCACGCGGCCGGCGTGCGGGTCGTGGCAGTCGCCACGGGGAAGACGCCTGCTGCCGAGCTGCGGGAGGCCGGCGCCGATGTCGTGCTGGACAGCCTGGCCGACACGGCGCAGGTGCTGAAAGCCGTCCTGGCATGACGAAACGGCCCCCACCGCCCGAAAGGCTTCGCGGGAAGAAGCCGGGGTCCCGTCCACACGGCGTCTGACCATGTCCGCATATCTGTGAGATGCGCGGCACGCAAGGACGAAGCATGGAGGGCACCCGGGCTCACCTCAACGAGCTGGGGTCCTGTTCGTTTCGGCGTAGTCCCTTCCTCCTCCCTTGAGCGGGAAGATGATCTGTTCTAGACAGGGTGCTCGTGAACGAGAACACGGCCGCCGTGCTGGCGGCACTCATAGGCGTCGCCGGTGCCCTGGGCGGAGCCTTCATGGGCGCCTGGATGCAGCGGCGCGCCACCCTGGAGCAGATCGCGGCTCAGGAGAGGGCCGAGCAGCGCGGCCAACTCCGCACCGACCGCCGCGCTTCCTACGCGGAGGTCATGGACGCCGCCGAGCGGTTCATCGCCTCCCTCGACGACATCGTGGCGGCCCGGCGTGCGGGTGCGGGGTCGCCGGGCTCGGCAGGCGGGTGGGAGCAACTGCGTGAGGAGAGCCAGGCGGCCATGAGGATGCTGCGCCGCGCGATCTGGAACGTGCGGGTGGCCGGCCCGGAGGACATGGCCGACCTCGCGAAGGGGATCTACGACGTGAACAGGCGCCGCTTCGAGATCGCGTTCGACCGGGCCCTCACCTTCGAGGAGATGGACGAACGGCTCGACCGCGAGAACGCCGAGTTCCGGCAGGAGCGCTCACGGTTCGTCGCGGGAGCCCAGCACCTTCTCGGCAACGGGGGAAGCTGACTTCGATCAGCGCACGACCGCGGCGGCTCGCTCCAGTTCCGTGACGGTGCCCGACATGATCGTCCTGATGTGCTCGGTGATGTGTTCCACGGGCCAGTCCCACCAGGCCACCGCGAGCAGCCGGGCGATGTCCCGCTCCTCGTGGCGCGTGCGGATCAGGCGGGCCGGGTTGCCGCCGACGATGCCGTAGTCCGGCACGTCGCTCGTGACCACGGCCCCGGTGGCGATGATCGCGCCGTGGCCGATGCGGACGCCGGGCATCACGGTGGCGCCGTTGCCGAACCAGACGTCGTTGCCCACCACCGTGTCCCCGGGGTTCGGCAGGCCGGTGAGCAGGTCGAAGTGCTCGGCCCAGGAGCCGCCCATGGTGGGGAAGGGGAAGGTGGACGGGCCGTCCATGCGGTGGTTGGCGCCGTTCATGATGAAGCGGGTGCCGGTCCCCAGGGCGCAGAACTTCCCGAGCACCAGCTTCTCGGGCCCGTAGTGGTACAGCACGTTGCGGGTCTCGAAGGCGGTCGCGTCGTCCGGATCGTCGTAGTAGGAGAACTCGCCGACCTCGATCAGCGGGGACCGCACCAGGGGCTTGAGCAGCACGACCCGGGGCTGTTCGGGCATCGGGTGGAGCACGGTGGGATCGGCGGGGAGAGCGGGCATCGGCAAGGCGGATCCTCTCGGCGGACCACTAGTGCGACAGGTGTAGCATTAAGAGGGTGGCACGAGACAGTCGTATCGATCAAGCGGACAGTGGATCGCTCGCGACGCCGGAGCGCCGTCCGGGCGGTCGCAGCGCCCGCATCCGTGCCCAGGTTCTCGACGCGGTGCGCGCCGAACTCGCCGAGGCCGGTCACGAAGGACTCACCGTGGAGGGCGTCGCCGCCCGCGCGGGAGTTCACCGCACCACGGTCTACCGGCGGTGGCGCGACGTGGGCGGGCTGCTCGTCGACGTCATCGACGCCGCCGGCGAGATGGACTGGCGGCCGCCGGACACCGGCTCCCTGCGCGGCGATCTGACGGCACTCAACCGGGAGATCCGGGAGTCCCTCGTCGTACGGCCGTCCTTCGCCGTCGCCCTGATGGCCGCGTCGTTCCACTCCGAGCAGGCCGCGCGGGCCCAGACGCGACTGTGGGCGGACCGGTACGCCCAGTGCGAGGTCCTCGTGGAGCGCGCCGTCGAGCGCGGCGAACTCCCCGCACGGGACGTGGACGCCCGCGGCCTGCTGATCGCCGCCACGGCGCCGCTCTACCACCAACTGGTGCTCCTGCGCGCCGATCCCGACCCGCGTCTCCCGGAACGGGCCGCGGAGGCCGCGGTGCTGGCGGCCGCCGGGGGCGCCTTCTCCGTCCCCCGGACAGCGGGTGAGTGACCGGGGGCCCGTCGGACCGACGGGTAAAGTCCTCCGGCATGAGCACAACTCCGCACGGCGCAGGCCGGGTTGACCTCCGACCCCGGCGAGTGACCCCACGCCGCCTCGGCGCCGCCGCCGCGGTCTACGGCGTGTTCGTCGCTGGCTGGTACCTGGGGCAGCCCGTGGCCCCGGAGTGCCGGGCCGACCAGGCCGCGATCGACCGGGCCGCCGAGCGGTACCGGACCCAGCCGTCCCCCACGCCCGCACCGATCGCGGGTCCGGCCTCCGACTCGCTGGTGGTGGGCAACGACCACGTGATGTCCCTGACGTACACGTCCTACGCCGTGGCCTGCACGAACGACACGAGTGAACGGCCCCGTCTCGGCGCGTGGTTCGAGGGCGACTGGAGGTAGGGCCGGATGCCCGCCTGGATCACCCCGCGCCGCCTCGGCGTCGTCACCTTCCTGTACGCCGTGTTCCTGGCCGGGTGGTGGCTCGGTCAGCCGGTGCGGTCCGACGGCTGCCTGGAGGACAGGCACGCCGCCGCGTCGGACGATCGCCCCGCTCCGGTGGAACCGGCCGACCCCGGCCGCTACCTCGAGAACCTCGGCCTCGGCCTGGACTTCGGCCTCCTCGACTGGGCCGACGACCTGGACGGCCGCCGCGACGGCGAGTACGGCCCCGGCGACCAGGGGTACGAGTTGCGGTACGGCTCCGGGACGTACACCGCGTCCGGCGCGGACCACACCTTCTGCTCCTACACGAAGCGCGCCCGCCTGCTCTCGTGGGTCAACGGCGACTGGGGCTGACCCGGCCGCCGGACCGGCGCAGTGCCGAGATCACCCAGGGCCGGAAGGGGCGTCGGGCGTCCGCCGGAGGGCTTGGCCCCGTGGTCGGCGGCGGGCGGCCGTTCCATGACGAACGACCCCTTGCAGCGAACGGTGACGATGAGTCCCGGACGGCGCCCGCCGGAGACGGACGGCGAGTTCACCGGCCCACCCCGGCCATGACCGACAATGGCGGCACTCCACGCCAGTCCGTCCGTTCGCCCCGCTCGTCCCACCGGAGTGCCGCCATGCCCCTCCCGCACGTCCTCCTCTCCGCCGCCGTCTCCCTCGACGGATACCTGGACGACACCGGCCCCGACCGGCTCCTGCTCTCCAGCCCCGCCGACTTCGACCGGGTCGACGAGGTGCGGGCCTCCGTGGACGCGATCCTGGTCGGGGCCGGGACGATCCGGGCCGACAACCCGCGGCTGCTGGTGAACTCGGCCGAGCGGCGGGCGGCCCGCACGGCGGCCGGAAGGGCGGAGTACCCGCTCAAGGTCACCGTCAGCGGCGGCGGCGAGCTGGACCCGGCGGCCCGGTTCTGGCACACCGGCGGGGAGAAGCTGCTGCTGACCACGGACGACGGCGCCCGGCGGGCCCGCGCGCTCGGGATCGGTGCCGATGTCGTGCCGCTGGGCCCGGTGCTCGACTGGCGTGCGGCGCTGGAGTACCTGCATGACCGGCGGGGCGTGCGGCGGCTCATGGTCGAAGGGGGCGGGACGGTCCACACCCAGCTGCTCCAGCAGGAGCTGGCCGACGAGCTGCAGCTCGTCCTCGCTCCGCTGTTCGTGGGGGACCCGGCCGCGCCCCGGCTGTTCGGGCCCGGCGCCTACCAGGGCGGGCGGCTCGCGCTGGTCGAGACGCGGCGGATCGAGGACGTCGTCCTGATGCGGTACCGGCCCACCGCCCCCGGCACCGGTGACCGGGTCGCCGCCGCCGACCGGCACTGGCTGGCGCTCGCATGTGAGCTGGCCGAGCTGTGTCCGCCGTCGGACACCGCCTTCAGCGTGGGGGCGGTCGTGGTCGCCGCCGACGGGAGCGAGCTGGCGCGGGGGTACTCCCGGGAGGGCGGTGATCCGGTCGTGCACGCCGAGGAGGCGGCGCTCGCCAAGGTCGGTCCCGCCGACCGGCGGCTCGCGGGCGCCACCGTGTACAGCAGCCTGGAGCCCTGTGCCCGCCGCGCCTCCCGGCCCGCCCCCTGCGCCCGGCTGATCCTCGACGCCGGGGTGCGCCGGGTCGTCACGGCCTGGCGGGAGCCGGACACCTTCGTGGCGGGGGCGGACGGGAGCGGGGTGCTGGCCGCGGGGGGCGCCGCCGTCGTCGTACTGGCCGAGTACACGGAGCGGGCGAAGGCGCCGAACCGCCATCTGGAGGGGTAGGGAGCCGGGCGGGAGATACCGATGTGCATTCCGGTCCCCGGATGACGTACAGTGGTGAACACAACGACGCGGGGTGGAGCAGCTCGGTAGCTCGCTGGGCTCATAACCCAGAGGTCGCAGGTTCAAATCCTGTCCCCGCTACTGAAGGCCGAGGGCCGGAATCCGAAAGGGTTCCGGCCCTCGGTGCGTTTCGGCATGGCGTTGCGTGTCATCCGGTCGGCCCCTCACCGCTCGCCGCCCGCCCCCGCTCCCGGAAACCTGGAGTCGGGACGGCAAGCGGCGCGGACGTGCGGGGCGGCGGGAGACGAGTGGTGCGGCCAGGTGACGTGGACGACGAGGGAGCGTACGCCAGAGCCGGCGGCCGGCTCCCCGGCGATCCCGTGCCCGACCCGGGCCTCGGCCTCGGTGACGAGCCGCAGCCCCTCACGGCCCCGGCCGCACCGCCACGCCGGCGGACCGGGTACGGGCGCACCTTCGTGCACGCACTCCCCGTGCTGCTGATCGTCGTCGCCGTCCTGTACGACATCTTCACCCCGAGGTACTTCACCGCCGGCCCCCTCTACACGGCGGCGCCCCTGATCGCCGCCCCGCTCTACTCTCGGCGCGGCACGGCGCTCACCGGCGTCGCCGTGGTCGCCGCGGTCATCGGGCTGCAACTCGGCAAGGGCGTCATCCACTACGTCGACTCCCTCACCGAGCTGATCACCATCGCGACGGTCGCCGCGCTCGCCGTCCTCGTGAACGGCATGGTCCGGCGCAGCAGCGAGCGGCTCGTCTCCGTCCGCGAGATCGCCGAGGCCGCCCAGCGCGCCGTGCTGCCCCAGCCCGCCGAGCGGATCGCGGGCTTCGAGATCGCCGTCTGCTACGAGGCCGCGCAGGCGGACGCCTTCATCGGCGGCGACCTGTACGCCGTGCAGGACAGTGCCCGCGGCGTCCGGCTCATCGTCGGGGACGTGCGCGGCAAGGGCATGGGCGCGGTGGCCGCCGTCGCCGTCGTGATCGGTGCCTTCCGGGAGGCCGCCGAGCAGGAGGCGACGCTGGAGGCGGTGGCGCAGCGGCTGGAGCGGGCGCTGGCGCGCGAGGGCACCCGTCGCGACGGACTGGACGCCTTCGAGGGCTTCACCACCGCCGTACTCGCCGAAGTCCCGCACGGCGGGGGGACGGTCCGCATCGTCAACCGCGGCCATCCGCCGCCCCTGCTGCTCTACGCCGACGGCACCCTCGGCCCGCTGCCCGCCCGGGAGTCGGCGCTGCCGCTCGGCATGGGAGAGCTGGGCGTGTGGCCCGACCGGGCGGAGGAGGTCGCCTTTCCCGGCGGGGCCACGCTGCTGCTCTACACCGACGGACTGACCGAAGCCCGGGACGCGAAGGGCGAGTTCTACGATCCGCAGGCGCGGCTGGCCGGCCGGGTCTTCCGGCATCCGGCGACCCTGCTCGACACCCTCGCCGAGGACGTGCGCCGGCACTCCGGGGGCGGCATGGCGGACGACATGGCGCTGCTCGCCGTACGGCGGCCCCGGCGCGGTGATCATGATCATTGTCACGAGCCGTGACAGTGCGAACCCCCTCCGCATAACAACTGACGCACCATCAGAAGAACGTGGCGTGAAGGGGAATACCGAGGCGGGGTCAACTCGACCGGTTTTCACCGACCGTGAGGCGTACGTCCCGGCCGTTTCCGTTAACGATCAAGAGGAACGGCTTGGAAACAGAGCCCCGCGTCTATTAACGTTCGATAACGCAGCGCGGTCGTCCCAGCCGTCACAGAAGGCGGCTCCGTGCGCACGCGCCGAATCCCGCAAGGGAACCGGGGAACCACCACATTGGGGTGAATCGGGCGTATGCCACCGTGTCCGCACGGTCGGCGCACACCCGTAGGAGACCTTCCTGCTCCGAACCCGTCAGCTAACCCGGTAGGCGGAAGGAAGGAAAGGAGTACGCCCACGTGGCGTCCAACCGGCCTGCCCCCGAGGCCCCGTTCGTGCCCACCGGGCACGGCACCGACACCTTCGGCTACGACGCCCCCCGTGCCGAAGAGGGTCCCTGGGAGGAATGGAATCCCACCGCGGAATCCATCCGCCCCGTACGCGGCCGGCACCGCGTCGCCAAGCAGCGCGGCGGGCTCGCCCGCAGCTCCACCGTCCTCGGCGTCGGGGTCATAGCCGCCGTCGGCGCGGGCGGCATGGCCAGCGCGCAGACCGGCAAGCCGCCGGTGTCCATCTCCATGCCGGACCTGCCGAACGTCGGCTCGCTCCTGCCCGGCGACGACGAGGCGCCGGAGCCCGAGGGTTCCGCCACCCCGCTCAGCGGCGTCACCCAGGCCGTCGCCGCCGACAGCGCGGAGGGCACCGGCACCACCGACGCCGGTGAGTCGCTGCGGGCCCGGATCATGGCGCAGGCCGAGCAGCAGCAGGCGCAGGTCGAGACGAAGGCCGCCGCCGAGGCTCGGGCCGCCGCCGAGAAGAAGGCCGCGGAAGCCGCCGCCAAGGCGGAGAAGGAAGCTCAGGAGAAGGCCGCCGCCGCCAAGAAGAAGGCGGAGGAGGAGGCCGCGAAGAAGGCCGAGGCCGAGCGGCTCGCGAAGCTGGCCAAGCAGTACACGCTGCCGACCTCCTCGTACACGATCTCCTCCACGTTCAACCAGGCCGGCTCGCTGTGGGCCTCCGGCCACCACACCGGCCTCGACTTCGCCGCCCCCACGGGCACGCTGCTCAAGGCGGTGCACAGCGGCACGATCACGTCGGCCGGCTGGGACGGCTCGTACGGCTACAAGACCGTGCTCACCCTCGACGACGGCACCGAACTCTGGTACGCGCACCAGTCGTCCATCAATGTCAGCGTCGGCCAGAAGGTCACCACCGGTGACGTCATCGGCCGCGTCGGCGCCACCGGCAACGTCACCGGCGCCCACCTCCACCTGGAGGTGCACACCGCCGGCGGCTCGGGCATCGACCCGATGGCCTGGCTGCAGAGCAAGGGGCTCACGCCCTGATCCGCCCCGCCTCCTGATCCACCCCGCTGAACCTCCGGCGGTCCTGACGGCAACCCCCCGACGTCAGGGCTGCCGGTTTGCGGGGTTTTTGCGTGTATGCCGGAATGGCCTGCCGCGGTGCGGTCGTTGACGCCTTACATGACTTCCCTGCGCACACTCGGTTCCTCCGACCTCAAGGTCTTCCCCCTCGCCCTGGGCGGCAACGTCTTCGGCTGGACCGCCGACCGGGACCGGTCCTTCGCCGTCCTGGACGCCTACACGGCGGCCGGAGGCAACTTCGTCGACACCGCCGACTCCTACTCCGCCTGGGTCGACGGCAACAGCGGCGGCGAGTCCGAGACCGTCCTCGGCCAGTGGTTCGCGGCCCGCGGCAACCGTGCTGACGTCGTCCTCGCCACCAAGGTCAGCCAGCACCCCGAGTACCCGGGGCTGTCCGCCGCGAACATCAAGGCCGCGGCCGACGCCTCGCTGCGCCGCCTGGGCACCGACCACATCGACCTCTACTACACCCACTTCGACAAGCCCGAGGTGCCGGTCGAGGAGATCATCGGCGCGCTCGACGAGCTGGTGAAGGCCGGCAAGGTGCGGCACATCGCCGCCTCCAACATCTCCGCCGAGCGGCTCGCGGCGTCCCTGGAGTTCTCCGACCGCGAGGGCCTCGCCCGGTACGTCGCCCTCCAGCCGCACTACAACCTGGTCTCCCGCGACACCTACGAGGGCGAGCTGCGCGACTTCGCCGAGCAGGCCGGTCTCGCCGCCGTGCCGTACTACGCCCTCGCGGCCGGCTTCCTCACCGGCAAGTACCGGCCGGGCACCGCCGTGGACAGCCCGCGGGCGGGCGGTGCGGCCAAGCACCTTCAGACCGAGCGGGGCCGCCGGGTGCTGGCCGCCCTGGACGAGATCGCCGAGGCCCACGACGCTCCCGTCGCCACGGTGGCCCTCGCCTGGCTGGCCGGCCGGCCGACGGTGGCGGCACCGATCGCGTCCGCGCGCACGGTGGAGCAGCTGCCGGCCCTGCTGGGCGTGGCCGAGCTGAGCCTGACGGGGGACGAGGTCGAGCGGCTGACGCGGGCGTCCGCCTGAGCGGACGGACGGCGCGGACCTACGGCCGGTGCGGGCCGGGGGGCGCGTACGGGGCGTACGGGGACTGCGGCGCGTACGGGACGAGAGGCGCCTGCGGTCCGTAGGGGGCGTGGGGCGTGTACGGGATGTGCGGGGCGTACGGAGCGGGCGCGGTCCGGGGGGCGTACCCGGGGTGCGCCCCGCCGTACGGGTACACCCACGGCGGCACCGGCCGCGGCACGGGCGGCGGCGGTGCCGTGGCCCGGGCCGCGTAGTCCAGCGCCGGGCGGGCCACGTCCCGCAGCTGCCACAGGGCCTCCAGCAGCGCCCGCTCCCGCACGGTGAAGTCGGCGCCCGCCCTGCCCCGGCGCCCGCGCTGCCTGAGGAACGCCACCGAGGTCGCGCAGGCCTCGTACCGCGCCACCGCCCGCGCCCCTTCCTTCCCGGCGTGCCGGCGGGCGTACTGCCGGGCGATGCGGCGGGCCCGCATCGAGCCGAGCGCGTACGGCTCCGCGGGCGTGAGCCATCCGGCGACGACGTACGCGGGCAGTTCGGCCCGTACGGTGCGCAGTTCGCGCTGCCTGGTCCAGATCACCAGCCAGGTCAGCAGGCCGAAGGACGGCACCATGAACGCCGCGTACACGGCGAAGAAGCCGTACTCCCCGAAGGCGGCCGAGCCGTTCCACAGGGCGTGCACGCCCATCGCCAGCAGCAGCCCGGCCAGGGGGAGCAGCGCCCGGCGCAGGCGGTGCCGGCCCGCCGAGAGCGCGGCGATGCCGAAGCCGATGCCGGTGAGCACGGTGAACAGGGGATGCGCGAACGGCGACATCACGACCCGCACGAAGAAGGTCGCCGCGGTGACGGAGGCGATGCCGCTGTCGCCGGTGAGCTGGTCGGTGCCGAAGGCGGTGCCCAGGTACAGGATGTTCTCGGTGAAGGCGAAGCCGGTGGCGGTGACCCCGGCGACGACGACGCCGTCGACGATGCCGGTGAAGTCCCGTCTGCGGAAGAGGAAGACCAGGAGGACGGCGGCCGCCTTGGCGGACTCCTCGACGACCGGAGCTATCACCGTGGCGCCCAGGGTGTCCGCGCCGGCCGGGTCGGCGGTCGCGGTCGCTATCCAGCGGGTCGCGAAGCTGTTGGCGACGATCGCTATCAGCGCCGCCGCGCAGGCCCCCCAGGCGAAGCAGAAGAGCAGGTTGCGCCAGGGGCCGGGGTCCACCCGGTCCAGCCAGCGGAACGCGGCTATGAGCAGCGGCACGGGCAGTACCGCCAGTCCCAGCCCCACCAGGAAGCCCTGGGTGCCGGTCTGTTCGCGCACCAGGGCCAGGATCACCAGCCCGGAGAGCGCGAGCAGGGTGATCAGCGCGCCGTAACGGACCCAGGTGCGCTGCCACCAGTGCGTATGCCGGTGCGCACGGGTCGGGTGCGGGGGACAGGTGGCCACGGCATGGACCCTAACCGGTGGGGGGCAGCTCCTTGTGCGGTACGCGACGGAAGAGCAGGTCGTTCACCACATGTCCCTTCTCCAGTCCCTGGCCCTCGAAACGGGTCAGCGGCCGGTGTTCGGGACGTGGCGCGAATCCGCCGCCGGGCACGGTGTTCTCGAAGCCGGGGTGCGCGGTGAGCACGTCGAGCATCTGCTCGGCGTACGGCTCCCAGTCGGTGGCGCAGTGCACGACGGCCCCCGGGGCGAGCCGGGCGGCCGCCAGGGACAGGAACTCCGGCTGGATCAGCCGCCGCTTGTGGTGCCGCTTCTTGGGCCACGGGTCGGGGAAGTAGACGCGCAGCCCGGCGAGGGAGTCGGGGGCGAGCATTTCGCGCAGCAGGATGATCGCGTCGCCGTTGCCCACCCGGATGTTGGACAGCCCCTCCCGCTCCGCGAGACCGAGCAGGTTTCCCTGGCCGGGGGTGTGGACGTCGACGGCGAGGATGTTGGTGCCCGGGTCGGCGGCGGCCATCCGGGCGGTGGCCTCGCCCATGCCGAAGCCGATCTCCAGGACCACGGGGTGGTCGTTGCCGAAGAGTTCGGCGAGGTCGATGAGCCGCTGTCCGTCGATGTCCAGTCCCCACGCGGGCCACAGCCGCTGCAACGCGTCCGCCTGCCCGGTGGTCACCCGGCTCCGCCGGGGCTGGAAACTCCGGATCCGCCGCTCGAAGTGCGACCCGGCGGGATCGGCCTTCGGGCCGTCGGGGAAACGGGGCTCGCCCTTGGCGCGGACGTGGCGCAGGGAGGTCCCGGCCGCGTGCGGGGCAGCGGCTTCGGCCTCGGGGGTGTGGTGGAAGTCAGACACAATGCGTCGATTTTAGTCCGCGCACGCGGTTGCGATGGCCTATCGAACTAGTTACAGTCTATAACTCAAGCGATAGCGTGAAGCCATTCGCCGTACCGTGGAGGAGAGACGCCGTGATTCACCACCAGATCCGCCTCGCCATGCGCCCCGACGCACCGCAGGACAAGGTCGAGGAGGCGCTCGGGATGCTCCGCAGGATGGGGCGTGAGATCGACGCCGTCGCGTACTGGGCGGTCGGGCGGGACGTGGGCGGTGACTTCGACTACGGAGCGATGTTCGCGGTCGAGGACATCGCGGCCTACCGGGCGTACATGCTCGCTCCGCTGCACCGGCGGGTCGACGAGATCGGGCTGCCGCTGGTGCGGCACATGGTCTCGCACGACCTGACCGACGACGAGGACCCGGCCACGGGCGAACTCATCCAGCAGATCCACGCCGAGCGCTTCGCGGGGGACCCGGCCCTGGTGGCCCTGATCGAGGGCCTCGGCTCGTACCAGGGCAGCAGCGCGCCCGGGCAAGACTAGGAGGAGTGCGCCGGAGGTGCTCTAGTCCGCCAGCATCGCCAGGGCCCGGCGCGCCACCTCCCGGCCGATGGGCAGGGACGCGGTCGCCGCGGGGGACGGCGCGTTCAGGACGTGCACCGCGTGGGCGCCCTCCTTGATCAGGAAGTCGTCCACCAGGGTGCCGTCCGCCAGCACCGCCTGCGCCCGCACGCCGGCCGGGGCCGCGACCAGGTCGCCGTCCGTCACCGCCGGCAGCAGCCTGCGGACCGCCGTCGTGAACGCGGTCCTGGACAGCGACCGCCGCAGCTCGCCCGCGCCGTACCTCCAGTGCCGCCGGGCTATCCGCCACGAACCCGGCCAGGCCAGGGTCGCGCCCAGCTCACGGGGGCGCACCACGCCCCAGCCGTACCCCTCGCGCGCCAGCGCCGGCACCGCGTTCGGCCCGACGTGCACGCCGCCGTCGATGCCCCGGGTCAGATGCACCCCGAGGAACGGGAACGCCGGGTCCGGCACCGGGTACACCAGCCCCCGCACCAGCTCCGGTCGCGCCAGTTCGTAGTACTCGCCCCGGAAGGGGACGATCCGCATGCCGGGGTCGTCCCCGGTCAGCCGGGCGATCTCGTCGCAGTGCAACCCCCCGCAGTTGACCAGGACCCGCGCGCGGAGCACGTGCCCCGCGCGGGTGCGCACGGCGACGCCCAGGCCGGGGCGCCGGTCGACGCGGTGCACCTCGGCGCCGTAGCGGATCTCCGCCCCGGACGCGCGGGCGAGCTGCCGGGCCACGGCGCCGTAGTCGCAGATGCCGGTGGTGCCGACGTGTATGGCGGCCAGGCCCCGGACCTCGGGCTCGTACTCCTGGATCTGGGCGCCGCTCAGCTCGCGCACCGGTATGCCGTTCTCCCGGCCGCGCTGGACGAGGGCGTGCAGGCGGGGCAGCTCGGCGCGGTCGGTGGCCACGATCAGCTTGCCGGTGACGGCGTGGGCGATGCCGTACTCGGCGCAGAACTTGACCATCTCGGCGGCGCCCCGGACCGCGTAGCGCGCCTTCAGGGAGCCCGGGCGGTAGTAGACACCGCTGTGGATGACCCCGCTGTTGCGGCCCGTCTGGTGGCGGGCGGGGCCCGGCTCCTTCTCCAGGACCGTGACGCGGGTGCCCGGGGCGGCGCGCGTGATCGCGTACGCCGTGGACAGGCCGACGATCCCGCCGCCGATCACCAGCACATCACAGTCGAACGTCTGTTCCATATCCCGGTCCACCTCCCGACTTCGATAGTGCACTGCGCCACTGACAATGCCTTCAAACCCGGAAGCGGGCGGTCCGTCAGGCCGGAGTCACCAGCAGGGGGCGGGCGCGCTCGCGCAGATCCACCACGCGCGGCTCGTCGCCGTACGGCTCCAGGCGGTGCAGGAGGTCCTTCACGTACTCGGTGGTGCGGGCCGAGGAGATGCGGCCGGCCACCTCGACCGCCCGCACGCCCTGCTCGCAGGCCGCGTCCAGATTGCCCGACTCCAGCTCGGCCACCGCCGAGACGACGAGCCGGAGCCCGTGCGAGCGTACGAACTCCTCCGTCGGTTGCGACAGCGCCTGCTCGGTGAAGCGGCGGACCTGGCGTGGTGCCTTCAGGTCGCGGTAGCACTCGGCCGCGTCGGCGGCGAACCGGTCGTAGGAGTAGAAACCCAGCCACGAGGGGTCGCTGTCGCCCGGGCGGGCGCGCTCCAGCCAGCTCTCGGCGGCCTTCAGGGCGGCCCCGGCCGCCACCGCGTCGCCCGCGCGCGCGTGGGCCCGCGCCTCCACCAGCCGGAAGAAGCTCATGGTGCGGGCCGTGGCCAGGCCGCGGTTGCGTTCGAGGGCGGCCTGGGCGAGGTCCACGCCCTCGTCACCGAAGCCGCGGTAGGTCGCCTGGAGGGACATGGAGGCCAGTACGTAGCCGCCGAGCGGGACGTCGGCCGCCGCGCGGGCCAGGCGCAGGGCCTGGATGTAGTACCGCTGGGCCGCCTCCTGCTGGCCGGTGTCGAAGGCCATCCACCCGGCCAGGCGGGTCAGTTCGGCCGAGGCGCCGAACAGGGCGCGGCCGACCTCGTCGGAGTAGGAGCCGAGGAGGAGCGGTGCCGCCTCGACGCGTAAGCACTCGGGGACCATCGACGAACGCCAGTCCCCTCCGCCGTACTTGGAGTCCCAGCGTCTGGCGTCCTCGGCGGCCTCGCGCAGCTTCTGCACGTCACTGTGGCCGACTTTGAGCGGTGCGCCGGAGCCCTCGGCCGGGCCCGCCTCGCGCGCCACCGAGCTGTCGGCCGGGGTTATCAGCCATCGCGAGGCGGGCGTCGCGTAGGCGCTCACCGCGAACGACCCGGCGAGCGACTGCCAGATGCCGCCGCCGGCCCGGCGGCCGGCGAGGTCGAGACGGTACAGCTCGGTGGCGGACCTGACCGCCTGGCCGACGTCCCGGGGGAAGGCGAGGCCCACTTCGGGGGCGGGGTCCGCGTCCGCCAGGCCGATCTCGTGGAGCGGCACCGGGCGGCCGAGCTTCTGGCCGATGGCGGCGGCGATGAGGTGCGGCGCCGCGCCCTGCGGCACCATGCCCTTCGACACCCAGCGCGCCACCGACGTCTTGTCGTAGCGAAGTGTCAACCCGCGTTGGGCGCCGAGGTCGTTGACGCGCCGGGCGAGTCCTGCGTTGCTGATTCCCGCGAGGGCGAGAACGGTGCCGAGCTTTTCGTTCGGCCCGCGTTGCTCCCTGGACATGCGCCACCCCTCGACACAGACGGCTGCCGCGCTGGCATAACCACGCGGCATTCGTAAACCCAGCGTAGTTCGCCGCATCCCAGGCGTTAAGAGGCATTGTTCCGGATGGCGGGATTGTGGTCCGTACTCAAGTGCGGTGTATGTACGGTCTGTTGCCGCGTGCTCCCGATGTGTGGCCGTGCGCCCGTGCGTGCGCTCTTCTCCGGCCACGGCGGGAGCGATTCCATGGGCGATGCGTGGGTCGGCCCGCTGTACTGGATCCAGTGGGCTGGGGGACGCCGCCGCCTACATCCCCGCGGGCGGCGGACCGGTCCGGGGGGCGAGTCCCGTCCCCCGGACCGCGCGCCGGCGGCATGCCGCCCAGCGGGGCGCAGGGTTTGTACGGAGCGTGTTCGGGTGCGACTGCGTGACGTCGATTTGGCTGAAAATCACCTCTGGTGATTTCGGGGTACTACCGCCCTCACCACGGCAGTTGAGGGCGCGTGGGGGAGCCAAAAGGGCGCGTTGCGGGGGCGCATTCGCGTCGTCTTCACCTCCTCCCGGACGGTGTCCGAGGGGCGGTGCAAGGGAGCCGGCGTTCTCGCGTGAGTCTCCGCGAGAACGCCCGCAGGGAGCACACGCGGCTCCGCCGACGCTCTGTGGCGCGCCCTTCATGGCAGCATGGGGAACCAGTTCGTACGGTGCACTGGTTGTCCCCAGCCTGTGGAGGCGTCGATGCGGTGGTTGGTGGGGTGGAGCAGCGCCGCCGTGGGAGCAGCCGGGATCGCCGGAGCGGCCGGTTCCGCGGGGGCCACCGGCTACGACGGCGAGACCGTGCAGCCCGTGGGCGCCCAGCCGTTGTGGAGCGACCCCGATCCCCTGTGGGCGGTCGGCGACTGGCGCCCCGACGAGGTGCGCGTCGTCAGCGCCGACCCGCAGACCCGGATCGCCGTCCTCGGCATCTGCGGCGCGAGCGACGAGCAGTTGCGCGTCGCACTGTTCGCCGCGCGCGGGGGCGCGCTCCGGCATCTGACGGCGTGGCCCGGCAGTTACACGGCCGTCGTCCAGGTGGGGCGGCGGATCACCGTCTGCGGCGACCTCGCGGGCGCGCGGCCGGTTTTCCACACCCCCTGGGCGGGCGGCACCGCCTACGCGACCGCCGCGCTGCCGCTCGCCGACCTCGTCGAGGCCAACCTCGACTTCGGCCACCTCGCCGCGCTGCTCGCCACGCCCGACGTGCCGGCCGCGCTGGACGACTCCACCCCGTACGACGGCGTGAAGCGCGTTCCGCCGGGGCATGCGCTGATTCTGCGCGCCGGGGCGCGGGAGATCGCGGGGTACGAACCGGTGGCCTCGCTCGCCGTCGCGGCGCCCGCGGCGGACCCCGGCCGCGCGGTGGACGGTGTGCGGGACGCCCTGGTGGAGGCCGTGCGCACCCGGCTCGCCGCACCCCGGCACGTCCCCGGGGACGGCATCGACCCCGGCCCGGTGCCGGGCATGGGGCCCGCGGAGCGCCGTGCGGCGC
>NZ_MULI01000062.1 GCF_002939385.1 Streptomyces sp. MH60 | reverse complement strand
CGAACCCGGAAGCTAAGCCTTACAGCGCCGATGGTACTGCAGGGGGGACCCTGTGGGAGAGTAGGACGCCGCCGAACTCCTTTTAGAGCTCTGGCTCTTGGGCACACAGCCCGAGAGCCAGAGCTTTTTTGCGTTGAGGTAAGGTCAGTGGGCATCATTGGCTCGTTTCCCCCAGGAGGCCCCCGCGTGGAGGTCCAGGAGACCCGCGTGCAGACCGACCGGGTCCTCACCATCCCGAACATCCTGAGCATGGCACGCCTGCTCGGCGTGCCCCTGTTCCTGTGGCTCATCCTGCGGCCCGAGTTCGGCGGACCGCAGAGCGATGGCTGGGCGCTGTTGGTGCTGGCCCTGAGCGGGGTCAGCGACTACCTGGACGGAAAGCTCGCGCGGCGTTGGAACCAGATCAGCAGCCTCGGCCGGCTGCTGGACCCGGCGGCCGACCGGCTCTATATCCTCTCGACACTGGTGGGTCTCACCTGGCGCGAGATTCTCCCGCTCTGGTTGACGCTTGTACTGCTTGCCAGGGAAGCGATGCTGCTGGTCATGGTGGGCATCCTCCGGCGCCACGGCTATCCGCCGCCGCAGGTGAACTTCCTGGGCAAGGCCGCCACGTTCAACCTCATGTACGCCTTCCCCCTGCTTCTGCTGAGTGACGGAAGCGGATGGATCGCGTCACTCGCCGCAGTTTTCGGATGGGCGTTCGCCGGATGGGGTACAACCCTGTACTGGTGGGCAGGTGTTCTCTATGTGGTGCAGGTCCGCCGTCTGGTACGTGCGGACGTCGCAGCCGATTGAACTCGCTGATTCTGCGGTCCCGGTGGCCGGATGGCCCCCGCTGGAAAAGTGCGGGACCCTGGACGGGTGAAGTCGGCTAAACCGTCGTCTCTCAGAGGAGGACGCTTCCGACATGAAGGCCGTCGTGATGGCTGGAGGCGAAGGCACACGCCTTCGTCCCATGACCTCGAGCATGCCCAAGCCGCTCCTGCCGGTGGTCAACCGGCCGATCATGGAGCACGTTCTGCGGCTGCTCAAAAGGCATGGGCTCAATGAGACCGTCGTGACCGTCCAGTTCCTGGCCTCGCTGGTCAAGAACTATTTCGGTGACGGCGAAGAGCTCGGTATGGAGCTCACCTATGCCAACGAGGAGAAGCCACTCGGTACCGCCGGAAGCGTCAAGAACGCCGAGGAAGCACTGAAGGACGATGCCTTCCTCGTCATTTCCGGCGATGCCCTGACCGACTTCGACCTCACCGACCTGATCAATTTCCACAAGGAAAAGGGATCGCTCGTCACGGTGTGTCTGACGCGCGTGCCCAACCCGCTGGAATTCGGCATCACCATCGTCGACGAAGAGGGCAAGGTCGAACGCTTCCTGGAGAAGCCGACGTGGGGCCAGGTCTTCTCGGACACCGTGAACACCGGGATCTACGTCATGGAGCCCGAGGTCTTCGACTACGTCGACCCCGATGTGCCCGTGGACTGGTCCGGTGACGTCTTCCCGCAGCTGATGAAGGAAGGCAAGCCCATCTACGGCTATGTCGCCGAGGGCTACTGGGAGGACGTCGGCACCCACGAGAGCTATGTGAAGGCCCAGGCCGACGTCCTGGAGCGGAAGGTCGACGTCGACATCGACGGCTTCGAGATCTCGCCCGGGGTCTGGGTGGCCGAAGGCGCGGAAGTGCATCCCGACGCGGTGCTGCGCGGGCCCCTGTATGTGGGCGACTACGCCAAGGTCGAGGCCGGCGCCGAGATCCGCGAGCACACCGTCATCGGGTCCAACGTCGTCGTCAAGAGCGGCGCCTTCCTGCACAAGGCCGTGGTGGCCGACAACGTGTACGTCGGGCCGCACAGCAATCTGCGGGGCTGTGTGGTCGGCAAGAACACCGACATCATGCGTGCCGCGCGGATCGAGGACGGCGCGGTCATCGGTGACGAATGCCTGGTCGGTGAAGAATCGATCATCCAGGGGAATGTGCGGGTCTACCCGTTCAAGACCATCGAGGCCGGTGCCTTCGTCAACACCTCGGTCATCTGGGAGTCCCGGGGACAGGCGCATCTGTTCGGCGCCCGCGGAGTCTCCGGCATCCTGAACGTGGAGATCACGCCCGAGCTCGCCGTGCGGCTGGCCGGCGCCTACGCGACGACCCTGAAGAAGGGGTCCACCGTCACCACGGCCCGCGACCACTCCCGTGGTGCCCGGGCGCTGAAGCGGGCGGTGATCTCCGCGTTGCAGGCCAGCGCCATCGACGTACGCGACCTGGAGAACGTACCGCTGCCCGTGGCACGGCAGCAGACCGCGCGGGGCAGTGCCGGCGGGATCATGATCCGGACCACGCTGGGAGTGCCGGACTCCGTCGACATCATGTTCTTCGACGGACAGGGCGCCGACCTGTCGCAGGGCAGCCAGCGGAAGCTGGACCGGGTGTTCGCGCGGCAGGAGTACCGCAGGGCGTTCCCCGGAGAGATCGGGGACCTGCACTTCCCGTCCAGCGTGTTCGACTCGTACACCGGGTCCCTGCTGCGCAACGTCGACATCACCGGCATCGCGGAGTCCGGACTCAAGGTGGTCGTCGACGCCTCCAACGGCAGCGCGGGACTGGTGCTGCCCAGCCTGCTCGGGAAGCTGGGGGTCGACTCGCTGACCATCAACCCGGGTCTCGACGAGGCCAGGCCCACCGAGTCGGCGGACATGCGGCGGTCCGGTCTGGTGCGCCTCGGGGAGATCGTGGCGTCCTCGCGGGCCGCGTTCGGTGTGAGGTTCGACCCGGTTGGTGAGCGGCTGTCGCTCGTCGACGAGAAGGGCCGCATCATCGAGGACGACCGGGCGCTGCTGGTGATGCTCGACCTGATCGCGGCCGAGCGGCGCAGCGGCCGGGTCGCGCTCCCGGTGACGACCACCAGGATCGCCGAGCAGGTCGCCGCGTACCACGGCACACAGGTCGAGTGGACGACCACCTCTCCGGACGACCTGACCAGGGTCGGCGGCGAGGAAGGCGCGATCTTCGGCGGTGACGGCAAGGGCGGCTTCATCGTCCCCGAGTTCAGCAGCGTCTACGACGGCACGGCGGCCTTCGTGCGGCTGATCGGGCTGGTCGCCCGTACGCAGCTCACGCTGAGCCAGATCGACGCGCGGATCCCGCGGGCCCATGTCCTCAAGCGGGATCTGGCCACCCCGTGGGCCGTCAAGGGCCTGGTGATGCGACGGGTCGTCGAGGCGGCCGGAGACCGGTTCGTGGACACCACGGACGGGGTGCGGGTGGTCGAGACCGACGGGCGCTGGGTGATGGTGCTGCCCGACCCGGCCGAAGCGGTCACCCACCTGTGGGCGGAGGGCCCCGACGACGCCTCCGCGCAGGCGCTGCTGGACGAGTGGGCCGCGGTGGTGGACAGCGCGGGCCGCTGAGAACGCGCCGCACGCGTGCGTGCCGGACAGGTGTCCCCAAGGGGGCCTGTCCGGCACGCCGGTGGGGCCGTTCGGAGGTAGTGGCGGTGGCGTGCGACGATGTGCGGCATGCCGCAGCCACCCCCCGTTCGGAGCACAGCCACGCGGCCCGCGCGCCCGGACGCGTCCATGTCGCTGCTCACCAACGTCATGGACCACAGCCTCGACGACGGCTACGCCGAGGCCGCCGCGCGAAAGAAGGCCGACGGCAGCGGCGGCATGCCCAAGACGGTGCGCGCCAAGCTGGGCCTGGCGGCCGGTCTCGTCCTCGCGGCCCTGGTCGTGACGGTCGGCGCCGCCCAGGCCCGGGTCGCCGCTCCCGTCGTCGCGAAGGAGCGTGAAGAGCTGGTCGACCGCATAGAGGGGGAGACCTCGGCGGCCGACAAGCTGGAGAAGAGCGTCGACGAGCTGCGCGACGACGTGAACACGCGCCGGCGCGAGGCGCTGGAGAAGAGCGGCGACGGCGACCGCACCGACCTGGTGGGCATCCTGTCGGGCGCGGTCGAAGTGCACGGCCCCGGTGTGAAGCTCGTGGTGAACGACGCCAAGGACACCGGCACGGACGCCGACGGCCGGCCGCGCGGCACCTCGGGATTCTCCGACACGGGCCGGTTGCGGGACCGGGACATGCAGCGCGTGGTCAACGGTCTGTGGGAGTCCGGTGCCGAGGCGATCTCCATCAACGGTCAGCGTCTGACGGCACTGTCGGCGATCAGGGCCGCCGGTGACGCGATACTGGTCGACAACAGGCCGCTGGTGCCGCCGTACACGGTGCTCGCGGTGGGGGACGGCGCGCGGCTGAGCAGGGGCTTCCAGGACAGCGCGGACGGGCTGTACCTCCATGCCCTGGAGGAGAGCTACGGCATCCGGACCGCCATCTCCGTCGCGGACGACCTCAAGCTGCCGGCCGCACCGAGTGTGATCGTACGTACAGCACAACCGATAACCGAGAAGGGCACATCGTGATCGCCGTACTGGGCCTCGTCGTGGGAGTCGTGGCCGGATTGCTGGTCCGGCCCGAGGTGCCGGCGGCCGTGGAGCCGTATCTGCCGATCGCCGTCGTGGCGGCGCTGGACGCCGTCTTCGGTGGTCTGCGGGCCATGCTCGACGGCATCTTCGACGACAAGGTCTTCGTGGTGTCGTTCCTGTCCAACGTGGTCGTGGCCGCGCTGATCGTGTTCCTGGGCGACAAGCTGGGCGTCGGTGCCCAGCTGTCCACCGGTGTCGTGGTGGTCCTCGGCATCCGCATCTTCTCCAACGCCGCGGCGATCCGACGCCACGTCTTCCGGGCGTGAGGCCGATGAGCGACCACGAGGAGCACCACGCGCACCGGCTGCGCAAGGAGCTGCCCGACGAAGTGCCGCCTTCGCGGTCCGCCTCGGGGGACGGCCCGGCGGACGGCACCCCGGAGGGTGCGCGGCCGGAGCGCAACGGAATGTCCGGCAGGCAGCGGCTCCTGAAGGGGCTGTGGCCGCCGCGCCTGACACGCGCGCAACTCATCGTCGCCCTGCTCCTGTTCGGGCTCGGATTCGGCCTCGCGGTCCAGGTGGCGTCCAACAGTGACAGCGACAGCGCGCTGCGTGGCGCCCGCCAGGAGGATCTGGTCCGCATCCTCGATGAACTGGACGACCGGACTCAGCGTCTTGAAGACGAGAAACAGGGTCTCGAGAAGCAGCGCGACGAGCTGGAGAACAGCTCCGACCAGGCGGAGGAGGCCCGCAAGCAGACGCTCGAGAAGGAGCGGCAGCTGGGCATCCTCGCGGGCACCGTGGCCGCGCAGGGGCCCGGCATCACGGTGACCATCGAGGACACGAAGGGGACGGTCGAGGCGGACATGCTGCTCGACGCGATCCAGGAGCTGCGCGCGGCGGGTGCGGAGGCGATCCAGGTGAACGGCGTACGGGTCGTCGCCGGCACCTATCTCGCGGACGCCGACAAGTCCGTCAGCGTCGACGGGAACAAGATCAACGCGCCCTATCGTTTCCAGGTCATCGGCAAGCCGCAGGACCTCGAACCGGCTCTCAACATTCCTGGAGGAGTGGTGCAGACTCTGGAGAAGGAACAGGCCACCGTTACTGTTGAGCGGTCGAGCAAGATCGTCGTGGACGCCTTGCGAGCGGCGGAGCGGCCTGACTACGCTCGGTCGTCCTCCCAGTGAACCGACGGTGCATGGGGGACGTCCGGCGAGGGCATGAGGTTGCGGGGGGTCGGCGCACCGATTGGGTGGTGCGTGGTGGAAACTGTCTGGTGGAGACGGACGTTGTGAAGGTGTCCGGGTCGGCCAGTGCGTTCAGTAAGGGTTCGTCCTGCCCCACGGGCGGGTCTGTTTCGGTCAAGGGGAATCGCCCGTGAAGTTGTTTGCGAAGTTGTTCGGCAAGAGCGCGCGAGAGGGCGGCGGCGACAACGCGACCGCCCGTCATCGCGCACAGCCCGACGCGGAGGGCCGACGCCCGATGTACCGGGACCAGGTGGGTGGTCCGGGCGCGCCGTCTGTTGACCCTGCTCAGTCCGGCGGCATAGGTTTCGGCCAGCCCTCGGCCCCGGGTACGGGTGGAGGGTTCAACCCCGACCCGTACGCGTCGAACGCCCCGGCGGGGCAGCCGCGGCAGGAGGATCCGTCCATGTCGGCCCTGGTGTGTACGAGGTGCGGCAACCGCAACGCGGAGAACAGCCGCTTCTGCTCCAACTGCGGCGCTCCGCTGCGGGCCGGCGCGGTCCCGGAGCGCGCGTCCGAGACGACCTCCACGATCTCCATCTCCGGTCTGGAGGCCTACGACGCCGAGGTCACCGGCCAGACGGCGATCCCGGCGCTCTCCCCCGAGGCGCAGGCGGCCGTGGACGCGCTGCCGCTGGGCTCCGCGCTCCTGGTCGTGCGCCGCGGTCCGAACTCGGGCAGCCGCTTCCTGCTGGACGGCGAGCTGACCACCGCCGGTCGTCATCCGCAGAGCGACATCTTCCTGGACGACGTGACGGTCTCGCGCCGGCACGTGGAGTTCCGCCGCAGCCCGGACGGTTCGTTCACGGTCGCCGACGTCGGCAGCCTGAACGGCACGTACGTCAACCGGGAGCGCATCGACCAGGTCGCCCTGTCGAACGGTGACGAGGTGCAGATCGGCAAGTACCGGCTGGTGTTCTACGCGAGCCAGCGGGGTTACTGACCCGCCCCCGGGCCGCCCGCCCGGGGAACCTCCAGGGAAGGTCCATGTTTCAAACACCGAGCGGCGGTGCCGGGCAAGGCGCCGCCGCCACGGACAGTGGGCTGATGAGCATCGGCGCAGTGCTGAACGCGCTGCGTGACGAGTTCCCCGACATCACCATCTCCAAGATCCGTTTCCTGGAGTCGGAGGGCCTCGTCGAGCCGCGGCGGACCCCGGCCGGGTATCGCAAGTTCAGCGCGCACGACGTCGAGCGCCTCGGCCGGGTGCTGCGCATGCAGCGGGACCACTATCTGCCGCTCAAGGTGATCCGCGAGCACCTGGACGCCGTGGAGCGCGGCGAGGCCGTCGCGCTGCCACGGGTCGGCCGGCAGCGGGACGGCGAGGCCGTACCGGAACCCGCCGAGAGCCCCACGGTGGCCCGGATCGGGCGGGACGAGCTGCTCGCCACGGCCGGGATCGACGACCAGGAGCTGAAGGAGTGGGAGTCCTACGGACTTCTCGCCCCACTGCCCGACGGGGCGTACGACGCCGAGGCGGTCACGGTGGCGTCCCTGGTGGTGCAGCTGGGGCGGTTCGGGATCGAGCCGCGGCACCTGCGGGTGATGAAGGCCGCCGCCGACCGGGAGGCCGGGCTGGTGGACCAGGTGGTGGCCCCGCTGAAGCGGCACCGCAACCCGCAGACCAGGGCGCACGCGGAAGCCCGCGCCAAGGAGCTGGCCGGGCTGGCGGTGCGGCTGCACGCCGCCCTGGTGCAGACCGCCCTGGGCGTGCGGCTGCCCTGAAACGGGCGGGACCGCGGTTCCGGATCACCCGCCCGATCGGGACCCGGATCGCCCACCCGATCCCGGCCCGACTACCCAAACGTCCCGGGCACGGCCTAGGGTTGCTGTGTGAACGAGCTCGATGTCGTAGGTGTCCGGGTCGAGATGCCCTCCAACCAGCCGATCGTGCTGCTGCGCGAGGTGGGCGGCGACCGTTACCTTCCCATCTGGATCGGACCCGGGGAGGCGACGGCGATCGCCTTCGCCCAGCAGGGCATGGCTCCCGCGCGGCCGCTGACCCACGACCTGTTCAAGGACGTGCTGGAAGCCGTCGGCCAGGAGCTCACGGAAGTGCGCATCACCGACCTGCGCGACGGCGTCTTCTACGCCGAGCTGGTCTTCGCGAGCGGGGTCGAGGTCAGTGCCAGGCCGTCCGACGCCATAGCGCTGGCCCTGCGCACCGGTACGCCGATCTACGGCAGCGACACGGTCCTCGACGACGCCGGAATCGCCATTCCGGACGAGCAGGAGGACGAGGTGGAGAAGTTCCGCGAGTTCCTCGACCAGATCTCGCCCGAGGACTTCGGGACCAGCAACCAGTGAGACGCGGCCCCGTCCGCGCACATCCGGCTAGCCTTTCCCGCAACAGGGCACGGGAAACCACTCGTAGGGTGATTATCACTCGGCGTGCCGAGTGTGGCGATCGTTGACGCACCCTTGGTGACTGCCTACCTTCGAGGAGGCAGGTCAAGGACGGAGGTCGGCGTGAGAATCAGCGGCGACGGTACGGTTGGGGGTGGCCCCGGGCACAGCCTCGGGGCAGGCGGTCCGTACCCGCCCCCGGGCTCCCGGTTGCGCGTGAGCGCGGGTCACGCCCAGCACGGTGGCGCGGCCGATCCCGGTCCGCAGCGACCGGCAGCCGTGCCGACCAGCGGAGGGGCGACGTCCATGGCGTCCGAGCAGATCGGCTATCGCGGCCCGACGGCCTGCGCGGCCGCCGGCATCACCTACCGGCAACTCGACTACTGGGCCCGCACCGGCCTCGTCGAGCCCAGCGTGCGGCCCGCGCACGGGTCCGGAACGCAGCGCCTGTACAGCTTCCGCGACGTGGTCGTGCTGAAGATCGTCAAGCGCTTCCTCGACACCGGTGTGTCCCTGCAGAACATCCGCACCACCGTCCAGCACCTCAGGGAGCGCGGCTTCCGCGACCTGGAGCGCTTGACGCTGATGAGCGACGGCGCCACCGTCTACGAGTGCACGTCTCCCGACGAGGTGCATGCTCTGCTCCAGGGCGGCCAGGGCGTCTTCGGGATCGCCGTCGGCGTGGTGTGGCGGGACGTGGAGAGCGCGCTGTCCCAGCTGCACGGGGAGCGGATCGACACGGGCGAGACCCTGGTCGGGCACAATCCGGCCGACGAGCTGGCCCGGCGGCGGAACAACCGGGCGGTCTGAACCGCACGGCGCCGGGTGTCCTCCTGCCGTGATGACGGGATTGTCAGTGGCGTAGGGCAGCATCGGAGATGTGAGAACCGCGCCCACGATCCTGCATCTCGACATGGATGCCTTCTTCGCCTCGGTGGAGCAGGCGTCCAAGCCGAGCCTGCGCGGGAAGGCCGTGGTGGTGGGCGGCCTCGGACCGCGCGGCGTGGTCGCCACCTGCTCGTACGAGGCGCGGGTGTTCGGCGTGCACTCCGCGATGCCGATGGGCCAGGCCCGCCGGCTCGCGCCGCACGCCGCCTACCTCGTTCCGCGCTTCGAGCTGTACCGGTCGATCAGCGAGCAGGTGATGCGGCTGCTGCGGGAGCTGTCGCCGCTGGTGGAGCCGCTGAGCCTGGACGAGGCCTTCGTGGACCTGGAGGCCGGCGGGACGGCCTGGGACGCGGAGTCGGCGCGCCTGGCCGGGGTGAAGCTGCGCACGGACATCCGCACCGTCACCGGCCTCACCGGGTCCGTGGGGCTCGCCGCCTCCAAGATGCTCGCCAAGATCGCCTCGGAGGAGGCCAAGCCCGACGGGCTGGTGCTCATCCCGCCGGGGACGGAGCGGGCCATGCTGGAGCCGATGACGGTGCGGACGCTGCCCGGGGTGGGACCGGCCACGGGAGACCACCTGCGGCGGGCCGGGATCACCACGGTCGGCGAGATCGCCGAGGCGGGCGAGGACGAGCTGGTGCGGCTGCTGGGCAAGGCGCACGGCCACGCCCTGTACGCCATGGCGCTGGCGCGGGACGAGCGGCCGGTGGTGGCCGAGCGGGAGACCAAGTCGGTGTCGGTCGAGGACACCTACGACGTGGACATCCACGACCGGGTGCGGGTCGGTGTCGAGGTGGGGCGGCTGGCGGACCGCTGCGTGCGGCGGCTGCGCGCCTCCGGTCTGTCCGGGCGCACCATCGTGCTCAAGGTGCGCAGATACGACTTCTCCACGCTGACCCGCTCCGAGACCCTGCGCGGGCCCACCGACGACCCCGCGGTGGTGCGCGAGGCGGCGGCCAGACTGCTGGACTCGGTGGACACCACGGGCGGCGTGCGGCTGCTCGGGGTGGGCGTCAGCGGGCTCGCCGACTACACGCAGGAGGACCTGTTCGCCCAGGCCGCGGGGGACCGGGCCGAGGAACCGGCCGAGGAGCCGCAGACCGGGCCCGCCGAGGAGCACCGACCCTCACCCACCGAGCGCCGGTGGCCGGCGGGGCACGACGTGCGGCACACGGATCTGGGGCACGGCTGGGTGCAGGGCAGCGGTCTCGGACGGGTCACCGTGCGCTTCGAGACGCCGTACTCGGAGGTCGGGAGGGTGCGGACCTTCCCGGTGGACGACCCGGAGCTGACCCCCGCGGATCCGCTGCCGCTGGTCGCCGACGCGGAGGGCGGGGCGGGTCAGCCCTCCGCGTCGGGGCCCTTGCCCTTGCCGGCCAGCTTGCCGAAGTCGTGGTCGGGCGGCGGGGGACCGGCCGCCACGTCCAAGCCGTAGTGGTGGTAGAGCTGGAGTTCCTGCTCGGGCGAGAGGTGGCGGCCGACACCGAAGTCGGGAGCCTCCTTGATCAGCGCCCGGTCGAAGGGCACGCGCAGGGCGCCGTCGACCAGCTCGCTGGGCTCCAGGGGGACGAAGGCGTCCCTGCTGAAGAGACCGGTCCGTATCGCCGCCCACTCGGGGACGCCGGTGGCATCGTCGAGGTAGACCTCGTCCACGGTGCCGATCCTGGTGCCGTCGCGGTCGAACGCCTTGCGGCCGATCAGGTTCCGCGGATCGATGTCAGTACGCACGGGGCCCTCCACTTGATCGCACCACTGGGCCGCACTGGGGTCGCACACCAGCCGCCTAATCATCCGTAAGTACTACAAAAGAGCACAAGTGGCGGGTCGGCCACTCGAAGTCCGTGCGGCGACCTCGCTGGTACGCTGGCAAACGGCTGCTGACCCCGCGCGGGAGAGTCCTCCGGACACCATCGGAGGCGCCGAAGGAGCAAATCCTCCCCGGAATCTCTCAGGCTCACGTACCGCACGGACGAGGTCACTCTGGAAAGCAGGGCGGGTGTCGACGGCTTCCGCTCTCACCGACGGTGAAAGCCGGGAGAGCCCCAGGGCTCGCCCGGTGAAGCTCTCAGGTTGAGATGACAGAGGGGGAGGCCGTCCGGGTACCCGCGCCGTGGTGCCCCTCGAAGGTCGTCAGACCAGGAGGCCTCCGCAATGACCGCCCACCGCACTCCGCTCTCCGAGCTCGAACAGGCCATGCCCTTCGAGCAGCGCCACATCGGCCCCGACCACGAGGCCAGGGCCAAGATGCTCGCGCAGGTCGGTTACGGTTCGCTCGACGAACTGACGGCCGCCGCGGTGCCGGATGTGATCAAGAACGCCGACCGGCTGGACCTGCCGGGCGCGCGCTCCGAGGCCGAGGTGCTGGCCGAGCTGCGCTCCCTGGCCGACCGCAACCAGGTCCTCGACTCCATGATCGGCCTCGGCTACTACGGCACCTTCACCCCGCCGGTCATCCTGCGCAACGTCATGGAGAACCCGGCCTGGTACACGGCGTACACGCCGTACCAGCCGGAGATCTCCCAGGGTCGCCTCGAAGCCCTGCTGAACTTCCAGACGATGGTCGCCGAGCTGACCGGCCTGCCCACCTCCGGCGCCTCGCTGCTCGACGAGGGCACCGCGGCCGCCGAGGCGATGGCCCTCTCCCGGCGCATGGGCAAGCACAAGAAGGGCCTGTTCCTGGTGGACGCGGACGCGCTGCCGCAGACCGTCGCCGTGATACAGACCCGTGCCGAGCCGACCGGCGTCGAGGTCGTCGTCGCCGACCTGAGCGAGGGCATCCCCGCCGAGGTCGCCGAGCGGGAGATCAACGGCGTCCTGATCCAGTACCCGGGCGCCTCCGGAGCCGTCCGCGACATCAAGCCGGTGATCGACCGGGCGCACGAGCTGGGCGCGCTCGTCACCGTCGCCGCCGACCTGCTCGCCCTCACGCTGCTCACCTCGCCCGGCGAGCTGGGCGCGGACATCGCCGTGGGCACCACCCAGCGCTTCGGCGTGTCGATGGGCTTCGGCGGACCGCACGCCGGCTACATGGCCGTGCACGAGAAGTTCGCCCGCAGCCTCCCCGGCCGCCTGGTCGGCGTCTCCGTGGACGCCGACGGCAACAAGGCCTACCGCCTGGCCCTGCAGACCCGCGAGCAGCACATCCGCCGCGAGAAGGCCACCAGCAACATCTGCACCGCGCAGGTGCTGCTCGCCGTCATGGCCGGCATGTACGCCGTCTACCACGGCCCCGAGGGCCTGCGGGCCATCGCCCGGCGCACCCACCGGTACGCCACGATCACCGCGGCCGGTCTCGCCGCCGAGGGCGTCGAGATCGTGCACGGCGCCTACTTCGACACCGTCACCGCGCGGGTGCCCGGCCGGGCCGACGCGATCGTCCACGCCGCCCGCGAGAACGGCATCAACCTGCGGCTCGTCGACGCCGACCACGTGTCGTTCGCCTGCGACGAGACCACCACGCGTGCCCAGGTGGGCGGCGTGTGGAACGCGTTCGGCGTCGAGGGCGACGTCGAGGCGCTGGACGCGGAGGCCGGGGACAGCCTGCCCGAGGCGCTGCTGCGCACCGACGACTTCCTGACCCACCCCGTCTTCCACCAGCACCGCTCCGAGACCGCGATGCTGCGCTACCTGCGCCGCCTCGCCGACCGGGACTACGCGCTGGACCGCGGCATGATCCCGCTGGGCTCCTGCACCATGAAGCTCAACGCGACCACCGAGATGGAGCCGGTCACCTGGTCCGAGTTCGGCGCGCTGCACCCCTTCGCGCCCGCCGAGCAGGCACAGGGCTACCTGACCCTCATCCGCGAGCTGGAGGAGCGGCTCGCCGAGGTCACCGGGTACGACAAGGTCTCCCTCCAGCCGAACGCCGGGTCGCAGGGCGAGTTCGCCGGTCTGCTCGCCGTCCGCGGCTACCACCGGGCCAACGGCGACGAGCAGCGCACCGTCTGCCTCATCCCGTCCTCCGCGCACGGCACCAACGCCGCCAGCGCGGTGATGGCCGGCATGAAGGTCGTCGTCGTCAAGACCGCCGAGGACGGCGAGATCGACGTCGAGGACCTGCGCGCCAAGATCGAGAAGCACCGCGACGAGCTGGCCGTGCTGATGATCACCTACCCGTCCACGCACGGCGTGTTCGAGGAGCACGTGGCCGACATCTGTGCGCAGGTGCACGACGCGGGCGGCCAGGTCTACGTCGACGGCGCCAACCTCAACGCCCTCGTCGGCCTCGCCAAGCCCGGCCGCTTCGGCGGCGACGTCTCCCACCTGAACCTGCACAAGACCTTCTGCATCCCGCACGGCGGCGGCGGTCCCGGCGTGGGGCCCGTCGGCGTACGGTCGCACCTGGCGCCGTACCTGCCCAACCACCCGCTGCAGCCCGCGGCCGGTCCGCAGACCGGGGTCGGACCGATCTCTGCGGCCCCGTGGGGCTCGGCCGGGATCCTGCCGATCTCCTGGTCGTACGTCCGGCTGATGGGCGGCGAGGGCCTCAAGCGGGCCACGCAGGTGGCCGTGCTGTCCGCCAACTACATCGCCAAGCGTCTGGAGCCGCACTTCCCGGTGCTGTACACCGGCCCCGGCGGGCTGGTCGCGCACGAGTGCATCATCGACCTGCGCCCGCTGACGAAGGCGACCGGTGTGAGCGTCGACGACGTCGCCAAGCGGCTGATCGACTACGGCTTCCACGCGCCGACGATGTCCTTCCCGGTGGCCGGCACGCTGATGATCGAGCCGACCGAGTCCGAGGACCTGGCCGAGCTGGACCGGTTCTGCGAGGCGATGATCGCCATCCGCACGGAGATCGAGAAGGTCGGCTCCGGAGCCTGGTCCGCCGACGACAACCCGCTGCGCGGCGCCCCGCACACCGCGGGCGCGCTGGGCGGCGAGTGGGACCACGCGTACACGCGCGAGGAGGCCGTCTTCCCGGCCGGTGTGTCCGCCGCCGACAAGTACTGGCCGCCGGTGCGCCGCATCGACCAGGCCTACGGCGACCGGAACCTGGTCTGCTCCTGCCCGCCGCTGGACGCCTACGAGGACTGAGTCCCGCCGCGGAAGTGAGAGAGGCTCCGTCCGGGCTCCCAGGCCTGGACGGAGCCTCTCCGCGTCTCATCCCGTGGCGAGCGACACCTCCGTCGCCTTGACCAGCGCGACGACGGGAACGCCGACGGACAGCTCCAGCTCGTCGGCGGCCTGCCTGGTGATGGCGGCGGTCAGCTCGATCCCCTCGACGGCGACCGACACGGAGGCCATCGCGGCGCCGGTGGTGAGGGCGGTGACCGTGCCCGGCAGCCGGTTGCGGATGGACAGGCCGTCGACGCGCCCGGTGGCCAGTGCCACCTCCGTCGACTTCACCAGGGCCCGCACGGCGGTGCCGGGGGCGAGCGCGAGGTCCTCGGCGGCTTCCCGGGTGATCGCCGCGGTGAGGTCCTGGCCGCCGGAGAGACGGACGCCGACCGTCGCCATGGCCTCGCCCGGGGTGACGGCGGTGACGGTGCCGGGGAGCTGGTTGCGGATGCTCAGGCTCATGGGGGCACCGTAGCCCGGCGCGGGCGTTATGCCGGGTATGCGTGGGTCTGCGTCGCCTTGACCGTCGCCCACACCGGTGCGCCCGGGTGGAGGCCCAGCTCGGCCGCGGCGACCGTGGTGAGGTCGGCGGCGAGCGCGAGTTCGCCGGTGAGTTCCACGCGGATCTGGTCGCCGTGACTCTCCAGGCCCGCGACCTTGCAGCGCCACAGGTTGCGGGCGCTGGAACCCGTGGGCCGCGCGTCGTACAGGGTCACGGCGCTCGGCGGGAACGCGACGAAGACCGGGCCCGCGAGGTCCTCGGTGGTGGTGAGGCCGGGGCCCGCGTCGAGGCGCACGGTGTGGCCGTCGGCCCGTCCCCGGTACAGGTTCAGGCCGACCAGCTGCGCGATGTAGTCCGTGCGGGGCCGACGGGCGATGTCGGCGGGCCCGCCCTCCTGGACGACCGCGCCGTCCTCGACCACGACCAGCCGGTCGGCCAGCACCATGGCGTCCAGCGGGTCGTGCGTGACCAGGACGGCGACCGCCTCGAACTCGGCGAGATGGCGGCGCAGCTGCGCCCGCACCTCCAGCCGGGTCCGGGCGTCCAGGGCCGCGAGGGGCTCGTCCAGGAGCAGCAGCCGCGGGTGGGTGGCCAGCGCGCGGGCCAGGGCGACGCGCTGGGCCTGGCCCCCGGAGAGGCGGCGCGGTCTGGCACTCGCGTGGTCGGCCAGGCCCATCCGGTCCAGCCACCCGGCGGCCCGCGTCCGGGCCTCCGCCTTGCTCGCGCCTCGGCAGCGCGGTCCGAAGGCCACGTTGTCGAGGGCGGTCAGGTGCGGGAAGAGCAGGTAGTCCTGGAAGACGACGCCGACCGGGCGGGACTCCGGCGGCGTACGGTCCAGCTCCGCGCCGTCCAGGCGCAGGTGACCGCCGGTGAGCGGGACCAGGCCGGCGAGCGCGCGCAGGGCGGTGGTCTTGCCCGCGCCGTTGGGTCCGAGGAGGGCCACGACCTCGCCGGGCGCGGCGGTGAGCGCGACGTCCAGGCGGAACGCGCCGCGGTCCACGACGAGCCGGGCGTCCAGGCCGTCCTCGGGCGGGCGGACCTCGGGGGAGTCCATGGCGGCCTTCCGTTCACCGGTGTGGGTCACGACGCACTCATCCAGCGGTCCCGCAGACCGGCCAGGACGGCGATGGAGA
Source organism: Streptomyces sp. MH60 (assembly GCF_002939385.1). Lineage (GTDB taxonomy): Bacteria > Actinomycetota > Actinomycetes > Streptomycetales > Streptomycetaceae > Streptomyces. The sequence continues at coordinate 28,284 of NZ_MULI01000062.1, read as the reverse complement.
CGGCCAGCAGGACCAGGCTGAGGGCGATCGCCGCCGCGGGGTCGTTCTGCAGGGCGAGGTAGACGGCCAGCGGCATGGTCTGCGTCCGGCCCGGGAAGTTGCCCGCGAACGTGATCGTCGCCCCGAACTCGCCCAGGGCCCGCGCCCAGGCCAGCACGGCGCCCGCCGCGATGCCCGGCGCGATCAGCGGGAGCGTCACCCGGCGGAACGCGGTGAAGCGGGAGGCGCCCAGGGTGGTGGCGGCCTCCTCGTAGCGCGGGTCGGCAGCGCGCAGGGTGCCCTCCACGCTGATCACCAGGAACGGCATCGCCACGAACGTCTCCGCGAGGACGACGCCCGTCGTCGTGAACGGCAGGGTGATCCCGAACCAGGCGTCCAGCCACTGCCCGATGACGCCGTTGCGTCCGAACGCCAGCAGGAGCGCGACGCCCCCCACCACCGGCGGCAGCACGAGCGGCAGCGTCACCAGCGCGCGGACGAACCCCCGGCCGGGGAAGTCGGTACGGGCCAGCAGCCAGGCCAGGGGCACGCCCACGAGCAGGCTCAGCGCGGTCGCGGACGTCGCGCACAGCAGCGACAGCCGCAGCGCCTGCCACACCTCGGGGCTGGACAGCTGCTCCGGCAGGCCGCGCCACGGCGCGCGTATCACCAGGGCGAGCAGGGGCAGCAGCAGGAACGCCAGGCCGATCAGGGCGGGCACCAGCAGGGGGACCGGCACCGTGCGCCCCCGGCGGCGGGGACGGCGCGGCCCACCGGCCACGAGGTCGGTGCCGGGAGGTGCGGGCGTCGTTCCGGCGGACTTGGTCACGGCGTGCGGAACCCGGCCCCGGTGAGCACCCGCTGTCCCTCGGCGGATTTCACCAGCTCGATGAACGCCTTGGCCGCGTCGGGATGGGGGGCGTCCTTGAGGAGGGTGATCGGGTAGTCGTTGACCGCCTTCGCCGACTCCGGGAAGTCGACGCCCGTCACCTTGTCGCCGGCCGCCTTCACGTCGGTCTTGTAGACGACGGCGGCGTCCGCCTCCTTCAACTCGACCTTGGTGAGGGCGGCCTTGACGTCCTGCTCGTAGGAGACCGGGGTCAGTTCGAGACCGCCGGCCTCCAGCGCCTTCTGGGCCGCGGCGCCGCACGGCACGGTCTTGTCGCACAGCACGACCTTGAGACCGGACTCGGTGAGGCCCTTGAGGGAGGAGATGTGCTCGGGGTTGCCGGGCAGCGTGGCGATCTCCAACTGGTTGCGCACGAAGGTGGCGGGGGTGCCGGCCGCCGCCCCGGCGTCGGTGACGGTGGCCATCGTCTTCGGGCTGGCGGAGGCGAACACGTCCGCCGGGGCGCCGCCGGTGATGCTGGCGGCGAGGGTGTCACTGCCGGCGAAGTTGAAGGTGACCCCGGTGCCCGGATGCCGCTTCTCGAAGGTCTCGCCGAGCGTCGTGAAACTCTCCTTGAGCGAGGCCGCGGCGAAGACGGTGACCTGGCCGGAGAGCTTCGCGGAGGAGGATGACGAGGCACCGGCGGAGTCCGTGTCCGAGCCCGTGTCCGACGACGAGCAGGCATTCAGGGCCAGTAGCGCCGCGGCCCCCGCGCCCGCCACCCGCGCGGAACGGCGGATGCGGTGGGTCCTGCGCACGGATCGAATCATCACGGGCCACTCCCTCGGCGTTTCGGGCAGGGGCCGACGGCTCGGCGGCCGAGTGAACGGTGCCCCCCATTGCGCCGATCATACTTCCGCATCTGCGAGGGCCATGTCTCCTGTCGCATCGCATGAGCAAGCCATGCGCGAGGAAAGGTTGGCATGTGCGTTCGCACGGTCGACGAGCCTTCGGCGCGCGTCCGCCGGCCGGCCGCTCATGGCCTGTCGATATGGACATTCGTCGACTTCACCCGGGCGGTGGCCTCCACGCCCACCTCCAGACCGAGTTCCTCCACCGCCTCCCTGGTCAGCAGGGAGACGAGCCGGTGCGGGCCGGCCTGGATCTCGACCTGGGCCGCGACGTCCCCGAGCTTGATCGCGGTCACGATCCCGGGAAACGCGTTGCGGACCGAGGTGTACGGGGTCTCCTCGTCGGTGCCGCCGGAGCGGGCGAGTTCGACCGAGAACGCGGCCAGGTCGCGCCCGTCGACGACGCGCCGTCCGCCCTCGTCGCGACGGGTGGAGATCCGGCCCGCGTCGGCCCAGCGGCGCGCGGTGTCCGGGCTGACGCCGAGCAGCCGCGCCGCCTGGCCGATCGTGTAGGACTGCATGCCGGTCACGATAGGCCGCGCGGGAGCGCTCAGCGGGAAGCGGGTGGTGGTGCCGTGCTGGAGCGCAGGATCAGGTCCGTGTCCAGTTCGACCCGCGGCGGGTCCGGCCGCTCGTCGCGGGTCTGGGCGAGCACCGTGCGCGCGGCCGCCCTGCCCATGTCGGCGAGCGGCTGGCGCACGGTCGTCAGGGGCGGAGCCGACCAGCGGACCTCCGGAAGGTCGTCGAAGCCGACGACGCTCATGTCCTGCGGCACCCTCAGTCCTCGCCTGCGCAGCGCCTCGATCGCACCGAGCGCCATCTGGTCGCTGGCCGCGAAGACGGCCGTCGGCGGCTCCGGCAGGCCCAGCAGGGCCTCGCAGGCCGCGCAGCCGGACTCGTGGCGGAAGTCGCCGGGGACGATCAGGGACTCGTCCACGGCGATGCCCGCGCCCTCCAGGGCGGCGCGGTAGCCGTCGTGGCGGGCCCGCGAGCACAGCAGCCGCGGCGGCCCGGCGATCAGGCCGATCCTGCGGTGTCCCAGCGCCAGCAGGTGCTCGGTGGCCGCCAGGCCGCCCGACCGGTTGGCGGCGCCGACGGTGGGCACGTCCAGGGCGGGGGAGCCCGCCGGGTCGACGACGACCAGCGGTACGCCGAGGATCCGCAGCTCCTGGTGGAGTACGGGATCCAGGGCCGAGGTGACGAGGACGACGCCGTCGGAGGCCCGGGCCCGCAGATTGCGCATCCACTGACGGGCGTCGCCCGAGCGTCCGTGGATCGCGGAGACCACGGTGCCGACCCCGGCGGCGTGGGCCACCTCCTCGACCCCGCGGATGATCTCCACGGCCCAGGGGCTGTCCAGGTCGTTGAAGACCAGGTCGATCAGGGCGGCCCGGCGACCGGGTGCCGTGGCGCGCTTGCGGTACCCGTGCCGGCGCAGCAGCTCCTCCACCCGCGCCCTGGTCCCGGGCGACACGTCCGAGCGGCCGTTCACGACGCGGGACACGGTCGGCACCGAGACGCCCGCGCGGCGGGCGATGTCCGTGATCGTGACCCTGCCCCGGCGGCCGGCAGCCGTCGTGGCCCTGACCTCGTCTGCTGCCACTTCCGCCACCTCCGCCGACACCGACCGCGAAACCTCCAGGAGTCTTCCGGAGACCGGACGCTCGGGGGAAGGCGTTTCGGACCAGGAAACCGGGCCGGTCGCAGAGGCGGAACGGGCGCGTCACGCGCAGTGACCGGTCCCGGACGTGCGTGAGGGCCGGTGCGCAGCCGTGGCTGCGGGCCGGCCCGTGCTGCACCGGGCGCGGTGACCGGCACCGCCCCGGCGGGTGGTCAGGCGGCGGTCGTCAGGCCCGCGCCGACGGGGCGGTGCGGGGCGATGGCCTGACCGTCCGGCAGTAGCTCACCGGTGTCCTCGAAGAGGACGACACCGTTGCACAGCAGGCTCCACCCCTGCTCCGGGTGGTGCGCCACGAGACGGGCGGACTCCCGGTCGGCGGAGACGGCTGAGGGGCACGGTGGCTGGTGCTGACACATGAGTGGGGTCTCTCGGTCTGTGGTGATGGGTGAGTTCGTCGTCTGGTCTGTCCTGCGGCGTGAAGCCTCGTTCATGGCCGCCCCCCGTTGTGTGAGTCGTTCCGAACCCAGTGTTGCCCCACGGGCGTCGATCCGCAGGTATTTCGCAGCACCGCTTCTCACAGGTTGATGACGCGTCACCCGCGCGGACGGTTCAGCCCAACTGCACTGTCACTTCGGATGGTTCGGCATGGCCGAATGGGGCTAGTCCGCGCGGGTGGGCGGGGGAGCGGTGCGGCGGGACGGATCAGGCGGGAGAACCCAGCAGCCGCGTCGGCGTCACCCGGTGCGTGAGGACCGGCAGCAGTTCGGCGACCCGGTGCGGCCGGTGCGCCGCGATGCCGGGCGGGGCCGGCGCCAGCGGCACCAGCAGATCGGTGGCCGCGGGGTGCCCGGCGGAGGCGTCCGCGGTGCCGTCGCCGTGCAGCCACAGCGTGAGCATGTACAGCTCGGGAACCGACAGCAGACGCGGCTGGTAGGGCTGGGCCATCGACTCGGCCTGCCGCAGCGCGCGTTCGGTCGAGGCGACGTAGGGGCCCTCGAAGAAGTGCGAGAACGCCCAGCCGTCGGGGGTCAGCATCGTCTCCGCCGCCGCCACCGCCCGGTCGCCGCACCGGATGTGGAACCGCCACCCGGTCAGTCGCGTCGCCGCCACGCCCTGCGCCGTGACCCGGTCGAGCACGTGCACGGGAAGCGGCAGTTCGGGTGTGGCGGGTCCCTGGGCGCCGAGCAGCGCGGGGGTCCGGGCCTCGCGGACCGCGGTGGGCGAGGAGAGGGCGGTGAGGACGGAGCGCAGGGCGGGCGCGGGGGCCGCGGGGACACGCAGGGGCATGATGGGTCGCCTCTCATTCGAAGGCACGATGGCGCGAGGGCGGAGCAGGGCGGACGACGCTGTCGGCTCACAGGGCTGGGGAAGGCAGGGGCCGGGTCCGGGAACCGAGAAGCGGGAGAGGCCTGCCGCGCGTCGGCGCGACGGCAGGGTCCTTCGACCGTGGGCGCCGATCCGCTGCCTTGTCCGCGGAGTTTATACGACATGTGTTCAGACTGTGTTTCGGCTAGCCGATTCCGGCAACCAGTACAAGGTTGAATTCGGCCGTCGAGATGCGGTAATCCTCCGCATTTCGGACCAGGTGTACGGCGATGACCTCGGGGAATGTTCACCGAGCGGTCGGCCAATTGTCGTCGGCGTTTTTCACGAGTTGTCGGCCCGGGAAACTGCTCGACGCGCCATGCCCGGTGAATGTGCCACCGGTCACATCGGGACAGCGTAGCGGCTGCCGGGTCGGCGCGGGGACGTTATCGATCGCTTCGGCGGGGCATCATCCCACCTGACCGGCCACCGGACGGCGGCGGCCGGATCTTCCACTCATCGCTCCGAGAAGGGACTCTTCCATGGGGGAGAAGGTCGTGGCAGGTCAGTACGACCTGTCCGATCGCCAGCGCTACCGCGAGAAGCTCCAGCGGTGCCTGACGGGCCTGGAGCGACTTCTGGCGGAGAAGCGGTTCGACCGCCCGAAGAACCTGATGGGGCTGGAGATCGAATTGAATCTCGTCGGTGCCGACGGGATGCCGAAAATGTTGAATGCGCAAGTCCTCGAACGCATCGCGAGCCGGGACTTCCAGACGGAGCTCGCCATGTTCAACCTGGAAGTCAACATCGCGCCGCACCGCCTGGGCGGCCGGGTATTCGACCGGCTCGCCGAGGAGATCCGCACCTCCTTGGCATATGCGGACCGCAAGGCGGGCGAGGTGGACGCGGGAATCGCGATGATCGGCATTCTGCCGACGCTGGACCGGGACGACCTGGTCTCGTCCAATCTCTCCGCCGTCGACCGCTACGCCCTGCTCAACGAACAGATCGTGGCCGCCCGCGGAGAGGACTTCACCCTCGACATCGAGGGCGTCGAGCGCCTGACCTGCACCTCCAAGTCGATCGCCCCCGAGGCCGCCTGCACCTCGGTGCAACTCCACCTCCAGGTGACCCCGGACCGCTTCGCCGACGTGTGGAACGCGGCCCAGGCCGTCACCGCCGCCCAGATCGCCCTCGGCGCCAACGCGCCCTTCCTCTTCGGCCGCGAGCTGTGGCGCGAGTCCCGGCCCCCGCTGTTCCAGCAGTCCACCGACACCCGCCCGCCCGAACTGCAGGCCCAGGGCGTCCGGCCGCGCACCTGGTTCGGCGAGCGCTGGGTGACCTCGGCGTACGACCTCTTCGAGGAGAACCGGCGCTACTTCCCGGCACTGCTGCCGATCTGCGACGACGAGGACCCGCTGGAGGTCCTGGACGCGGGCGGTGTGCCCTCGCTGTCCGAACTCGTCCTGCACAACGGCACCGTCTACCGGTGGAACCGCCCCGTCTACGACATCGCCGACGGCGTGCCGCACCTGCGTGTCGAGAACCGGGTCCTGCCCGCCGGCCCCACCGTCACCGACGTCATCGCCAACGCGGCCTTCTACTACGGCGTCGTCCGCGCGCTCGCCGAGGAGCCCCGGCCGGTGTGGACCCGGCTGCCGTTCGAGGCCGCCGCCGCCAACTTCGAGGCCGCGTGCCGGCACGGCATCGACGCCCGCTTCGAGTGGCCCCGGCGCGGGCGCCTCGGCGGCACCACCGAGGTCGACGCCGCCGTCCTCGTCCGCGACGAGCTGCTGCCGCTCGCCGAGGCCGGTCTCGACGCGTGGGGGGTGGAGCCCGCCGACCGGGACTTCTACCTCGGTGTGATCGAGGAGCGGTGCCGACGCCGGGTCAACGGCGCGTCCTGGCAGGCGGCCACGTTCCACCGGGCGCTGGAGGCGGGTCTGTCCCGGGAGGCCGCGCTGGCCGCCACGACCCGCCGGTACGTCGAGCTGATGCGCGAGGGCGACCCGGTGCACCTGTGGCCGGTGGGTCTGCCGGAACCCGCGCCGCTGGGCTGACCGCCGCCCGGCCCGCCCCGCCGCGCGCCGCCCCATACTGATCGGGCAAGCTGTGACGTCCCAGCTGGAGGCAGGTGTGCATGGCGGAGGCGGGCCCGGTGGACGACGCGTTCCCTCAGAAGCGACTCGGCGAACAGCCCTTGACCGAGGAGCGGCTCTCACGGCGGATCCTGCGTGACGAGACGCTGCTCGTCCTCGCGCTGTCGCTCGGTGCGAGCGGCGTGTCCGCCCTCATCAGCTTCATCGGCTCGGTCACCCGGCCGGGCGGGCTCAAGGACCAGGCGGCCACCCTCAACGCCTCCGCCGCACCCGGCCGCCCCTGGCTCGACCTGGCCTGGCAGCTCTTCGGGATCACCACGGCGCTCGTCCCGGTCGCCCTCGTCGCGCACTTCCTGCTGCGCGAGGGCCGCAGTCTGCGCGCCCTCGGCTTCGACCGCACCCGCCCGTGGCCGGACCTGGGCCGCGGGGCCGCCGTCGCCGCCGTCATCGGCAGCACCGGCATCGCCTTCTACCTCGCCGCCCGCGGCCTCGGCTTCAACCTCACCGTAGTGCCCGAGGCGCTGCCCGACGTGTGGTGGAAGTACCCCGTCCTCGTCCTCTCGGCGGTGCAGAACTCCGTCCTGGAGGAGGTCATCGTCGTCGGCTACCTGCTGCGCCGGCTGGACCAGCTCGGCTGGAGCACGGGCGCGTCGCTGGCGGCCAGCTCGGTGCTGCGCGGCTCGTACCACCTGTACCAGGGCATCGGCGGGTTCATCGGCAACATGGTGATGGGCGTCGTGTTCGTCTACCTCTACCGCCGCTGGGGGCGCGTGGGCCCGCTGGTGGTGGCGCACTCGCTGCTCGACATCGGGGCGTTCGTCGGCTACGGGCTGCTCGCCGGGAAGGTGGGCTGGCTGCCCACGGCGTGACCGTGCGGGCCCCGCGCCTCCGCGAGGATCGGGCCTGCGCGAGGTTCGGGGCCTCGGCGGGGATCAGGCCAGCAGCTCGCCGTCGACCACCGTCACCGCGTGCCCGCTCAGCAGCGTGCGTCCGCCACGGACCTCCGTGCGCACCAGGCCGGAGCGGGCCGACGCCTGGAGGCCGGTGAGGCCGGGCCGGCCGAGGCGCTCGGACCAGAAGGGCGCCAGGGCCGTGTGCGCGCTGCCGGTGACCGGGTCCTCGTCGATGCCGACGTTGGGGAAGAAGCAGCGGGAGACGTAGTCGTAGCCGCGGGCCGGGTCCTCGGCGCGGGCGGTGGCGATGACGCCGCGTTCGGAGTGGGCGGCCAGTGCCTTGAGGTCGGGCGTCAGGCCGCGGACGGTCCCCTCGTCGGCGACCTCGACCAGCAGGTCCCCGATGTTCGGCCCGGTGTCCAGGACGGTACGGGGCTCGGCGCCCAGGGCCGCGGCGACGCCCGCCGGGGTCTCGACCGGGGTGAGCGGCGCGGTCGGGAAGTCCAGGGTGATCGAGCCGTCCTCGTGCGGCGTCGCCACCAGCACGCCGCTGCGGGTGGCGAACCGCACCGGTCCCTCGTGGGCACCGGTGGTGTGCAGGACGTGGGCCGTGGCGAGCGTGGCGTGGCCGCACATCGCGACCTCGGTGGCCGGCGTGAACCAGCGCAGCGCCCAGTCGGCCTCGCCGCCCGCGGGCAGGCGGTGGGCGAACGCCGTCTCGGAGTGGTTGACCTCCAGGGCGACCCGCTGGAGCCGGTCGTCGTCCGGGAAGGCGTCGAGGAGCAGGACCCCGGCGGGGTTGCCGGCGAAGGGGCGGTCGGTGAAGGCGTCGACGATTCTGATGCGCATGCCCCGACGCTAGGGCCTGCCGGGGGCCGTGGACGAAGGCCAATTCCGGAGCGCTGGACCGCTTTTCGCGGGATCGGCAGCCCTCGTCGCGGTCCGGCAGGTCTTCGCGGGCGCGGCGGAGGCTCGGGCCCGGTCCGCGGCGGATCAGGCCGAGGGAGGCCGCGGTGGCGGCGGCGGTGCGCGCGTCGACGTTGAGCCTGGCGTAGACGCGGGCCGGGTGGGACCTGACGGTGCCCTCGGTGAGGTGGCGCCGACGGCCCGGTCGGACAGGCCGGCGGCGCCAGCCGCGCCGGGACCTCGGTCTCGCGCCGGGCCAGGGTGGTCCCGGGCGTCCGCAGCCGGTGCATGAGCCGGTCGGCGACGGTGGGCGCGAGGGCGGGCGGGCAAGTCCAGCCTGCGTGGCCGCGAGCCGCCGTCCCCACCTGCGCACTCGGCCGCGAAGGCGGCGCCCTCGTCATCGGCCCGGCCGACGACGGGCCCCGGGCGGACCGCAAAGCTTCCGGGGGCTTGCCGTGCGATACGTTCCGATATATCGTTGAGGCATCGCGACAGATCAACGACTGGATGGAGTGATGGCGATGCGTAACCACGGATACGAGCGTGGACACGGTGGACACGGCCCCGGGCGCGGAGAAGGTGCCCCCTTCGGACCCTTCGGGCGAGGTGGCTTCGAGGGGGGACGTGCGGCGTTCGGGCCTTTCGGGCCGGGCGGTCCCGGCGGTCCCGGTGGTCCCTTCGGGCCGGGCTTCGGTCACGGGGGTCCCTGGGGCGGCCGAGGGCGCGGCGGGCCGAGGGGGAGGGCGCGGCGGGGCGACGTGCGGGCGTCGATCCTGGCTCTCCTGAAGGACCGGCCGATGCACGGCTACGAGATGATCCAGGAGATCGCCGAGCGCAGCGGCGGGGCGTGGAAGCCCAGCCCCGGTTCGGTGTACCCCACCCTCCAGCTGCTGGAGGACGAGGGGCTGATCGCCAGTGAGAGCGAGGGCGGCAAGAAGCTCTTCGCGCTCACCGAGGCGGGCCGCACCGCGGCCGAGGAAGGCCCGGAGGCGCCCTGGGAGGAGGCCTCGCGGGGCGTCGACTGGGAGGCTCTCAACGACATCCGGCAGGCCGGTTTCGGCCTGATGGAGGCCTTCGGCCAGGTCTGGAAGACCGGCAGCAAGGAGCAGCGGGAGAAGGCGCTCGCCGTCATCGGCGACGCCCGCAAGAAGCTGTACCTGATCCTCGCCGACGAGGACTGACACCGACCGGCATGACAGGGCTCCGCGGAGAAAATCCGCGGGGCCCTTCGTGCGCGGGGAGTGCTCGCGGGGACGGTCAGTCGACGGTCAGTCGACCCGCCGTATCACCGCCGCGTCGAAGACGTCCCACGCGCGCGGGAGGGTGCTCTCGTCGTGGCAGTGCCAGGCGTCCCAGAACAGGTCGGCGGGCAGCGCCTCCACGGGGGCGTCCACCCGGTACACGTACTGCCTGCCGTCGACGGCGGGCAGTGCCACGAGCCAGCACCTGCTCCTCATGCCCTGTTCGACCCGCGAGGCGGCCCTTCGGTTGCCCCCGGGGGTGTGGCAAGGCGGCGCGCGCCCGGCCTGCCGGAACGGCCTGATCTCATCCCCAAGGAGGAGATTCCGTCCGGGCGGGTCCACTCTGTGTGGGACGACGAAATGCTTCCCTTCGGGGATGACCGGGCCCCGCGGGACTGATGAGCTGGGAGATGTGCAGCCCCGTATCCCCCGGCAGTCGGCCGGCGAGCAAGGCGGCCGGTGGCCGGACGGCACCGACCTCGAGGAGAGTTTCAGCGCGGAACTGGCCTCGGCGGTCTCCGGTGCCCGCCGCCGGGCGGTGCGGGACGGGGACCGGCAGATCGACACGGCCCATCTGTTGCACTCGCTGCTGGAGTCCGACGCGCAGGCCCGTGAGCTGCTCGGGGACGGACCGCGAATCGCCCGCGTCCTCGGCTACCTCGTGCAGCGCAGCATCGGTTACGGCCTGCGCTGGCAGAGTTCCGTCGAGGACTCCGGCGCCGTACCCGTCGTGACCGGCGCCGCCGGGTTCTCCCCGCCGGCCGCGGCGGCCCTGGAGGACGCCTGGGCCCGCGCGGCCCGGCGCGGGGCCGCCCGGGCCGGTGGCGTGGACCTGCTGGCCGCCCTGGTCGCGGACCCGCTGACGCGGGCCGCCGAGGTACTGGCCCGCGCCGCCGTCGAACCGCACACCGTGCTCGCCCGCGTGGAGAGCCATGTCGAGCCGACCCCTGAGCGTCCCTGAGCACGCCTCCCGTCGCTCCCGCCACGGGCGCCACCAGGCCGTCCAGTCGGTGAGACAGGTGTCATTGGGAGTGACGGTCATGTCGACCCCTGTCATCATGTGCCGGTGCATACGTCTGACAGCGCCCGCGGCGACCGCGGCAAGGGAACCGGGCTCGGCCTGGCACTGGCCTCCGCGGTCGCCTTCGGAGGCTCTGGAGTCGCGGCCAAACCGCTGATCGAGGCCGGACTCGACCCCCTCCACGTGGTCTGGCTGCGGGTGGCCGGCGCGGCCCTGGTGATGCTGCCGCTCGCCGTGCGCCACCGCGCGCTGCCGCGCCGCCGCCCCGCGCTGGTCGCCGGGTACGGGCTGCTCGCCGTGGCCGGTGTGCAGGCCTGCTACTTCGCCGCCATCTCCCGCATCCCGGTGGGCGTCGCGCTGCTCGTGGAGTACCTGGCGCCCGCCCTGGTCCTCGGCTGGGTGCGGTTCGTGCAGCGGCGGCCGGTGACGCGGGCCGCCGCGCTCGGAGTGGTCCTGGCGGTCGGCGGCCTCGCCTGCGTGGTCGAGGTCTGGTCGGGTCTCGGCTTCGACGCCCTCGGACTGCTGCTCGCCCTCGGCGCCGCCTGCTGCCAGGTCGGCTACTTCGTCCTGTCCGACCAGGGCAGCGACGCCGGCGAGGAGGCGCCCGACCCGCTCGGCGTCATCGCCTACGGGCTGCTCGTCGGCGCCGCCGTGCTCACCCTCGTCGCCCGGCCCTGGTCGATGGACTGGTCCGTCCTCGCCGGCACCGCCCCCATGGACGGCACACCCGTCGCCGCCGCCCTGCTGCTGGCCTGGATCGTGCTCATCGCCACGGTGCTCGCCTACGTCACCGGCATCGTCGCCGTACGCCGGCTGTCGCCGCAGGTCGCCGGAGTGGTCGCCTGTCTCGAAGCGGTCATCGCGACCGTCCTGGCCTGGGTGCTGCTCGGCGAGCACCTCTCCGCCCCGCAGATCATCGGCGGCGTCGTCGTGCTGGCCGGCGCCTTCATCGCCCAGACCTCGACGCCGGCGAAGGGCTCCGCGGACCCGGTGGCCGGTGGCGGTCCCGAAAGGGAGTTGTCGAGCCGGGGAACGGCGACCTAGGGTGCGGACCATGCATGCCGACGCACTCGTCCTCCCGCCTCCGGCCGCCTGAGGCGGGCCCCTGTGACGAGCCCGGCGCGCTGTCGCCGGGCCGGACGGTGCTGCCCGCAGACGAAAGTCCCCGCGCCCCGGTCGTTCCGGGCCGCCCCGAACTTCCGCGCCTCGCGCGCGTCTGCGGAGAGAACTCGTGTCGAATGCCGTCTCCGGCCTGCCCGTCGGGCGTGGCCTCCTCTATCTGATCGTCGCCGGTGTGGCCTGGGGCACCGCCGGTGCCGCCGCCTCGCTGGTCTACCGCGCCAGCGACATGGGCCCCGTCGCCCTGTCGTTCTGGCGCTGCGCGGCGGGGCTCCTCCTGCTGCTCGCCGTCCGCCCGCTGCGCCCGCGGGTGCGCCCGGCCGTCCGCGCGCCGTTCGCCCGCAGGGCGCGGCGCGCCCTCGTCACCGGCATCGGGCTCGCGGTGTTCCAGACCGCCTACTTCGCCGCCGTGCAGTCCACCGGGCTCGCCGTGGCCACGGTCGTCACCCTCGGCGCGGGGCCCGTGCTGATCGCCCTCGGCGCACGCCTCGCCCTCGGCGAACACCTGGGGGCGGGCGGCGCCGCGGCGATCGTCGGCGCGCTCGCGGGGCTCGTGGTGCTCGTCCTCGGCGGCGGGGGTACGACCGTTCGCCTGCCGGGTCTGCTGCTCGCGCTGCTGTCCGCCGCCGGGTACTCGGTGATGACGCTGCTCACCCGCTGGTGGGGCCGGGACGGCGGGGCGGACGCGGCCGGCACGTCCGTGGGGGCGTTCGCGGTCACGAGTCTGTGCCTGCTGCCGCTCGCGCTCGTCGAGGGCCTGGTGCCGCACACCGCCGAACCGGTCCGGCTGCTGTGGCTCCTCGCGTACGTCGCCGCCGTCCCGACCGCCCTCGCCTACGGGCTCTACTTCGCCGGCGCGGCCGTCGTCCGGTCCGCGACCGTCTCCGTGATCATGCTCCTGGAGCCGGTCAGCGCCGCGGCGTTCGCCGTCCTGCTGCTCGGCGAACACCTCACGGCGGCGACCCTGGCCGGCACGCTGCTGATGCTCGGCTCGGTCGCGGGGCTCGCGGTGGCGGAGACACGGGCGGCGCGGGAGATGCGGGCGCGGCCTACGCCCGCATGACGGCGGGGCCCCTCCCGAGGGGCCCCGCGCCTCCCGCGCGGGCCGGTGTCACCCGGCCGACAGGTAGTCGGGCAGCGCCGTGCCGGGGGCCAGGTCCGGGTCGGCGACCGGAGCCCCGTACCCCTTGCGCAACGGGACGAGACCGGCCCAGTGTGGGAGGGCCAGGTCCTCCGGCTCGTCATTCACCCCGCCGGTGCGGAGCTTGGCGGAGACCTCGTCCAGGTCGAGGCGGATCACGGCGGTGGCGGCCAGTTCCCTCTTGCTGGCCGGCCGCGAATCGCGGGAACGGCCCGGGACCACGTGGTCGACCAGGGCGTCCAGAGCCGTGCGCCGCTCCTCGGGATCCGTCACCTCGTACGCCGTGCCGTGCACCACCACCGACCGGTAGTTGATCGAGTGGTGGAAGGCCGAGCGGGCCAGCACCAGCGCGTCCACGTGCGTCACCGTCAGGCAGACCGGCAGCCCCGGGTCGGCCGCGCCCGTCATCCGCAGGGGGCGCGAGCCCGTCGAGCCGTGCACGTAGAGCCGCTCGCCCACCCGGCCGTACAGCGTCGGCAGGACCACCGGGGCGCCGTCGCGCACGAAGCCGAGGTGGCAGACGTAGCCCTCGTCGAGTATCGAGTGCACCAGCTCTTTGTCGTACGCGGCCCGGTCGGGGGAGCGGGTGGGGACGGTGCGGTCGGTGGGCGGATAGGTGCCGGTGGGCTGCGACGGCGTCCCCGTGGTCCCCTGCATGACGCTCTCCATTGCACTAGTGCATAATTGGCTTTGTGCTAGGAGAGTATCGGATCACAGGGCGGGGCGCAGCGGAGATTTCCGCGAGCGTCGAGCGGGCGGTGGGCTCGGGAGAGTTGCGACCGGGACAACCCCTGCCGCCGATGCGGGAGTTGGCGCAGCGGCTCGGGGTCAATCCGAACACCGTCGCCGCCGCCTACCGCACCCTGCGTGAACGCGGGGTCATCGAGACGGCCGGGCGGCGGGGCAGCCGGGTGCGCGCGAAGCCGGCCACCACCGGGCGGGAGTTCATCCGCGTCGACGTTCCTCCGGGCGTGCGCGACCTGTCCGACGGCAATCCGGACCCGGCGCTGCTGCCCGCGCTGGGCCCGGTCTTCGCCGCGGCGGCCGGACAGGGCGACCGCGAACCGGTGCTGTACGGGCACGCGCCCGTGGACCCGGAGCTGGCCCGGGTCGCGCGGGCCGAACTGGACGCCGACGGTGTGCCGGACGGGCCCGTGGCGGTGACGTCCGGCTCGCTGGACGCGATGGAGCGGGTCCTCGCGGCCCATCTCAAGCCGGGTGACGCCGTCGCCGTCGAGGACCCCGGCTGGGGCAGCCTCCTGGACCTGGTACCCGCGCTGGGGCTGCGCACGGTCCCCGTCGGAGTCGACGACCAGGGACCGCTGCCCGAGGACGTGCGCCGGGTCCTCGCGGCCGGCGCCCGGGCCCTGGTGGTCACGGACCGCGCGCAGAACCCGACGGGCGCCGCGGTGGGCCCGGCACGCGCGCGTGCCCTGCGGTCCGTGCTGCGCGACCACCCCGGGACACTGCTCATCGAGGACGACCACGGCCACGGCATCGTCGACCTCCCGCTGCATCCCCTCGCCGGTACGACCCGCGGCTGGGCCTTCGTCCGCTCCGCCGCCAAGGCATGCGGCCCCGACCTGCGGCTCGCCGTGCTCACCGGGGACCCCCTCACGCTCGACCGGGTGCGGGGACGGCAGCGGCTCGGCCCCGGCTGGGTCAGCCGCATCACCCAGCGGGCCGTGGCCCGGCTGTGGGCCGACGGCGCGGTGGACGCCCGCGCGGTGGCGGGCGTGTACGGGCGGCGCAGGGACGCGCTCCTCGGCGCCCTGGCCGAACACGGGGTCACCGGACACGGGCGCAGCGGCATGAACCTGTGGATCCCGGTGCCGGACGAGACCGGCGCCGTCGCCCGGCTCCTGCACGCCGGCTGGGCCGTGGCCCCCGGCGCCCGCTTCCGCCTGGGGGCGCCGCCCGGCATCCGGATCACCGTCTCGACGCTGGGGGAGGAGGATACCGGGCCGCTGGCGGCGGCGGTCGCGGCGGCGGTGGGCCCGGGGGCGGGACCGCCACGCAGCTACGTCTGAGCGGGCTCCACCAGGACGTGGCCCCGAGCGGCCCCGGTCCTCAGACCCGCGACCCCTCACGTACCCCCGGCGACGTCCGCGGCGACGGTGCGGTCGCGGTGCGGCTCCGGCCGGTCCTGGGGCGGGACTGGGTCAGCGCCGCGCCGGCGAGGACGACGGCCGCGCCGACCGGCGTCGACCAGGACAGCGACTCGCCGAGCAGCGCGACACCCGCGGCCGTGGCGATGACCGGGGTGAAGTACGTGACCATCTGGGCCGTCGTCGGGCCGACCTCGGCGACCAGGTCGTACTGGATCAGGAAGGCGAGCCCGGTGCCGAGGACGCCCAGGGCCGCGACCGCCAGCACGGGGAGCACCGGGAAGGCGGTCGGCACCGAGGTGAACACCGGCGTCACGGCGGCCAGTTGCAGCGTGGCCAGACCCAGCTGGGCCCCGGTCAGCGAGAGGTGGGAGTGGCTGGACCCGGCCAGGGTGCGGCGGACGTAGATCCAGCCGACCGGGTAGCTGAACGAGGCCAGCAGGGCCAGCGCCGTGCCCGTGACGTCGAGGCCGTGGAAGCCCTGCCAGACGCCCAGCACCGTCAGGACGCCGAGGAAGCCGATGCCGAGACCGGCCACCCGGCGGCGCGTCGGGCGGTCCTCGGACAGGGCGACCAGCGACAGGGCCATGCCCCACAACGGCGAGGTCGCGTTGCAGATGCCCGCGAGCGACGACGGGATCGTCAGCTCCGAGAAGGCGAACAGGGAGAACGGCAGCGCGTTGAGCAGGAACCCGGCGACCGTCAGGTGCACCCACGTCCACGCCCCGCGCGGGAGCCGCTCCCGCTTCACCGCCATGGCCGCGGCCACCACAGCCGTACCGAACGCCAGCCGACCGAGCGTGACCTGGAACGGGGCGAAGCTCTCGGTGCCCACCTTCATGAAGAGGAAGCTGAAACCCCAGACGAGGGCGAGGAGCCCGAAGCGCAGCCGCCAGTCGAGGACGCGGCGTGGCGAGGAGGGAACGGAGGCGGAGGAGGACGGGACGCTGCTCATGCCGGCAACGATGAAGCAGCCGTTCTCGTAGCACAATCGAGATTTCGCACCGAATATCTCGTAGCATCGCTTACATGTTGAACCTGGAGCGCCTGCGGACCCTCGACGCCCTCGCCCGGCACGGATCGGTCAGCGGTGCCGCCGCCGGACTGCACATCACCACCTCGGCCGTCTCCCAGCAGATGGCCAAACTGGAGCGGGAGGCCGGTCAGCGGCTCCTCGCGAAGAACGGGCGCGGCGTGCGGCTCACGGACGCCGGCCGGCTGCTCGCCGAGCACGCGGCCCGCATCCTCTCCCAGGTCGAGCTGGCCCAGGCCGACCTGGAGGCGCAGCGCGGACAGGTGGCGGGCGAGCTGAGGCTGTCCGCGTTCCCGACGGCCGCCCGCGGACTCTTCCCCGCCGCGCTGGCCGCCCTGCGCACCGAGCACCCCGCGCTGCGCATCCGCTCCTCGGAGCTGGAGCCGGAGCGCGGGGTCAACGGCGTGGTGCGCGGCGACCTGGACCTGGCCGTCGTGCTCGACTGGTACAACAAGCCGATGCCGCTGCCCGACGGCCTGGTCAAGGCGCCGCTCCTGGACGACCCGGCCGACGTCGCCATGCCCGTCGGCCACCGGCTGGCCGGCCGGGACGAGGTGGACCTCGCCGAGTTCGCCGAGGACGAGTGGATCACGTGGGGCGAGGGCGAGTTCTGCCACGAGTGGCTGATGTTCACCCTGCGTTCGAAGGGCATCGAGCCGATCGTCGGCCATCGCGCCGCCGAGACCCACACCCAGCTCGGACTGGTCGCCGCGGGGCTCGGCGTGTGCATCGCACCCCTGCTCGGGCGCCATCCGATGCCCGCCGCGGTGGTCACCGTGCCGCTGAAGCAGCGGGTGCGCCGGCACGTGTACGTGGTCTGGCGCGCGGACGCCGACCGCCGCCCGTCGATCCGGGCGGCGGTGGACGCGCTGCGGGCGACGGCGCGGGAGGTGGACCGGACGGGGTGAGCGACGACCGGCGGGGGAGGTGGGCCGGACGGGGAGCGGCCGGCCGGAGTGAGCGGCCGGACGGGCGCCGCCGGGCCCGCCTCTCGCCGTGGGCGCCGCCGGGCTACCCGGACGCCAGCTTGCGGAAGTCCCAGGAGACGACCTTCTCCGGCGTCAGCCGCAGCCAGGCGTGCCGGCCGTCGTGCGGCATCTCGTGGAGGCCGAAGTTCTTGCGGGCGAACAGCGTCTCCGGCAAGTCGAGTTCGGCGCACAGCTCACCGGTGCGCGGCGTCTCGCCCACGCACTCCACCCGGCCGGACAGCTCCGCGCCGCGCAACTCGTCGTACTCCTCACCGGCGTCGACGACGACCGCGACCCGCGGATCGCGCCGCAGGTCCGTCCAGCGCCGGCTGCGCACCACCGAGTAGAGCCACATCGAGGCACCGTCCCAGACGAACCAGAGGGTGCTCACGTGCGGGGCGCCGCCGGCCGAGACGGTGGCGACCCGGCAGGTGCGCTGGGTGGTGAGGAACGCCTCCAGCTCGCCGGGGGTCATCATGATCCGGCGCCCCCGGCGCTGCGTCACGGTCATCCGGCCAGCCGGATCGAGTCCCCGCTGACCGTGATCTGCACGGCCGGCAGCGGCTTGGGCGCGGGACCGCCCTGCACGCTGCCGTCGGTGATCGAGAAGCTGCTGTTGTGGCAGGGGCAGTTGATGAGACCGTCGGCCACGCTCTTCACGGCGCAGCCCTGGTGGGTGCAGGTGGCGGAGAACGCCTTGAAGTCGCCTGCCGCGGGCTGGGTCACCACCACCTTCTGGTCCGGGAAGACCTTCCCGCCGCCCTCGGGGATGTCGGCCGTCGCCGCGAGGGCGGCCCCGGCCCCCGCGTTCTCGCCGCCGCCCGAACCGCTGCCGCCCGCCTCCTGGGAGGGGCTGCCGGAGGGAGCGGTGCCGGTGTCGCCGGACGCGTCGTCGTCCGAGCCTGAGCAGGCGGCCAGCACGGCGGTGAGTCCCGCCGCCCCGGCCGCCGCCACGACGGTACGACGGGCCGGTCCCGCTGCGGGATGAAACGAGGCGCTGGTCATGCTGGGTCCCTTCCGGGGTGGATGCGTGACGATCTGCCGAGAGGTACGGCCACGCGGCCCGTGATGTTCAGAGCGGGCAGCCGCCCCGCGCCGACCGGCCGCCGGGCGACCGCGTGGGGAACTCCCCGAGCCGTACCGGGCGCCGTGACCGCGTGCGCGCCCGGGGCCGGACCAACGTCGCGGCCGTCGCCGGTCCCGGGCGGGTTCACAGCCAGCCCGCGCGCTGGGCCTGCAGGGCCAGCTGGAAACGGTTCGCTGCGCCGAGGCGGGCCATGAGGACCTGGAGGCGGCGGAACAGCGTACGGCGGCTGATGCCCAGCTCGCGCGCGGCGACCTCGTCGGTCGCGCCGCCGGCCAGGAGCCGCAGCAGACGCCGGTCGGCCGGCGGGAGCCCGGCGGGGCGGGGCGCGAGGCCGTGCAGCGGGACGGCCTCGCGCCAGGTCTGCTCGAACAGGGCCGTCAGCGCGGAGAGCAGACCGCAGGGCTGCACCACCAGCATGGTGTTGTGCACGTCGACGTCCCTGATCGACAACGACACCAGCGCGTACGCCTCGTCGATGATCAGCAGCTTGACCGGCACCGACGGCAGCACCCTGGCCTGCTCACCCGCCTCGACACAGGGTTCGATGACGTGCTCGAGCTGGCCGGGCCGCTCCAGCGCCTCGCGCGCGTAGACGACCCGCTGCGTCACCCCGCGGGCCAGCGTCGCGAGCGCGTCGTCGGTCGCGCCCGCCAGGTGGACGTACGGAGGGGACTCGAACTGCCGGATCTGCTCGCGGGCACTGGCCCACGCCTGACGCATCCTCGGACCGACGTCCTCCCCGGTGACGACCTCGACGAGGCCGTCGTTGTAGGCGGCGAGCCGCCGACGCCGGAACGACTCGAACGCGCCCCCGACGGCGACACGCGACTTCTCCAGCTCGGCCGCCCGGTGCCGGGCGAGCACCTCCAGGCCCGCCGCGGGCGGCACCGGGGCCACCACGTCCGCGCCCCCGGCCGCGGCACTGGCCAGACCGGTGTCCGCCAGGGTGGCGTACGCCGCGGTGAGCCGGGCTCCGCTCAGGCCGGTCGCCGCGCCGATCGCCGCCAGCGGCGCGGGGGACAGCTCCAGCAGGGCCAGATACACCCGGCAGGCCGTGGGATCGAGCCCCAGTACGCGCAGGGACTCGCCGAGTCTCTCGTTCGCCATGAGGCGATTATCGGCCCGCCCGGTCCCGTGGTGGCCGATCAGTGCCACTGGCACTCCTGAGCCCCGGAGCCCGTCACGAGGCGGTACCGTCCGGGCGGAAGAACCAGCGAAGGAAGGTGCACGACGTGGCGAACCGTCGGAAGAACAGCCTGTACCCGAAGCTCTCGGCGGAGCTGTCCGCCCTGATGCGCACGGGCTGGGCGGACACGGAGCGGCACGACCTCACGCCCGCCGAACAGGCCCCGTACGCGGCCCGGCGCCGTGCGGCGCTCTCGGCGCGGTTCCCCGGCGAACGGCTGGTGGTCCCCTCGGGCAACCTCAAGGTCCGCTCGAACGACGACACCTACCCCTTCCGCCCGTACTCCGGGTATGTGCACATGTCCGGTGACCAGGCCCGGGACGGAGCCCTGGTGCTCGAACCCCGCGCGGACGGCGGACACGACGCCTACTGCTACCAACTGCCCCGGGACAGCCGGGACGACGACGAGTTCTGGACCGGCGCCCACGCCGAACTGTGGACCGGCCGGCGCCGCTCGCTCGCCGAGTCGGAGCGCGTGCTCGGCCTGCCGTGCCGCGACGTGCGCACCGCGGCCGCCGACCTGGCCGCCACCCGGGGCGTACGGACCCGGATCGTGCGCGGGGTCGACCCCGCCCTGGAGGCGGCCGTCAGCACCGACGCCGAGCGGGACGACGAGCTGGAGGACGCGCTCAGCGACCTGCGCCTGGTCAAGGACGCCTGGGAACTCGGGGAGCTGCGCAAGGCGGTGGACTCCACGGTGCGCGGCTTCACCGACGTCGTGGGCGAGCTGTCCCGGGCGGTCGCCTCCTCGGAGCGCTGGCTGGAGGGCACCTTCTTCCGCCGGGCGCGCCTGGAGGGCAACGCGGTGGGCTACGGCACGATCTGCGCCGCCGGCGAGCACGCCACCATCATGCACTGGACGGACAACGACGGCCCGGTCCGCCCGGGGGACCTGCTGCTCCTGGACGCCGGCGTGGAGACGCGCTCCCTCTACACCGCCGACGTCACCCGCACCCTGCCGATCAGCGGCACCTTCACGCCGCTTCAGCGCGAGGTCTACGACGCCGTGTACGAGGCCCAGGAGGCCGGGATCGCGACGGTCAAGCCCGGCGCCGCGTACCGCGACTTCCACGAGGCCGCCCAACGCCACCTGGCGGCGCGGCTGGTGGAGTGGGGCTTCATCGAGGGCCCCGCCGAGCGGGCGTACGAGCTGGGCCTGCAACGCCGCTTCACCATGGCCGGCACCGGTCACATGCTGGGCCTGGACGTCCACGACTGCGCGCGGGCCCGCACGGAGGAGTACGTGGAGGGCCTGCTGGAGCCGGGCATGTGCCTGACCGTCGAACCGGGCCTGTACTTCCAGGCGGACGACCTGACCGTGCCCGAGGAGTGGCGTGGCATCGGCGTCCGGATCGAGGACGACCTGGTCGTCACCGAGGACGGCCACGAGAACCTGTCGGCGGGCCTGCCCCGCGGCGCGGACGAGGTCGAGTCCTGGATGGCCCGCTTCGCGGGCTGAGCCCGCGGCACGGACGGTCCCCCGGACCTGCGCGGAGGCGTGGCCGGCCGAGGTCGGCAACCCGGGGACCGCGACGGCCAGGAGCACATCCGGGCACGGGCGCTGCGGATACGTGGGAAGAGCGTCCCGGAGGGATCGGGCCGGGCCCGTCTCGCCGACGGTCACCCGCGGTCACTATGCTCACCCCATGCCCGGGGGAAGTCTCCCCGCGGGAACGGGCAAGGCTGAAGAGACGGGTGGCCCGCACAAGTGTTGAGAGAGGTCCTCGCGACCCGCTACATCACGCCGCTGCGTGAGGGCGGCTCGCTGCCGGGACTCGTCGAGGCCGACGACCTCGGGACCTACGTCCTGAAGTTCACCGGCGCGGGCCAGGGCCGCAAGACGCTCGTCGCCGAGGTGGTCTGCGGCGAGCTGGCCCGCCGGCTGGGTTTCCGGGTGCCGCGGCTGGTGACCGTCGACCTCGACCCGGTGCTCGGGCTCGGCGAACCCGACCAGCAGGTGCAGGAGCTGCTCAAGTCCAGCGGCGGCACCAACCTCGGCATGGACTTCCTCTCCGGCGCGCTCGGCTTCGACCCGCTCGCCTTCGAGGTGAGCGCCGAGGAGGCCGGGCGGATCGTCTGGTTCGACGCGCTGGTCAACAACGTCGACCGCTCCTGGCGCAACCCCAACCTGCTGTGCCTGCGCGGCGAGACGTGGCTCATCGACCACGGCGCCACCATGATCTGGCACCACAACTGGCCCGGCGCCGAGACCTCCGCCGCCCGCCCCTACGACGCCGCCGACCACGCCCTCGCGCGCTTCGCGCCGGACGTCCGCGCGGCCGCCGCCGCACTCGCGCCGCTGGTCACCGAGGAGCTGCTGGCCGAGGTCACCGCCGAGATCCCGGACGTCTGGCTGCGGGACGAACCCGGCTTCGCCACACCCGACGACCTCCGCAGGGCCTACGCCGGACCCCTGCTCGCGCGGGCCGCCACGATCCACGAACGCGTCAAGGGGGTGCGGTGAGCGACCGCCACGTCTTCGAGTACGCGCTGCTGCGCGTGGTGCCGCGCGTCGAGCGCGGGGAGTGCGTCAACGCCGGCGTGCTCGTCTACTGCCGCGCCAGGTCCTACGTCGGTGCCCGCACCGCCCTCGACGAGGGACGGCTGCTGGCCCTCGACCCGCGGGTGGACCTGCCCGGGGTGCGCGCGGCGCTGCGCGCCGTGGAGGGCGTGTGCGCCGGAGGGGACGCGGCGGGCCAGGCGGCCGAGGACGATCCCGGCCGCCGGTTCCGCTGGCTGATCGCGCCCCGGTCGACCATCGTCCAGCCGGGCCCCGTCCACACCGGCCTCACGGCCGATCCGGCGGCCGAGACGGAACGGCTCCTCGACCTGCTGGTGCGGTAGGGGCGGGGCCCGCCCGGACGGTCCGGCACGTGCGGCCCGGGGGCGTGTCTCAGGCGCGTCGGCGGCGTCTGATCACGTAACCCGCCGCGAGCGCGGCGCCGGTGACGAAGCTCAGGCCGATGCCGATGTCCCAGTCGCTGGGTCCGGTGCCCGAGGCGCCGCCCAGGCCGCCCTGTGTGCCGAGCGTCGGCGTCACGGCGGGGGAGGTCACGGGCGCCGGTGCGGTCACGGCCGGGGCCGGCACCGTGGTGGCCGGACGGGGTACGGAGGTGGCGGAGATCGTCGGGAGCTGGTCCCGGTCTCCCCGCGCCGCGCCGCCCGCGCCGTCGTCCTCCCGGACCTCGCGGATCCCGCCCTGGTCGAAGGGACCCTGGCCGGCAGCGTGCGACTGCCCGGGCCGGTCCTGGTCGATCCGGCCCTCGTCCGGCCGGTCCTGGCCGAGTCCGCCCCCGCCGGAGCCGTTCCCGTCCGGCCGGGCCTGGCCCGCTCCGCTTCCGTCGGGCAGCGCACCGTCGAGTCGCCCGTCGTCGACTCCGCCCCCGTCGAGTCGGCCGTCGTCGAGCAGGCCCTCCTCCAGCGGGGCCTCGTCGGACGGGGCTTCGTACATTCCCTCGGGGCACGACGGGTCCGGGAGGCCCGGATCCTCGTCCAGCCCGATCGGTACCGCTTCCTGGTAGGTGAAGCTCCGGCAGTCCGGCTCCAGGTTCGAGTTGAGGTCCTGGGCGGGTGCGGGGCTGGCCAGCGGCACGATCGCGGCGATCGCGACGGCTATGCCTGCTGCACCGGTGCGACGGCGCATGGACGCCTCCTTTCCGGCCACGAGTGGCTCGCGCTTCGACGCTAGGGGCCCGGCGGCCGGGCGGCCCGCAGCGCTGGGCCGTTCGGGCGACCGGGGCGGCCCGGCGCACCGGGAAGGCCAGGTAATGGATCACACCGGGCCGGTGTCCCGTTGACACCGGGTGCCAGGGCTTCTAGCGTCACGTCTGCGGAAGGTACTAAGCGGTCGCTCACCCAGGGCGCACGCTCCGCACGGGCCGCATCCCCAGGACGAGGAGAAGCAGCGAATGTCCACCACTGAGCAGCGGGTCGCCGTAGTCACCGGAGCCGCGCGCGGCATCGGTGCCGCCACCGCCGTACGACTGGCCGCCGAGGGCCGTGCCGTCGCCGTCATCGACCTCGACGAGGCCGCCTGCAAGGACACCGTGGAGAAGATCACCGCGGCCGGCGGCAGGGCGATCGCGGTCGGCTGCGACGTCTCCGACGAGGCGCAGGTCGAGGCGGCCGTCGCGCGGATCGCCGAGGAGCTGGGCGCCCCGACCATCCTCGTCAACAACGCGGGCGTGCTGCGCGACAACCTGCTGTTCAAGATGAGCGTCTCCGACTGGGACACCGTCATGAACGTGCACCTGCGCGGTGCCTTCCTGATGTCGAAGGCCTGCCAGAAGCACATGGTGGACGCCAAGTTCGGGCGCATCGTCAACCTGTCCTCCTCCTCCGCCCTCGGCAACCGCGGCCAGGTCAACTACTCCGCCGCCAAGGCCGGTCTCCAGGGCTTCACCAAGACCCTCGCCAAGGAACTGGGCAAGTTCGGCGTCACCGCCAACGCCGTCGCCCCCGGCTTCATCGCCACCGAGATGACCAAGGCCACCGCCGACCGAGTCGGCATGGGCTTCGACGACTTCAAGGCCGCCGCCGCCACCCAGATCCCGGTCGCGCGCGTGGGCGAGCCCGAGGACATCGCCAACGCCATCGCCTTCTTCACCGGCGAGGCCGCCGGCTTCGTCTCCGGCCAGGTGCTGTACGTGGCCGGCGGACCGCTCGACTAGGGCGCGCGGAGACTAGGGAACACTGGGATTAGGGACCACTGACATGACTGAACTCCCCGCCCTCTCCGGCAAGGTCGCGCTCGTCACCGGCGCCAGCCGCGGCATCGGCTACGGCGTCGCCGAGGCGCTCGTCGCGCGCGGCGACCGGGTCTGCATCACCGGCCGCAACGAGGACGCGCTGAAGGAGGCCGTCGACCGGCTCGGCTCCGACCGGGTCATCGGCGTCGCCGGAAAGGCGCACGACGAGGCCCACCAGGCCGTCGCCGTCGAGCGCGTGATGGAGGCCTTCGGCCGCGTCGACTTCCTGGTCAACAACGCCGGTACCAACCCGGTGTTCGGCCCGATCGCCGACCTCGACCTGAACGTGGCGCGCAAGGTCTTCGAGACCAACGTGATCTCGGCGCTCGGCTTCGCCCAGCGCACCTGGCACGCCTGGCAGAAGGACAACGGCGGCGCGATCGTCAACATCGCCTCCGTCGCGGGCCTCTCGCCCTCGCCGTTCATCGCCGCGTACGGCGTCAGCAAGGCCGCGCTGATCAACCTCACCGCGCAGCTGGCGCACGAGTTCGCGCCCAAGGTGCGGGTCAACGCGATCGCCCCGGCGGTCGTGAAGACCAAGTTCGCCGCCGCCCTGTACGAGGGCCGCGAGGAGGAGGCCGCCGCGGGCTACCCGCTGGGCCGGCTCGGCGTGCCGTCCGACATCGGCGGCGCCGCCGCGTTCCTCACCTCGGAGCAGTCCGACTGGGTCACCGGTCAGACGCTCGTCGTCGACGGCGGCATCTTCCTCAACGCCGGCGTGGCCTGATCTCGCCCACGAGGACCCCTCTGGATCGATCCCGGACACGGGCGCCGTCGACGCGAACGGCGCCCGTGTCCGCGTATCGGAGCCCCGTGCACGATGACAACGTAGTCATCCTCAAATGATCAAAACCCCTGTTCAGAAGGGGGTTCAGGGGGCCTGGCGCTGCGGTATGGTCTGCCGACCCTTGGTACGGCGGATCGAGGAGCGTGCGCGTGTTCAACCGGAAGCGAGGCCTGCGGCGGGTCGCGGCCATCGTGTCCATATCGTCACTGGTCACCGGATGCGGCATCCTGTCGTCCGACAGTTCGGAGGACGAGGAGCCGATCGTCGTCGGGACCACCAGCGCTCCCAGCACGCTCGATCCGGCCGCGTCCTGGGACGGCTCCTGGGAACTGTTCCGGAACATCTACCAGACGCTCCTCAGTTACCCCAGCGGGGCCACCGCACCCCAGCCCGACGCCGCCGAGCAGTGCTCGTTCACCGACAGCACGAACCAGGTCTACCGCTGCGAGCTGCGCGAGGGCCTGACCTTCTCCAACGGCGACCGCCTCGACGCCCGGGCCGTCAAGTACTCGATCGACCGGATCAAGGACATCAACGTCAACGGTGGTCCGGCCGGCCTGCTCGGCAGCCTCGAACGGGTCCAGGCGCCGAGCGAGCGCGAGGTGGTCTTCCACCTCAACAAGCCCGACGCCACCTTCCCGTTCGTGCTCGCCACGCCCGCCATGTCGATCGTCGACCCCGGCGACTACCCCGCGGACGCCCTGCACGAAGGCAACGGCGTCGTGGGCTCCGGCCCGTACACCCTCCAGACGTACGAGGACGGCGAACGGGCCGAACTGGTGCGCAACGACCGCTACGAGGGCTTCGCCGAACGGCACAACAAGGCGGTGACCATCCGCTACTTCAAGGACTCCGCCGGCATGGTGAAGGCGCTGCGCGACGGAGACATCCAGGTGACGTACCGCGGCCTCGCCGCCGACGACGTCGTCACGCTCCAGGGCAAGGAGGGCAAGGAGGAGAACCTCCAGCTGGTCGAGGGCAGCGGTACGGAGATCAGCTACCTCGTCTTCAACCCCGAGGACCCGTGGGCGGGACGCAAGGAGGTGCGCCAGGCCGTCGCCCAGGTGATCGACCGGACGGTGATCGCCCACAGGATCTACCAGGACACCGTCGACCCGCTGTACTCGATGGTCCCCAAGGGCCTGACCGGTCACACCACGGGCTTCTTCGACGACTACGGCGACCCCAGCGTCCCCAAGGCCCGCAAGATCCTGGAGGGCGCCGGCATCACCGACCCGGTCCCGCTCACCCTCTGGTACACCACCGACCGCTACGGCTCCGAGACGGCCGAGGAGTTCGAGGAGATCAAGCGGCAGCTCGACGCCTCCGGCCTGTTCAAGGTCACCCTCAAGAGCCGCCCCTGGAAGACGTACGTAGCCGGCTACCAGAAGGGCGAGTACCCGGTCTTCGGACGCGGCTGGTCCCCGGACTTCCCGGACGCCGAGAACTTCATCGCCCCCTTCGTCGGCAAGCAGAACGCGCTCGGCACGCCCTACCTCACCCCGGAGATCACCGGCGAGCTGCTGCCGCGCTCACGCCGGGAGAGCGACCGCGCCAACGTGGAGCGGGAGTTCGAGCAGGCGCAGCAGATCATGGTGAACGACGCGCGGCTGCTGCCGCTGTGGCAGGGCAAGCAGTACGTGGCCGCCAGCACGGACATCTCGGGCGCGGAGCAGGCCCTGGACCCGTCGACGATCATGATGATGTGGCAGCTCGAACGGAAGACGAGCTGGTAGGCGCTCCCGTTGTCAGTGGTCGGCGGTAGGTTCGTGAGCAGTGGAAGCGACCGCACAGCGTAAGGAAGTTGACGTGACCGACATCGCCATGCTGCCCGAGTCCTGGCGCGAGGTGCTGGGCGGCGAGCTGCAACAGCCCTATTTCAAGGAGCTGGTGGAGTTCGTCGAGGAGGAGCGGGCGAACGGCCCCGTCTACCCGCCGCGCGAGGAGGTCTTCGCCGCGCTGGAGGCCACGCCGTTCGACCGGGTGAAGGTGCTGGTCCTCGGCCAGGACCCGTACCACGGCGAGGGCCAGGGGCACGGGCTGTGCTTCTCGGTCCGGCCGGGCGTGAAGGTCCCGCCGTCCCTGCGCAACATCTACAAGGAGATGCACGCGGAGCTGGACACCCCGATCCCGGACAACGGCTATCTGATGCCGTGGGCGAAGCAGGGCGTCCTGCTGCTCAACGCGGTGCTCACGGTCCGGGCCGGTGAGGCGAACTCGCACAAGTCCCGCGGCTGGGAGCTGTTCACCGACGCCGTGATCCGCGCGGTGGCCGACCGCACCGATCCGGCGGTGTTCGTGCTGTGGGGCA
Source organism: Streptomyces sp. MH60 (assembly GCF_002939385.1). GTDB lineage: Bacteria > Actinomycetota > Actinomycetes > Streptomycetales > Streptomycetaceae > Streptomyces. The sequence goes on along the minus strand of NZ_MULI01000062.1, from coordinate 991 downwards.
ACTACGCGCAGAAGAAGCTGCCGCTGATCGACGAGACGCGGCACGTCGTGGTCAAGGGGGCGCACCCCTCCCCGCTGTCCGCGAAGAAGTTCTTCGGCTCCCGCCCCTTCACACAGATCAACGAGGCGGTCGCCGGGCAGGGCCACGAGCCGATCGACTGGACGATCCCCAACCTGGGGTGAGCCGGGCCCGGTGCCGCCTGTCGGGCAAAGCGGACGCGTGCGGTTAGCGTCGTCGGGACAGCCGACGAGGGCACGGAGGACGCGGTGGCGAAGGGACAGGAGCAGGCGGCGCCGGATGCCGTGCTGACGCGGATCGGCCAGGTCGCCATGCTGCACCACGCGGGCGACCGCGAGGAGGCCCGGCACCGCTTCCTCGGCCTGTGGGCGGAGATCGGCGAGCGCGGTGACGCCCTGCACCGCTGCACGCTGGCCCACTACCTGGCCGACACCCAGGACGACCCCGAGGAGGAGCTGGCCTGGGACCTGCGGGCGCTGTCGGCCGCCGAGGAACTGACGCAGGACATGCTCGCCGACCGGCACGAGGGCACCCCCGCCGCCCGGGCCCTCTACCCCTCACTCCACCTGAACGTGGCGGCGGACTACGACCGGCTCGGTCACCGCGAGGCCGCCCGGCTGCACCTGAGGCGCGCCCGCGCCGCGGCCGAGTCCCTCGCCCCCGGACATTACGGCGAGGGGGTACGGGCCTCGATCGAGCGGCTGGAGCTGCGCCTGGACCGCGCCGGCCGGGGCACGGACGGGCCCGACCGGCCGGGGGAGTGGGGCCGGCCGCCGCGGCAGCGGCCCTAGGGGGCGTCGTTCGGGTCAGGCCGGCTCCGGGCGACGGTGCCGTGTTGCCAGACCCCGCGACCCCGGCAAGATCCGAACGGCACCCCCCGGTGCCGCCGCCGGACCCCCGGGGCAGATCCGGCACCCGGGGCCGGGAGGGCTCGGGCGCACGGGTGCGCGCCGGCGGCGCAGGGCGGGCGGGC
>NZ_MULI01000061.1 GCF_002939385.1 Streptomyces sp. MH60 | reverse complement strand
GCTCGTGCCGGGCGGCGAGCGCGTCGGCGTCACCGTGCCGCCCGGACCGCACGGCCGTGGCGATGACGGCGTGCGGATCGCCCGCCACCGGTCCCGGCGCCGTCAGCACCAGGTCCGCACCGCTGCCCGCGGTGTCGGCCGCGGCCCGGACCAGCGCCTGCTGGTGCAGCTCGTCCGGCGGCGGCCGGTGCCCGCTGCGCAGGATCGTCGCGACGCCCCGCATGTACGACGGGACGGCCACCGTCCGCCGTGCCGGCGGCGGCGCGATGCGCCCGTAAACGGCGTTGTTGCGCCCGGAGTCCAGCGGACTGGTCCGCAGCCACTGCCAGGTCTCCTGGTCGGCGTGCAGGTCGAGCAGCAGCGTCGTCGCGCCGCTCGGCCGCAGCCGCAGCTCCTCGCGGATCCAGTGCCAGGGCAGTGCCGTGTAGCGGACGGTGGACGGCGTCGTGCGGGCCAGCGCCAGGTGCGGCAGGCGCTGGCGCCGGTCCAGCTGGAGCTGCCCGGCGACGTAGACCGTGAGCGGTCCGGGGGCCGCCGCCGCGGCCCGCAGCCGGGTGAGGACCGCCTGCGGCTCCAGCGGGTCGGCGAGTTCCACGACGTTCGCCGTGTCCGTGCCGGAGAGCACGGCGGGCGGCACCGCCGCGAGCACGGGAAGCACGGAGGCGGCGTCCACCAGGCACCCACGGCCCACGGGCGACGCCGCGAGCAGCAGCACGGTTCCGGGCATGTCCCCTCCCCCTGTCGATCACGTACGGCAGCACCGTAACCGCTGCGGCTGCAAAGCGGGGCACTCAGCCGTCGGCGGCCGGATCCGGACCGGCCGGTGTCCGCCGTACCGCGAAGACCGTGGTGTCGTCGGCCACCCGGCCCCGGCAGTGCCGCAGCGTGCCGTCCCGTACCAGGGACACCAGCCGTGCGGGCACGGCGCTGCGCGGGTCGACGGCGAGGGCGAGGGCGATGTCGTCGGCCGGCCGGTAGAAGACCCCGGCCGGGTCGCGGGCCTCGGTCACCCCGTCGGTGACCAGCAGCAGCGTCTCGTCCGGGGCCAGGCGCAGCCGGTGCACCGGCGGCGTCCCGGACCGGCCGGTGGGCGCCAGTTCGGCCATGCCCAGCGGCAGCCCGCCCACGACCGGCAGCACGCGCACCCCGCGGGGACCGACCGCCATCGGGGGCTCGTGGCCGAAGACGACGGCCTCCACGACGTCCGGCAGACCCGGCGAGAAACCGATCAGCACGGCGGTGGCGAACCGGTCGCCGTCGGCCCGGCCCAGGGCGGCGGTGTGCCCGCGGTGACGCACCATGCGGATCTCCAGGCGCTCGGCGACCGTCCCGAGGTCCGCCTCGTGGTAGGCGGCCTCACGGAAGGTGCCGAGCAGCGCGGCGGCCGTCTCCACCGCGCCGAGACCCTTGCCCTGCACGTCGCCGACGAGGACCCGGGTGCCGTGCGGACCCGGCTGGATGTCGTAGAAGTCACCGCCGACGCGGGCCTCGCTGTCCGCGGAGAGGTACACGGCGGCGTGGTCGAGGCCGCCGAAGCCCACCGGGAGCGGACGCAGCACGGTGCGGCGGGTGGTGTCGGCGATGTCCCGCATGTGCAGCATGCGCCGCTCCCCGCCGACCCGGAACCCGGCGGCCACCACGGCGATGACACCGCCGAGGACGACCAGGACCAGACCGGGCAGCCCGGTCTGGTCACGGTGCTGCCAGACGGTGTCGGCGCAGACGTAGACGCCGATCGCGAGCAGGGCGAGGACGGCCGTGCCCCGCACCCCGCAGATCGCGGCGGCGACGCCCGGCACCAGCACGGTCCAGGAGATGATCTCGAAGGCGCCCGTGGTGATGTCACCCACGGTGATGCCGATGAGCAGCAGCAGCGGGAACACCCAGGCCACCGTGCGGCCGCGCACACTGAGCAGCTCGTGCCGGGACACGGCGTCGGCCCGGCCGGCGGCGTGCACGAGCCGCCCGAGCGGCCGCCACCGGGCGCGCACCGGCCTGCGGACACGACCCCTCACGGGCCCCAGCGAAACACGCGCCCGACCGGCCCGCATCCCGACTTGCCGGCCGGCGGACCCAGGTGTGCCCTGGTAGACGGGGACAGAGGGGGCGAGGCGAGAGGAGTGCTCTCATGGCTCACGCGGTACCCACACGCGGAACACCCACCGGCACCCGCACCGGCGGCCCGGGCACGGGCGCGTCCGGGCACACGACGCCCGACGTCCTCGGCGAGCGGACCCACCTGCTGGCGAAGTGGGCGATGCCCCTCGCGATCGGCCTGGTCTACGGCTACTGGGCCGCGTCCATCCGCCGCCACGGCGGCCCCGTCACCGGCTGGAACCTGCTGTTCGGCTTCATGACCGTGCTCGCGTTCGCCCTCCTGTGGTACGTGGTCCGCGCAGTGGCCGACCGGCTGCCGCGCGAGGGCCACGCGGTGCTGTGGGGGGCGTTCGCGGGCAGCGCACTGGGATTCCTGTACTCGGGCAGCGGCGTCGCCATGTTCACCTGCGTCCTGGTGTCCCTGCTGCTCGCGGCCGCGGTGACCGCCGGGCTCTACTACCGCTACGCCACCCACCAGGACGCCGAGGACGCGCGGGCGGCCAGACACGGCACCCTCAGCCGCACCACCTGACCGGATCGTCCCCGGGGGCCATATGCAGTCACGCCGGTCGCCCGGCGGGGGCACGGGGGTTTGCCTGGGAGGGTGACCCCCCGCCTCCGGGACGCCCTGTCGGGCGTCCTGATCGTCCTCGCCGGCCTGCTCGCACCGTGCGCCACGCTGGCGGCCTGGGCCATGCACGGGCCGGCCGACACGGGCCGGTACGTCGCGGCCATGGCCCCGCTCGCCGACGACCCGGACGTACGGGACGCGGCCGCCGACCGGCTGGGCGCCGGCTTCGCGGGCTTCGTCGACGAGGCCACGGCCGGCCCCGTGAGCGGCACCGTGCGACTCTTCGTGCGGGACGCGGCCCGGTCGTTCACCCGCACCGAGGCCTTCCACGAGGGCTGGGACGCGGCCAACCGCACCGTCCACGCCGCCGTGCTGCGCGCCCTGCGCGACGACGGCGCCGCCGGACGCGCGGTCACCGTCGACCTGGCCCCGGTCACCGAACGCGTGCGGGACCGGCTCGCCGAGGACCACGTGCCCTTCGCCCGGCGCATCCCGGTCCGGCACACCGCGGTCACCGTGCTCCCGGCCCACGAGGCGGACCGGCTCAGGAAGGGCTACCGCGTGCTCGACGTCGCCGCCTTCTGGCTGCCGCTGGCGGCCGTCGTCTTCGCGGTCGCCGGCATCGCGGTCGCCGCCTGCCGCCGCCGCGCCGTCACGGCCGCCGGGATCGGCACCGCCCTCGGCGGCGCCCTGCTCGCCCTCGCCGTACTGGTCGGCCGCCGGCTCACCGTGGCGGAACTCCCCGGCCCGGTGGACGGCCCCGCCGCGGGCGCCGTCTACGACGCCCTCACCCAGACCCTGCGCACCGCCTCCTGGCTCCTCGTCGCCCTCGGCCTCACGGTCGCCCTGGCCTCCTGGCTCACGGGCCGCTACGGGCGCCCGCCGCGCCACCGGCCCCCCGCGGAGCCCCCCGGCGAGCCCGCCCCGCCCCGGCCCACCCGCACCCGGCTCTGAAACCGCTTGGCGCATCGTGGGCCGCATCGAGGTCGTCCGGGAGTTCCAGGCGCAGACGTAGCGCGGACGCTCAGACGCCGATGTCGCGGCCGTCCGCGCGCCACACCGCCACGACCGCCGGGCGCACGATCTTCCCGGGCCCGTCGGGCCAGGTGCTGGCCGGCTGCTCGACGGAGGCGCCGTCGACCTCGCCCGGGTGCTGCACGGCGACCAGCACCCGCCGGTCCTGGACGAGCGGACCGCAGGTCTCCGCGCCGGTCGGCACGGTCAGGAACTGCTTCAGCTCACCGCGCCGGTCACCCTTGGTCGCCACGCCGAAGAGCCCGTCGTGGGTGCCGAGGGCGTTGCCGTCGGTGGAGATCCACAGGTTGCCGTGGTCGTCGAAGGCGACGTTGTCGGGGCAGGAGATCGCGCTGACCCGGTCCTTCGGGAAACCCGCGAAGTAGGTCGCCGGGTCCTCCGGGTCACCGGCGACCAGGAACAGCGACCACCCGAAGCTGGTGGCGTCGGCCCGGTTCCAGCGCTCGGTCAGCTCCAGGACGTGGCCGTGCTTGTTGGAGTTGCGCGGGTTGGCCTCGTCGGGGCCCGCGTAACCGGCCTTGCCCCGGTTGGTGTTGTTGGTGAGGGCGACGTACACCTTGCCGGTGGTCGGCGACGGCTCGATGTCCTCGGGCCGGTCCATCTTCGTGGCCCCGACCTTGTCCCCGGCGAGCCGCGTGAAGACGCACACCTCCTCGGCGCTCATCCCCTCGACGTGCGAGACGGCACCGCGCTCCGTGGCGGTCACCAGCGGAATCCACTCGCCACCGCCGTCGAACTCGCCGTCGCGCGGCAGCGTGCCCGTCCCGTCGATCTCGATCGCCGGGGAGTCACCATGGAGCCTGGCGACGTACAGGGTGCCCTCGTCGAGCAGCGAGAGGTTGTGCTCGCGCGCCCAGCGGGAGGTGCCGTGCCGCATCCGCTTGCTGCCGACGAACTTGTAGAAGTAGTCGAACCGCTCGTCGTCGCCGGTGTAGACGACCGGCCGCCCGTCGTGCGTCAGCCGCACGGTCGCGGCCTCGTGCTTGAACCGGCCGAGCAGCGTGTGCTTGCGCGGCGTGGACTCCGGGTCGTACGGGTCGAGTTCGACGACGTACCCGAAGCGGTGCACCTCGTTCGGCTCCCGGGCCACGTCGAACCGCTTGTCGAACCGCTCCCACTTCCGCTCGGTGGCACCGGTCCCGATCCCGTACCGCTTGTCGGTGGCGCTGGAGGCGTTGGCGAAGTACTGGTTGAAGTTCTCCTCGCCGTGCAGCGTCGTGCCCCACGGGGTGGTGCCGCCGGAGCAGTTGTTGAGGGTGCCGAGCACCTTGCGGCCGGAGCGGTCGGCGGAGGTCTTCACCAGGTCGGACCCGGCGGCCGGGCCGGTCAGCCGGAACTCGGTGGTCGCGGTGACCCGACGGTTGAGCCGATGCCGCGACACGGCCGTGAGCCGCCCGCTCCTCCTTTCCTCCTCCACGGCGACGACGGACAGCCCGTGCGCGGCCCAGGCGATCTCGACCTGCTCGCGGGTCGGGTTCTCGGGGTCGTAGCCGCGGAACATGAGCACCTCGTCGGTGTACTCGTGGTTCGCGACGAGGAGCTGGCGGTCGTGCTCGCCCCGCAGCGGCAGCAGCGCGAGGAAGTCGTTGTTGTACCCGAACTGCCCGGCCTGCGCCGCGGCCGTCTGCTTCTCGGCGTCGAAGGCGGGCGCCCCGCGCAGAATGGGTTCACCCCAACGGATGACGACGTCCTGCCGGTACCCCTCCGGTACGGTCACGGCGTCGTCGGTGTTGGGCGCGACGGGCGTGAACCGCAGCCCCCGCGCGCCCTGCGTCCGCGACGGCTTACCGTGTCCCTTTCCGGCCGCGGGCGCGGCCTGCGCCGACGGTGCCCCCGCCACGCCGACGGCCCCGGCGCCCGCCGCGGCGACGGTCACGACGGCGGCGGCGCGCATCATGGAACGGCGGCTGAGCGCACCGGCGATGACATCGCCGACGTACTCGTTGGAGCTGGTGTTCGGCACCTCGTGGAAGCAGGCGTCACCACACCGGAAACGGCAGGTCATCGCGGACCGGCCGCCAGGATGCGAACCGGACGGCGTCCCGATCAACGGCAGGAGTTTGCGCACTGTGTTCTCCCCTTGAGAATCCCTGTATGCCCTGGTGTCAGCGCGACCGTAGGTGCACATACGTGCGGGGACCGGGCGTCGCGGTGAACGGAGGGTGAACCCGCGGAATCCGTGAGGGAATTGCGGCTGCGTCTCGATCCCGCCTTGACGCGTCGCCGCCCGCATGTCAGACCCTGCACAAGATCACAAGCCGGGACCGCTAACCTTACGTGTCCGTCCTGGCCAGGGATTGACGGCACCAACTCACTCGAAGGGTTGCGCACATGGGCATTCTCACTCTCCTGCGGAACGCGTTCGGCCGGTCACGCAAAGAACAGGCCGCCCAGGCGGAGGGTGCGACGCAGGAGACGGCACCGCCGGTCACCGAGCCGGAGCCGAAGCTCCCGTCCCAGCCCACCGCACCCCCGGAGCCGGCCGGGACCCCGGACCAGCCGGAGTCCTCCCAGATCCCCGAGCCCCGCTCGGAACCCACCCCCGACGAGCACGACCTCGTCAAGGCCGCCTTCGCCAACATCACGGTCCCCAAGCCAACGGACCCTCCCTCGGACACCCCTCCGACCCCGGAACCGAAGCCGACCCCGGAAGTAACGACGCCCCCCAAGCCCGAGGCAGCCCCCGAGCCGAAGACGGAGGCAGCCCCCGAGCAGGAGGCAAAGCCCGAGGCAGAGGCGGAGGCGGAGCCCGAGCAGGAGGCGGAGCCCGCCCCCGAGCCGAAGGCGAAGCCCGAGGCAGAGGCAGAGGCGGAGCCTGAGCAGGAGGCGAAGCCCGAGGCGGCTCCCGAGATCGAGGCTGCTCCGGAGCCGGAACCTGAGCAGCAGGCCGAGGCGGAGCCGAAGGCCACCCCGGAACCGGCAGCCGCCGACGGCGAGGACGCCCCACAGGGGCCACCCGCACCCGACAACGAGACCAGCACGGGTGGTGCGGGTGGGAACACGGACGCCGAAGGCGAAGCCGAGGCGACAAAGCCGGCCACAACCCCCGCAACGCTCCGCTCCCGCGCCCCCGCCCTCACCACCGCCTACAAGGCAGCCGGCACCGCCCTGAAGAAGCACCACCTCACCGGCACCCGCGCCAAGATCCACCTCGTCCTGGACCGCTCCGCCTCCATGCGCCCGTACTACAAGGACGGCTCCGCGCAGGCCCTCGCCGAGCAGACCCTCGCCCTCGCGGCACACCTCGACCCCGAGGCGACGGTCCACGTCACCTTCTTCTCCACAGAAGTGGACGGCACCGGCGACCTCACCCTCACCGACCACGAGGACAAGATCGACGAGCTGCACGCAGCGCTCGGCCGCATGGGCCGCACCAGCTACCACGCCGCCGTCGAGGCCGTCCTCGCCCACCACACCGAGAACGACGCCCCCGGCACCCCCGTCCTGGTGGTCTTCCAGACCGACGGCGCCCCCGACGCCAAGACCCCCGCCACCCAGGCGCTCACCAAGGCGGCCGCGGACCACCCGAACGTCCACTTCTCCTTCGTCGCCTTCGGTGACCCGGAGAACAAGGCGTTCGACTACCTCCGCAAGCTCAAGACGGGCAACGCGTCGCACTTCCTGGCCGGCGAGACCCCCAAGGAGCTGACCGACCAGGAGCTCTACGAGGGCGTACTGGCCACCTGGCGCCCGTAGCCGGGCACAGCGGCCGCACGCACGACCCCTCGGGGGGTGGACGAAGGGGAACCCCCGCGTCCACCCCCCGAAACGCGTGTGAGCCGATCTCCACGGGCCCAGTAGGATTTCGCCCATGGCGGCCACTGGAACCGAGAAGCAGGGGGCGAAGGCGTACTACGTCTCGACCCCCATCTACTACGTCAACGACGCTCCTCACCTGGGCCACGCCTATACGACCGTCGCAGGCGACGTGCTCACCCGCTGGCACCGCCAGCGCGGCGAGAAGGTGTGGTACCTCACCGGCACGGACGAGCACGGTCAGAAGATCATGCGCACGGCCGAGGCGAACGGGGTCACCCCGCAGGCCTGGGCCGACAAGCTCGTCACGGAGTCCTGGAAGCCCCTGTGGGAGCACCTCGACATCGCGAACGACGACTTCATCCGCACCACGCAGAAGCGGCACACCGACCGCGTCCAGGAGTTCGTGCAGGACCTGTACGACAAGGGCGAGATCTACAAGGGCGGCTACGAGGGCCCGTACTGCGTGGGCTGCGAGGAGTACAAGCTCCCCGGCGAGCTGCTCGACGGCGAGGGCGAGTACGCGGGGCAGAAGCTGTGCCCGATCCACAAGAAGCCGGTGGAGATCCTCAGCGAGGAGAACTACTTCTTCAAGCTCAGCGAGTACAGCGAGAAGCTGCTCGCGCACTACGAGGCCAACCCGGGCTTCATCCAGCCCGAGTCCGCGCGCAACGAGGTCGTGAATTTCGTCCGCCAGGGCCTCCAGGACCTCTCCATCTCGCGCTCGACCTTCGACTGGGGTGTGCCGGTCCCCTGGGACGACAAGCACGTCATCTACGTGTGGGTCGACGCCCTGCTGAACTACGCCACGGCGGTCGGCTACAACGAGAACCCCGAGAAGTTCGAGTCGACGTTCCCGGCCGACGTGCACCTGGTCGGCAAGGACATCCTCCGCTTCCACGCGATCATCTGGCCGGCCATGCTGATGGCCCAGGGCCTGCCCCTGCCCGGGAAGATCGCCGCGAACGGCTGGCTGATGGTCGGCGGCGAGAAGATGTCGAAGTCCAACCTGACCGGCATCAAGCCGCAGGACCTGACCACGCACTTCGGCGTGGACGCGTACCGCTGGTACTTCCTGCGCGCGATCGCGTTCGGCCAGGACGGCAGCTTCTCCTGGGAGGACTTCTCCGCCCGCTACACCAGCGAGCTGGCCAACGACTACGGCAACCTCGCCTCCCGCGTGGCGGCGATGGTCACCAAGTACTTCGGCGGCGAGCTGCCGGCCGCGACGGCCGACGGTGACGCGGAGAAGGCGATCCACGACGGTCTGACCAAGGCGGTCACGGAGGCCGACCGGAAGATCGGCGAGGAGCTGGACTTCCAGGGCGGCATCCTGGCGGTGTTCGACTTCGTCAAGCAGGTCAACGGCTACATCACCGAGCAGGAGCCCTGGAAGGTCGCGAAGGACGACAGCCCGGAGGGCAAGGCCCGTCTCGCGACGATCCTCTACACGGCCGCGGAGTCCCTCCGCGCGGTGGCGGTCCTCCTCAACCCGATCATGCCGGACACCTCCCAGAAGCTGTGGGACTTCCTCGGCGCCGAGCCCGCCCTGGGCGCCCTCGCGGACCAGCAGGTCCAGCACGCGGCGGACTGGGGCCGGCTGCCCGCCGGTGCCACGGTCACCAAGGGCGCGGTGCTCTTCCCGCGTCTCGAGGAGAAGCCGACCGCGTAACGCGCTCGCTACAGCGGGGGCCCGGGAGAGGCGGACGCTTCTCCCGGGCCCTCCGCGTTTGCGAAGATCGAAGGAAGAACCAGCTCACGTGGGGGGACATCCATGGCACTGTTCGGCAACGCGCACAGTATCGACCCGGGCCAGGCGCAGCAGGAGTACGCGCGTCTGCTCGGCCAGGGCGAGCAGGTGCACGCCGCCTACCTGCTGATACGCGACACCATCCTGTTCACCGACCGCCGTCTGATCCTGGTCGACAAGCAGGGCATCACGGGCAAGAAGACCGAGTACCACTCGATCCCGTACCGCAGCATCACGCACTTCGCGGTGGAGACGGCCGGCCACTTCGACCTGGACGCCGAGTTGAAGATCTGGCTGTCCGGCTCCCAGGCGCCCATCCAGAAGACCTTCACCAAGGGCGTCGACATCTACGAGGTCCAGGCCATCCTGACCCAGTTCGTGGCGCGCTAGGCGCGCACCCGGTCGTCAGCTCCCGGACGCGTACGCCACGAATCCCGCCCACGCCTCCGCCGCCAACGCGAGGCGTGGGCTCGCGTCCCGGTACTTGGAGTCGCGGACGTGGACAGTGCCGGGGCTGTTCGCCACCTCGACGCAGGAGTCGCCTTCGTTGCCGTCGCTGTAGCTGCTCTTGAACCAAGCCAGTTCGGAGGCATCCCCGGCGGAGGCCTTGCGGATCATGTTTCTCCCAGCAGTTGTTCGATGAAGGCCAGCGACTCCCCAGGCGGGAGGGCCTGCGCCCGGATGGCGCCATAGCGCAGCTCAAGGATGCGGAGATGCCTGGGGTCGTGGATCGGCCGCCCGTTGAATGCGCCATCGGAGCGTCCCACGGCCGTTCCGTCCTCGAACTTCAGCAGCTCGATCTTGCCGTCCAGTCCGGGGTGGGTCTCACGGTGCAGCGGCATCACTTGAAGGACGACGTTACGCATCCGCCCCACCTCCAACAGACGTTCGAGCTGCTGTCGCCACACCATTGTGCCTCCGAGAGGGCGTCGGAGCGGTGCCTCTTCCAGGACGAAGCCGATTGCAGCGGCAGGGTCCCGATCGAAGATCGACTGCCTGGCCATCCGAGCGGCGACCATCCGCTCGACTTCCCCATCCGAGTACGGAGGTTGCCGTGACTCGAAGGCTGCCCTGGCATGTTCAGGTGTCTGCAAGAGGCCACTGATGCTGTGGCACACGTAGACACCGATCTCGACCGCCCGCGCCTCCATCTGTGCCAGGTCCCGAACCTTCTTCGGATACCGGACCTTGGCCACGTCCTCCTTCATCGCGGCGAGCAGCCCACCCGCCCCCAGCCAGGTATTCGGGCCGGGGAATCCGCTTCCCGCCCTCGATCTTGTAGACGAGGTCCTCGCCGTATCCCACGGCCTGGCCGAACTCACCGGCCCGCATCCCCACGGCCTCCCGGCGCAGCTTCAGCTGCCGCCCCACCGTGGCGACCACCGCCACGCCCCACTCGTCGTCCGGGTCCACCTCCCACCCCGGCTCGTCAGCCTCGGTCCTGAGCTGTCGAACCTCACCGTCCACCGACATGCGCACCCCTCCGTCGTACCGCGTCGTACCAGCCACGCCCTACCCATGCGCACCGCCCGGACAGCCCGGACACCACCGGACAACCACCGCGACCCGACGGGACGGGTTCCGGTCGCACCTGCGCCCCCTATGAACCACTCACCGGAGAGAAAAACACCCCACCCAACCCCACCCCTCCCTCCCGGCAGGCAGGGTCACTCCCCCGAGTGAATATGCCCAAGTGGGTTGGATATGCGCCCGGTTGCGTGCCCTACGCTCAGCGCCAGCAGCACTCGACAACCCCAGACATGCGACGGCCCCCGCCGGGACTGGCATCCCAATGCGAGGGCCTGACCACCGAGGAAGTAGGGCTTCCCGATGGACACCGAAAACCCTAGCGCGCCCCTGCCCGCCCAGTCCCGCATCGCGCGCAAAAACCACCCCGACGGGCCCGAGGGAAGGCCGTTCGCCGGCGTCACCCACGACCACGTCCGCCACACCGAGAACTTCACGGTGATCGGCAACGACCTGGCCCAGCACCGGGAGCTGTCCCTGCTCGCGATCGGACTGGCCTGCTACATCCAGTCCGTCCGGCCGGGCACCGCCGTCGACATCAAGACGCTCGCCGCCCGCTTCCCGGAGGGCCCCACCCGCATCGCCGCCGCCCTGAACGATCTGGAATCGCATGGCTACCTGATCCGCAGCCGCGAGCGGACCGCCACCGGCCGGATCGTCACCCGCACGGTCTCCCGCAACCGGCCCGGTCACCGCACCACCGACCGAGAGAAGGGCCCCCGCAGGCCCTCCCGGCGGCGCACGGCCCCCGACGAGCCCGCGCCACGCAAGCGCCTCCCCGCCGTCCCCCAGCCGTCGTGCACCGCCCCCGCCCTGCTCCAGTCAGCCGTCGACGTCCTCACCGGCCTGCGCCGCCACGACCCCCGTCTGCTCCTGTCCGCCACCGACGCCGAACACCTCGCACCCGGCGTCGCCGCCTGGCTGGAGCGCGAGGTCACCCCCACCGCCGTACGCCACGCCCTGACCGCGAACCTGCCGGACGAACCCCTGATCCGCCCGGCCGCCCTCCTCGCCCACCGCCTGGCTGCCCAGCTCCCGCCTCCACCGCCGTTCCGGCCCGCGCCCTCACCCGCTCCCGAGTCCCGCCACCCCCTCCAGACCTGCGACGGCTGCGACCGTGCCTTCCGGAGTGCGAATCCCGGGCGCTGCCGCGACTGCCGAACCGATCACCGACACCCTCACCCGGAGGACGCCTAGCATGAACTCGACGATCCTTGCCCGAGCCCGTGGGCACACACGACGAGGAGCGAGCGCCATGACCATCGCACCCGACAACGCGCAGCAGGGCGCTTCCCACCTCTACCGGGCCATGCGCGACTTCGTGGAGTCCACGGACGGCACCCTCCCCGGCAAGTTCGAGATCACCAAAGAAGGAATCGTCCTCGACATGATGTCGCCCGTGCGGCCGCACGAACTCACCGCGCTCCGGCTCCGGAAACGCCTGGAGAGGGTCATGCCCGAGGAGATCGTGGCGCACACGGGCGGGCCGGATGTCGAGATGGTGCCGGAAGGCATCATGCGCCGCCCCGACATCATGGTGATCGCCGAGGCGGACATGGAGGGAGAAGGGGCCTTCGACCCTCGAACGCTCATCGCCGCCGTCGAGATCGTCTCCCGCTCCAACCCGGACAACGACTGGGTGACCAAGACGCGCGACTACCCCCTCATGGGCGTCCCTGTCTACGCGATCTTCGACCCGCGCACGGGCGAGGGCGCCGTCCTCACCGATATCCACACCACCCCCGACGGCCCCCGCTACGCCACCCGCAAGGACTTCGTCTACGGCGAGGACGTCACCATCGCCGACTGGACCGTCTCGACCCAGAACCTGCCGCTCTACCAGGAGGAAGGCCAGGGCCAGGTGTGACGACGGCGAAGGGCCCGGCACCGGAGAGCGATCCGGTGCCGGGCCCCTGTGCGTGCCGTCGGCGGACTACTTCGGCTGCGGCTTGCGGACCGTCAGGTGCAGCTCGCGCAGGCGGGTCTCGTCCAGCTCGGTCGGGGCGCCCATCATCAGGTCCTGGGCGTTGCCGTTGAGCGGGAAGGCGATGGTCTCGCGGATGTTGGGCTCGTCGGCCAGCAGCATGACGATGCGGTCGACGCCCGGGGCGATGCCACCGTGCGGCGGGGCGCCGAAGCGCAGGGCGCGCAGCATGCCGGCGAACTCGCGCTCGACGGTCTCCGCGTCGTAGCCCGCGATCTCGAAGGCCTTGAGCATGATCTCCGGCTCGTGGTTCCGGATGGCGCCGGAGGACAGCTCGACGCCGTTGCAGACGATGTCGTACTGCCAGGCCAGAACGTCCAGCGGGTCCTGGTTCTCCAGGGCGTCCATGCCGCCCTGCGGCATCGAGAAGGGGTTGTGGGAGAAGTCGATCTTCCCCGTCTCCTCGTCCTTCTCGTACATCGGGAAGTCGACGATCCAGCAGAACCGGAAGACGTTCTCCTCGAAGTGCCCGGCGCGCCGGGCGGCCTCGACCCGCACCGCGCCCATGATCTTCGAGACCTCGTCGAACTCGCCCGCGCCGAAGAACACCGCGTGGCCGGGGGCCAGGGAGAGCCGCTTGGTCAGCTCCGCGACGTTCTCCTCGGTGAGGAACTTCGCGATCGGGCCGGACAGCTTGCCGTCCTCGCCGACGCGGACCCAGGCCAGGCCCTTGGCGCCCTGCGAGACGGCGTAGTCGCCGAGCTGGTCGAAGAACTTGCGGGGCTGCGCCGAGACGTCCGGGACGGGCAGCGCACGCACGTGCTTGCCGGCGAAGGCCTTGAACTCCGAGCCCTCGAAGACGTCGGTGATGTCGACCAGCTCCAGCTGGGCGCGCAGGTCGGGCTTGTCGGAGCCGTACTTCAGCATCGCCTCGCGGAACGGGATCCGCGGGAACGGCGAGGTCACATGGCGGCCGTTGCCGAACTCCTCGAACAGCTCGGTCATGAGCTGCTCGATCGGGCGGAAGACGTCCTCCTGCTCGACGAAGCTCATCTCGACGTCGAGCTGGTAGAACTCGCCCGGCGAACGGTCGGCGCGGGCGTCCTCGTCACGGAAGCAGGGCGCGATCTGGAAGTACCGGTCGAAGCCCGAGATCATCAGCAGCTGCTTGAACTGCTGCGGCGCCTGCGGGAGGGCGTAGAAGCGGCCCGCGTGCAGGCGGGAGGGGACCACGAAGTCGCGGGCGCCCTCGGGGGAGGTGGCGGTGAGGATGGGCGTCGCCATCTCGTTGAAGCCCAGGGCCACCATCTTGCTGCGGATCGAGGAGATGACCGACGTACGCAGCATGATGTTGCGGTGCATGCGCTCGCGGCGCAGGTCCAGGAAGCGGTACTCCAGGCGCCGCTCCTCGTTGACCCCGTCCTCGGTGTTGATGGTGAAGGGCAGCGGCTGGGCGGCGCCGAGCAGCTCGACCTCGCCCACCTCGACCTCGACCTCGCCGGTGGGCAGGTCGGGGTTGATGTTCTCGGCGCCGCGGGAGACGACCCGGCCGTCGACCCGAACGGTCGATTCCTTGGTCAGCTTGTCCAGCGCCTCGTACGCCTCGGTGCCCGGACGGGCGACGAGCTGCGTGATGCCGTGGTGATCGCGCAGATCGATGAAGAGGATGCCGCCCAGGTCGCGCCGATTGTGCAGCCAGCCACTCAGTCGGACGTCGGTGCCGACGTCAGAGGAGCGGAGCTCGCCGCAGGTGTGGGACCTGTACCGATGCATCGTCGTTCATCCAGCCTTCGCGGATCGGGGAAGTGTTTCGCGTTTCACGTGAAACAACCCCAGCGTACCGGGCAGCGACGCCTGCCTTCCTCCGCATTGACGCGCGACGAGCCCGCTCCCGACCCCCTCCCGGCCCCCTCCCGGCCCCCTCCGGCGCCCCGGCGAGCGGTGGCAGCGTCCGATCACCTCTTCTTAAAGTGGGGCAATGCGCACTGGTGAGCCCCTGCCCGAGGTGGGGGACGTCCTTGCCGCCCTCGCGACCGGACTGTGGCACTGGGACACCGCCACGGGTGAGGTCGCGGTGGACGCGGAGGCCGCCCGCCTGCTCGGGCTGCCCGCGGAACGGGCATGCCTCACGGAGGCGCAGGTGAGGGCCCGGCTGCACCCGGTGGACTGGAACGAGATCACCGGCGTGGTCCAGCTCGCCGTCGTGGAGGGCACCCTCGCCGAGGTCCGGATCCGGATCATGGACGAGCACGGCCAGGTCGTCCGGGTCGTACGCAGCCGCTCCAAGCCGTCCTTCGACCCCGTCCGCAAGGCGTACGACCTGATCGGCACCCTTCAGGAGGTCGCCGAACCGCGGCCGGGCACGCCCGCCGGGCGCAGCGCGGTCACCGGGGAGTGGCGCCGCTCGCGGGAGGCGTTCCTGCTGGACGCGGGACGGGCGCTGGCCGAGGCGCGGTCCACCGAGGAGGTGCTGCGGGTGGCGGCCGGGCTGTCGATGCCGGGCTTCTCCCCGGACGGCCTCGCGGTGTTCGGGGTCTCGGGCGACCGCCTCACCGTCATCGGCCACCACGGGCAGCCCGCGAACGAGGCCAACCCCTTCGTGGACATGTCCCTGGACACCGCCTACCCGGCGGCGGAGGTGGTGCGCACCGGCCGCGCGGTCTACCTCTCCTCCCCGCAGCAGTACCGGTCCCGCTACCCCATGACCTGGTCGCTCGCCGAGCGCTTCGGCCGCCGCTCCTGGGCCTATCTGCCGCTGACCGTGGCGGGCCGCACGATGGGCGCCTGGATGGCCGCCTTCGCCTATCCGGTCGCGTTCACGCCGGACGAGCGTTCCGTGCTGACCACGGTGGCCCGGATGCTGGCCCAGGCGCTGTCCCGGGCCGGTGCCGCGGAGAACCAGCGGGAGCTGACCGAGGGGCTGCAACGCTCGATGCTGCCCATGCTCGGCCCGGAGATCCCCGGCATGGACGTCGCCGCGCGCTACGTCCCCACCGGCGGCGGCCTCCAGGTCGGCGGCGACTGGTACGACATGATCCCGCTGCCCGGGGGCCGCTTCGCGCTGGTGATCGGCGACGTCCAGGGGCACGACGTGCGCGCGGCCGGACTGATGGGCCAGCTGCGCATCGCCCTGCGGGCCTACGCCTCCGAGGGGCACCGCCCCGACGCGGTGCTGGCCCGCGCCTCCCACTTCTTCCACGGCCTCGCCACCTCCGCGGACGACCCCGGCGACCTGCGCTTCGCGACCTGCTACTACGCCGAGGTCGACCCCGCCACCGGCACCCTGGAGAGCGCCCGCGCGGGTCATCTGGACCCGGTGGTGCGCATGGCGGACGGGACGGCACTGATCCTCGCCACGGCGGGCGGACTGCCGCTGGGCATCGACCCGGACTCCGACTACCCGACGACACGGCTCGCCCTGGAACCCGGGGACACCCTGATGCTGTGCACGGACGGCCTGGTCGAGACCGGCGGCCATGATCTGCAGAGCGGCTGGCACCGGCTGCGGGTGATCCTGGAGGAGCACACCGGCGGCCTGGAGGAGCTGGCCGACGCGCTGGTCCAGGCCGTGCACGGCCCCTCCTCGCACCACACCACCGGGCCGCTGGCCGACCGCCGGGAGGACGACATCGCACTGGTGCTGCTGTGCCGACAGGGCGAGGGCTGCGGCTGCGGCGAATCCACCGCGACCCGGGCGCCGGTGCGCCGCACGATGCTGTCGGTCGCCCAGTCCGAGCCCGCCCGGATCGCCACCGCCCGGGAGCACCTGCGCGACCTGCTGCACGACTGGCCGGTCGAGGAGCAGCGGGACGCGGCGGTCCTGCTGCTCTCCGAGATGCTGACGAACGTCCTGGTCCACACCGACACCGACGCGCTGCTCGTCGCCGAGGTCGCCGGGGAGCCGGGCGAGCGGCGGATCCGGGTGGAGGTCACCGACAACGGCGACGACCTGCCGCACAAGCGCAGGCCGGGGGAGATGGCGTCCTCCGGACGCGGCCTGATGCTGGTCGAACTGCTCGCGGACGCCTGGGGCGTCGCCCCGCGCGGCGAGGGCAAGAGCATCTGGTACGAGCTCTACGAGTCCCCCGACCCGGACGAGGGCTCCGGCCCCGCGGCGGGCCCGGAGAAGGCGGTGGTGGCGTCCGAGGCCCCGTAACGCCCCTGGAGCTCGTGCACGACCCCGAACGCCGCCGCGGTCAGGGGCACGGCGAGGAGCATCCCCAGGATGCCCGCCACCGACGCCCCGGCGGTGAGCGCCAGCAGCACGACGGCCGGGTGCATCTGCACCGTCCGGCTCTGGATCATCGGCTGGAGCACGTGTCCCTCCAGCACCTGCACGGCCAGCACCACGCCGAGGGCCCACAGCGCGATGACGAACCCCCGGTCGGCCAGCGCCACCAGCACGGCGACGGCACCGGAGATGAACGCGCCGAGGTAGGGGATGTAGGCGCCGACGAAGACCAGCGCCCCGAGCCCGACCGCGCCGGGAACGCGCAGCACGAGCAGCCCGACGGTGATGCAGACCGCGTCGATGAGGGCGATCAGGGTCGTGCCCCGCATGAAGCCCTCGACGGCCCCGAAGGCCCGCCGGGCCATGGCCTCGACCGTGTCGGCGGCGCCGGACGGGGCGAGGGCGCGCACGGTGCCGACGGCCTGGTCGGAGTCGCGCAGGAAGAAGAAGACGAGCAGCAGGGCGAGCACGGCCATGGCCAGCATCTCGCCGACGACGCTGATCCCGGTCACCACGCCCGAGGCGGCCGTACCGCCGAACTTGCCCAGCAGCTCGCGCGCGTTGGAGGCCACGTCGTCCAGCGAGGTCCCGGCGGCGCCGAAGTGGTCGGCGACGCCCTTGGCCGCGTTCCGCAGCGAGGCGACGATCTGGTCGCCGGTCTCGACGAGCGCGGAGACCACGATGTACACGGCCCCGCCGACCACGGCCAGCACGGCCACGCAGGTCAGCCCGGCGGCCAGCGACCGCTGCACATGGGCCCGCACCAGCCGCGCGTGCAGCGGCCGGAGCAGGGCGGTGCCGAGCAGCGCGAGCAGCGCCGGCGTCACCGCGGTGCGGAACTCGACGCAGAGCCGGATCGCGACGTAGCCGACACCGCTGGCGAGCAGGATGACGGCGCACCAGGCGGCGAACCGTCGAACCGGACCGGGGAGCAGCTGCACGCCTTCACCCGATCACGCGCCGGGCGGGCTGTCCTGTGCGGACGGCCCGCCCGGGTGACGCGCTGTCAGGCCCCGGGGCCCTCGCCGGACATGCCGTGCACGGCCGGGACGGTGCCGAGGCGGCCCTTCTGGAAGTCCTCGAAGGCCTGCATCAGCTCGTCCTTGGTGTTCATCACGAACGGGCCGTAGTGGGCCATCGGCTCCCGGATCGGCCGGCCGCCGAGCAGCACGACCTCCAGGTCGGGGGTGTGCGCGTCCTGCTTCTCGTCCGCGCGGACGGTCAGCGAGCCCCCGGCGCCGAAGACGGCGGTCTGCCCGAGGTGGACCGGACGCCGCTCGGCGCCCACGGACCCGCGCCCGGCCATGACGTACGCCAGACCGTTGAAGTCCTCCCGCCAGGGCAGGGTGACCTCGGCGCCCGGCGCCAGCGTCGCGTGGACCATCGTGATCGGCGTGTGCGTGACGCCGGGGCCCTCGTGCCCGTCCAGCTCACCGGCGATGACGCGCAGCAGCGCGCCGCCGTCGGGGGAGGTGAGCAGCTGGACGCTGCCGCTGCGGATGTCCTGGTAGCGGGGGGCCATCATCTTGTCCTTGGCCGGCAGGTTCACCCACAGCTGGAGTCCGTGGAAGAGACCGCCCGACATCACCAGCTGCTCCGGCGGCGCCTCGATGTGCAGCAGGCCCGAGCCGGCCGTCATCCACTGGGTGTCGCCGTTGGTGATGGTGCCGCCGCCACCGTTGGAGTCCTGGTGGTCGAAGATCCCGTCGACGATGTAGGTGACGGTCTCGAAGCCGCGGTGCGGGTGCCAGGGCGTGCCCTTGGGCTCGCCGGGCGCGTACTCCACCTCACCCATCTGGTCCATCATGATGAACGGGTCGAGATGGCGGTAGTTGATCCCGGCGAACGCGCGGCGCACCGGGAAGCCCTCGCCCTCGAAACCGCTGGGCGCGGTCGTGACGGTGAGCACGGGACGGGCGACCGCGTCGGCGGTCGCGGATACGCGGGGCAGCGTCAACGGGTTCTCGACGGTCACGGCGGGCATGTCGGCCTCCTCGGGCGGCGTGCGCCCCACTTTAGTTGAGCATTGAACTTCTTGTCACCTGGAACCACGAAAGCCCGGAGGGCATTCCCTCCGGGCTCACGGACATCTCTTCGCCGGTGCTCTCTAGCCGTACATGCGGCGCATGGCGAAATCGACCATCTGTTCGACGGCTTTCGCGTCGAACACCATCCGGTGCTCGCCCTCCATGTCCAGGACGAAGCCGTAGCCGGTCGGCAGCAGGTCGATCACCTCCGCGCCGGTGATCACGAAGTACTTCGACTCCTTGCCCGCGTACCGGCGCAGCTCCTTCAGCCCGGTGAACATCGGGATCACCGGCTGCTGGGTGTTGTGCAGCGCGAGGAAGCCGGGGTTGTCGCCGCGGGGGCAGTAGACCTTCGAGGTCGCGAAGATCTGCTGGAAGTCCTCGGCGGACATCTGGCCGGTGGTGAAGGCGCGCACCGCGTCCGCGAGCGAGGGCGGGGACGGCTCGGGGTACAGCGGCGGCTGCTGCCCGTATCCGCCGCCCATCGGCTGCTGCGGCGGGGCGTACTGCTGCTGCTGTTGGCCCGCGGTCTGGTCGTAGCCGTACATGCAGCACAGAGTAACGAGTAACGAGTCACAGATGGGCGGCTCGGGGTTGCTTCTTATTACCGACGGGTAGCATCATCGGAGCTACTAGTTGGTACGTGTACGGATGCGAGGAGCGAGTGCCTCGCCGATCTCTCAACGGAGCCGTCGCCATGGGGCACTACAAGCCGAATCTCCGGGACATCGAGTTCAACCTCTTCGAGGTGCTCGGCCGCGACAAGGTCTACGGCAGCGGCCCGTTCGCGGAGATGGACACGGACACCGCCAAGAGCGTGCTGGAGGAGCTGACCCGCCTCTCCGAGAACGAGCTGGCCGAGTCCTTCGCCGACGCCGACCGCAACCCGCCGGTCTTCGACCCGCAGACCAGCACCGCGCCGGTCCCGGCGTCCTTCAAGAAGAGCTACCAGGCCTTCATGGACTCCGAGTACTGGCGGCTCGGCCTGCCCGAGGAGATCGGCGGCACCACCTCGCCGCGCTCCCTGATCTGGGCCTACGCGGAGCTGATCCTCGGCGCCAACCCGGCCGTGTGGATGTACTCCTCCGGCCCGGCGTTCGCCGGCATCCTCTTCGAGGAGGGCAACGAGGTCCAGAAGCACATCGCCTCGATCGCCGTCGAGAAGCAGTGGGGCTCCACCATGGTCCTCACCGAGCCGGACGCCGGTTCGGACGTCGGCGCCGGCCGCACCAGGGCCGTGCAGCAGGAGGACGGCTCCTGGCACATCGAGGGCGTGAAGCGCTTCATCACGTCCGGCGAGCACGACATGTCGGAGAACATCCTCCACTACGTCCTCGCCCGCCCCGAGGGCGCCGGACCCGGCACCAAGGGCCTGTCCCTCTTCCTCGTCCCGAAGTACGAGTTCGACTTCGAGACCGGCGAGCTGGGCGAGCGCAACGGCGTCTACGCCACCAACGTCGAGCACAAGATGGGCCTGAAGGCCTCCAACACCTGCGAGATGACCTTCGGCGACCGCCACCCCGCCAAGGGCTGGCTGATCGGCGACAAGCACGACGGCATCCGCCAGATGTTCCGGATCATCGAGTTCGCCCGCATGATGGTCGGCACGAAGGCGATCTCCACCCTCTCCACGGGCTACCTCAACGCCCTGGAGTACGCCAAGGAGCGCGTCCAGGGCCCCGACCTGGCCAACTTCATGGACAAGTCGGCCCCCAAGGTCACCATCACGCACCACCCGGACGTGCGCCGCTCCCTGATGACGCAGAAGGCGTACGCCGAGGGCATGCGCGCCCTCGTCATGTACACCGCCTCGGTGCAGGACGAGATCCAGCTCAAGGAGGCGAACGGCGAGGACGCCTCGACCGAGCACGCCCTCAACGACCTGCTCCTGCCGATCGTCAAGGGCTACGGCTCGGAGAAGGCCTACGAGCAGCTCGCCCAGTCGCTCCAGACCTTCGGCGGCTCCGGGTTCCTCCAGGAGTACCCGATCGAGCAGTACATCCGCGACGCCAAGATCGACACCCTGTACGAGGGCACCACGGCGATCCAGGGCCAGGACTACTTCTTCCGGAAGATCGTCCGCAACCAGGGCGCCGCGCTGAACTCGCTCGCCGAGGACATCAAGAAGTTCCTGGCGCTCGCCACCGGCGGCGAGGAGCTGTCCGGCGCCCGTGAGCACCTGGCCAAGGCGGCCGTCGAGCTGGAGGCCATCGTCGGCCTGATGCTGACCGACCTCGCGGCCACCGAGCAGGACGTCAAGAACATCTACAAGGTGGGCCTCAACACCACCCGCCTGCTGCTCGCCTCCGGCGACGTGATCGTCGGCTACCTGCTCCTCAAGGGCGCCGCCGTCGCCGCCGAGAAGCTGCCCACCGCGTCCGCCAAGGACAAGGCCTTCTACACCGGCAAGATCGCCGCCGCGAAGTTCTTCGCCGCGAACGTCCTGCCCGGCCTCACCCTGGCCCGCAAGGTCGCCCAGGGCGTCGAGCTGGACCTGATGGAGCTGGACGAGGCCGCGTTCTAGGGCGGGCCCCGCACCGCGGCCCGGTTCCGCAGACCCCCACGAGGGCCCGCTCCCGCCAGACGGGAAGCGGGCCCTCGTACGTCGTTAAGGTGAACCCCATGAGCGCACCCTCCCGCTTCGACCGCGGCCACACCGACGACCTGATGACCTTCCTGTCGGCGAGCCCGACCCCGTACCACGCCGTGGCGAGTGCCGCCGAGCGGCTGGAGAAGGCCGGCTTCCGCCAGGTCGCGGAGACCGACGCCTGGGAGGCGACGAGCGGCGGCAAGTACGTGCTGCGCGGCGGTGCGATCGTCGCCTGGTACGTCCCGGAGGGCGCCGCGGCGCACACCCCCTTCCGCATCGTCGGCGCCCACACCGACTCCCCCAACCTGCGCGTCAAGCCCCGCCCGGACACCGGGGCGCACGGCTGGCGCCAGGTCGCCGTGGAGATCTACGGCGGCCCGCTGATGAACTCCTGGCTGGACCGCGACCTGGGCCTGGCCGGCCGCCTCTCGCTGCGCGACGGCTCGACGCGCCTGGTGAACGTGGACCGCCCGCTGCTGCGCGTCCCGCAGCTCGCCATCCACATGGACCGCAACGTCTCCACCGAGGGCCTCAAGCTCGACAAGCAGCGCCACCTCCAGCCCGTCTGGGGCCTGGGCGACACCGTGCGCGACGGCGACCTGATCGCCTTCCTGGAGGAGGAGGCGGGGCTCGCCCGCGGCGAGGTCACCGGCTGGGACCTGATGACGCACTCCGTGGAGCCCCCGGCGTACCTGGGCCGCGACCGGGAGCTGGTGGCGGGCCCGCGGATGGACAACCTGCTGTCCGTGCACGCCGGGACGGCCGCGCTGGCCGCGGTCGCGTCCTCGGGCGGCGACCTCCCGTACATCCCCGTGCTCGCCGCCTTCGACCACGAGGAGACCGGCTCCCAGTCGGACACCGGCGCCGACGGACCGCTCCTCGGCACGGTGCTGGAACGCTCGGTGTTCGCGCGCGGCGGCTCCTACGAGGACCGGGCGCGCGCCTTCGCCGGCACTGTCTGCCTCTCCTCCGACACGGGCCACGCCGTCCACCCCAACTACGCGGAACGGCACGACCCGACGCACCACCCGCGCGTCAACGGCGGCCCCATCCTCAAGGTCAACGTCAACAACCGCTACGCCACGGACGGTTCGGGCCGCGCGGTGTTCGCCGCCGCCTGCGAGAAGGCGGACGTCCCCTTCCAGACCTTCGTCTCCAACAACGCCATGCCGTGCGGCACGACCATCGGCCCCATCACCGCGGCCCGGCACGGCATCAGCACCGTGGACATCGGCGTGGCCATCCTGTCGATGCACAGCGCCCGGGAGTTGTGCGGCGCCGATGACCCGCACCTGCTGGCCAACGCGCTGGTGGCGTTCCTCCAGCGGTAGACCGGAGCGCGGAACACCGCCCCACGGCATGAGGGTTGAGGCGCGGGGTACCCGCACGGAACCGGATCGACCGGAATCCCGGAACCGACCGGCTCTGACAGGGAGGCAACACTCATGGGCCTCGGCGGGTGCATCATCCTCATCGCCGTGGGAGCCATCCTCACGTTCGCGACCGACTGGGACATGCAGGGCGTCAACCTCGACCTGGTCGGAGTGATCTTCATGGTCGTCGGCCTGATCGGTGTCGCGACGTTCAGCAGCATCGCCCGGCGCCGCCGCGTCGTCATGCCGCCGTCGACCCCGGTCGTCGAGGAACGGCCCCCTCACACGCAGGACGGCTACCACAACGGCTACGGCGCCTGAGCCGGCCGCGCGTACCCCCCCCCCACTCAGCCTGTCGGCCTACCGGCCGCGTCCCGGGACGGCCGGCGGGGAAGCGGTCAGAGCATGAGATTCCTCGTGTACGACCGGCTCCTCGGCATCGGTGACGACTACTGGATCGAGGACGACCGCGGCAACAAGGTCTTCCTCGTCGACGGCAAGGCGATGCGGCTGCGGGACACCTGGGAGCTGAAGGACGCCCAGGGTCACGTGCTCATCGACATCCACCAGAAGATGTTCGCCCTGCGCGACACGATGGTGATCGAACGGGCCGGCGAGCCCCTGGCGCGCATCAAGCGCAAACGTCTGTCCCTGCTCCGCAACCACTACCGGGTCACTCTGGCCGACGGCACCGAACTGGACGTCAGCGGCAAGATCCTCGACCGGGAGTTCGCCATCGAGTACGACGGCGAACTGCTGGCCGTCGTCTCCCGGCGCTGGCTCACCCTGCGGGACACCTACGGCCTGGACGTCGTCCGGGACGACGCGGACCCGGCGCTGCTGATCGCCCTGACGGTGTGCGTGATCCACCTGGCGGAGAAGGAGCGCGAGGACGACTGAGGAACGGCGGCCCGGCGGCGCCTCACGCCGTGCGGCGGACGGCGCGGCCGAGGAGCAGCGGCACGACCAGGTGGTGCACCGGCGCGGCCAGCGACCAGAGCACCCGGCCGGCCCGGCCCTCGAAGGTCACGTACGTCGCCCAGACCAGCCGCGCGTCGTCGACGGTCACCACGTTGCGGACGGCCAGCGACGGGGAGCGGGCCGCCACGGCGATCCGGCCCGGCCGGGACTCCACCGTGCGCCATCCGATCACGTGCCGCGCAGAGGTCCTCGGTCCCAGGCGCAGCCCCAGCACGCCCGCCCAGCCCGCCCGGAGCAGGACGCGCAGCAGCGCCGGAGTGTCCTCGAAGGTGCCCCGGGCCCACTCCTCGGCCGTCCGGCGCGGCAGTCCGGCGAGCGGCATCGCGAACGCCGACGCGAAGTGGGCGCCGGCGGGTTCCACCCGGACACGGCGGACGGCGGAGGTACTGGTGCGAGCCATACCGGAATTCTGGGCGGCGCGACCGGGCACCAAACACGTGGCGTGACGGAACCTCACACAGCGCGTTCAGTCGCGCGGCGGCTCCAGACCCAGCACCCGGTCCTTCAGGGCCGGGAACTGCTCCCGGGTCCGCGCCACCTTCGCCGGGTCGAACTCCACCGTGAGGACCTCCTCGTCGGCGCCGGCCTCCGCGAGCACCTCGCCCCAGGGGTCCACCACGATCGAGTGACCGGCCTGCGGAACTCCGGCGTGCGTCCCGGCCGTTCCGCAGGCGAGGACGAACGCCTGGTTCTCCACGGCCCGCGCCTGTGCCAGGAGCGTCCAGTGGGACCGGCGGCGCTCCGGCCAGCCCGCCGGGACGACGAGGATCTCGGCACCGGCATCGACGAGGGAGCGGAAGAGTTCGGGGAAGCGCAGGTCGTAGCAGGTCGCCACGCCGAGGGTGGTGGCGTCCGGCAGCCGGACCGTCACCGGCTCCCGCCCCGCGCCCATCAGCACGGCCTCGCCCTTGTCGAAGCCGAAGCGGTGGATCTTGCGGTAGGAGGCGGCCAGTTCGCCGGCGGGGGAGAGGACGAGAGAGGTGTTGTAGAGCCGTCCGTCCGGGCCGCGCTCGGGCACCGACCCCGCGTGCAGCCACACGCCCGCGTCGCTCGCCGCCTTCGCCATCGCCTCGCAGGTCGGTCCGCGCAGCGGCTCGGCCGCCGCGTCGAACTCCTCGAAGGCGAACGCACCCGTGGTCCACAGCTCCGGCAGCACCACGAGATCGGCGCCCGCCTGCTCCCGTACCAGAGCCGCCGCCCGCAGACGACGCGCTTCGACCGTTTCGTCCTCGTTCACGGCGATTTGGATCAAAGAGGCGCGCACACTACCACCGTCCTGGCATTCGAGCCGTCCACACGGGCCTACGATCGTCACACGAAAGCACTGCCGGGGTGCCGCACAGCAGCGTAACTTAGCCTCCCAAGACGCCCGCCGACTGCCGCCGCCGCCACTGGCACCGCTGCCGCCAACCGCCCGTGTACCGACCGCCGAGGGGTCCCGTTCCGTGAGTCTGCATCCCACCCTCCAGCCCTACGCCGACGCCTGGACTCACTCCATCGAGGCGATATCCGAGCTGGTCCAGCCGCTTGTGGAGGCAGAGTGGAACCGCCGGACCCCCTGCCCGGGCTGGTCGGTGCGCGACATCGTCTCGCACGTCCTCGGGCTGGACTCCGAGATGCTCGGCGACCCCCGCCCCATCCACACCCTGCCGCGCGACCTCTACCACGTCACCAACGACCACCAGCGCTACATGGAGATGCAGGTCGACGTCCGCCGCCACCACACGGCTCCGGAGATGACGTCCGAGCTGGAGTACATGATCATCCGGCGCAACCGCCAGCTGCGGAACGAGTCGCGGGACCCCGGCACGAAGATGCGCGGCCCGCTCGGCACCGAGCTGACCCTGGAGGAGGCGATGCGCCGGCACGCCTTCGACGTGTGGGCGCACGAGCAGGACCTGCGCACGGCCCTCGGCCGCCCCGGCAACCTCGACTCCCCCGGCGCGTACGTCGCGCGGGACGTGCTGCTCGGCGAGCTGCCCGCCGTCGTCGCCGAGCGGGCGGACGCGCCGCGCAGCTCGGCCGTCGTCTTCGACGTGCACGGCCCGGTCGAGTTCCTGCGCACCATCCGCGTCGACATCCAGGGCCGCGGCACCCTCGAATCGTCCCCGGCCCTCGGCCCCGCCGCCACCCTCACCCTCGACTGGGAGACGTACTTCCGCCTGGCCTGCGGCCGGGTGACCCCGGAGGCGGCGGCGGACCGCATCAAGACGGAGGGCGACCCGGACCTGACGGCGGCGATCCTGCGGAACTTCACGGTTACCCCCTAGCTGCGGGGGGGGGGGCAGTCGTGCCGCTGGGGCGGCACGGGTGGGCGCAGCGGCACCCGGCCGGCGCCGGTCAGCGCCCCACCCCCGCCCCGCGCACCGGGGGCCTACACAGGCACGTGCACCGTCTCCACCCGGCTGACCACCAACCGCTCCCGCTCCCGCAACGCGGCGCGCTTCCGCAACCGCAGGATCTGCGACAGACCCAACGCCTGAAGGACGAACACGGACGAGAACGCCACCCCGTAGTCGTCCCCCGTCGCGTCCAGCAGCACCCCCACCGCGAACAAGGTCGTCATCGACGCCACGAAGCCCCCCATGTTCGTGATCCCGGACGCCGTCCCCTGCCGCTCCGGCGGATTCGCCGGCCGCGCGAAGTCGAAGCCGATCATCGACGCCGGCCCGCACGCGCCCAGCACCGTGCACAGCACGACCAGCAGCCACATCGGCGCGTGCTCGCCCGGGTAGGCCAGCGTCGCCGCCCAGAGCAGCGCCGTCGCCCCCACCGTGCCGAGCGCCAGCGGCAGCCGCGCCGCGTGGTGCCGGGCGATGATCTGGCCGTAGACCAGACCGACGGTCATGTTGGACAGGACGACCAGGGTGAGCAGCGTGCCGGCCGTGGCCCGGGACAGCCCCTGCGCCTCGACCAGGAACGGCATCCCCCACAGCAGCAGGAACACCATTGCCGGGAACTGGGTGGTGAAGTGCACCCACAGCCCGAGCCGCGTCCCCGGCTCCCGCCAGGACAGCGCGATCTGCCGCCGCACGTACGCGGCCCCCTGGTGCGCCGACGGCTCCGGCTCGTGCCCCTCGGGGTGGTCCTTGAGGAAGAGGAGCAGCAGGACGAAGACGACGACACCCGCCAGCGCGCTGCCCGCGAACGCCGCGGTCCAGCCGATGCCGTGCAGCAGCCGGGCCAGCACGAGGGTGGAGACCAGGTTGCCCGCCATGCCGACCAGCCCGGCCAGCTGGGCGACCATCGGCCCGCGCCGGGCCGGGAACCAGCGGGTGCCCAGCCGCAGCACGCTGATAAACGTCATCGCGTCCCCGCAGCCCAGCAGCGCCCGCGAGGCCAGCGCCATGCCGTACGACGGGGAGAAGGCGAAGCCCAGCTGCCCCGCCGTGAACAGCACGACGCCGATGCCCAGCACCTTCTTGGTGCCGAGCCGGTCGACCAGCAGGCCGACGGGTATCTGCATGCCGGCGTAGACCAGCAGCTGGAGGATGGAGAAGGTGGACAGCGCGGAGGCGTTGACGTGGAAGCGGTCGGCGGCGTCGAGACCGGCCACCCCGAGGGACGTACGGAAGATGACGGCGACGAAGTAGACGGAGACGCCGATGCCCCATACGGCGATCGCGCGCCGGCCCCCCGGCGGGTCACCGGGCAGCACGCGGCCGGCCGAGGTGGCCGTACTCATCGGACCTCCCCCCGTGCCAGGTGCGAGAACCAGCCCACGTGCCGGCCCACCACGCCGACGGCCGCCTCCGCGTCCCCGGAGCGCAGCGCGTCGAGGAGCTCCTCGTGCTCGGCGAGGGTCTTGGCGATCCGGTCGGGGTGGGAGTGCATGACGGCGACGCCCATGCGCAACTGGCGGTCGCGGAGCTGGTCGTAGAGGCGGGAGAGGATCTCGTTGCCGCCGCTGCGGACGATCTCGGCGTGGAAGCAGCGGTCGGTGACGGAGGCGGCGGCGAAGTCACCGGCGGCGGCCTGCTCCTGCTGCCGGGCGAGCAGCTCCTCCAGCCGCTCGACCAGCGCCGGCGGGGCGGGTACGGCCTTCCTGGCCGCGTGCTCCTCGACCAGCAGCCGGGTCTCCACCACGTCCGCGATCTCCTGCGCGGAGACGGGTAGGACCAGCGCGCCCTTCTTGGGATAGAGCCGGATCAGCCCCTCGACCTCCAGCCGCAGCAGCGCCTCGCGCACCGGGGTGCGGGAGACGCCCACGGCCTCGGCCAGCTCGCCCTCGGTGAGCAGCGTCCCACCCTCGTAACGGCGCTCCAGGACACCCTGCTTGACGTGGGTGTAGACGCGGTCCGCCGCGGGGGGTTGCTTCACTGCCGTGGTCATGCCGACAGGATAGATACAACAGGGACACAAGAGGGATCCGGTCCAGTATCCGGACGCGGACCCACTCGGGAGGAGGAGCCGAGAATTCGCCCCGCCCCACCGTGCAACCATTCGCCCCCTTCGGGTGTCGCACTGACGCGGCCACCGCTCTGCCGACTGCAACTCGGCCGCGTCCCAGGGGAATTCACCACAATCGGGGTAATAAACTCAATGAATACCATTTCGGGCGTGCGTCTGCGCAGGGCCCTCTCCGTCGCTCTGACCGGCGGCGCCGTCCTCGCCACCGGGGTCCTCGCCACCGCACCCGCACAGGCCGCCGCACCCGGGCGCGTCACCCTGGCCCCCGCCGTGCGGGCCCCCGCCGTGCCCTCGATCGTCGCCAAGGGCGGCTTCGTGATGAACAACGCGACCGGCAAGTCGCTCTACACCAAGGCCGCCGACACCAAGCGCTCCACCGGCTCCACGACCAAGATCATGACCGCCAAGGTCGTGCTCTCCCAGCCGAAGCTGAACCTGGACGCCAAGGTCACGGTCCAGATGGCGTACAGCGACTACATCGTGTCGAAGAACGCCTCCTCCGCCCGGCTGATCGTCGGCGACAAGGTGACGGTCCGCCAGCTGCTCTACGGGCTGATGCTGCCGTCCGGCTGCGACGCCGCGTACGCGCTGGCCGACAAGTTCGGCTCGGGCAAGACCCGGTCGGCGCGCGTGAAGTCGTTCATCGGCAAGATGAACGCGACCGCCAAGAGCCTCGGCCTGAAGAACACGCACTTCGACTCGTTCGACGGCATCGGCAACGGCAAGAACTACTCCACGCCGCGCGACCTCACGAAACTCGCGAGCAGTGCGATGAAGAACTCCACCTTCCGCACCATCGTGAAGACCAAGAAGTACACGGCGAAGACCCGGACCAAGAAGGGCGGCACCCGCACGATGGCGCCCTGGACCAACACCAACACGCTGCTGGGCAGTTACAGCGGCGCCATCGGCGTGAAGACCGGGTCGGGACCGGAGGCCAAGTACTGCCTGGTCTTCGCCGCGACCCGGAAGGGCAAGACCGTCATCGGCACGGTCCTGGCGTCCTCGTCGTCCACCCAGCGCGCCAAGGACGCCACGAAGCTCATGAACTACGGCTTCGCGAAGTAGCCCTGACGCCACGGCACTCACACACGCCGTACCCCGGGAAGGGTGAGCTGCGGGAACCGCTGAGTCGATCGCCGCCCGTACGGGGCTTTCCGTGCGGCGGGTCAACGAATGCCTCCGGGCCACCGACGGTGCTCCGGTGTACGTGCTGCACCAGGTCTGACCCCGGCACGGCAGAAGGGGCGTCGCAACTCCAACTTGCGGCGCCCCTTCCGTTACGGACCTAGTGGGTTCGCGGCTCTCACGCCCAGCTGATCAACCGCTTCGGCTGCTCCAGGACCGCCGCCACGTCGGCGAGGACCTTGGAGCCCAGCTCGCCGTCGACCAGGCGGTGGTCGAAGCTCAGGGCGAGGGTGGTCACCTGACGCGGCTTCACCTTGCCCTTGTGGACCCACGGCTGGAGCTTGATCGCGCCGACCGCGAGGATCGCGGACTCGCCGGGGTTGAGGATCGGCGTACCGGTGTCGACGCCGAAGACGCCGACGTTGGTGATGGTCACCGTGCCGTCCTGCATGGCGCCGGGGCTGGTCTTGCCCTCCCGGGCCGTCGAGACCAGCTCGCCCAGGGAGCCGGCCAGCTGCGGCAGGGTCTGGGCGTGGGCGTCCTTGATGTTCGGGACGATCAGGCCCCGGGGGGTGGCGGCGGCGATGCCCAGGTTGACGTAGTGCTTGACCACGATCTCCTGGGCGGCCTCGTCCCAGAACGCGTTGATGTCCGGGTTGCGCTTGATCGCGACCAGCAGGGCCTTGGCGATCAGGAGCAGCGGGTTCACCCGCAGGCCCGTGTACTCCTTGTCCTGCTTCAGCTCCTCGACCAGCTTCATCGTGCGCGTCACGTCGACCGTCACGAACTCGGTGACGTGCGGCGCCGTGAACGCCGAGCGGACCATCGCCGCCGCCGTCGCCTTGCGCACGCCCTTGACCGGGATGCGGGTCTCGCGCGTCGTGTCGTACGACGCCGGCGCGGTCGCGGTCGCTGCCGGAGCGGGGGCGGGGGTCTCGGGCCGCGGGGCCTGCGGCGCCGGCTCGGCCGCCGCCGACACCGCCGCGTGGACGTCCTCACGCGTGATGATGCCGTCCGGGCCCGACGGGACCACGGTCGCCAGGTCGACGCCGAGGTCCTTGGCCAGCTTGCGCACCGGGGGCTTGGCCAGCGGACGCTCACCGCCGACCGGAGCGGCCGGGGCCGCGGGTGCGGCGGGTGCCGCGGGTGCGGCCGGTCCCTGACCGTTCATCTCGGCCTGGACCGCCGCCGACGCCTCCTGCCCGGCGGCCGGGGCCTGAGCGCCCTTGCGGGGACGGCGCCTGGTCGCGGAGGTGGAGACCCCGTAGCCGACCAGGACCGGCTGGCGGCCCTGGGGCTTGGGCTCCTCCGCCTCGGCAGTGGCCGGGGTGTCCGCCACGGCCTCCTGCACCGGCTCCGCGGCCGCCGCGCCGCCGCCGACGGCCACCGCGATGATCGACGTGCCCACGTCGACCGTGGTGCCCTCGGGGAAGTGCAGTTCGCGGACCACGCCGTCGTAGGGGATGGGCAGTTCGACGGCGGCCTTGGCCGTCTCGACCTCGCACACCACCTGCCCGTCGGTGACCGTGTCACCGGGCTGGACGTACCACTTGAGGATCTCGGCCTCGGTGAGCCCCTCACCCACGTCGGGCATCTTGAACTCACGCACGGAGCTGTCCGTCATCGTCGTCACGCTCCCCTCCTCAGTACGCCAGCGAGCGGTCGACGGCATCCAGCACCCGGTCCAGGTCGGGCAGGTACTCCTCCTCCAGGCGCGCCGGAGGATACGGCGCGTGGTAGCCGCCGACCCTCAGCACCGGGGCCTCCAGGTGGTAGAAGCAGCGCTCCGTGATCCGGGCCGCGATCTCCGCGCCCGAGCCCAGGAACACCGGCGCCTCGTGGACCACGATCAGGCGGCGGGTCTTCTCCACCGAGGCCTGGATCGTGTCGAAGTCGACCGGCGAGATCGAGCGCAGGTCGACGACCTCCAGGGAGCGGCCCTCCTCGGCGGCCGCGTCGGCGACCTCCTGGCAGAGCTTCACCATCGGGCCGTAGGCGGCCAGCGTCAGATCGGTGCCCTCGCGCACCACCCGCGCGGCGTGCAGCGGGCCCGGGATGGCCTCCTTGTCGACCTCGGCCTTGTCCCAGTACCGGCGCTTGGGCTCGAAGTAGATCACCGGGTCGTCGCTCTGGATGGCCTGCTGCATCATCCAGTACGCGTCCGCCGCGTTGGAGGGGCTGACCACCTTGAGGCCGGCCACGTGCGCGAACAGGGCCTCGGGGGACTCGGAGTGGTGCTCGACCGCGCCGATGCCGCCGCCGTAGGGGATGCGGATGACGACCGGCATCTTGACCTTGCCCAGCGACCGGGCGTGCATCTTCGCCAGCTGCGTGACGATCTGGTCGTAGGCCGGGAAGACGAAACCGTCGAACTGGATCTCCACCACCGGCCGGTAGCCGCGCAGCGCCAGACCGATGGCGGTGCCGACGATGCCGGACTCGGCCAGCGGGGTGTCGATCACCCGGTCCTCGCCGAAGTCCTTCTGCAGACCGTCGGTGACCCGGAAGACACCGCCGAGCTTGCCGACGTCCTCGCCCATGATCAGGACCTTGGGGTCCGACTCCAGCGCACGGCGCAGCGACTCGTTGATCGCCTTCGCCAGCGCCATCTTCTCCGCTGCCATGTCAGACCCCCTCTGCGTCTGCGAACGATGCCTGGTAGGCGGCGAACTGCGCCCGCTCCTCGTCCACGAGCGCGTGCCCGTCCGCGTACGCGTGCTCGAAGATGGCGAACCGGTCCGGGTCCGGCATGGCACGGACCACTTCGCGCACTCGTTTGCCCAACGTCTCGCTCTCCGCCTCCAGTTCCGCGAAGAATCCCTCGTCCGCGTGGTGTGCGGACTCCAGGAAGCGGCGAAGGCGCAGGATCGGGTCCTTGGCCTCCCAGGCGACGCGCTCGTCGTCGTGCCGGTAGCGGGAGGGGTCGTCCGAGGTGGTGTGGGCGCCCATGCGGTACGTGTACGCCTCGATCAGCGCGGGTCCCTCGCCGCGCCGGGCGCGGTCCAGCGCCCAGCGGGTGACCGCGAGCGAGGCCAGCACGTCGTTGCCGTCGACGCGGACGCCGGGGAAGCCGAAGCCCTGGGCGCGCTGGTAGAGCGGCACCCGGGTCTGCTTCTCGTTGGACTCGGAGATCGCCCACTGGTTGTTCTGGCAGAAGAACACCACGGGGGCGTTGTAGACCGCGGCGAAGTTGAACGCCTCGCTGACGTCGCCCTGGCTGGAGGCGCCGTCGCCGAAGTACGCGATCACACCCGAGTCGGCGCCGTCCTTGGTGATGCCCATCGCGTAGCCCGTGGCGTGCAGCGCCTGCGAGCCGATGACGATGGTGTACAGGTGGAAGTTGTTGCTGTTGGGGTCCCAGCCGCCGTTGTTCACGCCGCGGAACATGCCGAGCAGGTTGGTCGGGTCCACCCCGCGGCACCAGGCGACGCCGTGCTCGCGGTAGGTCGGGAAGACGTAGTCGTCCTCGCGGGTGGCCCGGCCCGAGCCGATCTGGGCGGCCTCCTGGCCCAGCAGGGAGGCCCACAGGCCCAGCTCGCCCTGACGCTGCAGGGCGGTGGCCTCGGCGTCGAAGCGCCGGGTGAGCACCATGTCGCGGTACAGACCGCGCAGCTCGTCGGGGGTGATGTCGGCGACGTACGAGGCGTACTCGGCGTACGGCGAGTTCTTGGCCGTCCCGACGCGCTCGCCCTCGGGCGTCAGCAGCTGCACCAGCTCCGTCTCGGAGCCCTTCTGGGCAGCGGTACGGGTGGTGCTGGTGGTGCGCTGTGCGCCGGTGCCGGCCTTGCTGCCGGTGGTCCCGGCCGCCTTGGTGCCGGTGGTGCCGGCCGCCTTGCTTCCGGCGCTGCGTCGCGGCTTGCGCGCGGCAGTGCTCTCGGTCACGTGTGCTCCTCCGTCGGTCCGGCCCCCGGGTTCGCCGGAAGCCAGTGCGGCTCACCTGCGGCCCGGCGGACGCACAAGGGTGGGTGCGGCCCGATCGGGAACAGGCGTGACAGGTGCCCCGGCGAGCGCCCTGCGAACAGCACGTTACCCAGTGCTCCACATTTCTGTGAAACCCCTCCTGACCTGCGTTTTTACTCGGATTTCCAAGTAAATCGGCGCAGGGCGGAAGTTTTACTGGTCACAGCCTTGCAGGGGGCCGGAACAACGGCACGTTATCCCGGCCACCCCGGGCACGGGAAGAGTCGGTGTGTGACACTGACCGCGTGCGCGAAGACGGAAAAATCCGGGTATTCCTCCTCGACGACCACGAGGTGGTCCGGCGCGGGGTGCACGATCTGCTCTCCGGCGAGGCCGACATCGAGGTGGTGGGCGAGGCCGGTACGGCCGCCGAGGCGCAGGCCCGGGTCACGGCCACCCGTCCGGACGTAGCGGTGCTGGACGTGCGGCTGCCGGACGGCAGCGGCGTGGAGGTCTGCCGCGACATCCGCTCCCGGGACGAGTCCGTCCGCTGTCTGATGCTGACCTCCTTCGCCGACGACGAGGCCCTCTTCGACGCGATCATGGCGGGCGCCTCCGGCTACGTCCTCAAGGACATCCGCGGCGCCGAGCTGCTCGGCGCCGTACGGGAGGTGGCGGCCGGGAAGTCGCTGCTCGACCCGGCGGCCACCGCGCGGGTGCTGGAGCGGCTGCGCGACGGCGGGGCGAAGCCGGACGACCGGCTGGCCCGGCTCACCGACCAGGAGCGCCGCATCCTGGAGCTGATCGGCGAGGGACTGACCAACCGCGCGATCGGCGAGCGGCTGCACCTGGCGGAGAAGACGATCAAGAACTACGTGTCGAGCCTGCTGGGCAAGCTCGGTATGCAGCGGCGTTCCCAGGCGGCGGCCTTCGTGGCCCGACTGGAGGCCGAGAACCGCTGACGGGTCCCGTGTCACCGGCCGCGGTCCCACTCGGGACTTACGTCCCCCGCCGCCGGGGCGGGCGGCCCTGGTCCTGTGCCCCGCGCTCCCGCACAGTGAGTCCATGCCCTCCGACGAACAGCTCGCCGTCGGCCTGCTCGGCCGTACCGCCTACGGCCGGGCGGCCACCACCCTGCGCGCCCTGCCCTTCCTCGCCCACGCGCGGCACATCGTGAGCGACGGCCGGGTCCTGCTGCGGATGCCCAGGAGCTGGGGGTACCACCGGATGTGCGCCGGGAGCGTCGTCGCGTACGGGGCGGACAACCTGACCTCCGCGCGGCCCGGCGAGAGCCTGTGGACCGTGCAGGTCGTGGGCCGGTGCGAGGACCACGAGCCGAGCACGGCCGAGCTGGAGCGGTTCGGTCCGGCGCCGGACCGGGTGGACGGCGAGCCGTTCGAGCCCGCCTATCTGCGCGTCGAGCCGCAGTTCGGCACGGTGCACTTCACGGACGGGTCGGCCGGGCCGCTCTGACCTCGCCGAGAACGACGTCCCCGCGACGGCGTCCCCGCAACGCGACGCGCGCGTGGAGCCCGTTTCCGGGCCGCACGCGCGCGTAAGGCACAGGGACGGGGCCGGGTCAGCCCTCGCCGCCCTCGGAACCGCCCGGGGCGCCGGTCGCGCCGCCCGTCGGCTCGCCACCGCCCGTGGGATCGCCGCCACCGGTCGGCTCACCGCCACCGGTCGGCTCACCACCGCCCGTGGGGTCGCCCGTCGGATCGCCGGTGGGGTCGCCCGTCGGGTCGCCGGTCGGGTCACCGGTCGGATCGTTCGTCGCGGTGTTCGACGGCGTCCACGTGGGCGTGTCCGGCTGCTCCCAGCCCCCGCCGCCGTTGCCGTCCCCGCCCGACCCCTGCTCGGTGCCCGGGTCGGTGGTCTCCTGCGTCGCCTCGTCACTGGGCGAGGAACTCGGCGACTCCTGGCCGGTGCTCTGGGAGGTGGTCGCCGAGGGGCTCTTGTCCGTCTCGGTGCCGCCCTTGTCGCCGTCGCCGTTGTTCAGGGCCAGCGCGACGCCGGCCGCGATGGCGATCACCGCGAAGACGGCCAGTATCCACAGCTTGCCGCGGCCGCTGCCCTTGTTGCCGTGGCCCTCGAAGCCGCCGTCGTCGCTCCCGCCGTAGCCGCCCGGCAGGATCGGCTGGGGGATCTGCTGGGTGCCGGACGCCCCGTGGTGGTCGGAGTGCGGCAGCACCGTCGTGCCGGCCAGGCCGGCCGAGGGGGTGTGCCGGCCGTCGTGCGCGGCGACCGGGCCGGTGTTCCAGGTGCCGGTGTGGCCGCCCTGCTCGTACAGCATCTGCAACCCGTACTGGACCAGGCCGCGCATCTCCTCGGCGGTCTGGAAACGGTCGTCGGGCTCCTTGGCCAGCGAGCGCATCACCAGGCCGTCCAGCTCCGGCGGAGTGGCGTCGGAGACCTCGGACGGGGGCGTCGGGATGTCCTGCACGTGCTGGTAGACCACCGACAGCGGGGTCTCCCCGGTGAACGGCGGGCGCAGCGACAGGAGTTCGTAGAGCAGGCAGCCCGTGGCGTACAGGTCGGAGCGGTGGTCGACGGCCTTGCCGAGGGCCTGCTCGGGGGAGAGGTACTGCGGGGTGCCCATGACCATGCCGGTCTGCGTCATCGTCGACTGGGCGCCGTGCAGGGCGCGCGCGATGCCGAAGTCCATCACCTTGACCGCGCCGGTGTCGGTGATGATGACGTTGGCCGGCTTGATGTCGCGGTGCACGATGCCGTGCTGGTGCGAGTAGGCCAGCGCCTCCAGGACGCCGGAGACGATGATCAGCGCCTGCTCGGGCCCGGGCGCCTCGGCGTTGAGGAGCAGGTCGCGGATGGTGCGCCCCTCGACGATCTCCATCACGATGTACGGCACGGACTGGCCGCCGACGACGTCCTCGCCCGAGTCGTACACGGCCACGATGGCGTGGTGGTTGAGCCCGGCCACCGACTGTGCCTCGCGTGTGAACCGCGCCTTGGAGACCGGGTCCTCGGCGAGGTCCGCGCGCAGCAGCTTGACCGCCACGGTGCGTCCCAGGCGGACGTCCTCCGCGGCGAACACCTCGGCCATGCCGCCTCGCCCGAGCCTGCGGGTCAGCCGGTACCGGCCGTCGCCGACCAGGCCGCCGTTGCCCCAGTTCTCCGGCGCGTCAGACATACCGCCGCCAGATGCCTCGGGTTCGGACGGGCCCTGGGCGCGCTGCTGCTGTGCCATCAGTCCTCGCCGTCGTTTCTGCCCGCGGTACGCGCGGTGTTGTTACGGTCTCCGTCGGCCACGCTACAGCCTTCGCGGGGGCCTCCGGTCCGAGATGGGGCGCCGGGACCGGACATGAGACGGACCGGTCATGAAACCCTGGTTCCGTACTCTCGTGCAAATTCCGTGTACCGGCGGTACGCGGGCTGTAACGCTTCCGCGACGCTTCTTTCGCGTACGGTCACGGAACGGGCACCGCGCTTGACGTGTCGGTGCCCTGGGGCAGACTTGGCCGGGAATAGCACTTTCGATCACGAGCGCGCGTGCCGCCGCCACCGGCGCCCGCCGTCTATGGGGGACGCAGAGACATGAGCCAGGACGCCGCCGGACAGGGACGGTACGCGGGGCGGGCGCTCGCCGGCGGCCGTTACCAGCTGCGCGACTTGCTCGGCGAGGGCGGCATGGCCTCGGTGCACCTGGCGTACGACTCGGTCCTCGACCGTCAGGTGGCGATCAAGACGCTGCACACCGAGCTGGGTCGCGAACAGGCCTTCCGCGAGCGCTTCCGCCGCGAGGCCCAGGCCGTGGCCAAGCTCACGCACACCAACATCGTCTCGGTCTTCGACACCGGCGAGGACGATCTGAACGGCCTGACGACTCCGTACATCGTCATGGAGTACGTCGAGGGCCGGCCGCTCGGCTCCGTGCTCGACGAGGACGTGCGGCAGCAGGGCGCGATGCCCGCCGACAAGGCCCTGAAGATCACCGCGGACGTGCTGGCCGCGCTGGAGATCAGCCACGAGATGGGCCTGGTCCACCGGGACATCAAGCCGGGCAACGTGATGATGACCAAGCGCGGCGTGGTCAAGGTCATGGACTTCGGCATCGCCCGCGCCATGCAGTCCGGCGTGACCTCGATGACGCAGACCGGCATGGTCGTCGGCACCCCGCAGTACCTCTCGCCGGAGCAGGCCCTCGGCCGCGGTGTCGACGCCCGCTCCGACCTGTACTCGGTCGGCATCATGCTGTTCCAGCTGGTCACCGGACGCCTGCCGTTCGACGCCGACTCGCCGCTCGCGATCGCGTACGCGCACGTGCAGGAGGAGCCGGTCGCCCCGTCCGCGGTGAACCGCGCGCTGCCCCCGGCGGTGGACGCGCTGGTGGCCCGCGCGCTGAAGAAGAACCCCAACGAACGCTTCCCCAGCGCCGAGACCATGC
Organism: Streptomyces sp. MH60; assembly: GCF_002939385.1. Classification (GTDB taxonomy): domain Bacteria; phylum Actinomycetota; class Actinomycetes; order Streptomycetales; family Streptomycetaceae; genus Streptomyces. Next base: position 7,723 of record NZ_MULI01000061.1, on the reverse strand, counting down.
GCGACGAGTGCCTGCGGGTGGCGGCCTCCTTCCAGGCGGCCCCGCCGAGCATCGTGCCCGGTGCCCAGACGTCGAGCGGCGCGGGCGTCGGCTCCGCGGTGTTCCCGCCGGTCGACCAGGGGGCCCCGGCGCCGACGGGGCCGGTCCAGACCCCGTACCAGCCGACACCGGCCCCCGGCCCGAACCCGTACGGCACCCCGGCCCCGGCGCCACACTCGCCGGCGTACGGCTATCCGCAGCAGGCCGGCTACCAGACGCCGGCCCCGTCGCCGTACGCGCAGCAGCAGGGCGCGTCCACGCCGCCGCCGTACAACCTGACGCCCTCGGCCCAGGGCTCCGGCTCCTCGGGCGGCGGCCGGAACAAGCCGGTGATCATCGGCTCGATCGTGGTCGCCGTCGTGGCCGTCGGCGCCCTGGTCGGCGCGCTCCTGATGAAGGGGGGCGGGGACGAGGACCCGGAGGCCGGCGGTGGCGGCACGGCGAGCGTGTCCGCGTCGCCGTCGAAGGCGGCGGGCTACCGCGGGCCGGACAGGACGAAGACGATCGAGAAGGACAAGTGCACCGAGCCGGAGGAGTCGTACAACGACCCCGACAAGATCAAGGTGCCGGACTTCACGTTCAAGTACATCGGCTCGGTCAAGGAGTGCTTCAACGCCGCGGGCTGGCGGATGAAGGTCGTCGACGTCGACGAGAACACCTACGGCGAGGGCTCGGTCCGGGACCAGTTCCCCACCGCCGGCACGGACGTCGACCCGGAGAACATGCCGGAGATCCAGCTCAAGGTCTCGACGGGCAACCCGCCGTCGGAGTGAGCACGTGACGACGGTGACGGGCGACGTGACGGACGCCTGACGTCGAAGGGCCCGGCAGCGGTGCTGCCGGGCCCTTCGCGTTGTCGGTCGGTGGAAGCGTCCCTGCCGGGAGTCGTGCCTGCGGGGAGGCGCGCCTGTAGGGAGGCGTGCCTACAGGTAGGGGCCGCCGGAACGGCCGCCCGGGTGCGGGCTCTCCTCGCCGCCCTCCGGGACGGTGCCCGGCGGCAACGCGCGGCGCATCTGCTCCAGCTGGGCCCGCGCGGCCATCTGCTGGGCGAACAGCGTGGTCTGGATGCCGTGGAAGAGGCCCTCCAGCCAGCCGACCAGCTGTGCCTGTGCGATCCGCAGTTCGGCGTCGGTCGGGGTGCCGTCGTCCGTGAAGGGCAGCGAGAGCCGCTCCAGCTCCTCCACCAGCTCCGGGGCCAGACCGTCCTCCAGCTCCTTCACCGAGCTGGCGTGGATCTCCTTGAGCCGGACCCGGCTCGCCTCGTCCAGGGGCGCGACCCGCACCTCTTCGAGCAGCTGCTTGATCATGCTGCCGATCCGCATGACCTTGGCGGGCTGCTCCACCTGCTCGGTCACCGGAATCTCGCGGGAGTCGTCGTCCCCGCCGCCGCTGAGCGCCATTCCGTCCTGGCCGACGACCAGGATCTGAGGGTTCTCCGGCGACCTGTCGTTCCTCGGCATCTCCATACCGCCATTGTCTCGCACCCCCGGACCCCGGACGGGCGGTGCCCCCGCGGAAACCGTCCCGGCGCGTTCGGCGGCGCCCGGAATGCCGGTGTCACCGACGAATGTGAGGCTTGATCCGTCGATTTCCACGACGCTTTCCACGACCGCACATCACCGGGAGGGGGTCACGGACGTGACTCCATGGCTGCGCGCCCTGCGGATGACGGGACTGGTGGGAGTCCTGGGGGCCGGTGCGTGGGTGGCGCCGTACGGGGCGCAGCCGGCCCACGCCGCCGTCCGGTCGGCGGCGGTGGCGGCGCCGTCACCGGGGCCCTCCGCGCCGGGGACGCCCACCGTCCCGGACGGCTCCGGCACCCATGACGGGCGGGGCGGCCACGAACGCCCCCGGCGCCCCGACGACGGCGACCGCCCGGACCGCCCCAACGCCCGGCCCCCGGTCGAATCCGGCCCCGCGGACAGCGGTTCGCCCACGCCCACACCTACGCCCTCCTCCCCCTCGCCGTCGGCGTCCGGCACCACGGCCGACCCCGAGCCCTCCCGGGGCGGGAACCCGCCGGGTGCGGGCAGGCAGCGGCCCGGTCACGCCGAGGAGCGGGAGCCGGAGCACGACCGCAGGAACGAGCACCCCGGCCGGTACCGGGACGACGACGACGGCGACGACGGCGTCCCCGAGGACCCGGCCGCCGCCCTGCCGCCCACCCGGACCGAGGGCGCCGCGGTGCCCTCGACCGCCCCACCCCGATCCCCGTCACAGAGCCGCACGCCCACCCGGGCCGCCGCCGAACCCCTCCTGCGGGTCCTCCCCCTCGGCAGCGGCCTGGTACTCATCGGCCTCGGCCTCGCCCTGGGCCTCGCGGGACTGCGCCTGCGCCGGGCGTAGGGCCGTGCGCCGGTCGTGCGCCGGTCGTCGCGCCGTCTACGGGGCGACCAGCAGCACCTTGCCGATGTGGCCGCTCTCCTCCACCACCCGGTGGCCCTCGGCGGCCTCGCTCATCGGCATCTCGCGGTCGACGACCGGACGGACGTGTCCCCCGCCGAACAGCGGCCAGACGTGCTCCCGCACGGCCGCCACGATCGCCGCCTTCTCCTCCAGGGGCCGCGCCCGCAGCGAGGTGGCGCTGACGGCGGCGCGCTTGGCGAGGAGCGTGCCGATGTTCAGCTCGCCCTTCCGGCCGCCCTGCATGCCGATGATCGCGAGCCGGCCGTTCACGGCGAGGGCCTGGACGTTGCGGTCCAGGTACTTCGCGCCCATGTTGTCGAGGATGACGTCGGCGCCCGCGCCGCCCGTGGCCTCCTTCACCTCGGCGACGAAGTCCTGCTCCCGGTAGTTGATCAGGACGTCCGCGCCCAGCTCGGCGCAGCGCTCCAGCTTCTCCTTGCTGCCCGCCGTCACCGCGACCTTCGCGCCGACGGCCTTGGCGAGCTGGATCGCCATGGTGCCGATGCCGCTGGAGCCGCCGTGCACGAGCAGGGTCTCGCCGGGGCGCAGGTGGGCGACCATGAAGACGTTCGACCAGACGGTGCAGACCACCTCGGGCAGCGCCGCCGCCCCCTTCACGTCGACACCCTGCGGCACCGGCAGCAGCTGTCCGGCCGGGACGACGACCTTCTCGGCGTAGCCGCCGCCCGCGAGCAGCGCGCACACCTCGTCGCCGACGGCCCAGCCGGACACGCCGGGGCCGAGCGCGGCCACGCGTCCGGAGCACTCCAGGCCCGGGTAGGGGGAGGCGCCGGGCGGGGGGTCGTAGAAGCCCTGGCGCTGCATGATGTCGGCGCGGTTGACGGCGCTGGCCGCCACCTCGACCAGGACCTCGCCCTCGCCGGGCTGCGGGTCGGGGACCTCGGCCCACACCAGCGCCTCGGGGCCTCCGGGTTCGGGAATCGTGATCGCATGCATGGGGCCGACGCTACTCCTGTGTCCCCCCGTCCTTCCCCGCCGGAAAATCCCCGTGCGTCGCCGATGAGTTTGCGCGACGGTAAAGGTCTTCCCATGCGTAGCCCAAGAACGCGTACGCCAAGAACGCGGAAGGACCCTCAGCATGAGCACGCACACGTCCGGACTCGCCATCGAGACCGCGGGACTGGTGAAGACGTTCGGTGAGACCCGGGCCGTGGACGGGGTGGACCTCGCGGTGCCGGCCGGCACGGTCTACGGCGTCCTCGGCCCGAACGGCGCCGGCAAGACCACCACGGTGAAGATGCTCGCCACCCTGCTGCGGCCGGACGGCGGCCAGGCCCGCGTCTTCGGTCACGACGTGGTGCGCGAGGCGGACGAGGTACGCGGCCGGGTGAGCCTCACCGGGCAGTACGCGTCCGTGGACGAGGACCTCACCGGCACCGAGAACCTGGTGCTGCTGGGCCGGCTGCTCGGGCACAGCAAGACAGCCGCCCGGGAGCGCGGCGAGCAGTTGCTGGCGGCCTTCGGCCTGACGGACGCCGCGGCGAAGCAGGTCAAGCAGTACTCCGGCGGCATGCGGCGGCGCATCGACATCGCCGCCTCCATCCTCAACACCCCCGACCTGCTCTTCCTGGACGAGCCCACCACCGGTCTCGATCCGCGCAGCCGCAACCAGGTGTGGGACATCGTCCGCGCGGTCGTCGCCCAGGGCACGACCGTGCTGCTGACCACGCAGTACCTGGACGAGGCCGACCAGCTGGCGTCCCGGATCGCCGTCATCGACAAGGGGCGGGTGATCGCCGAGGGCACCAAGGGCGAGCTGAAGTCCTCCGTCGGCGCCGGCTCCGTCCATCTGCGGCTGCGGGACGCGGAGGAGCGGCCCGAGGCCGAGCGCCTGTTGCGGAACCTGCTGGTGGCCGAGGTGCAGCTGGAGCCCGACCCGGTGGCGCTCACCGCGCGCCTCGGGGTGACGGCCGGAGACACCGCCGCCGACCAGGCCGCCAAGGCGCTCGGTGAGCTGGCCCGGGCCGGCATCACCGTCGACGGCTTCTCCCTGGGACAGCCCAGCCTCGACGAGGTCTTCCTGGCGCTGACCGGGCACGACACCGGCCAGAGCAGCGACGGCGACTCCGGCACCGACACCGACACGAAGGACGAGGTGACGGCATGAGCACGGCCACGAGCACCCCGGACAAGGAACTCTCCCCGGTCAGCACCGAGTCGCTGGCGGCCCTGCTGGTGACCAGGGAGCGGCCGCCGCGGCCCGGCGCCCTGTCCACGTCCCTGACCTTCGGCTGGCGCGCGATCCTCAAGATCAAGCACGTGCCGGAGCAGCTCTTCGACGTCACCGCCTTCCCGATCATGAACCTGCTGATGTTCACGTACCTCTTCGGCGGTGCGCTGGCGGGTTCGCCCGGTGACTACATCCAGTTCGTGCTGCCGGGCATCCTCGTGATGTCGGTCGTGATGATCACCATGTACACCGGGGTCTCGGTGAACGTCGACATCGAGAAGGGCGTCTTCGACCGCATCCGCTCGCTGCCGATCTGGCGGCCCTCGGCGATGGTCGGTTATCTCCTCGGCGACGCGCTGCGCTACACCATCGCGTCCGTCGTCATGCTCTCCGTCGGGCTGCTGCTCGGCTACCGGCCCGACGGCGGGTTCGTCGGCGTGGTCGCCGGGATCGCGCTGCTGCTGCTCTTCTCGTTCGCCTTCTCGTGGATCTGGACGATGTTCGGGCTGATGCTGCGCACCGAGAAGTCGGTGATGAGCGTCAGCATGATGGTGATCTTCCCGCTCACCTTCCTGTCCAACGTCTTCGTCGACCCGAAGACCATGCCGGGCTGGCTCCAGGCCTTCGTCAACAACAGCCCGATCACCCACCTGGCGTCCGCGGTGCGCGGCCTGATGGCGGGCGGCTGGCCCGGCGTCGAGATCGCCTGGACGCTGGGCTGGGCGGGCCTGTTCCTGGCGGTCTTCGGCCCGGTCACGATGCGGCTCTACAACCGCAAGTAGCAGGGGAGCGGCGGCTCAGTCGCGGGGGAACGGGCGGGCGTCGGGCGTCACATGGGTGCCCGGCGTCGCCCGTACGATCGTGATCAGGCGGTCCGTCAGCTCCAGCCCGCCGACCGCCGGATCGTCGTAGCCCAGGACCCGGTGGCCGCGGATCACGCTCACCACCAAGTCGTCCACCTCCCGCAGTTTCTTGCCCGCCTCGGCCTTTATGACGGGCCGTTCGATGAGGTCGAGTCCGCTGCCCTGGCTGATCAGGTCCTCCATGACCATGCCGGCGGCGGGGCTGAGCACGGAGAGCCCGAGCAACCGGCCGGCGGCGCTGGCGCTGGTGATCACGGCGTCGGCGCCGGACTGCTTCAGCAGCGGCGCGTTCTCCTCCTCGCGGACCGCGACCACGATCTTCGCGCCGCGGTTGAGCTGCCGGGCCGTCAGCGTGACCAGCACGGCCGTGTCGTCGCGCTGCGTGGCGATGATGATCTGCTTCGCCCGGTACGCCTCGGCCCGGTTGAGCACGTCGCTGCGGGTCGCGTCACCGACCACGCCCGCGTAGCCGTGGGCCGTCGCGGCCTCGATGGCCTTGCCGCTGGGGTCGACCACGACCACCTGGTCCTTGCGCAGCCCGGTCGCGCAGACGGTCTGGATCGCCGACCGCCCCTTGGTTCCGAAGCCGACGACGACGGTGTGATCGCGCAAGGCGGACCTCCAGCGGTTCAGGCGCCACTCCTCCCGAGTGCGCTCGGTGAGGGCTTCCAGCGTGGTGCCGACCAGGATGATCAGGAAGAGCACGCGCAGCGGCGTGATGACGAAGATGTTGGTCAGCCGGGCGGCGTCGCTGACGGGCGTGATGTCACCGTATCCGGTGGTGGAGAGGGTGACGGTGGCGTAGTAGAAGGAGTCGAGCAGGTCGACGGAACCGTCGGAGTTGTCGGTGTAGCCGTCGTGGTCCGCGTACACGATGAAGGCCGTCACCACGAGGACCACGAGGGCGATGGACAGCCGTTTGGCGACCTGGCGGAACGGGTGCTCCACCAGCTTCCTGGGGAGCTTCACCTTGTGGGTCACGAAGTGCTCGTCCGCCTGGCGCGCGATCGCGTCCTGGCCCGGAAGTTTCACGTGAAACACACCCCGATCCCGCCGGTCGCCCAGGGCAGGTCGAGCAGCTCGGCCTCCTGCCCCGACCGGGCACCGCCCGGCGGTACGACGGCCAGGGCGTCGGCGGCCGCGATGCCACGCAGCATCGCCGGACCGTTGTAGCGCAACGGCACGGCACCCTCGTCGCGCAGCACCACGGGCACGAGCCGGGTGTCGTGCGGGTGCCCGTGCACCGCGTCCCGCAGGGGCGGCGTGTACGGCTCGGGTGCCGGGCGGGCGGCGAGGGTGCGCAGCAGCGGCTCGGCGAGGGTGAGCAGTCCGGAGACGGCGGCGAGGGGGTTGCCGGGCAGTCCGACGAGGTGCTGGTCGTCCTTGAGGCGGGCCAGCAGCATGGGGTGGCCGGGGCGTGCCCTGACGCCGTCCACGAGGAGTTCGGCGCCGATCCGGCGCAGGGTCGGGTGGACGTGGTCGACGGGGCCCGCGGCGGTGCCGCCGGTCGTGACGATCAGGTCGGCGTCGGAGGACGTGATGGCGCGGTGCAGTGCCTTGGCGTCGTCGCCGATCCGGCGCACGGCGCGGACCTCGGCGCCCAGCGCACGCAGCCAGGGCGGCAGCATCGGGCCGAGCGCGTCCCGGATGAGGCCGTCGTGCGGGAGGCCCTGGGTGAGCAGTTCGTCGCCGAGGACCAGGACGTCGACGCGGGGGCGGGGGACCGCGGTGAGCGTGTCGTATCCGGCGGCGGCCGCGAGGCCCAGGACCGCCGGGGTCGCGAGGGTGCCGACGGGCAGCAACTGGTCGCCGCTGCGGCACTCCTGACCGCGCGGACGGATGTCCTGGCCGTGGACGACCGCGCGGGTGGGGTGCAGGCGTCCGCGTTCGTCGGTACGGCCGTGCTCGGTGCGCAGTACGGCGGTGGTGTCCGGGGGGATGCGTGCGCCGGTGGCGATGCGGACGGCCTCGCCGTCGGTGAGGGGCGCGGGCTCCGCGTGTCCGGCCAGGACGCCCTCGTCGCGCAGCGCCCAGGGCCCCGGTCCGGCGAGGGCCCAGCCGTCCATCGCGGAGGTGTCGAAGGAGGGCAGGTCGGTGAGGGCGGTCAGCGGTGCGGCCAGGGTGAGTCCGAGGGCCGCGTCGAGGGGCACGGGGACCGGGGTGCGGCGGGCGGCACGGGCCGCGGCGCGGGCGGCGCGCTCGGCGGTCGCCCGGGCCTCGGGCC